>JAKBJA010000110.1 GCA_021836225.1 Pseudomonadota bacterium | reverse complement strand
AGCGACTTCCCCACCGACAAGATCATTTTCGAAATCACGGAAAGCGCCGCCATCGAGAGTTATGGCGCCGCGCAGGATTTCATCCGGGAAATTCGCCGGTATGGCTGCCGGTTTTCGCTGGACGATTTCGGCAGCGGATTCACGTCCTATTCGCACCTGAAGAACCTGCGTACCGACGCGCTCAAGATCGACGGCAGCTTCGTCAAGGACATGCTGAAGAATCCCGGCGACTACGCCATGGTCAAGTCGATGAACGACATCGGCCATTCGCTGGGTCTGCTGACGGTGGCCGAATACGTCGAATCCCCCAAGATTCTGGATGCTCTGCAGGAAATCGGCGTCGATTATGCGCAAGGGTATGCGGTGCACAAGCCATGTCGCATTGCCGAGATCACGCGGGCCCGGGCGGAGGCATAGGGCAAAAACGGGCAGAAAAAACGCCGCTCATCGAGCGGCGTTTTTTTACGACTGGTGCCGGCGATCGGAATCGAACTGACGACCTTCGCATTACGAATGCGCTGCTCTACCAACTGAGCTACGCCGGCGAAAAACAGCGCGCATTATAGCGGAATCGATCAGGCTTGTGCGGCCTGCAGCCCCGCTTTCAGGCGGCTCACCACCTTGTCGCGGCCGATCAGTTCCAGCGTCGCGTCGATCGCCGGTGTCTGCGGTTCGCCGGTCACCAGCACGCGCACCGGCATCGCGAGCTTGGGCATCTTGAGGCCGTGCGCTACGAGTGTTTCCTTGAATGCGGCGCTGATGGCGCTGCGTTCCCAGGTCAGCGATTCGAGACGGGCGGCGAGGTCGGCCAGCGCCGGCAGCACCTCGGGGGTGAGGTGTTGCGCCAAGAGTTCGGGGGTCGGGTGAAGGGTGCGGTAGAACAGGGTGGCGGCGTCGGCCAGTTCCTCGATGGTCGCGGCGCGCTCCTTCACCAGCGCGCACACGGCGGCAAGGTCGGGGCCGTTGTCCGGGTCGGCGCCGTTGCGCACGAGGAAGGGACGGACGAGGCCGGCCAGCCGCGCATCGTCGGCCGCCTTGATGTACTGCTGGTTGATCCAGCGCAGCTTCTCGGTGTTGAACTGCGCGGCCGAGGGCGTGATGTGGTCGAGGTCGAACCACTGCACGAATTGCTCGCGGCTGAACAGTTCGGCGTCGCCGTGCGACCAGCCGAGGCGCGCCAGGTAGTTGATGACCGCTTCCGGCAGATAGCCTTCCTCGAAATACTGCATCACCGACACTGCGCCGTGGCGCTTGGAGAGCTTGGTGCCGTCGTCACCGAGGATCATCGACAGGTGGGCGTATTGCGGCAGCGTCGCGCCCAGCGCTTTCAGGATGTTGATCTGGCGCGGGGTGTTGTTGACGTGGTCATCGCCGCGGATGACGTGGCTGATCTGCATGTCCCAGTCGTCCACCACCACGCAGAAATTGTAGGTCGGCGTGCCGTCGGCGCGCGCGATGATGAGATCGTCGAGCTCCGTATTGGAAAACTCGATGGTGCCCTTGACCAGGTCCTTCCATGCCACCGTGCCATCGAGCGGATTCTTGAAGCGCACCACCGGCTGCACACCGGCGGGCGGCACCGGCAGCGTCTTGCCGGGTTCGGGGCGCCAGCGGCCGTCATAGCGGGGTTTTTCGCCGCGCGCGCGCTGCCCCTCGCGCATCTCGTCGAGTTCTTCTGGACTGCAGTAGCAGTAATAGGCCTGGCCGCTGGCCAGCATCTGCTCGATCACTTCCTTGTAGCGATACAGGCGCTTGGTCTGGTAGAACGGGCCTTCGTCGTGGTTCAGGTCCAGCCAGGCCATGCCGTCGAGAATCGCCTGCACCGCCTCGGGCGTCGAGCGGGCGATGTCGGTGTCCTCGATCCGCAGGATGAACTGGCCGCCGTGATGACGCGCAAACGCCCACGAAAACAGCGCGGTACGGGCGCCGCCGATATGCAGATAACCAGTGGGGGAGGGGGCGAAGCGGGTGCGGATCATGGCGGGCCGGGCGGGAAAAGGGTCCATTTTACCGGATCGGCCGCTGCAAAATTGACCTCGGCTGCCGGGTTGTGGTTTAATTCGCGCCGCTTCGGGGCAGTTAGCTCAGCGGTAGAGCATCGCCTTCACACGGCGGGGGTCACAGGTTCAAACCCTGTACTGCCCACCAGCCCGAACATCGAAAAAGGATCGGCCTGTGCCGGTCCTTTTTCATTTCCGCGTGCCGGTCAAGAAAAGCATTGCCGCATCAGGCCGCTGCCGGTATAGTGCGGCCTCCCGCACCCTGCCAATCGGTGCGCGGTTCTTTTACCCCGATCTCACGATCCCCTATTCGTCTGCCTCGATTGGTGTTGCCACAAGCGCAACAGGCCGTCGCAGGAAAAAATACCATGACTACTGAAACATCCTCAGCCAGCCCGGCTTTTGTCGAGCTCGGCCTGGCCGAACCCATTCTGCGTGCGATTCATGACGCCGGCTACACCACGCCCACCCCAATCCAGGCGCAGGCGATCCCGCAGGTGCTGGCAGGCGGCGACCTGCTCGCCGCCGCGCAGACCGGCACCGGCAAGACCGCCGGCTTCACCCTGCCGATCCTGCATCACCTGTCGACCCAGGCGGCTCAAAGCAAGCCGGGCCGTCCGCGCTGCCTGATCCTGGTGCCGACGCGCGAACTCGCCGCGCAGGTCGAGGAATCGGTCAAGACCTACGGCAAGTACCTGTCGCTCACCTCGATGGTGATGTTCGGCGGCGTCAATATCAACCCGCAGTTCAAGGCGCTCAAGTCGCGCGTCGACATTCTGGTGGCGACGCCGGGCCGCCTGCTCGACCACCTGGGGCAGAAGACGGTGGACCTGTCCGGCGTCGAAATCCTGGTGCTCGACGAAGCCGACCGCATGCTCGACATGGGTTTCATCCGCGACATCAAGAAAGTGCTCGCGGTGCTGCCGAAGCAGCGCCAGAACCTGCTGTTCTCGGCGACCTTCTCCGACGAGATCCGCACGCTCGCCAACGGCCTGCTGCACAACCCGAAAAGCGTCGAAGTCGCGCGCCGGAACACCACGGTGGAAGTCATCGAGCAATCGATGCACCGGGTGCCGCAGGCGCACAAGCGGGATCTGCTGGCGCACCTGATCAAGCACCACGACTGGCAACAGGTATTGGTCTTCACCCGCACCAAGCACGGCGCCAACAAGCTGGCCGAAAAGCTCATCAAGGACGGCATCACCGCCGCCGCGATCCATGGCAACAAGAGCCAGTCGGCGCGCACCAAGGCGCTGGCGAGCTTCAAGGGCGGCGGCGTGCGCGTGCTGGTGGCAACCGACATCGCCGCGCGCGGCATCGACATCGACCAGCTGCCGCAGGTGGTGAACTTCGAACTGCCCAACGTGCCGGAAGACTACGTGCACCGCATCGGCCGCACCGGCCGCGCCGGCACCACCGGCTCGGCGCTGTCGCTGGTGGATGACGAGGAAATGAGTTATCTGCGCGATATCGAGAAGCTGATCAAGCGCTCGATCGTGCGGGTCGAGATCGAACCCGGCTTCGTGCCGCCGGCCAAGGCCGACCTGATGTCCGACGAACGTCCGCCGCGCCCGCCTCAGGGGCGCGGTGGTCAGCGCCCGGGGCAGGGCGCTGGGCGTGGCGGGCAACCCGGCGGGCGTAATGCGTCGGGTCGTTCGCCGCAGGACAAGCCTGCAAGCGCTGGCGCCAAGCCGGCAGGCGGCCGCAGCGGTGCACCGGGTCAGTCGACCCAGCCGCGCAAGCCGCGCCCGCAGGCGGCCCTGTTCTCGTCCAAGCCGGGCACGCGCGGGCACTGATTCATTTGCCAGCCTGACCTGGTCAACGCGCCCGGGTCAGGCGCGCCGCGAGCCAGGTGACGCCGACTGCGATGCCGATCAGGGCAAATGCGACGCCGAGCCGGTTCAACAGCTCGGGCGCCAGCATCAGCAGCATCCCCAACTGCAGCATCATCAGACCCGACATCAACTTGAGCAGGCGACCTTCGCGCTCGCTCAATTTTCGTGCGCCCAACGTGAAGGCGAACACCCCCACGATGACGGCGAGCGGAATCACATAGACTCCGTTGTACAGCGCCAGATACAGATAGTGCGTGCCGGGGCCAAGCTCCTGCAGGGTCAACAGGCGCGTGTAGACCATGGGAAAGCCGGCGGTGCACAAGAGCTCGTAGAAATTGACCGCCACCGCAAGCAATACTGTGGCGGCGAGCATGGCCGGTACGTTGCCGGCGGCGAGGATGGCGCGTGCGCGCTGGTAGATCTCGGGCTTGCGGCTCTGCGGAATCGACAGCGATACACCGCGCCTGAAGTAAAAGAAATCCTTCACATTGACGAGCCCGAACACCAGCGCGAGGGCGCCAGCGGTGAGCGTCACCCAGGCCAGGTTGCCGAGCAGCTGGAACAGGTTGAGCCACGCCGCCATGAAGGCGAAATACATCAGCCCCGAAGTCAGCACGAAGACGCCGCCAATCGCCAGCATGCGCGCGCGACTGCTCTGGTGAACCATCAATGACAGCATAAACAGCAGCACAAAAAACGCGCAGGGATTGAAGGCGTCGAGGCCGGCGATCAGCACGGTCATCAGCGGCAGCGACACGCCGTCGACCGTCATCTCGCCCAGGAAGGGCACGCTGAACGCAGGCGCTGGCAGGGCGCGGGCGATATCGAGCGCGCTGCCGCCTTTTGCCGCGGCGCGGCAGGCATCCAGGTCGGCAAGCAGCGCCTGCCCGCTCGTCGCCGCATCATCCCAGCCCGTCTGCATGCGCCCGCAGAACAAGAGCCCCGGCACGTACTGCGCGGGCTGTCCCACCTGATCCGCCAGCGCGACATAGTGGCGGACGTTGCCGGGGTGGCGGCTGAGTTCCAGCGAATGCAGCTTCACCCAAGGCCGTTCGTCCGGGATGGACTCGATGAAGGGACGCGCCTCCAGGCAATGCGGGCAGGCGAGCGACCAGAAGAAATACAGGTGCACTACCGGTTGGCCGTCCGTGCCCGGTTCGATCCAGGTCGCATCGGCGCGGGCGCCCGGGGCCAGCAGCACAAGCCAAAGCAGGGCGCTGGCGAACCAGCGCAGTGGCATCACCCGGCAGGTCTCTGTCATGGCTCTAGGGCGTGTTAACACTAAATTTCACGCCCGCGACGAGACTGATTCGGGATGCAGGCTCGCGACAAAGGCATGCGCCCGGCTGGATTGAAGCTTGGCCGGCCCGTCCCTTCGGGTTGCTGCGAGAAAGCGCGTCTGCGGCGTTGCGCCGCTTGGCAAGGGATGGCCCTTGCCGGCGCGACGCGCCTTGCATCCATCGCTTTCTCGCGGCAACGCGGACGTGAAATTAGTGTTAACACGCCCTAAGTATGGCGGACGCTACAATCTTTTGCATGGATACCCTCATCACCTACGACGAACTCCCCTACGACAGCCTTCCCTTGCCCGAGACCCAGCCCGACTTCCTGGCGGCGGTGGCAAAGCTGCATGGCTTCGACGCGCCCGACCCGAGCCGGGCGCGCATCCTCGAACTGGGTTGCGCACAGGGTGGCAACCTGATCCCGCTGGCATGGCGCTGGCCAGAATGCGAATGCGTGGGCGTCGAACTGTCGCGCGTCCAGGCAGAAGCAGGCGCGGCATTCACCCAGGCGCTGGGGCTATCCAACGTCCGTATCCTGCACGGGGACCTCGCCTCGCTGCCGGCCGATCTTGGCGAATTCGACTACATCATCGCCCACGGTGTGTACTCCTGGGTGCCGCCTGCGGTGCAGCAGGCGCTGCTCGACGTGTGCCGGCACCACCTGTCAGCCCAGGGGATTGCCTACATCAGCTTCAACGTCGACGCTGGCTGGCAAGCCCTGCAGCCGCTGCGCGCCGCCCTGATCGAGCGCACCGCGGCAGATCTGCCGGCGCCCGCGCGCCTGGCGCAGGCAATGCGCGTGCTCGAAACGCTGGAGTCCGAATGGGACGATCCGGGCTTGCTCAAGGAAATTGCCTACCTCAGGAAGGCTGCACCGTCCTACCTCTTCCACGAATACCTTGCCGACTTCAACGCGCCGATGCCGTTCGCCGAATTTGTCGCGCAACTCGACACCCACGGCCTGCGCTATGTCGGCGAGGCGGGGCCGCGTCCCGCAGTGGTCGAACTCGAGGATGCCTGGGGCCTGATTCCCGAGGGCATGGTGGGGCGCTGGCACGATGCCGAGGCCGCGCTCGACGACGCGCTTGCCATCCGGTTTCGCCGCGCGCTGGTTGCGCGCGAAGATGCCTCCTGCGCGCAACCAGCGCAGGCGGCCGCCTTGAGCGGGCTGTCGTTCCATGCCGACTTGCGCAGCGACGAGGAAATCGACCTGGAGGCCGGCACCGAGCAGGTCTTCGTCAATCCTGCGGGGAACACCTTCCCGATTGCGCAGCCGGTGATGAAGGCGGCTGCCATGGTGCTGTCGTCAGCGTATCCCGCTGCGATCGGCTACGCAGCGCTGCTGGATGCCGCCCGCGCGGTGCTGGCCGAGCACGATGCCGGCACGCAGGCGGATGAAGCCGTGTTCCGCGAGGCGCTGTTTCAGCTGGTGACGATCCATGGCGTGATGCCGACGGTGTGGCCCGGATCGTTTGCCGCCGAGCCGGGCGAGCGTCCCTGCGCGAACGCGCTGGCGCGGCAGCAGGCGAGCACGCCCGGCTGGGTGGTGAGCGGGGCGCGCCATGTGGCCATGGATCTCGACCCGGCCGGGCGCGCGTTGCTCGCCATGCTGGATGGCAGCCACAGCATCGATGAACTGGCGGCCCGGATGCAGGCCATGCTGGCGCAATCGGGACAAGTGCTGCCGCTGGAGCGGGTGAAGGAATTGACGTGGCAGCAAGTGTGGCTGTTCACGCGCCAGGGCCTGCTGCTGTAGCAAGAGACCCGCGCCGGTGAAGTGCTCAGGGGGCGTTAGCGCGGCGCCTGCCAGCAGTTGTTGCTGACCTGCCAGCTCATCGAAAGCTGCTCGCTGGTGGGGTACAGCACGTATTTGATTCCCATGTAATCCGAGCTCTTGCGCCAGAACATCGCCAGCAGGTTCTTTTCGCCGCTGGCGACAACGCTGGTGTAGGGAATGACCTTGAGCGGATTGCCGTAGAGGTTGGAATAGTTCGACGCGATGACGACGAAGTGGCGGAAAGCCGGTTCGACCTCCTGCTCGAACGCCACCAGCTTGTCGTTGCAGAAGGTGAACAGAAAACGGCGGCCAGCCGGGCTGTTGGGGAGATCGTAGACAAACAGGGCGTCATTGCCGACCGTCATGATCCGGTCGAAATTCCAGGTCTTGAGCGCCTGTTCGACTTCGTTGCGTGCCATGCCGTTCTTGAATTCGCCGACTTCCCAAGCCTGGGCAGGCAGGGCGAGCAGCAACCCGGCAAGCAGGCCCGGGATGGTCAGTTTCATTCGCATGGCGATCAACAGAGGCTGAGGGCTGTGCTCACTTGCCGGTGACGGCGCCGAATACTTTCTTCAGCAGATCACTCCCGGCCTGCATGGGGTTGGCGCGGATCGCGGCTTCCTTTTCGCCGATCAGCGTATAGAGCCGGTCGAGCGACTGCTGGGTGACGTACTGCTCGACGCTGGCCTGCTCCTTGTCGATCAGGTTGAACTGCGCAGCGGCGCCGGCGTAGCGGTTGTACTGCTGTGCGAGGCCGACCTTGTCGGTGGTTGCCTTGACGATGGGGCCGAAGCGTTCGGTGAGTTGGGTCTCGGTTTTCTTGCGGAAGAAATCGGTGGCCGAGGTCTTGCCGCCGGTGAGGATGCCCTTGGCATCTTCCAGCGTCATCTCCTTCACCGCGCTCACCAGGAGGGTCTTGGCTTCCGGCACCGCGGCCTCGGCGGCGCGGTTCATCGACAGCACCAGTTCGTCGGCCTGCTTGCCCATGCCGAGCATGCGCATGGCTTTTTCGGCTTTCTGCAGGCTGGGCGGAAGCGGAATCTTCATCGCGGCGTTGCCGAAGAAACCGTCCTTTTGCCCGAGCTGGGCGACCGCGGCTTCCGCGCCGCGGGTCAGCGCCTCCTTGAGGCCTGCATTGATCTCGGCCGAGGAGAGCGCGTCGACACCGCTGGTCGTGGCGGTCTCGCCGGCAGGTTTTCCGAGCACGCCCTTCAGCATCTCGCCCCAGTCGACGGCGTGGGCGGGCAGGGTCAGGGTGAGGCCGGCCGCCAGGATCATCCAGTGCTTCATAGTGCGCCTCCTCGAGTGATAGGGTTACAGCACTTCTGCAGCATAGTCTGCCAGACGCGAACGTTCACCCCGTTGCAGGGTGACGTGGCCGTTGTGTGGCCAGCCCTTGAAGTGGTCGACCACGTAGGTGAGGCCGGAACTGCCTTCGGTGAGGTAGGGCGTGTCGATCTGCGAGATGTTGCCGAGGCACACCACCTTGGTGCCGGGGCCGGCGCGCGTGATCAGGGTCTTCATCTGCTTGGGTGTGAGGTTCTGCGCCTCGTCAATGATGAGGAACTTGTTGAGGAAGGTGCGGCCACGCATGAAATTCAGCGATTTGACCTTGATCCGCGAACGGACCAGATCCTGCGTCGCCGCGCGTCCCCAGTCCCCGGCCTCGTCATCGCTCTTGTTCAGCACGTCGAGGTTGTCTTCCAGCGCGCCCATCCACGGCGTCATCTTCTCCTCCTCGGTACCGGGCAGGAAACCGATGTCCTCGCCCACCGGCACGGTCACCCGGGTCATGATGATCTCGCTATAGAGCTTCTTGTCGAGCACCTGCGCCAGCGCTGCGGCCAGCGTCAGCAGGGTCTTGCCGGTGCCGGCCTGACCGAGCAGGGTGACGAAGTCGATCTCGGGATCCATCAGCACGTTGAGCGCGAAGTTCTGCTCGCGGTTGCGCGCCGTGATGCCCCACACGTTATTTTTGGTGTGGCTGAAGTCGCGCACCGTGACCATCTCTGCCTGCTTGCCCTCGACCTTCAGCACCTTGGCGTAGAGCGGGTTGGGGCCTTCCTGGTAGACGAATTCGTTGGGCAGTAGGCTGGCCGCCAGCGGGCCCTTGACGCGGTAGTAGGTGTGGCCGTTGGCCTGCCACGACTCCATGCCCTTGCCGTGGCTGTCCCAGAAGTCGGCGGGCAGTTCGCGCAGGCCGGCGTAGAGCAGGTCAGTGTCCTCCAGCACCTTGTCGTTGAAGTAGTCCTCGGCCGGCAGGCCCAGCGCACGCGCCTTGATGCGCATGTTGATGTCTTTCGACACCAGGATGACCTGGCGCTTGGGGTGATGGCGCGACAAGAACAGCACCACACCAAGAATCTGGTTGTCGACCTTGGACGTCGGCAGGCTCATCGGGATGTCGCCACTGATCGCCTGGGTCTGAAGGAACAGCCTGCCGGTGGCGGCGTTGTGGCTGTGCTGGGCGAGTGGCACGCCATCCTCGATGTTGTCGAGCTGGCTGACGATCTCATCGATGAAGCGGCTGGCCTGGCGGGCATTGCGCGACACCTCGGTCATGCCCTTCTTGTGCATGTCGAGTTCTTCCAGCGTGGCGATCGGCACATAGACGTCGTGCTCCTCGAAGCGGTACAGGCAGGTAGGGTCGTGCATCAGCACGTTGGTATCCAGAACGAACAACTTGGTCTGAGCAGCAGCTTTTCTCGGCATGGTTGGGTGTGGTGGTGGGGATGAGAATGCATTCATCCTACATCAAGCGGAAGGCGGCTTGTCACTTGAAAAAGTAAACCCGAAACCCGTCTGCCTGTACGAAACGGGAAGCGGTTTTCTCAGTAGAATGCTTGGTTCTGACCGTGAGATCAGGAGCCCCTGCATGCGTCGTCGGCTTGTCCTGCTGTGTCTGGCCTGGGTGTGGGCGCAGCCGCTCCATGCCCAGGTCGCCGCGCACATCCTGCTGCAGGATTCGCCGCTGGCCGGGTTTCAGTACCACGCGGGCAAGACCCTGTGGCCGCGCATGCAGGTGGGCGACGTGCTCACCCTGGTCCGCGAACCGGACAATCCTCACGATGCCAAGGCGGTTCGGGTGGAATGGCAGGGCCACAAGATCGGCTACGTGCCGCGCCGCGAGAATGCCGACGTGGCGCGTTTCATGGACGGCGGCCAGACGCTGGTGGCCCGTATCGTCCGCCTGGCCGAGGTACGCGATCCGTGGTCGCGGGTGCGCTTCGAGATCCTGATTCCCCTGCAGCCCTGAAGGAGGATGTCATGAATCGGCCGATCATAATCATCCTGATGGCGTTCGGCTGGCTGGCGCAGGCGGCTGCGGAATCCTTGCCGCTCGCCAGCCTGAGACTGCCGCCCGGATTCGAGATCGAGCTGTTCGCCCGCGTGCCCAACGCACGCCAGATGGCGCTCGGCAAACACACCCTGTTCGTCGGCAGCATGCGCGCCGGCAAGGTGTATGCAATTCCGCTGCAGGGCGAGCGCAAGCCGGTGGTGGTCGCTGACGGATTGAATTTGCCGGTCGGCGTGGCATTCCGCGACGGCGATCTGTACGTGTCGGCGGTGAGCCGCATCCTGCGGCTGCGCGACATCGAAGCCCATCTGAACAAGCCGCCGCGTCCCGAAACCGTCAGCAGCGGCTACCCGGGCGACGCCCATCACGGCTGGAAATTCATCGCCTTCGGCCCCGACGGCAGGCTCTATGTGCCTGTGGGCGCGCCGTGCAACATCTGCGAGCCCGATCAGGACCGCTATGCGACGATTACCGCACTGGATGTGACAAGCGGAAAAATCGAGATCGTCGCGCGCGGGGTGCGCAACAGCGTGGGCTTCGACTGGCATCCGCAAAGCGGCGAGCTGTGGTTCACCGACAACGGGCGCGACTGGCTCGGCGACGAGGCGCCGCCGGACGAGCTTAATCGGCTGAGCCGACTGGGTCAGCATTTCGGCTATCCGCATTGCCATGGCGGCACGCTTGCCGACCCTGAGTTCGGCAAGACGCGACGAGCTTAATCGGCTGAGCCGACTGGGTCAGCATTTCGGCTATCCGCATTGCCATGGCGGCACGCTTGCCGACCCTGAGTTCGGCAAGACGCGTCGCTGCGCCGAGTTCGTGCCGCCAGTGCAGAACCTGGGCGCACATGTGGCCAGCCTGGGCATGCGTTTTTATACCGGCAAGCAGTTTCCAGGACGCTACCGCAATGCTGTCTTCATCGCCGAACACGGCTCCTGGAACCGCAGCAGCAAAACCGGCTACCGGATCAGCATGGTGCGCCTGCAGGGCAACCGTGCGGTGAGCTACGAGCCCTTCGTCAGCGGCTGGCAGCAGGGTGAGTCAGCCTGGGGGCGCCCCGCAGACGTGCTGGTCATGCCCGATGGCAGCCTGCTGGTGTCGGACGACCACGCCGGCGCGATTTACCGCGTGTCCTATCGCGGCGACCGCTGACCAGATCGGGACGCCCACAGCCCGAGCATACTGCAAGGGCCTGCTAAAATCCCGCCGATGAAATTGCTCGTTCTCGATACCTCCACCGAATGGTGCTCGGCGGCGCTGTGGCTCGATGGCCGCATCCAGGCGCGCCGGGTGCTGGCCGAACAGCGGCATAGTTCCCTCTTGCTGCCGATGGTGGATGAACTGCTGCGCGAATCGGACATCAGCCTGCGCCAACTCGACGGCATCGGCTACGGCGCCGGCCCCGGCTCGTTCACCGGCCTGCGCATCGCCTGCGCGGTGACGCAGGGCCTCGCGTTCGGCGCCGACCTGCCGGTGGTGGGTGTCTCTACCCTGGAATCCATCGCCGAGCAGACCGGCGCGGACCAGGTGCTGACCGTGCTCGACGCGCGCATGGCCGAGGTGTACTGGGCAGCGTATCAGCGAGAGGGACCGCACCCTGAAGGGCATAAAGGCTGGCGTGCCGTCAGCGAGCCGCTGCTGGCGCTGCCCGAATCGGTTGCAGTTCCCACTGCGGGCGAATGGGTCGGCGCCGGCAACGGTTTTGCGGTGCTGGGCGAAGTGTTGCGCCCGCGGCTGGCGGCACGGCTGGTGTGCATCGACGACACGCTCATGCCCGACGCCGCGGCGATGGCGCCGCTTGCTGCCCGTGCATTCGAGCGTGGCGAGGGCATGGACGCTGCGCTCGCCGCGCCGATCTACCTGCGCGACAAGGTGGCGCTGACGGTGGACGAACGCCGCCGGAAAAAAACCGCATGAGCGCCGTGTTCGAAGTCGCGCATCGCGTGCGCCCGATGACCGAGGCCGATCTGCCGCGCATCCACCGCATCGAACTGGCGAGTTACGAGTATCCGTGGACGCTGGGCAATTTTGCCGATTCGCTGCGAGCCGGCTACAGCATGTGGGTGCGCGAAGCCGATGGTGAAATCATCGGCTATTACGTGTTGATGGCGGCGGCGGGAGAAGCGCATCTGCTCAATCTCACCATTGCGCCGATTTGGCGACGCCACGGCCTCGGACGCGACCTGCTCGAGCACTGCCTGGCGCGCGCCTGCGATCACAAGGCCAGCAGCCTGTTTCTCGAAGTGCGGACGTCCAATACCGCTGCCATTTCGCTGTATCACAGTCATGCCTTTGTCGACCTGGCGGTGCGTCGCGGCTATTACCCCGCGCGCGAGGGCCGCGAGGACGCGCTCATCATGAAAAAGGAGTTGTCATGCTGAGCCGCGACGACGTATTAAGCGAGCTCGGCATCGGCCCGGTCTGGCGGCTGCGCGAGGCGCCCACCCCCGAGGCCGCACCTGCCTACACCTGGGAGACGCTGGCCGATGCCGTCTCCCATTGCACCGCCTGCAAGCTTTCCGCCACCCGTACCCAGGGCGTGCTCGGCGTGGGCGACCGCAACGCCGATTGGCTGATCATCGGCGAGGCGCCGGGTGCCGACGAGGACGCGCAGGGCGAGCCCTTCGTCGGCCAGGCCGGCAAGCTGCTCGACGCCATGCTGGCGTCGATCGGCCTCAAACGCGGCGACAACGTCTACATCACCAACGTGCTGAAATCGCGTCCACCCGGCAACCGCAATCCCGAGCCGGACGAGGTGGCCGCGTGCCGCCCTTATCTGCTGGCACAGATCGAACTCATCCGGCCGAAACTCATCCTTGCGCTGGGCCGCTTCGCTGCGCAGAGCCTGCTCGGCACCGACGAGGCGATCGCCCGCCTGCGCGGCCGGGTGCACCGGTTCCAGGACGTTCCGCTGGTGGTGACCTACCATCCGGCCTACCTGCTGCGCAACCTGCCAGACAAGGCGCGCGCATGGGAGGACCTGTGCCTCGCCCGTCGCACCTATTTATCCGTGAACCCTGAATCCTGATCCAATGAAACTCCTGCATTCCGCGCTGCGCTTTCGCGTCAACTATTTTTCCGACCTCGGCCGCCATCAGGTGGTGATCTGGATGCCGGGCGACACCCCGCCGGTCGACGCCCAGGTCGACGTCGGCCCGAAGATCGAGCACGAGGTGCCGAACGAAGTGTTTCGCAGCGACATCGCCCCGCTGAAACTGGGGCGCTTCTACCCCTCGCAACTGCTGTATGCCGACGACGCCCCTGGCCCGATGTTCCGCGTGATGAAGCTGAGCGAAGCCAGCTTCGTCGCCAATTTCAGCCACCCGCTGCAGGGCCGCATCTTCAGCATCGACAGCGGCAAGAGCGATGTCTCGACCGAGCCCATCGGCAAGGTGGAGCAGTTGCTGGAATGGAGCGGCATGGAGACGCAGATGCAGACCCCGACCGATTTCGAGGGGCCGGATGCATTCCGCCGCGAGGACGAGTTCCCCGATACCGAGTTCTATTCGCTCGCCCGCAAGGTCACCCACGTCGACGCCGTGTGCGCACGCCGCATCCAGGCACTGTACCGCACCGTGCTACCGGAGAACGCGAAGGTGCTCGACCTGATGGCGGGCTGGCGCTCGCACCTGCCCGACACGGTGCAATCCGCCGTCGGCCTGGGACTCAACGCCGAGGAACTGGACGATAACCCGCAGCTCGCCGAACGCATCGTCAAGGACATCAACGCCGACCCCACGCTGCCGTTCCCCGACGCCAGCTTTGACGCCGTGGTGTGCACCGTATCGTTCGAATACCTGACCCAGCCGCACAAGATCGTGGCGGAGGTCAAACGCGTACTGAAGCCGGGCAGCATGTTCGTGGTGACGCTGTCGCACCGCTACTTCCCGCCCAAGGTCATCAAGCTGTGGACCGAACTGCACCCGATGGAGCGCATGGCCTGGGTCGGCACGCTGATCAAGCAGGCCGGGTTCAAGAAGGTGGAGACCTACGTCGAGCGCGGCCTCAAGCGCCCCAAGGACGACCGTTACGCCGACAAGCTCGTCGAATCCGACCCGCTGTTTGCCACTTGGGGCGTGGCGTAGACTAAGCTCATACAACAATCACAGGAGGCTGACATGTTCAATTGGCGCAATGCATTCAAATGGGTAGGCGCAACATTCATGGCGTTGACCCTTTCCGGCTGCGGCTACAACACCCTGCAGACGACCGATGAGGACATCAAGGCCACCTGGGCCGAGGTGCTCAACCAGTACCAGCGGCGTGCCGACCTGGTGCCGAACCTGGTCAACGTGGTGAAGGGCTACGCGGCACACGAGCAGGAGGTGTTCACCTCGGTGACCGAGGCGCGTGCCCGCGTCGGCGCGATCCAGGCGACGCCCGAACTCATCAACGACGAGGCGGCGTTCCAGAAATTCATCGCCGCGCAGGGTGAGCTCACCGGCGCGATCTCGCGCCTGCTGCTGGTGGCGGAAAACTATCCGCAACTGAAGGCCGACGGCCTGTTCCGCGACCTGCAGGCGCAGCTCGAAGGCACCGAGAACCGCATCACCGTCGCGCGCAACCGCTATATCGCCGCGGTGAAGACCTACAACGTCACGGTGCGCTCCTTCCCGTCCAACCTCACCGCGATGCTGTTCGGTTTCAAAACCAAGCCGACCTTCACCGTGGAAGACGAGAAAGCCATCGCCGTGCCGCCGAAGGTCGATTTCGGCACGCCGACCCTCGCACCTGCACCGGCAGCAGCGCCCACGCCGGCGCCGGCTGCACCAGCAAGCGGCGGCGACGCCTCCGGCAGTCTGTCGCACGGCTACTGATCCGGTTGTCCGCCTTGAACAGCCGGGCGCGCGCTGCGCTTGGTTTCTTTCTGCTGCTGTTTGCGCTGTCTGCCTGGGCCCAGGTGGCGGTGCCCGAGCTGTCGCGCCGCGTAACCGATCTGACTGCCACGCTGAGTGCCGATCAGGTTGCCGCGCTGGAAAGCAAGCTGGCCGCCTTCGAAGCGCAACAGGGAAGCCAGATTGCGGTGCTGATCGTACCGACCACCCTGCCCGAAGATATCGCCCAGTTCGGAATCCGCGTTGCCGAGAAATGGAAAATCGGCCGCACGAAAATCGACGACGGCGTGATCCTGATCGTCGCCAGGGATGACCGCACGTTACGGCTGGAAGTCGGCTACGGGCTGGAGGGCGCGATTCCCGATGCCATCGCCAAGCGGGTGATCGCCGAAACCATCACGCCATACTTCAAGGCGGGCGATTATTACGGCGGCATTGATTCGGGCGTGCAGCAGCTGATGCGGCTGATCGAAGGCGAGCAGTTGCCGCCGCCCAGCGGGACAGGCGGCAGCGGGGACGATGGTCCCTTCGTCATCCTTATCATCGGCGGCATCGTTGCGGGTTGGCTGCTCTCCATGCTGATGAGCCGCCCGGCCGCAGGCGGAATTGCCGCGCTCGGCAGCGGGGCGGTGGGCGCGATGCTGCTGGGATTCACCCCGGTGTTGCTGTTCATTGCCGTGTTCGTGTTTGCCGGCGTGGCCTCGGGATTTCGCCACGGCGGCGGCTGGTCCAGTGGCGGCGGAGGCGGATTCGGTGGAGGGGGGGGCGGCGGCTCGTGGGGCGGCGGCGGAGGCGGATTCGGCGGCGGAGGCGCATCGGGCTCATGGTGAATATCAAGCGCTGGTTCAGACATCTCTTCATCCCACCGTGGGCGTGGCGGCGCGCATTTCCGCATGCCACGCTCGATGCGATCGAGGCCGCCGTGCGGAATTCCGAAAAGCGTCACGGCGGCGAAATTCGCTTTGCCATCGAGAACAGCCTCGCCCCATCTCTTGTGTGGCGCGGCATGAGCGGGCGCGAACGCGCAGTCGAGATATTCTCCAATCTGCGTGTGTGGGACACCGAGCACAACAGCGGCGTGCTGATCTATCTGCTGCTGGCCGACCACGACATCGAAATCGTCGCCGACCGCGGCATCGCAGGCCGCGTCGATCCGGCAGTGTGGGAGCAGGTGGCGCAAACGATGGAAGCCGCGTTCCGCAACGGCCAGTTCGAGCAGGGCGCGCTGGCCGGCATTGCCCGGATCAGCGACCTGCTGGCGGAACATTTTCCGCCCTCGGGGGATAATCCGGACGAACTGGCGAATCGACCGGTGATTGTGCCGCGAGGGCGTTAGCGCGCGCTGGATATCAATATAAAGAGGAGAAGCGATGCAGGCTTATTTGCTGTGGTGGATTCTTGCGGCCGTGCTGGTGGGGGTGGAGCTCACCAGCGGGACGTTCTATCTGCTGGTGTATGGTCTGGCTGCTGCGGCTGCAGGTCTGGCCGCCTGGCTTGGCGCCGGCATGGTGGCGCAGTTGCTCACGGCTGGTGGGATCGCTGCGCTGGGCACCCTGGCGTTGCGCCACTGGAAGCGCAGTACCACGCATCCGGAGTCCTCGGTGCAGGACATGGACATCGGCCAGACCGTAGAGATCGAGACCTGGCAGGGCGACCGCGGCAAGGTCAAATACCGGGGCGCGCTGTGGGATGCCGAAGCCGAATCAGCCGGCGTCGACAGCACGCGTCCCCTGGTGATCCGTGCATTCAAGGGCAATACGCTGGTTCTGGGCAATTAATCAAGGGAGAAAATAAATGGACGTCGTCGCACTGGTCATCCTCATTGTCATCGGCATCGTTGTCGCCAAGGGAATCCGCGTGGTTCCGCAGCAGAACGCCTGGGTGGTCGAACGACTCGGGAAGTTTCATGCCGTGCTCGGCCCCGGCCTCAACCTGGTCATTCCGTTCGTCGACGCGGTCGCCTACAAGCACTCACTTAAGGAAATCCCGCTCGACGTACCGAGCCAGGTCTGCATCACGCGCGACAACACCCAGCTCGCGGTGGATGGCATTCTGTACTTCCAGGTGACCGACCCGAAGATGGCGTCCTACGGTTCGAGCGACTACATCTCGGCGGTGTCGCAACTGGCGCAGACCACGCTGCGTTCGCTGATCGGCCGCATGGAGCTCGACCGCACCTTCGAGGAGCGTGAGGAAATCAACCGCGGCGTGGTGATGGCGCTGAACGAGGCTTCGACCAACTGGGGCGTCAAGGTGCTGCGCTACGAGATCAAGGACCTCACGCCACCGAAGGAAATCCTGCACGCCATGCAGCGCCAGATCACCGCCGAGCGCGAGAAGCGCGCGCTGATCGCCTCATCCGAAGGCCGCATGCAGGAACAGATCAACATCGCCACCGGCGAGCGCAATGCCGCGATTCAGCAATCAGAAGGCGAGATGCAGGCCGCGATCAACGTCGCGCAGGGCGAGGCCGAGGCGATCAAGGCCATTGCCGCCGCCAACGCCGAAGCGATCGCCCGCGTCGCGCGTGCGGTCGAGCTGCCCGGCGGCATGCAGGCGGTGAATCTGAAAGTGGCGGAAAAGTATGTCGAAGCCTTCGCCGGTATCGCCAAGACCGGCAACACTCTGATCGTGCCCTCCAACATGGCGGACCTC
>JAKBJA010000015.1 GCA_021836225.1 Pseudomonadota bacterium | reverse complement strand
AACCTGACCACCATCAGCGAACATCCGGAGGCTGCCTAGTAGCAACTTGATAATTCAACTGCGCAACTCTCGCGGATCTCGGATGCCACTGCTTTTCTACCAATTGACAGACACCACCTTAGGATGAACGGCAACGCAAAACGTCAAAAGGACGCGCGCCACGTGTCCGGCTGGAGATTGACCGCTTTCTCCAGGGGCGGCGCGATGGTGAAAATGCGAGGGCCTTTCGCGAACAGATGCACCCGATAGATGCGCCAGTCCTCAGGACGCTCCGTCGCTAAGGCGCGCTCGTTGCGAGTCACGAAGAATGGCGTCCGTGCAGACCCATTCGTGGTTTTTACCTCCAGCAATCGCTCGCGACCGGTCACGTCAAACGACAGAACATCATAGCCCGCCCCATCTCCGTCTTCGTCGGCAACCCATCGGACCTTCCGAGCTAGGTCCTCGCGACCAGCTCCAGTGAGTTGGCGCCTCTCAAGATTGACGACAAACGCTTCTCCTGCCTTGCCAAGAGAACGGTTCCGATAGTCTCTGGTAGTGTCGCGGAGTTGGTGGAAAAGTGAAAAGGCGTCAAGATCCGGTGAGTTGAGCCACAACTCGCGCCCGCTGTTGGGCGGGTGCCGAAGGATGACGCCGTGGAGAGGGATAGCAGGAGTCGGTGGCCAGGAAAAGGCACACTTGAGGAGCTGATGCGGGAGCGGGTTCGGGGCACCATCGAGGCCATTGTGGATGAAGAACTGGAAGTAGCGCTGGGTGCCGCGCGCTCGCAGCGAGTCGGCCCGAATCGAACTGGATATCGGCACGGCAAGCGCGCGCGAACGCTGAGCACCAGCCTTGGGCCGAGCACCATCAGGATGCCGCGAGCCCGAATCGAGGATGACGACGGCCGCCGTCGCGAGTGGCGCAGCGCGGTTATTCCGCGTTATCAGCGGCGCACCGAGCGGGTCGACGAGGCGATCCTTGGGGTGTACTTGAGCGGCACCAATACTCGCCGCCTGCGCGGAGCGCTGGCGCCGCTGTTGCGCGGCGCGCCGCTGTCCAAGGATGCGGTGTCGCGCCTGGTCGGGCGGCTGCGCGAGGACTTCGCCGCGTGGGCCAAGCGGGATCTCGGCGGGGTGAAGGTCTGCTACCTGTTTCTTGACGGCTGGTATCCGCGGGTGCGGATCGGGAAAAAGCGCGTGCGGGTGCCGGTGCTGGTCACCCTGGGCGTGTGCGCGGACGGGCGCCGCGTGATTCTCGACCTCAGGCTGGCGGGAGTGGAAAGCGAGCGCGCCTGGCTCGACGCGGTCCACTCGCTGGTCGCGCGTAATCTGGGCGCTCCGGTACTGGCGGTGATTGATGGGAATCCGGGCTTGGCCGCGGCGCTTAAGGTCCAATGGCCGGGACTCGCGATTCAGCGCTGTACCAACCATAAGCTGTGGAACCTGCTGGCCAAGGCCCCGGCCCATCTGCGCGAGGAACTCGCGGAAGATTATCGGCGTATGATTTACGCCGACAGCCGCGAAGCGGTAGAGCAGGCGCGGCGCGGGTTTGTGCGCAAATGGAAGCTGCGCTGCCAGGCGGTGAACGCCAGCTTCGAGGAAGCCGGCGACCAACTCTTCACCTTTACCGCGTTTCCGGTCGCGCAATGGAAGGCGCTGCGCACCACCAACGCGCTGGAGCGGATTAATGAGGAGTTTCGCCGCCGGACCAAAACCCAAGCTTCGCTTCCCAATGAGGAGGCGGTTCTGCTCCTGCTCTTCGGTCTGCTGCGCAGCGGACAGGTGAAATTGCGGCGCCTGGTCGGCTGGCAGAACCTGACCACCATCAGCGAACATCCGGAGGCTGCCTAGTAGCAACTTGATAATTCAACTGCGCAACTCTCGCGGATCTCGGATGCCACTGCTTTTCTACCAATTGACAGACACCACCTGCTATCTTATTCCTAACGTCTGATCGACGATGTCAACTGTTCCAAGAGATGTTTTTCAGCGGCGTCGCGCATGACCCAAGCTAACGATACCATACTGATGGATCAGCGCCTTACCCATACGTTTCGAAGCCTTCGGTCAAGCCTTCTTTTTGAACCGGTATTTGATGATATCCTCCGCACGCATCAGATGGTCGCGTCCTTCCAGCCAGATATTATCTGTGTTGCGCATCTTCGCATACAGTCGCAACTCAGCGAAATCTTGTAGCTGACCGCACTAGCCCAAATAAAGCAGCGAACCATATCTTTATGGCCTCACGCAGCAACAACCAGCGTGCGCCTTCGGCTCGATGGGCGCAGTGCGCGAAGGCGGATTTAGTAATGGTCTTGCGAGGGCGCGTCGCCGCGCCAGTTTCAAGTGTTACCCGACTTGGAAACGGCGAACCGACCGAGCATCGCGAAATTGATGCCGTTTTTTGGAGCTCGCAGAGCGCAGGAACGGCGCGCGAATTGAGAGGGGGCCGGATTCGTCGCAAAACCGCTGACGCCGGCGATGAAGGCCTGGTTCGGCGAACCAGCGCAGCCGACAAGCGCTGACTCCGCGAGCGTGCGGCAGCATCCGTCAGCGGGCGGTTGCGGCTCATAAGAAATTCGCTTGTTTCTCAGATGAATTTCGGTCTAAATGAGGCTCAAAAGGCGTCATGTAGCCGATTTTCGGCTTTTATCATCTCGTTTCAGACAAATCGAAGAGAGAATTAAGAAAAGATTAATATGAGACTATTCAGCATCAAATCGCTGTTCATGGCCGTCGCACTGATCGCGGCGGGCGCGTCATACGCGCTCGCGCAGAGCGGGCCGCCCACCGTGATCTATCCGTCGAGTTCGGCGCTCTCCGATCCGCTGGCCGACGCGCCTCCCGACCGGGGCGCCCCGACCGGCGGCCTGAAGGTCAAGGCGCATCGCTATTTCCGCAAGCATGAAATCAAAAGCGCGGGCGCGGACGCGGCGCTGCAGAAAACGGCGGGGCGGAGATTCGGCGGCGTGGAGCAACCGAACTTCCCCGGCCTCGGCGAGAACGGATCGATTCCGCCCGATCCGAATCTCGCCGTGGGACCGAACCAGATCGTGCAGGTGGTGAACACCGATATCGCCGTGTTCGACAAGAACGGCAATATCTATTCGGGCTACCCGAAGCTCTTATGACCGGAGTCAACGATCTGGACGCACAGATACCTTCACCATTCTGGCGG
>JAKBJA010000081.1 GCA_021836225.1 Pseudomonadota bacterium | reverse complement strand
CATTGGTAATGATGTCGTCGGCGCCGGCGTCGAGCGCGGCTTCCATCACCGCCTCCTCGCTCGCGCCCGGCTCCAGGATGATCTGGCCGCAGTGCTTGAACTGGAACGCGACGCAGCCGTCGGTGCCCATGTTGCCGCCGTGCTTGACGAAGGCGTGGCGGACGTCGGCGACGGTGCGCGTCTTGTTGTCGGTCAGGCAGTCGACCATCACCGCGACGCCGCCGATGCCGTAGCCCTCGTAGCGCGCTTCCTCATAGTTCACGCCTTCGAGCTGGCCGGTGCCGCGCTTGATCGCGTTCTCGATGTTGTCCTTCGGCAATGACTCGGCCTTGCCCTTCTCGATCGCCAGCCGCAGGCGCGGGTTCATCGCGGGATCGCCGCCGCCCATTTTGGCCGCCACGGTGATTTCCTTGATAAGCTTGGTGAAGATCTTGCCGCGCTTGGCATCCTGGCGCCCCTTGCGGTGCTGGATGTTGGCCCATTTCGAATGTCCTGCCATGTTGATTCCAACGCAAATTGAATAGCCGGAGATTTTACACCGTGGCACCCACTCTACGTTTCGGCATCGACCTCGGCGGCACCAAAATCGAACTCATCGCGCTTGACGCCGGCGGCCGGGAAATCCTGCGCCGCCGCGTGCCGACCCCGCAGGACGATTACCTCGCGACCGTCGCCGCCGTCGCCGCGCTGGTACACCAGGCCGAAGCCGAGTTGGGGCAGACCGGCAGCATCGGCATCGGCACCCCCGGCGCCGTCTCGCCCGCCAGCGGCCTGATGAAGAACTGCAACTCGACCTGCCTCAACGGCAAGCCGCTGCAGGAGGATCTCGAACGTGCGCTGAACCGCGAAGTGCGGCTCGCCAACGACGCCGACTGCTTCGCGCTGTCGGAAGCCACCGATGGTTCGGCTGCCGGAGCGGACGGCGTATTCGGCGTGATCCTCGGCACCGGCGTCGGCGGCGGCGTGGTGGTGCGTGGCCACCTGCTCAGGGGTGCGAACGCGATCGCCGGCGAATGGGGGCATAACCCCCTGCCCTTTTTCCAGTTCGCCCACGCCCAGGCCGACCGCGATGGCACCGGCCAGCACCCGGCCACCGGCGAGGCGATCCTGCATCCGTGGCCGAGCCCGCGCGAACTCGACGCCGCGCCAGCATGCTACTGCGGCAAGAAGGGCTGCATCGAGACCTGGCTGTCCGGCCCGGCGCTCGCGGCCGACCACGTGCGCTACGGCGGCGAGGAACTGCCCGCGCACGAGATCGTGCAATTGGCGAATGCGGGCTACGGCCCCTGCAGCGCGACGCTGGCGCGCTACGAGGAGCGGCTGGCGCGCGCGCTCGCCGGGGTCATCAACCTGATCGACCCCGATGTCATCGTATTGGGCGGCGGCCTCTCCAATATCGCCCGCCTGTACGACACCGTGCCCCGGCTATGGCCGCGCTACGTGTTCTCCGACCGCGTCGATACGAAGCTGGTACCGCCAAAGTACGGCGACTCCAGCGGCGTGCGCGGCGCGGCGTGGCTGTGGAACGAAGGAAACTAGCGGATAGCGTCGACCGGCTCGGCCAGCGCGCCGAAACTGCACGCTGAGATTTCAGATCATTTTTCATCTACTTCTCACTCGCTATCTCGCGCTGAAGCTTTTCCAGTTCATCCAGTATCCGGATGAATTTCTCACCAAACGGCGTCACCACATATTCAACGCGCGGCGGGACTTCATTGTGGGAAACGCGATCGATGATGCCGAATTCCATGTTCTTGCGCAGACACTCGTTGAGCACTTTCGTGGTCAAACCCTCAACGCTTCGGACCATTTGACCAGGACGATTGATGCCGTTTGCCAGGAGCTTGTAAACGGTAAGCGACCATTTACAACCATAAATGGTCTCCACCATGCGCGCACTCCGTTCAGGAGCGGATTTTCTGGAAAAAAAATCATCCTGGCTGCTCATCAACATGCACCAATAAGTAACTACCGCACCGATTTGTACCTGCTTCCCAACGGGGCTCAGGGTTCCATAAGCTGCCGCCTCCTGCAACTACTTTGGATGCAACCAATGGAAAACACAGATCAAGCTTTAGCCCTGATAGTAGGCGGCTCCAGCGGAATGGGCCTGGCAACCGCAAAGCTTTTGCTGGAACGCGGCATTCACACTGCGATTGTAGGGAATGCGCCGGAAAAGCTGGAGGCGGCGAAACGCGAACTCTCCGCATTCGGCCGTATCGAGACGCTACAAGCCAATTTGTACGATCCGAATGACGTGCAGCGCATCGTTTCTTTTGCCGAAGACCACAACCGCCACGTCAAATATCTGGTGAACGCTGCGGGCTATTTCAAGCCCACGCCATTTCTTGAGCACACGCACAAGGACTACGACACCTATCTGGACTTGAACCGCGCCGCCTTTTTCATTTCGCAGGCAGCGGCCAAGAACATGGCGACGAACGGCGGCGGCTCAATCGTTCATATTGGATCGATGTGGGCCAAACAGGCGATCAAGGCAACCCCGTCTTCCTCATACTCGATGGCGAAAGCAGGCTTGCATGCACTCACGCAACACATGGCGATGGAACTGGCCGATCATAATATCCGGGTGAACGCGGTTTCGCCGGCCGTGGTTAAAACGCCTATATACGAGGCATTCATCGACCGTAGCAAAATCGACGAAACGCTCGCCTCATTTGACGGCTTTCATCCTATCGGCCGAATCGGCACGCCGGAAGACGTCGCAAAAGTCATTCGCTTTCTGCTTGACGATGATGCGGGTTGGGTGACAGGCGCAATTTGGGATGTCGATGGCGGGGTCATGGCCGGACGTAACTGAAGTGTGCCCGGTGGCCCGACACGATAGTCCGCAGATTCATCAGTGCAGCTTGATCCTCGCCCGCGTCGGCGTGCTGATGAAGTGGGCGTAGGTCGTGAGCGAAGTCTTGAACCAGCCGTGCAGCGCAATCTCGTGCATCTTGTGCAGTGACCAGTACACCAGCCGCGCCAGCGTGCCCTCGATCATGATGCTGCCGCCGGTGAGCGTCCCCATCAGGTTGCCGACGGGGGTGAAGCGCCCCAGCGCGACCAGCGAGCCATAGTCACGGTAGACATATTCGGGCAAGGGCTTGCCGCGCAGGCGACGGCAGACAGACTTCACCAGCATGCTGGCCTGCTGGTGCGCGGCCTGCGCGCGCGGCGGGACGAATCCGCCGTCCGGCATCGCGCAGGCCGCGCAATCACCGAACGCAAAGATGTTGTCGTCGCGCGTGGTCTGCAGTGTCGGTCGTACCACCAACTGGTTGATGCGGTTGGTCTCCAGACTGCCGATGTCCTTCAGGAAATCGGGCGCCTTGATGCCGGCCGACCACACCATCATGCTGGCGGGGATGAGCTTGCCGTCGGCGGTCAGCATGCCGTCGGCTCGCACTTCGACAATCCGCTCCCTGGTGTGCATTTCCACCCCCAGCTCGACCAGGCGCTCGGCGGCGGCGGCCGACAGGCGCGGCGGCAAGCCCGGCAGGATGCGATCGGATGCTTCGACGATCAGGAGCTTCAGGCTCTTGTCGGGTTCGATGTTGTCCATGCCGTAGGCAGACAGCTCGCGCGTGGTGTCGTGCAGCTCGGCGGCAAGCTCGACGCCGGTGGCGCCGGCACCGACGATGCCGATAGTGAGCTGGCCCGGCGCGACCGCCTCGGTCTGGGTATTGGCGCGCAGGCAGGCGTTGATGTGGCGGCGGTGAAACTCGCGCGCCTGCTCGGGCGTGTCGAGCATGATGCAGTGCTCCTTCACCCCCGGCACGCCGAAGTCGTTGCCGACCGAACCCACTGCGATAACCAGGGTGTCGTAATGAAAGGTACGGCGCGGAATGATTTCGACGCCGTTCTCGTCGAAGGTCGGCGCGACGCTGACTTCCTGGCGCGCGCGGTCGAGGCCGTCCATGCGGCCGAGGCGGAAGGTGAAGCTGTGCCAGTGGCCCTGCGCCAGGTATTCGAGCCGTTCGGCGTAGGAATCGAGACTGCCCGCCGCGACTTCGTACAAGAGCGGCTTCCAGATATGCGAAGGCGAGGCATCGATCAGCGTGATGTTCGCGCGCTTCTTTTTGCCCAGCTTGTCGCCCAGCCGGGTCGCCAGTTCCAGCCCGCCCGCGCCACCGCCGACAATGACGATTTCATGCGCCCTTTTTTCCGTTGACACCGTGTTCCCCCTGTTTTTGTATCGCTACCGATGATACCCGGAATATTAGCGAATACTTCTATTCCAGACTTGAACCCGGGGTCAGCCTAAACGCTAGAATCCTCGGATCACGCATTCAGGAACCGTCATGACCGAACCGCTGCTCATCGCCAGGAACGCTGCCACCGACCTTCACCTGCTGCCGCAGATGGCCAACCGCCACGGCCTCATCACCGGCGCCACCGGCACCGGCAAGACCGTCACCCTGCAGACGCTGGCCGAGCACTTCTCCAGCATAGGCGTTCCCTGCTTCATGTCGGACGTGAAGGGCGACCTGTCGGGCATTTCGCAGCCGGGTGGCGGCAACGCCAAGGTGGCAGAACGGGTCGAACTGCTCAAGCTTCAAGGCTTCGAACACCAGGGCTACCCGGTCACCCTGTGGGACCCGTTCGGCGAGGCCGGCCACCCGGTGCGCGCCACCGTGTCGGACATGGGGCCGCTGCTGCTGAGCCGGATGCTGGACCTCAACGAGACCCAGAGCGGCGTGCTGAATCTGGTGTTCAAGGTGGCGGACGACAACGGCCTCTTGCTGCTCGACTTGAAAGACCTGCGCACCATGCTCGCCTTCGTCGGCGACAACGCCAAGCAGTTCACCACCGAGTACGGCAACGTGTCCTCTGCCTCCATCGGCGCCATCCAGCGCGGCCTGCTGGCACTGGAATCGCAGGGCGGCGAGCAGATCTTCGGCGAGCCGATGCTCAACATCGACGACCTGATCCAGACCGAGCGCGGCCGCGGCGTCATCAACATTTTGTCGGCCGACCGTCTGATGCAGTCGCCGAAAATGTACGCGACCTTGCTGTTATGGCTCCTGGCTGAACTGTTCGAAAACCTGCCCGAGGCCGGCGACCTCGACAAGCCTAAGCTGGTGTTTTTCTTCGACGAGGCGCATCTGCTGTTCAGCGATGCGCCCGATGCGCTGGTGGAAAAAATCGAGCAGGTGGTGCGGCTGATCCGCTCCAAGGGGGTCGGCGTGTATTTCGTCACCCAGAATCCGGCCGACGTGCCGGACAAGGTGCTGTCGCAGCTCGGCAACCGCGTGCAGCATGCGCTGCGCGCATTTTCTGCACGGGACCAGAAGGCGGTCCGCGCCGCCGCCGAAACCATGCGTGACAATCCGGACCTGGACGAAGCCTCGGTCATCACCGAACTCGGCGTGGGCGAGGCGCTGGTGTCCCTGCTCGACGCCAAGGGCCGACCCAACGTGGTCGAGCGCGCCTACATCGTGCCGCCGCAGGGACAGATCGGCCCCATCACCGACGTCCAGCGCCGGCAACTGATGCAAGCCTCACTGGTGGCCGGCGTCTACGACAAGACCGTCGACCGCGAGTCAGCCCACGAAATCCTCAAGGCGCGCGCCGAGAAGGCAGCGCAGGCGGCAGCGGCGGAAGCCGAAGCGAAGCAGCAAGCGAAGGCAGCGGCTCAGCAGCCCGCAGCGGGTGGCGGGGTATTGGGCGACATCCTCGGCGGACGGGGCGGGCGCCGCGAAGGCGCGGTCGAGGCGATGGCGAAATCCGCGGCCCGCTCCATCGGCAGCCAGGTCGGCCGCGCCATCATCCGCGGCGTGCTCGGCAGCATCTTCGGCGGCAAGCGCTGACGCACCGCGCCGAATTCAGTCAGGCGAACAGCCGCGCGAGTTCGGCGCCCGGTTCCTCGGCGCGCATGAAGGCCTCGCCGACCAGGAAGGCATTGACCTGATGGCTGCGCATCCTGGCAACGTCGGCCGGCGCGAGGATGCCGGATTCGGTGATGACGATGCGCTCGCTGCCGATCCTGGGCAACAAATCAAGCGTGGTGTCGAGGCTCACTTCGAAGGTGCGCAGGTTGCGGTTGTTGATCCCCTGCAGCGGTGTCGTCAACTGCAGCGCGGCGTCGAGCTCCTCGGCATCGTGTGATTCCACCAGCACCGCCATGCCAAGTTCGTGCGCCAGCGCTTCCAGCGCCCGCATCGCCGGTAGTTCCAGCGCAGCCACGATCAGCAGGATGCAGTCCGCCCCCATCGCGCGCGCTTCGTAGACCTGGTAGGGGTCGATGATGAAATCCTTGCGCAGCACCGGCAATGAGCACGCGGCGCGCGCCTGCATCAGGTACTTGGCACTGCCCTGGAAATAGTCGCGGTCGGTGAGCACCGATAGGCACGCCGCGCCGCCCGCTTCGTAGCTGGCGGCGATCTCGGCGGGCCTGAAGTCGGGGCGGATCACGCCCTTGGACGGGCTGGCCTTCTTGATTTCGGCGATCACCGCAGGTTTCCCGGCAGCGAGTTTTGCGCGCAGCGCGCCGATGAAATCGCGCGGCGGCGTGGCAGCCACGGCACGCGCCCGCATTTCGGCCAGCGGCACGGCCTCCATCCCGGCGTCGATTTCGGTGCGCTTGGTGGCGAGGATCTTTTCGAGGATGTCGCTCATGACTGGCTGAAGCGGCGGTAGTGCTCGAGCACGTCGCGCGCGGCCATGCCGGCAATCGCGCGCTGCGCCTGCGCCACGCCGTCCATCAGGCTGGCGGCACGGCCGGAAACGTAGATCGCCGCGCCCGCGTTGAGCGCGACGATGGCGGCTGCGCCGGCATGGCGGTTTTCCAGCGCGGCGAGCAGCATCTCGACCGCCTCGTCCTTGCCCTTCACCACCATCTCGCTCGCATCCACCTTCGGCAGGCCGAACAGACCCGGCTCGAGCTCGTATTCGGACACGTGCCCGTCCTTCAGTTCGGCGACGAAGGTGGGCGAAGCCAGGCTGATCTCGTCCAGCCCTTCTTCGGCGTGCACCACCAGCACGTGGCGGCTGCCCAGCGCCTGCAGCACCCGCGCCAAGGTGCCGGTGAGTTCGCGATTGAACACGCCCATCACCTGGTTCGGCGCGCCGGCCGGGTTGGTCAGCGGGCCGAGCAGGTTGAACAGCGTGCGCACGCCGAGTTCGCGCCGCACCGGTGCGGCGTGCTTCATTGCGCTGTGGTGGTTGGGGGCGAACATGAAGCCGACGCCGATTTTCTTCACCGCCTCAGCCACTTTTTCCGGGGGCAGGTTGACGTTCACCCCCAGCGCTTCCAGCACGTCGGCACTGCCCGAGGTGGACGACACCGAGCGCCCGCCATGCTTGGCCACACGCGCGCCGCATGCCGCTGCGACGAAGGCCGCGGCAGTGGAAATGTTGAAGGTGTGGGCGCCGTCGCCGCCGGTACCGCAGGTATCAACCAGATGGTCGACGCCGGCGAGCGGCACCTTGATCGACAGCTCGCGCATGACCTCGGCGGCCGCTGCGATCTCGGTCACCGTCTCGCCCTTCATGCGCAAGGCGATCAGAAAGCCGGCAATCTGCGCGTGCGTCCATTCGCCGCTCATCAGGGCACGCATCGCGGCGAGCATGGTGTCGTGCGGCAGGTCATGGCGCTCGATCACCAGCGTAATCAGGTCCTTGTACTGCATCACACGCGCTCCTTCAGAAAGTTCGCCAGCATGGCGTGGCCGTGTTCGGTAAGGATGGATTCGGGGTGGAACTGCACCCCTTCGACCATCAGCGTCTTGTGGCGCACCCCCATGATCTCGCCGTCGTCGGTCCACGCAGTGATGGCCAGGCAATCCGGCAGCGATTCGCGCTCGATCACCAGCGAGTGGTAGCGGGTGGCGCGGAAGGGATTGGGCAGGCCCTTGAACACCCCTGTATCCAGGTGGTGGATCATCGAGGTCTTGCCGTGCATCAACTCCTTGGCGCGTACGATTTTTCCGCCGAAAGCCTGTCCGATGCTCTGGTGGCCGAGGCAGACGCCGAGGATGGGAATCTTGCCGGCGAATTCGCGGATCAGCGGGACCGACACGCCGGCCTCGTTCGGCGTGCAGGGACCGGGCGAGACGACGATGTGGTCGGGCTTGAGTGCGGCGATGCCGGCGAGGTCGATCTCGTCGTTGCGGACGACCTTGACGTCCTCGCCCAGTTCGCCGAAATACTGCACCAGGTTGTAGGTGAAGCTGTCGTAGTTGTCGATCATCAGCAGCATGATTAATCCACCTCTCCGCCGAAGCGCGCCTGCGCCAGTTCGGCCGCGCGCACCACGGCGCGCGCCTTGTTCAGCGTTTCCATCCATTCGTTGTCGGGCACCGAATCGGCGACGATGCCGGCGCCCGCCTGCGCGTAGAGCATGCCGTCCTTGACCACCGCGGTGCGGATGGCGATCGCCAGGTCCATGTCGCCGTTGAAGCCGAGATAGCCCACCGCGCCGGCGTAGATGCCACGCTTGCTCGGCTCCAGTTCGTCGATGATTTCCATCGCCCGCACCTTGGGCGCGCCGGAGACGGTGCCGGCCGGGAAGCTGGCGCGCAGCACGTCGAGCGCGGCGAGGCCGGGCTTGAGCCGGCCCTCGACGTTGGAGACGATGTGCATGACGTGCGAGTAGCGCTCGATCTGCATGTTCTCGGTGACCTTGACGCTGCCGGTGACGGCAACGCGTCCGGTGTCATTGCGGCCCAGATCCAGCAGCTGCAGGTGCTCGGCGCACTCCTTGGGATCGGCCAGCAGTTCCTCGGCCAGGCGCTGGTCATCCTCGCGCGTGAGGCCGCGCGGGCGGGTGCCGGCGATCGGGCGCAGGGTGACGGTGTCGCCTTCGAGCCGCACCAGGATTTCCGGCGACGAACCGACGATGTGGAAGCCGCCGAGATCGTAGAAGAACATGTAGGGCGACGGGTTCAGGCTGCGCAGCGCACGGTACAGCGACAGCGGCGAGGCGGCGAACGGCCGCGTCATGCGCTGGCTCAGAACAACCTGCATGACGTCGCCCGCGGCGATGTAGTCCTTGGCCTTCTGCACCGCCGCCTTGAACTCGGCTTCGCCGAATTCGGAAGCCGGCTCGTTTTCCGCCACCGCCGGCTCAGCCGGCAGATGAACCGGCGAATGGAGCTTGTCGGCCAGTTCAGCGAGGCGCAAATGGCCCTGCGCGTAGGCATCCGGCTGCATCGGGTCGGCATGGGTGATGAGGTAGAGCTTGCCGGCGAGGTTGTCGAACACCGCCAGTTCCTCGGTCAGCATCAAGAGGATGTCCGGCGTGTGCAGCACGTCCTCCTTGCGTTTGTCGGCCAGACGCTTCTCGATGTAGCGGATGGTGTCGTAGCCGAAATAGCCCGCCAGCCCGCCGGTGAAGCGCGGCAGTCCCGCCACCGGCGCCGCCTTGAAGCGCGCCTGGAAGTCGGCGATAAAGGCCAGCGGATCGGGCAGCGTGTGCTCCTCGACCACGCGGCCGTCGGTTTCCACCGTCAGCAGATGGGCGCGAACCCTGAGCACCGTACGTGCCGGCAGGCCGATAAAGGAATAGCGGCCGAAGCGCTCGCCGCCCACCACCGATTCGAGCAGGTAGGCATAGGGTGCGTTGGCAAGCTTGAGGTACACCGACAGCGGCGTTTCCAGGTCGCCGGGCAGTTCGCGCACCAGCGGGATGCGGTTGTAGCCCTGGCGGACGAGGTCGAAAAAGTCTTGTTCAGTCATGGCAAGTCCGTGAAAAAGTGAATGGCGAAAAGTGAAACGTGCGAATGCGTTCCACTTTCACCATCGCTTGTCGTTCACGGCTTTCTCCATGATCAGACCTTCGCCACCATCTTCGCCGCTTCGGCGAGGCTCGGCACCACCGCGTCGAGGTCGAGCTCGGCAACCGGGCGGCCGCGGTTGTAGCCGTAGGGCACGCAGAATACCGGGCAGCCGGCGGCGCGCGCGGCCTGGGTGTCATTGAGCGAATCGCCGATCAAGAGCAACTCGGCTGGCTTCACCTTGAACACCTCGCAGGCATGCAAGAGCGGCAGCGGGTCGGGCTTGCGCTTGGGCAGCGTATCGCCGGACAGGATCAGTTCGAAATAGTCGAACAGGCCGGTGTCCTTCAGCAGCGGATGGGTGAACTGTGCCGCCTTGTTGGTGATGCAGGCGATATGCACGCCCATCGCCTTGAAGGCGTCGAGGCCTTCGACCACGCCGTCGAAGGGGCGTGAATACAGCGACACGTGTTCGCCGTAGTGCTTCTGATAGGAGGCGATGGCCTGCTCGAATAGCGCCGCGTCGGGCTCGGCATCCATCTCGCCGGTGAGCACGCGCTTGACCAGACGCGACACGCCATTGCCGATGTAGGTGGAAATCGTTTCCAGCGACGGGCAGGGGCGACCGAGGTCAGCCATCATCAGTTCGGCAGCGTGGGCCAGATCCGGGGCGGTGTTGAGCAGGGTGCCGTCGAGATCGATAACAACGGCCTTGATCGGAAGAGGAAAACTTTTCATGTTTTTTTGTCCACGAAGGGCACGAAGAGCCGCGAAGAAATTCTTCGCCCGCCTTCGTGTTCCTTCGTGTGCTTCGTGGAGGAAAAAATCAGACCTTGGCCAGTTCCGCGCGCATCGCGGCGATGATGCTGTTGTAGCGCTGCGGGTCGCTGTCCTTGGCGGCGCCGAAAACGGCGGAACCCGCGACGAAGGTGTCGACGCCGGCGCGCGCGACCTCGGCGATGTTGGCGGGGCCGACGCCGCCGTCGATCTCGATGTTCACGTTGAGGCCGCGGTCATCGATCATCTTGCGCACGGCGCGCGCCTTGTCCAGCACGTAGGGGATGAACTTCTGGCCGCCGAAGCCGGGGTTGACGGACATCAGGAGCACCATGTCGAGCTTGTCCAGCGTGTATTCCAGCACGTCGAGCGGGGTGGCGGGGTTGAACACCAGGCCGGCCTTGCAGCCGTTTTCCTTGATCAGACCGATGGTGCGGTCGATGTGCTCGGACGCTTCCGGGTGAAAGGTGATGTAGGTGGCGCCCGCCTTGGCGAAGTCGGGAATGATGCGGTCGACCGGCTTCACCATCAGGTGGACGTCGATCGGCGCGGTGACGCCATGCTTGCGCAGCGCTTCGCACACCAGCGGGCCGATGGTGAGGTTGGGCACGTAATGGTTGTCCATCACGTCGAAATGGACGATGTCGGCGCCGGAGGCGAGCACGTTGTCGACCTCCTCGCCCAGCTTGGCAAAGTTGGCGGACAGGATGGACGGGGCGATGCGGTAAGTCATGGGAAGCTCCGGGAATTTTGGAAAAACCCGGCCATTTTAACAGCCCGCCACGCCATTGCGTTACACTCCGCGCATTCCATTCCGTCGAGCAGAATCGTGGCCGAAGGCAAGAAATACCACATCAGCGTCAGCGTCAACACGACGTATCTGGCCGAGCAGAGCGATCCCGCTTCGGAACGCTACGTGTTCGCCTACACCATCAGCATCGCCAATACCGGCACCGTGGCGGCGCAACTGATCTCGCGCCACTGGATCATCACCGACGCCGAGAATGTCACGCAGGAAGTCAAAGGCCTCGGCGTGGTTGGGGAACAGCCGCTGCTGCGGCCGGGCGAAAGCTTCGAGTACACCAGCGGCACCGCGATGGCGACGCCGGTCGGCACCATGCGCGGCACTTATCAGATGGTGGCGGAGGACGGCAACAAGTTCGAAGCAGAAATCCCCCAGTTCACGCTGTCGATGCCCCGCGTGCTGCATTGAGGTTTCTGGGCGGTGCGGCAAAGCCGTTCAGCCCCCTTGAAGCCTGCATCTTGCGGCTGAGCCTCATTTTTTCATCGTCCACCAGACGATGAACACGAACAGCCCCAACGCAATGCCGGCTTCCATCAACAACCAGCCCAGTCCCTGCGTCTCCATTGATTCCCTCTCCCATTGTTATACTCGACGGGTGTTTTTGATCTGAGCCATCTTCACCCGTGATGCTGTTACGCGCAAGCCCGTGGCTGTTAGCCCTGCTGTTGTCAGCCTGCGCGGTGCGTCCGCCCGTGGAACCCCCTGCGGCGCCCCCCACGCCGTCGCCCGTGCCGCAACCCGTGCCCGTCCCACCGCCGGCGCCCATCCCCACGCCGGCGGTGCCCTATCCCACGCTCAAGCCGGTGGACTGGAGCGCCGTGGCATTCTGGCAAAGCGATACGGCAAGCGAAGCGTGGGGCGCCTTCCTGCAAAGCTGCAGCACGCTCATCAAGCGCAGCGCCTGGCAGGCGATCTGTACCGAGGCGATGGGCATGCCCGCCCCCGACGACGCGGCCGCACGTGCCTTTTTCGAGCAGCATTTCCAGCCCTACCAGGCGACGCAGGAAGACGGCAGCGTCGAAGGTCTGGTGACCGGTTATTACGAGCCGCTGCTGAAAGGCGACCGGGTGCGCACCGAACGCGCACGCTTGCCGCTTTATGCCGCGCCCGACGATCTCATCACGGTGGACCTGGCGAGCGTCTATCCCGAACTGAAAAACCTGCGCCTGCGCGGGCGGCTGATCGGCAACAAACTGGTGCCCTACCCCACCCGCAAGGAAATCGAGGCGGCGGCCAACGGCAACGGCTTCAGGAGCAAGCCCATCGCCTGGGCCGAAGACCCGGTCGATCTCTTCTTCCTGCAGATCCAGGGCTCGGGCCGCATCGAGCTGCCCGACGGTTCGCACCTGCGTGTCGGCTATGCAGACCAGAACGGCCATCCGTATCAGTCGATCGGCAAGCTCCTGGTCGAGCGCGGCGAACTGAAACTCGAACAGGCATCGATGCAGGGCATCAAGGACTGGGGGGCGAAGAATCCCGACAGGCTGCCGGACCTGCTCGCCAGCAACCCCAGCTTCGTGTTCTTCCGCGAACTGCCCAACGGGCTGACCGGTCCGCTCGGTGCGCTGGGCGTCCCGCTCACCGGCGGCCGCTCGATCGCGATCGATCCGCGCTTCATTCCGCTCGGCGCCCCGGTTTTCCTCGCCACCACCCAGCCCAATTCTCCAGAGCCGCTGACCAGGCTGGTGATGGCGCAGGACACCGGCGGCGCCATCCGCGGCGGTGTGCGCGCCGATTTCTTCTGGGGCTTTGGTAACGCCGCTGGCGAACTCGCCGGTCGCATGAAACAGCCTGGCCGCATGTGGGTGCTGCTTCCAAAAGACTATCCACTGACCACGGTCCGCCGTTGAGTGGCTGTGGTTTTCCTTGCGCCTTGAAACTTGGCCATTGAATCTTGCCCTATTTCTTGACCTTCCCATCATGGAAAGGTTTATGGTGCAAGCTCTCTCCTGTCAGGAGCGCACCATGAACGCCTCATCCTCATCCCGGCTCGCGGTCGGCATCCAGGGCATGACCTGCGCCAGTTGCGCGGCACGGGTGGAAAAAGTGCTGAAGCAATTGCCGGGCGTGACCGACGCCACAGTGAACCTGGCAACCGAAACCGCGACGGTTTCTGGCGAAACCGACCTGGCATCGGTGCAGCACGCGATCGAAAAGGCCGGCTTCAGCGTGCCGACCGAATCTTGCACCCTCGACATCAGCGGCATGACCTGCGCAAGCTGTTCGGCGCGCGTGGAGAAGGCGCTCGCCAAGGTGCCCGGCGTGCTCGACGCCAGCGTCAACCTCGCCACCGAGCGGGCCACCGTGAAGCTGGTGCGGGGCACCTCGGCGGCGGCGCTGATCGCTGCGGTGGAGCGCGCCGGCTACGGCGCACAGCTTCCCGCGCCGTCAGGTGAAGTCCCGGCCGCGCCGGCGCGCGCGCTGCCCGACTGGTGGCCGGTGGCGCTGGCGATCGGGCTGTCGCTTCCCCTGATCGTCCCCATGCTCGGCAAGCTCGGCGGCGCGCACTGGATGCTGCCGGGCTGGCTGCAGCTGGCACTCGCAACGCCGGTGCAGTTCTGGCTCGGCGCGCGCTTTTATCGCGCCGGCTGGAAGGCGCTGCGTGCCGGCAGCGGCAACATGGACCTGCTGGTGGCGGTAGGCACCAGCGCGGCCTATGGCTTGAGCGTGTATCTGCTGCTCACCCATGCAGATGCCATGCACCTGTATTTCGAGGCCTCGGCGGTGGTGATCAGCCTGGTGCTGCTCGGCAAGTGGCTGGAGGCGCGCGCCAAGCGCCAGACCACCGAGGCGATCCGCGCCCTGCAGGCGCTGCGCCCCCTCACCGCGCGGGTACGCCTCGACGGCGTCGACCGCGACCTGCCGATCGACGCGATCCGCGTCGGCGACGTGGTGGTGATCCGCCCCGGCGAGCGGGTGCCGGTGGACGGCGAAGTGATCGAAGGCGCGAGCCAGGTCGACGAATCCCTGCTCACCGGCGAATCGCTGCCGGTCGACAAGCAGCCGGGCGATGCGCTGACCGGCGGCGCCATCAACGCGCACGGCGTGCTGGTCGCGCGCACCACCGCGGTGGGCGCCGAGACCACGCTGGCGCGCATCATCCGTCTGGTGGAAAACGCGCAGGCCGCCAAGGCACCGATCCAGCGCCTGGTCGACAAGGTGAGCGCGGTGTTCGTGCCGGTGGTGATGGTGATCGCGCTGGTCACCTTCATCGGCTGGTGGATGGCGAGCGGCGACGCCGAAGTCGCCATCCTCAATGCGGTGGCGGTACTGGTGATCGCCTGCCCGTGCGCGCTGGGTCTCGCCACGCCCACGGCGATCATGGCCGGCACCGGGGTCGCCGCGCGCCACGGCATTCTGATCAAGGACGCCGAAGCGCTGGAGCTGGCGCACAAGATCGACATCGTGGTGTTCGACAAGACCGGCACGCTCACCGACGGCACGCCGCATGTCGCTGCCTGCGTGGCCGCGGACGGCAGCGGCAGGAATGACGTGCTGGCGACTGCTGCCGGGCTGCAGGCCGGCAGCGAGCATCCGCTGGCGCGTGCAGTGCTGGCCGAGGCCGCGGCGGCCTCCATCACGCCGCTGCCCGCACGGGCGCAACAGGCGCTGCCGGGGCGCGGCATCGCCGGCGAGGTGAACGGAGAAACGGTGTGGCTGGGGAATCGCCGGTTGATGGGCGAGAACGGCGTCGATACCGCGGCGCTGGATTCCGCGGCCGCCGAACTGGAAGCCGCCGGTCGCACCGTGTCGTGGCTGGCGCGCGCCAGCGACCGCCGCGTGCTGGGGCTGCTGGCCTTCGGCGACGCGGTCAAATCGAGTGCTGCCGCAGGCGTGGCCAGGCTCAAGGATCAAGGCATCGCCACCGTGATGCTCACCGGCGACAACCGCGGCGCCGCGCAAACGGCAGCGGCAGTGCTCGGCATCGACCGCGTGCTGGCCGAGGTGCTACCGGCGGACAAGGAAGCCCAGGTCAGCCAGCTGAAAACCGCGGGCAAAACGGTGGCCATGGTCGGCGACGGCATCAACGACGCGCCCGCGCTCGCCGCCGCCGACGTCGGCATCGCCATGTCCTCCGGCAGCGATGTCGCCATGCACACCGCCGGCATCACGCTGATGCGCGGCGACCCGGCGCTGGTGGCGGATGCCATCGACATCTCCCGGCGAACCTACGCCAAGATCAGGCAGAACCTGTTCTGGGCCTTCATCTACAACGTGGTGGGGATTCCGCTCGCGGCCTTCGGCTTCCTGAGCCCGGTGATCGCCGGCGCGGCGATGGCGTTCTCCAGCGTCAGCGTGGTGACCAACGCGCTGACATTGAAACGTTGGCGCCCGGCGGGAGACAAGCAATGAACATCGGCGCAGTGGCGCAGGCCAGCAGCGTGTCGGCCAAGATGATCCGCCATTACGAAAGCATCGGCCTCATCCGCGCAAGCAGCCGCACGCTGGCGGGCTATCGCCAGTACCACGAACGCGACGTTCACCTGCTGCGCTTCATCCGCCGCGCGCGCGACCTCGGATTCTCGCTCGACCAGATCCGGCAACTGCTGTCGCTGTGGGACGATCCGGAACGCGCCAGCGCAGACGTCAAGCGGCTGGCCGAACTGCACATCGCCGACCTCGACGCCCGCATCGCCGCGCTGACCGAGATGCGCACCACCCTGGTCACGCTCGCCAACGCCTGCCACGGCGACCACCGCCCCGATTGCCCCATCCTGCAGGATCTGGCCGCACCGCGTTCCTGACCCCTGCCTAGCGCCGTCCTTCCCAGTCGTACACCACCTCGATCATCACCAGCGCGCGCACCGGCCTGCCGTTCTTTTGCGCCGGCGCGAAGCGCGCATCGCGAAACGCCCTGAGCGCGGACTCGTTGAACGCGTCGGCAGGCGTGGCGCTGACGATTTCGATATCGCTGACACGGCCATCGGCTTCCAGCTTCAGCTGCAGGCGAACCTTGCCCGACAGATGCTGACGGTCGGCATCCTCCGGATAGTCCGGCACGATCTCGCGCAAGGCCCTCGGCTGCACATCGACATCGCGTGCGCTGTAATAAGTGAGGTCGACCGAACTGGTGATCGCCGCAGCCGGCGCGGGTGCGGGTGCAGCCGGGAGCGCCGCGGCAGGCGCTGATTCAACGGCAGGCCCGGCAGGCGCCGGCGCGGCGACAGGCGGCACGGTTTCGGCCGGCGGCGTGGCCAGGGGCAGCGCCTCGACCGTCTCGGCCGGTGCCAGCAGCGGCGTCTCTTTCGGAGAATCGTCCGGCACCGCCTCGGGCTCGAGTGGATGCCTTTCCTCAAGGGCCGATGCGGGGTGCGCCGACACCAGCCGCGCCTCGATCACTGATTCAGCCCAGCGCGTCGACGCAGGCGGTACCACCTGCACCAGCGCGATCAGCGCGGCATGCAGCCCCAGCGAAATCCACACCGCCGCCAGCGGGCGCCGCAGCCGGGGCGGAATCGTCGGCCCGTCAAAGGAATCGTGCGGCGGCATGGATTCCCGGCGGGGTACTTTTTGACTGCGCAGAAAGGCGCGGGCGCTGGCCTAGAATGTGGGCCAGTAAACAAAAGGAGAAAACCATGAAAATACTTGCCATTGCGGGCGCCATCTTAGCATCGGCACTCGGCGCATCGGCCTTCGCCAGCACCGTCGATCTGACCAAAACCACCATCAAGGCCGCCGACGGCACGGAGGTCCCGATTGAAATCGCAACGCCAGCCGGCAAGGGACCCTTCCCGCCGGTGCTGTTCATCCACGCCAAGCGCGGCTACGAAGGCGACGAACGCGCCCATGTGCGCGAACTCGCCGCCCAGGGCTTTCTCGTCGTCGCCCCCGACTGGCAAAGCGGCCGCTTCATCGAGCGCTGGCCTTCGGCACACAACCCCGAAACCGAGATGGACGTGGAAGCCGGGCTGGATTACCTGAAGTCGCTGCCCAAGGCCTGCAAGGACAAGGTCGGCATCGTCGGTCTGTCGCGCGGCCCCTACTACGCCATCCGGCTGGCCGCCAAGCGCGGCCCCGACATCGCCGCCATCGTCAGCTACTACGGCCACATGCAGAATCCCAACGCGCCCGAACCCGAACAGCTGTTCAGCGTCGCGCCCGAAATCGCCCAGCTCAACACCCCCATCCTCTACCTGATCGGCGAACAGGATTACGAACTGCGCCGCATGAACGGCGGCCGCGCGTTCTATGCGCTGTGGGAGCGCGGCGTGCCGGTGGAATACCAGGTCTACCCGATGGCGCGCCGCGCGTTCGACTTCCGCCCCGACCAGACGCCGGAGGAGAAGATCGCCACGCGGCATGCGCGGGAGCGGGCGAAGGCCTGGTTGGCGAAGTGGATGAAGTTGACGCCGGAGATGAAGTGCAAGTGACGGCTGAGTAGTTAAAGTGTTCGCGTACTGAGGCCCGTTGGCCGGGGGTAGCCCGGCCAACAGTCCTCAGCCTATTAAAATTCTCACTACTAAACGGTGCCTCACGCCAAACAAAACTGGATTGCTTCGCTGCGTTTATGCCCTACGGGTGCTCGCAATGACGCCCCCCATCTGCGCCCCGTTTTGATTCCATTCCCCCGCCCCATGCACCACAACGGCAC
>JAKBJA010000153.1 GCA_021836225.1 Pseudomonadota bacterium | reverse complement strand
TGGAAGTGGCGCGCACCACGCAGGTCACCGAGAGGTAGTTGCCGCTGCTGGATACGCGCATCTCGACCGTTTCGGCCTTGAAATCGGGTGCATGGCGCTGCACCAGCTCGACCATGGTTTGCGCAAAATCGTCGCGCCGCTCGCCCATGATCTTGATCGGGAAATCGGTGGGGAAGGTAAGCAGGGTATCTTCGCTCATGCGCGCATCACCTGTTGCTTGAAGGTTTGATACAGCGCATCCATCCGCTGCGCCAGCGGCCCCGGAACGCCAGCACCGACGGGGGCGCCGTCGAGCTTCACGATCGCCATGATTTCCTTGGTGGACGAGGTCATCCACAGTTCGTCGGCGGCGCGCACTTCGGCTTCGGAAATCGCCCGCACCTCGTGCGGAATATCGTGCGCCGCGGCCAGTTCCAGCACCACGTCGCAGGTGATGCCGGTGAGCATCAGGTTGGACGGCGGCGGTGCCCGCAGCACGCCGTCCTTCACCACGAAGATGTTGCTCGCCGCGCCCTCGGTCAGGAAACCGTCGCGCAGCATCACGGTTTCGGCACAGTCGACGTCGATCGCCTGCTGTCGCAGCAGGATGTTGGCCAGCAGCGAGATGGCCTTGATGTTGCAACGCAGCCAGCGGTTGTCGACGGCGGTGACGGCGCACACGCCGGCGGCCTTGTGTTCGGGGGGGGCGGTCACCAGCGGCTGCGCGAACATGAAGACGGTGGGCGGCACGCCCTTGGGGAAGGCATGGTCGCGCGGCGGCTGTCCCTCAACAGGCGTGCCGCGCGTCACCTGGATATAAAGCGACTGGTCGGAAAAATCCTGCTGTGCAATCAGCTGGAGGATCAATTCGCGCCACTCGGCCAACTCGTGAGGATTGGCGAGGCGGATACTGTCGAGGCTGCCCTGCAGTCGGCGCAGGTGCGCGTCGAGCCGGAAGGGCTTGTTCGAGTACACCGGCACCACTTCATACACGCCGTCGCCGAAGACGAAGCCACGGTCAAGCACCGAAATTTTTGCTTCGTCGAGCGGCAGAAACTGGCCGTTGAGGTAAGCGTTCATTGGCCGAAGAACAGCCGGATCGAGTCCCAGCCGCGACCAAAGACGCCGGCTACGGCGACGTCGTGCAGCGCAACCAGGGCGTAGTCGCCGATCGGCTTGCCGTCGAGAATCAGCCGCAGCGTTCCCATGCGCTGTCCCTTGCGAACAGGTGCCACGATGGGCTGCTGGGTGATGACTTCTGCCTTGAGCCGCGACGCACTGCCGCGCGGCACCAGCACATGAAAATCCTGTGCAAACCCCATGCTCACCGACGCACGCGCGCCTCGATAGAGGTTGGCGACCTTGACCGGCTGCTGTGCACGATAAAGCCGGACGCTGTCGAAATTTTCAAAGCCGTAATTCAGCAAGCGCAGGGCGTCCTGGGTGCGCTGCGCGTCGGAGCGCCCGCCCAGCACCACTGCGATGCGCCGCTGATCGCCACGCTGGGCCGACGCCGCCATGCTGAAACCGGCCTCGACGGTGCGCCCGACCTTGAGCCCGGTCACCGTGCTGTCGCGCCACAGCAGGCGGTTGGCGTTGTAATACGTGATGCCCTTGAACGCCAGTTCCTTCTGTATGAAAAACGCCTGCCGGTCGGGAAAATCCCGCGCCAGTGAACGTGCCAGCAAAGCCAGATCGCGTGCACTGGACACATGACCCGGCTCGGTCAGTCCGGTGGCATTCATGAAACGGGTCTTGGTCATGCCGAGCCGCTTGGCTTCGCGGTTCATGCGCTCGACAAACGCCGCTTCGCTGCCGTCGGTCGCCGTGACCAGCGTGAGTGTGGCGTCGCCGGCCGAGTGCACCAGCATCGCCTGCAGCAGGGTGTCGACGCTCACTTTCTCCCCCGCCTTGAGGAAGACGCGCGCACCGTCGACCTGGGTGGCGGCTTCCGGCACGGTCAGGACTTCACCCAGGCTCAATTTGTTCTTCCGGACGTCGCCCAGCAGCACGTAGGCTGTCATCAGCTGCGTCAGCGAGGCCGGTGCCAGCGGCAAGTCAGCTTGATGCGCGGCCAGCTCGCGTCCACTCGCCTGGTCGATCACCACCCAGGCGCGCGCCGTGATGCCTGCCGGCGCTGCCCACGCCGATGCGGAAAACAGGAGCGCCAGCCCCAGCCAGAAAATCTTCATGCCTAACCTTTTAATCAATCGCGTCTGACCAAGACTGCATTCAGGTCGAGACGTTCCCGCACCCGCGCACGGTCAGAATGCGCAGCATCATCGCTGGGGTAGGGTCCGAGTTGCACGCGATGCAGCGAGCCGTTCATCACCAGGCGCGTGCGGCTGGCATCAAGTTCGAGTTCGCGCGTCAGTCGGTCCATCAGTTGACGCGCATTGTCGGCGCTCGAAAAGGCGCCCACCTGCAGGTAGACGCCCTCCATCAGCGTTTCGCCCTGCGTATCGTAGGCGGCAGGGTCGAGACTTTCCACCCGCACCCGCGTACTGCCACGCTTCAGATAGCCCAACTTGTGGGCGGCGGTGTACGACAGGTCGATAACACGCTTGCTGTGAAACGGACCGCGGTCGTTGATGCGCACCACCACGGATTTCCCGCTGTCGAGCACGGTGACCCGCGCATAACTTGGAATCGGCAGGGTGGGATGCGCGGCAGTCATCGCATACATGTCGTAGGGCTCGCCCGACGCGGTTTTCTTGCCGTGGAAGCGGCGGCCATACCACGACGCCAAGCCCTCCTCGCTGTGCGTGCGGCGCGTGGTCTGCGGCGTGTAGGTGTTGCCCAGCGCGACATAGGTGCGATTGGCAAAACGGTGCAGGGGCTCCACGCGTGGCACGGCATCGGGAACCGCGTCCAGGTTCGCCGGTGGGGTGGCCTCGGGGCCGTCGTCAAGATAATAGCCGCCGCCCTGGGGCGCGGTAGGGGTGGAAGCCTGTTTTGCCGGCGGTGTGCTGCTGCACCCGGCAAGCGCAAGAACGAGGGCCATCGGGGCCAGGATCGATTTCGATTTCATCATGGCATTTTATCGCCTCATGATTTGTTGAGCTGGCGGTGCGTCGCCACGCTCATCAGGATGCCCATGCCCAGCAGCAGCGTGATGAGCGCCGTTCCACCATAGCTCATCAGGGGCAGCGGCACCCCGACCACCGGCAGGATGCCCGACACCATGCCCATGTTGACGAACACATAGGTGAACAGGTTGAGGCTCAGCGTGGCCGCCATCAGCCGACCGAACAAGGTCGGCGCGCGCGCGGCGATGACCAGGCCGCGCGCGACAATGGCCAGGTACAGCCCCACCAACAGGATCACGCCGACGTAGCCGAATTCCTCGCCGAACACCGCGAACACGAAATCGGTCGTCCGTTCCGGAATGAAGTCGAGCTGGTTTTGCGTGCCCTGGGTCCAGCCCTTGCCGAACAGGCCGCCCGAGCCGATCGCGATGGTGGACTGGATGATGTGGTAGCCGGCACCCAGCGGGTCGGAGGAGGGATCGAGCAGGGTCAGCACGCGGCGCTGCTGGTAGTCGTGCATCAGGCCCCACATCACCGGCAGGCTGGCCCCCCCGAGCGCGGCGCCGCCCAGGATCACCTTCCACGGCAGGCCGGCGAAGAACAGCAGGTAGAAGCCGGAGGCGCCGATCATCAGCGCGGTGCCGAGGTCGGGCTGGCGCAGGATCAGCAGGAAGGGCATCAGCAGCAGCGCGCCGCCGGCGAGAAAATGCTTGGCACGCAGCAGGCCCTCGTTGCGCTGGAAATACCAGGCCAGCATCAGCGGCAGCGCCAGCTTCAGCAGTTCCGACGGCTGGAACGCCATGAAGCCGAGGTTCAGCCAGCGTCGTGAGCCGTTGCGGATCTCGCCGAACAGCGCCACCCCGATCAGCAGCACGACCCCCGCCACATACAGCGGCGGCCCCACCTTGGACAGCATGTGCGGCGGCACATTGGCCATCACCACCATCACCCCCAGCGCGAGCCCGATGTTGATCAGGTGTCCGGTGATGCGTGCCGGGCTCTGCCCCGACGCGCTCGCCACTACCGCGAGGCTGATACCCAGCAACACCATCACCAGCACCAGCAGAATGCCGTCGAGATGGCTCAGTCTGCGCACGATCCAGTGACTAGTCCGCGGCATCGTTAGCCTCCAGTTTCATGTCGCCGGGACGTTTCCCGGTCAGGTAATAATCGAACACGGCGCGTGCGATCGGTGCGGCGGTGCCGCTGCCCGAGCCGCCGTTTTCCACCATCACCGCCACCGCGATGGTGGGGTTCTCGGTCGGCGCATACGCGATGAACAGTGCATGGTCGCGGTGCTGGCGGGCAAGCCGGCTGGCATCGTAGCGCGCCCCCTGCTTGATGCCGACCACCTGCGCGGTGCCGGTCTTACCGGCGATGGTGTAGGGAGCCCCTGCCGCCGAGGCAGCGGCGGTACCGCCCGGACGCATCACGTCCATCATGCCTTCGCGCACCACGGCCAGATGCGCCGGGTTGATCGCCACCGGTTTGCGCGCCCTGCCCGGAAGTGGCTGCCAGGCATGGGCAAGCGGGTCGCGCACCGCCTGAACCAGACGCGGCTCGATCCGCTTGCCGCCGTTGGCAAGCATCGCGGTTGCCACAGCCAGTTGCAGCGGGGTGGTCAGGTGATAGCCCTGGCCGATTCCCGCAATCACCGTCTCGCCGGGATACCAGGGCTTGTTCCAGCGGCGCTGCTTCCAGTCGCGCGAGGGGAGCAGACCTGAGGATTCGCCGTCCAGATCGATGCCGGTTTTTTCCCCCAGGCCGAACTGCGCCAGGTAGTCGTGCATGCGGTCGATCCCCATGTCCACGGCCAGTCTGTAATAGTAGACGTCGCAGGACTGCGAAATGGATCGCCGCACGTCGACCACGCCGTGACCGCCGCGTTTCCAGTCGCGGAACTGGTGGCGGCTGTTGGGCAGGCTGAAATAGCCGGGATCGACGATGCTGTCCGAAGGTTTGCGCACGCCCAGCTCCAGCCCGGCCAGCGCCATCAGCGGCTTGATGGTCGAGCCGGGCGGGTAGATGCCGCGCAGCACGCGGTTGACCATCGGCCGCTCGGGCGATTCATTGAGCGATTTCCAGGTTTCCGGATCGATGCCGTCGACGAACAGGTTGGGATCGAAACCCGGCTTGCTCACCAGCGCCAGCACCCCGCCGGTGTTGGGGTCGAGCGCCACCAGTCCGCCCAGATAATCGCCGAACGCGTGTTCCGCGACCGCCTGCAGTTCCACGTCGAGATGCAGGCGCAAATCCTTGCCCGGCACCGGCGGGATGCGCGACAGCATGCGCACTGCACGGCCGCTGGCGTCGGTCTCCATCTGGTCGAAGCCGGTGTGGCCGTGCAGCAGGGCCTCGTAGCTCTGTTCCAGCCCGGTCTTGCCGATATGGACGCTGCCCCGGTAATTCTGCTCGCGCCTGCTCTCGCGCAGTTGTTTCAGATCGCGGTCGTTGATGCGGCCGATGAAGCCCAACACGTGGGCCATGCCGGGGCCAGCCTGGTAATTGCGGAACAGCCGCGCCTTCACATCCACTCCCGGCAGGCGATAGCGGTTGGCGGCCAGGATCGCCACTTCCTCGTCGGTCAACTTGCTCTTCAGCGGAACGGTCTCGAATTCGTGCGATTCGGCGAGCAGGCGGCGAAAACGCCGCAGCTGCCCGGGGGTGATCTCGATCAGCTTGCCCACCTCGGCCAGCGTGGCCTCCAGATCGTCGGTCTGCGCGCGGGTCAGTTCCAGCGTATAGGCCGAGTAGTTCTCCGCCAGAATGCGACCGTTGCGGTCCAGGATCAGCCCGCGGTTGGGCGCGGTGGGCACCAGCGAAATGCGGTTGCTCTCTGCACGCTGGATGTAGAGTTCATGCTGCATGATCTGCAGATAGAACGCGCGCGCCAGCAGCACGGTCGCCAGCAATGCGACGAAGACCGCGCCCACCTTCAGCCGGCCGTGAAAGCGGGCCAGCTCGCGGTCAAGATTCTTCAGCGGGGTGGCGAATTTCATCCCGGATCAGGCCCGATCCTGCAGGCCTTTGCCATGCAACAGCCGCAAAAAGCCCGCCACCAGATACCACAGCACCGTGCTGCCCAGCACCGGGAGCAGCATGGCCAGCCCCGCCGGCGGATTGACCGCCAGCCAGCCGACCAGCAACACCACCAGTTGCACCGCCAACAGGATGGGAAACAGTTGCGCCGCCTGGCGAAACGGGTCGAACTGCAGCAGGCGCAAACGCAGGAACAGCACCAGATACACCCCGATCACATAAGCGATGGCATGCTGACCGAACACTGCACCATCCTGAAAATCGGCCAGCAGCCCGAGGAAGAACGCTGTGGCGAAGCCAATGCGCGCGGGCTGGTGCAGAGTCCAGAAGAGCACGCCGACCAACACGAAGTCCGGCCGCAGAGCCTGGGCCCAGCCCGTCCATGGAAGTTGTTCCAGCAGCACGGCCAGCGTCAGGCTGCCGAGGATGTGGCGCCAGCTGCCGAACAGCTGGGTGGGCGTGTTCATTGGGTGGTCACCTGCGGTTCGGCAATCAGCACCAGCACGGCGCGGGACCGGTCGAGACCCGCCAGCGGCATGCACTCCACCCGCAGATAGGGGCCGGATTGCGAACGCGACACCCGGGTGACACGCGCCACCGGAATGCCGGCCGGATACACCCGGTCGATTCCCGATGTCAGCAGGCGATCACCCGGCCGGATATCGGTCTGGGCCGGCATGTAGCGTAGTTCCAGCAGATTTTGCCCGCTGCCGGCAGCCAGCCCGCGCTGGCCGGTGCGTTCGATGAGCACCGGCGTCAGTTGCTCCGGACTGCTGATCAGCGTCACTTCACTCGATGCCGGATACACCCGGCCCACCTGTCCCACCAGCCCGACGGCATCGACAACCGGCAGGCCGCTGCGCAAGCCCGCGCGCCCGCCCTGATCCAGCGTGATGCGCTGGGAAAACCAGTCGTGTCCCCGATACAGCTGGGCGGCATGCACCACCTGCTGGCCGGGACGGGTCTGCAACTGCAGCAAACTGCGCAATTCGGCGTTTTCGCGGCGCAGTTCCCTGGCCGCATTGACGTTGACCATGAGCCGCGCGCGCTCGGCCAGCAGCGTATCGCGCTCTTTCTGCAGGAGACGGTGGCGGGTAAAGAAGCCGCCCAGCTCGGCGGCGACATCGGAGGGCGCGCGCATGATTTCGCGCACCGGCTGCAACAACAGCGAAAACCCGCTGCGCAGGCCGTCGAGCGCGTGATAACGGCTATCGAACACGGCAAGACCCAGGCCGATCAAGAGCCAGATCAGCAGACGCGCCGTCGGCCCCAGCCCGCGGGCGAACATGAGCTGGCCTGGCGTCGCCATCAGCCGCCCCTGCCCACAGAACCGAGTGCCGCCGCGTTCACTCGTTAGTGAAGACCGATGCCAGCTTGTCCATTTCTTCCAGGGCACGCCCGGAACCACGCACCACGCAGGTCAGCGGGTCGTCGGCGACAATCACCGGCAGACCGGTTTCTTCCATCAGCAGGCGGTCGAGGTCGCGCAGCAGCGCGCCGCCGCCGGTCAGCACCATGCCCTTTTCGGCAATGTCGGCGCCGAGCTCGGGCGGCGTCTGCTCCAGCGCCATCTTCACCGCGCTGACGATGGCATTCAGCGGCTCGGTCAGCGCCTCGAGGATTTCGTTCGACGACACGTTGAAGCTGCGCGGCACGCCTTCGGCCAGGCTGCGGCCCTTGACTTCCATTTCCAGCACTTCGGCACCGGGGAAGGCCGAGCCCATTTTCTTCTTGATCTGCTCGGCGGTCGCCTCGCCGATCAGCATGCCGTAGTTGCGGCGGATGTAGCTGATGATGGCCTCGTCCATGCGGTCGCCACCGACGCGCACCGAGTTGGCGTAGACCACGCCGCCGAGCGAGATCACGCCGACCTCGGTGGTGCCGCCGCCGATGTCGACCACCATCGAGCCGGTCGCTTCGGCCACCGGCATGCCGGCACCGATCGCCGCTGCCATCGGCTCCTCGATCAGATACACCTGGCGCGCCCCGGCACCAATCGCCGATTCGCGGATCGCGCGGCGCTCCACCTGGGTCGAGCCGCACGGCACGCAGATGATGATGCGCGGGCTGGGGCGGAACATGCGGGTGTCGTGCACCTTCTTGATGAAATACTTGAGCATCTGCTCGGTCACGGTGAAGTCGGCGATCACGCCGTCCTTCATCGGCCGGATCGCCTGCAGATTGCCCGGGGTGCGCCCCAGCATCAGCTTGGCTTCTGCACCCACCGCCTGCACGGTGCGCTTGCCGCCGGCCGCCGCGTCAGTGCGGATCGACACCACCGAGGGCTCGTCCAGCACGATGCCGCGATCGCGTACGTAGATCAGCGTGTTGGCAGTACCGAGGTCGATGGCGAGATCGGTGGAAAAGTACTTGGTGAAGAACTTGAACATGGTGGTGGCAACACCCGCGTCAGACGGGCGAAAGGGCAGAAAAAACAAGGGGGCTATGATACCCTAACGGGCTTCGTTCTCGTAGCCATCCAGGTCCTTCCATGTCCCTCACCCCGGACGACGTCAAGCGCATCGCCCGCCTTGCGCGCATCGAAACCAGCGATGCCAAGGCGCAGGCCACGCAGGCCCAGCTCAACAGCATTTTCGACCTCATCGCCACCATGCAGGCGGTGGACACGGCCGGCATCGCGCCGATGGCCCATGCGCAGGAGGTTTATCAGCGCCTGCGCGACGACGCGGTGACCGAAAGCGACCGCCACGCCGCCTTCCAGGCCATCGCCCCGGCGGTCGAAAACGGCCTGTATCTCGTGCCCAAAGTCATCGAGTAATCAGTCATGTCCGACACGTCCCTATCCGCGCTCGCCGCGCAGCTTGCCCGCAAACAGACCTCCAGCCGCGAGCTCGCCCAGGCCTACCTCGACCGCATCGCCGCGCTGAACTCATCCATCAATGCCTTCATCACGGTGGATGCCGAAAAAACCCTGCTCGAGGCCGCTGCCGCCGATGCCCTTCTCGCCGCCGGCAAGGCCGGTCCGCTGACCGGCGTGCCGATCGCCCACAAGGACATCTTCTGCACCGACGGCTGGCTCACCACCTGCGGCTCGAAAATGCTGCACAACTTCGTCGCGCCATACGACGCCCATGTGATCCAGCGCTTCAAGGCGGCCGGCATGCCCAGCCTGGGCAAGACCAACATGGACGAGTTCGCCATGGGCTCATCCAACGAAACCAGCCATTTCGGCGCGGTGAAGAACCCCTGGAACCCCGCCTACGTGCCCGGCGGTTCGTCGGGCGGCGCGGCAGCATGCGTCGCCGCGCGCATGGCGCCCGCCGCCACCGGCACCGACACCGGCGGCTCGATCCGCCAGCCCGCCGCGCTGTGCGGCATCACGGGCCTGAAGCCGACCTACGGCTTGGTGTCGCGCTACGGCATGATCGCGTTCGCCTCCAGCCTCGACCAGGCCGGGCCGATGGCGCCTTCGGCCGAGGACTGCGCGCTGCTCCTGAATGTGATGACCGGCTTCGATCCAAACGACTCGACCAGCCTCGAGCGCGAAAAAGAGGATTACACGCGCGACCTGAACCAGCCGCTGGCCGGCCTGCGTGTCGGCCTGCCGCGCGAATTCTTCGCCGAAGGGCTCAACAACGAAGTCGCGGCGGCAGTCGAAGCGGCGGTGGCCGAGTTGCAGAAGCTCGGCGCCACCACGGTCGAGATCTCGCTCGCCAACTCGCAGCTCGCCATCCCGGTCTACTACGTGCTGGCTCCCGCCGAAGCCTCGTCCAACCTGTCGCGCTTCGACGGCGTTCGCTACGGCTACCGCGCGCCGGAGTACGACAGCCTCGACGACATGTACTGCAAGACCCGCGCGCAGGGTTTCGGCGCCGAAGTGAAGCGCCGCATCATGATCGGCGCCTACGTGCTCTCGCACGGCTATTACGACGCCTACTACCTGCAGGCGCAGAAAATCCGCCGCCTGATCGCAGACGATTTCAATGAAGCCTTCAAGTCCTGCGACGTCATCCTCGGCCCGACCGCACCCGGCACCGCGTTCAAGCTGGGCGAGAAGTCCGACGACCCGGTCGAGATGTATCTGAACGACCTCTACACCATTCCCGCCAACCTCGCGGGGCTGCCCGGCATGTCGCTGCCCTGCGGTTTTGACAGCAAGGGCCTGCCGATCGGCCTGCAGCTCGTCGGCAACTATTTTTCAGAAGCGAAGATGCTCAACGTCGCCCACCAGTACCAGTGCGTTACCGACTGGCACGCCCGTCGTCCGGAGGGCCTGCAATGAAGTGGGAGACCGTCATCGGGCTGGAAGTCCACACCCAGCTCGCCACCCGTTCGAAAATCTTCTCGGGCAGCAGCACCGCCTTCGGCGCCGCGCCCAACACGCAGGCGAGCGCGGTCGACATCGCGCTGCCTGGCGTGCTGCCGGTGCTTAACAAGGGCGCGGTCGAATGCGCGATCAGGTTCGGCCTCGCGATCGGCGCGACGCTCAACCGCGTCAACGTGTTCGACCGCAAGAACTACTTCTACCCCGACCTGCCCAAGGGCTACCAGATCAGCCAGCTGGCGAAGCCCATCGTCGAGGGCGGCGCGCTGAAAATCGTGGTGGGCGACGCGGAAAGAACCATCCACCTCACCCGCGCGCACATGGAAGAGGACGCCGGCAAGTCGCTGCACGAGGACTTCCACGGCATGACCGGGATCGACCTCAACCGCGCCGGCACCCCGCTCTTGGAGATCGTCTCCGAGCCGGAGATGCGTTCAAGTGCCGAGGCGGTGGCCTACGCGCGCGCGCTGCACACGCTGGTGACCTGGATCGGCATCTGCGACGGCAACATGCAGGAAGGCAGCTTCCGCGTCGACGCCAACGTCTCGGTGCGCCCGGTCGGACAGGCTGAATTCGGCACGCGCCGCGAAATCAAGAACCTCAACTCCTTCAAGTTTCTGCAGCAGGCGATCGACTACGAAGTCCGCTGGCAGATCGAGACGCTGGAAGACGGCGGCCGCATCGAGCAGGCCACGGTGCTGTTCGACCCCGACACCGGCGAGACGCGCATGATGCGCAGCAAGGAAGAGGCGCACGACTACCGCTACTTCCCCGACCCCGACCTGCTGCCGGTGAAGCTCGACGAAGACTGGATCGAACGAGTGCGCGCGTCGCTGCCCGAACTGCCTGCCGCGATGCAGGCGCGCTTCCAGCGCGACTACGGCGTGTCGGCCTACGACGCGTCGGTTTTGACCGGCTCGCGCGCGCTCGCCGACTACTTCGAGGCGACCGCCAAGGCCTGCGGCCAGGGCAAGCTCGCCGCCAACTGGGTGATGGGCGAACTCGCCGCCGCGCTCAACAAGGCCGAGCTCGACATCGCGGCGAGCCCGGTCTCCGCAGCCCGGCTCGGCGCGCTGATCGCCCGCATTCAGGACGGCACCCTGTCCGGCAAGCTTGCCAAGCAAGTGTTCGAAGGGCTGTGGGAAGGCGCCGGCGAAGTCGATGCCATCATCGAGGCGCGCGGCTTGAAGCAGATGTCCGATTCCGGCGAACTGGAAAAGATCATCGACGAAGTGCTGGCCGCGAACCTGAAGTCGGTCGAGGAATTCCGTTCCGGCAAGGAGAAAGCCTTCAATGCCTTGGTCGGCCAGGTGATGAAGGCCAGCCGTGGCAAGGCCAACCCGGCGCAGGTCAACGAATTGCTCCGGAAAAAGCTGACGGGCTGAGCCTCAATCCAGTCTGCATTGAGCCAGGCTGACTGGCGCTATACACTCCCCGAAAAATGACTCCAAGGGAGAGGGGAAATGGTTCGGGTTCAGCCGCTCGGCAAGCTGACGGTACCCAACGCCTCGGGGCTGCTGCCCCGGGAGCGTCTCTATCAGCGGCTCGATGCCGCGCTCGCAGGAAAACTGGCCTGGCTCGTCGCTCCCGCCGGTGCCGGCAAAACCTCGCTGCTTGCCGGCTGGATCGGGGCACGTCAACTCCCCGCCATCTGGTATCAGGTTGACGCCTGCGATCATGACTTCGGCACTTTTTTTCATTATCTGAGCCTTGCCGCCCGGCAGGCTTCGCGTATCCGTCTGCCTGCCGCCACCCCGGAAAACCTGATGGCTCCAGAGTCCTTCGCCCGGCGCTATTTCGCCCGCATGTTCCAGGGGTGGAAGCAGCCATGCGTCTGGGTGCTGGACAACTACCAGGAAATTTCCGGCACGGCCCCCCTGCATCGTCTGCTTGATATTGCCCTCGACCTGCTGCCCGATGGCAGCCTCATCATTGTCGCCAGCCGCCACGAAGCGCCCCCGCCGCTGCAGCGGCATTTCGCCCATGCCCACAGCGCCTTGATCGGCTGGGACGACTTGCGCCTGTCCGCGACGGAGAGCGCCCAACTGGCCGAACGCTGGGGCATGCCTGCCGAAACTGCGGTCGCCTTGCATGCGGCCAGTCATGGATGGGCCGCGCTCCAGGTTCTGCTCATGCGCCTGCCGCCCAATCAGCTTCGGCCCGATCTGCCTGCCGACAACGAACTCCTGTTCGATTACCTGAGTGGCGAGCTTTACGAAAAGCTGGATCCGGACATGCGCGGCTTTCTCGCCAGGGTCGCCCTGCCCCCCTTCGTCACGCCTGCACTGGCCGCGAAGCTTTCCGGCCACACCGATACCGAGGTGATTCTGTCCCGCCTTGCCCGGCAATCTTTTCTGACCACCCGGCACGGCCGCGGCGGAGCAACCCGGTATCAATTTCATCCGCTGCTGCGGGCGTTCCTGTTGAATCGCCTAAGGCGTGATTTTTCGTGCTGCGAGGTGCAAGGCTTGCGGCGGCAGGCAGCCCGGCAGCTAGAACAGGACGGCGAAACGGAAACCGCGGCGGAATTGCTGGCGGATGCCCAGGACTGGGAAGCGCTGGCCGCGCTGCTGCGCGTCCAGGCACCAGGCTGGATGGCCGAAGGCCGCATGGCGACCCTGAGGCAGTGGCTCGAATGCCTGCCCGAAGACACAAAGCAGACGGACCCCTGGCTGCTTTTCTGTCAGGGCTCGATCCTCCGGCTGCACGATCCCAAACAGGCACGCGCGCAACTGGAAGCCGCCTGGCGCCTGTTCAAGGAAGGGGGAATGATCGATGGCGCCTATCTCGCCTGGGCTGCCATCGTCGAATCCTATGCCGCCCCCTGGAGCGAATACCACCGGATTCCCGCCTGGCTGGAGGAACTGGAACACCTGCAGCAGACGCACCCCGCCCCCTCCAGTGCGGAAGCCGAGGCGCAACTCCTCGGCACCGGCAGCGCCCTTCTGATCAGCGCACCTTTTCATCCCATGATCGACACCTGGCAGCCTAAAGCCGAAGCCCTGATTCTTGCCCTGCCCTCGCCACGGCACTTCGGCCCCCTCGCCTACTTCATCACGCTGCACGCCCTCTGGCGGGGAGACGGCGTAACGCACACCCGGACCTGGTTTGCCAACCTGAGGCTCCCGCCACACCTCAAAGAAAACCACCCGCTTAGCTACATCCTGTTCTGCATCTGCCGCGCATACCTGGCCTGGGCCGACCTGGACGTGGAGGACTGCCGCAACTGGGTGGCCGAGGGGCGGGAAACGGCGAGAACGACCGGCGCCCACCTTCTGGACAACCTGCTTCTGGCACAGAACGTCTATGCGGCCACGATCCGTGGCGACACGCTGCGCGCTCAGCAGGCGCTGGACGAGATCGAGCCCCTGCTCAACCCCATCTGGGCGCTGGATGTGCATCATTTCAACTACCTGCGCGCCGGCATCCAGCTCATGCGGGGGGATAACGCCGCCGCGCTGAAAACGACGGACGGGATGAGCGAACGCGTCGAGTCGACCGGCGCCTATTTTCCCCTGATGGTCACCGATCTGCTCCGGGGGCAGGTGCTGGTGCTGAGCGGCCAGGCAGAAGCGGCGCGCGCCTGCCTGTCCAGGCCGCTAGAATTCGCGCAGCGTTTCCCCAGCCCGCAGATCGCATTCCAGGCCGGGCTGCTTGAGGCCTATATCGAGTTGCAACTGGATGCCGACGTGCAGGGTCTCGCCGCCTTGCAACGCGCCCTTGCGGCAGGCCGCCGGATCGATTCCATGGCGCTGTTTCCCTTCTGGCTGCCCCAACTCGTCACTCCGCTCTGCGCCCGCGCGCTGGAGACCGGCATCGAGGTCGACTACGTGCGCCGTCTGATCCGCCGCCATGGGCTGCTGCCGGAATCGCCCGCCAGCGACGCCTGGCCCTGGCCGGTGCGCATCTTTAGCCTGGGGCGCTTTGCCGTGCTGCTCGACGACCAGCCCATCGTCTTTGGCAGCAAGGCCCAGAAACGTCCGCTGCAACTGCTCAAGGCACTGATCGCCCACGGCGGACGCGGCGTATCCGTGACGACCCTGGCCCAATCGCTATGGGGGGACGATGCGGACGGTAGCCGGCACGCTCTCGACATGACGCTCTCCCGCCTGCGCAAACTGCTCGGCAACGAGGCGGCCATCCAGACTCAGGACGGCAAGCTCAGCCTCAACGACAAGCACTGCTGGCTCGACATCTGGGCGTTCGAGCGCCTGGCCGGCGATGCCGAGCGGATGCGTGGCGACGGCGCCCCGGCGGTGTGCGAGCGGGCCATGGCGCATTACTCCGGACCGTTTCTCGACAGCGAGGAGGCGGCCGTCTGGCTGCTCCCGCGCCGTGAACGCCTGCGCAGCCGTTATATCCGCCTGGCGCTGGGTCATGGCGACAGCCTGGAGCAGGCGGGAGACTGGCAGTCGGCCGTATCCGTTTTCCGGCGCGCGCTGGAGATCGAGCCGCTGGCCGAGGACATCACCCAGCGGCTTATGACGGTGCTCCTAGCGCATGGCGAGCAAGCTCAGGCGCTGGAGGCATACCGGCGCTGCCGCGAGATGCTGTCCATCGTCCTGGGTGTCAGCCCCAGTTCCCGCACCCGGTCCCTGGCGGAGCAGGCCAAGGACTGATCCCGCATCGGAGCAGTTTCGTCATCCGTGAGCCATCCGTGAGAAGTGCTTCCTTATAGTTCGCTCAACGGCCATTGCCGGCGGTCGAAACCGAAGGAGGTGCACCATGTATGCCGCACGAAACGTTCTTTGCTTCGCCCTGCCTGGCGCCGTAGCCCAGGCTGGCGCGGATGAAACGCCCTACCGGCACGAATACCTCAATGGCGGTTATTTCGAGGGTGCGCCCGATGCCGGGAATGCCGCCCCGCCGCGCTAGGGAGCAACGCTCAGGAAAAGCCCGCCCAGCCGGGCAAATAGACGCAGGCGATTTCGATTTTGCAAGAAACATGCACGCCAGATTGACATAACCATCCAACAGGGAGAAACCTATGAAATTTCGCACCGCATTCATTGCCATCGCGCCGCTTTTTGCGACGCCTTCGTTCGCGACCATTATCGACGTAAGCTTCAGTTCGACAGCAACGGCGGGGAGTCCCAGCGTCTACACCCTCACTCATGATTTCGTGCTGCCGAGCGGATTCAGCAACGCCTCATTGACTATTGAAAGTATGGCGGCGGACGATCGCGGCATTCTGCTGCTCAACGGCACGATGATCAGCAATGCTGGCATTTTCGGCCCAGGCGCAGGCTCCATGACGCTCTCTCCAGCAGGATCGAACGATCCGTTTACTTTTACATTCGGAAACGGAATCCAAAATGTCGTGATCACAAACGGATTCCTGGAAGGGCTGAATACGCTAAGCCTGATCGTCAACGACACGGATCATGGAATTTTCGGCGCGCCATTAGCAACAGGCGTCCACATAAGCGGTGCCGGAATCCTCGCGAGCGTAAACTTTGATGCCGCTGCCGCTGCCGTTCCAGAACCCGGAACGGGGGCCCTGCTGCTGGCCGGGCTGGGGCTGATCGGCTTCGCTTCGCGCCGCCGCGGCGGATGCGGCGCGGCATAACGCCGTTTGCGCAGCGTTACGCATTCCGAATCTTCAGGCTGGTGCGGCCACAGCGGAACCCACCGTTGAGGGAGTATGGGGTTCTGGAGAATCAGGCAGATTCATTTCCGGCATTCCGATGAAACCCCTTCTAACAAAGGTGACACGCCATGAACGACAAATACGAAAAATCCCTCACGAAGCTGCATGACGAATTCGTCGGACTCCCCAAGGACGTCCGTGAAAAATTCATCGAGCAATTCCAACGCCATAGCTATTCGGCACGTCTGGACGCTTACCACGCCAAGCACGACATTTTCGGATTTGGGCAGGCCTGCTCCCAGACCTGGCTTCTGTTCCTGTCCGGACGCGACAGGACGGATCGTCAGGGCAAGACGACCCTGCCGCTGCAATCGCTGCTTTGCGGGGCGGCAAGCGAGGGACTGGCAAGCCAGCTGGTCATGGTGCGGGAGCCCGTTGTCGTGGCCACCGCGCACGGCTCGACCCAGTCATTTCTGACCGTAACCACTCACGCGCAGCGCTTCCAGCCCGGCGCTACCATTCTTCTTCAGGATAGGGCGAACAACCGGCTTGGCAACGATGGTTATCTGACGGACGTATCGGTTGAAGTGATGTCCTGGCGGCACGACGGAACCCCTGCCGCCGATACCGAATTCTCCTGGACCTGCACCGTGGAAGGCGCAATTGCATTTTCAATCAGCGGTTAAAGTCGTGCGTTGGCGGCATAACGGCTATCCTGCCGACTGATCAGGCGACACCCGCGCGCTACGGTGATCGCGCGCATCACGGACGGCACGCAGCCCTTCAAGCATCGCCCCGGGGGATGCTTGAAGGGCTGCGGGAAGGGGCGGGCGACGCGTCGCCCCACTGCCTGGAATTCCCCAAGCCACGAAATCGTGGTTGGGAAAACGATTTTATTTCCTGGTTGCAAGCTCGCGGAAACGTGCTTTGTCCGCCGCATATTTCTCGCGCACCTTCGCCATGGCTTCTTCATTGCTGTGGACGGTGCGCTTCAATTCCTGCTGTTCCCGGGTTGCCTGATCCAGCTGGTCCTTCAGGCCGGCTCCCACCGGACGGCCCGCCTTTTCGATGTTGGCGATGCGCGCCTTCAGGTCGGCCAGGTTGGCATCCACCGCCTTGCCGCGGATTTCCGCTCCCTTGATTGCCAGGCTGTGATGCTCCAGTGCACGGTCACGCGCCAGATCGATCTCCGCCTCGGTAGTGTAGGTCGACATCAGCGCACGATCGAGCTGCGCCTGTTTATTCTGTTCCACCTGGATCCGCTTCTGCTCGGCCAGACGCACGGCCTCGGCCTGGCGTTCAGCTTCGGACTGCGTGCGTTTGATCACCAGCCCCTGCTTGTTCATCTCGGCGCCGCCACTTCTCTGGTAGGTCGTCGGCGGCGTATCGCTGTAGTGCACGCGGCCGTTGCCGTCCACCCAACGATACATCTGCGCCTGCGCGGTGCCCACCCCCAGAAACAGGGCGACAGCCAGCGCGCTATACGCCATACGTTGCGCGGTAGCCTGCCACTGCCTGCAATTCAGTTTGTCGGTTTGCATCACGTTCCAGAAACTCCACCAGGTTGTCCAGCGTAACCACGGCCACCACCGGAATGCCATATTGTTCTCGTACTTCCTGCACCGCCGACTTGTCGCCGCTGCCACGTTCCATGCGGTCCAGCGCGATCACCACCCCAGCCGGCTCGGCACCCGCATGGCGGATCAGGCCCACCGACTCGCGTACCGAGGTGCCCGCCGAGATCACGTCGTCGACGATCAGCACGCGGCCCTGCAGTTTAGCGCCGACCACTGTCCCGCCCTCGCCGTGATCCTTGGCCTCCTTGCGGTTGTAGGCATACGGCACGTTCCTGCCCATGCCCGCCAGTGCGATCGCGATACTCGCCGCCAGCGGAATTCCCTTGTAGGCCGGCCCGAACAGCACGTCGAACGCGATCCCCGAGTCGACGATGGCTTTCGCGTAAAATTCGCCCAGCCGTTTCAGCTTGTCGCCGTCGTTGAACAGCCCCGCATTAAAGAAGTAGGGGCTCATGCGCCCCGCCTTGGTCTTGAACTCGCCAAAACACAGCACCTGCGACGCAATGGCGAATTCCACAAACTCGGCTTTGTAATCGGACATTTTTCTGGATTTCTTGAATAAAAACG
>JAKBJA010000181.1 GCA_021836225.1 Pseudomonadota bacterium | reverse complement strand
AACGAGCAGATTCACCGTTCCGTTTGCGGCGAGGTGCTGGCAATCGCGGCACCAGCAGACCCGGGTGAGCAGGGGATCTGCGGAGAGCGTGAAGCTCACAGCGCCGCAAAGGCAGCGTCCGGTTCTTTCAGTCATCGCTTTGTTCCTCCATCGATTTTCCTGGGCCTGACACGGAGCACCGACGCTGCGCGCTTTATCGCGCAGCGGCCGTGTCGGCCGCCGGGTTGGGGTCGATTGCCGCCGAATAGACTTTCATGGCCGGTGCCAAAGCCGCATCGGAAACAGAATTATCATTCTATGCTCTGTGACCAGCAAATATTGCCGCCCAAGGTCTGAGCTCGGAGCGCAGCCCGTCGGGGCCGCCGCGACTGCGGCGAACTGCCGGACGGCATTTCACTGGCGCTCCCATGGTTCGACTGCGCCTGCCCGCACCCTGAACAGGGGGTGGGGCGCCGGCACCCCCGCGTCCCGCCAGGTCCGACAAAGCGCAGGATTGCGGACCTCGAGCTTGGCCAGCAGATGCGACCATTCGTGCTCCATCTGGCCGGACGTGACGGAGAGCATTACCTGGCTTCGGGCCGGCCGGATCTTGCGCTGGTCGAAGGAGTATGCGGCGTAACGGAAAAGGACAAGCGCGGTCCTGTCCAACGGGCATGTCACCGGCTTGACGCGGAGGTCCGCGTCGACGGCACGGCGAAATCAAAATCGGGCGGTGAAATGACAAATGTCGCGGAGTAATCCACGCCATTTGGGGCGGCCGTCCCCGCGTGAAATGGAGTTTTTCTACAGCTTCAACGTCTGAATTCACCGGCCTGCGCGGCTTTTCGCGCAGGTCCTTGGGCAACTGTAACTACAAAAAGCTTGACATGATTTGCATTTCGTAACTACAATAAGCGCATGATCACCTGGGACGAAGCCAAGCGAGAGAAGAATCTCAAGGATCACGGCATTGACTTGGCTGAGGTAGGTTGTGTATTCGACGCCCCGATGGTTACGGTGGAAGATGAGCGCGGGAAATATGGTGAACAGCGACTGCAAAGTTTGGGCTGGTTTCGCGAACGCGTAGTCTTTCTGGTATGGACGGAGCGCGATGAAAGCGCCCGAGTAATTTCTTGTCGTTATGGTGATAAACATGAAACGCGCGCCTACTTCAAAGCCCTCGGCATTTAGCAAAGCACAGAAGGCAGCAGCCATTGCTTCCGCTCCGGGCCGAGTGAATGATCTTGAGTGCCCATATGATCCGAATGATGCTGCGTTGGTGGCTGCGTTCTGGGCCAAGGGCAAGGTTCGCCTTCCTGGCCAGCGCGGACCGCAAAAGCACCCGACTAAGGTGCCAGTTACTGTGCGATACAGTCCTGAGGTTGTGGAATATTTCAAGGCTACTGGCGAAGGTTGGCAGACCCGCATGAATGACGCGCTACGGGAGTATGTAGAACAGCATCGCGCAGCATAACCCATTGGTATTCCAGTGGTCCAACGTGGAGGTCCGCCGGGTTGGGCGTCGGCGTTGCAACACTAGACAAGCGGCCGCTGATAATGTACAGTAACACGTACATATATGGAGGGCCGCTATGGATGCGATTACCTACACCACCGTTCGTGCAAACCTTGCTAGCGCAATGGACCGCGTTTGCGACGACCATGAAGCTTTGATCATCACTCGCAACGGAGAACAGTCCGTAGTGATGCTTTCGCTCGAAGACTACAAGGCGCTGGAAGAAACCGCGTACCTTTTGCGCACCCCGGCTAATGCCAAGCGACTTCTATCGGCCGCTGCTCAACTGAACGCCGGCAAAGGCGTTGAGCGGAAGCTGGCTAAGTGAAGCTGATTTTCGCTGACGAGGCATGGGAAGACTACCTGTATTGGCAAAAGCAAGACAAACGCATGGTGGAGCGAATCAATAAGCTGATTCGTGAGACGCAACGCGAGCCCTTCAGCGGAGTGGGCAAGCCGGAGCCGCTGAAACACGCGCTTTCAGGCTTCTGGTCACGCCGCATAACAGATGAGCACCGCATGGTGTATCGCGTCGAGGGCGATGCACTCCAGATCGCTCAATTGCGCTTCCACTACTGAGACGGCCAACGTTCAAGGTCAGGAGCGCTGCGCGGGCTTTATCGCGCAGCGTCCGCGTTGACCGCCGGGTTATGCGGCGGCCTCAAGAGGAACCTCCCAACCAGGGAAGACGAGAACTGCTGGATGGCACTTGAGAGCACGGGCAAGAACCTTTGCGCGCTCGACGCCGAGGTTAACTCGGCCGTTCTCAATAGCGGAAATGGTGGATTGAGGAATACCCGTGAGTTCGGAGAGCTGACTTTGGCTCAACTCCTGAAGCTCACGCAGGATACGGACGGATTCACCGACAGAAACTTCAACTCTCTTTTTGGCAGCACGATAGTTTTTCATATCAGGGCCTCCGGTAATCGTGGGCGGTAACTTGAACGACCTGGATCAGTAGCATGTCAGCAACAACTTGGTAAATCACTCTCCATTGGAGCCCGAGCCGCGAGGAGCGGTGCCCCTGCCACTCACCGGACAGCGCCTCGTCGTGAAACCCCTTGATTGCTCGTAACCCAGGCGGACCCGAAAGCCGAGCGATGTCCTTCCATTTCTCGTAGCGCTTCAGTACCTCGACAGGGACGTCGCCCGAAAGCTGCTTGTCGACCCGGCGGTGTTCTTTGATTTGCCACATGCCATATTATGGCTATACCACAAATGGTATGTCAACGGACGCCGGGAGGTTGGGGTCGCATAACGTGGAGATGAGGTACAGCGTTGCCACTTTGAATATATGTCTTGACCTTTCGCGCACCTATTTCTTCCAAAGTGGCGACAAGCTCCTTCATCGGCAAAGCGCAGTTGCCACCAACATTGATTCCGCGAAAAAGGGCAACATACGTATTCATTCAGTCACCGTGTGAGTGTGGGTCATGCGACGCCCAACGTAATTTGGACGGCAATGTCATGTTAAAGCAGTTCACGAAATTGCTCTATTGTCAGGCAGCGTCACGCACAATGCCGCCAAGTGAAAAAGCATTGATCGGGTTATTGCGTGGGATGGTAAGAATTCGCGTACCATCGGACATGATAATGTGCTTGCCCTGGCGAACGATGCTGAAACCTGCTTTCTCAAGAGCGCGGATTGCTGCGAGATGATTGATGCCGGGAATCTTGGGCAAGATTTAGTTCGCCACTTCAATTTCGCGGACTTCTTC
>JAKBJA010000139.1:1517-3232 GCA_021836225.1 Pseudomonadota bacterium | reverse complement strand
ACTCAGGCGCGAAGCGATGATGCGCGATCCGCAGGTGGTGGCCAACGAAATTATCGTTGAGGCGGTGAGACCTGACGGAGTGCGGATCCGCCAGACGCGGCCGCCGGCGCGTTTCGACCGCACGCCGGCGGCGATCCGCCGACAGGCACCCCGCATGGGCGAGCATACCGAAGAGGTCCTGCGCGAGGCGGGCTTGTCACCCGCCGAAATCGCCGAACTGCGAGCGGCAGGGGTGGTTGCGTAGAATCGATCGGCCTTATCGGGTCGCGGCCGGTGACCAATAGAAGACACGTTCTCTTGTCCCTTTTATTGGGGTGGCCCCGGAGCTAGAAGTTAGCGCCTGTCGGGAGGTTTAAGATGAAAGTCCGGGCCGCCGTTGCGCATCGAGCGGGAGCGCCGCTGGAAGTCACCGAGGTCGAGCTGGGAGGACCGCGGCGCGGCGAGGTGCTGGTGGAGATCAAGGCCACCGGCGTGTGCCATACCGACGCTTACACCCTGTCAGGCAAGGACCCGGAAGGACTGTTCCCCTGCATCATGGGGCACGAGGGGGCGGGAATCGTCGTCGAAACGGGTACGGACGTTTCGACGCTCAAACCTGGCGACCACGTGATCCCGCTATACGTTCCCGAATGCCGCAACTGCCCGGCCTGTATATCGGGCAAGACCAACCTGTGCACCGCAATTCGAGAAACCCAGGGGCGCGGCGTGATGCCCGACGGTACCAGCCGCTTTTCGATTGGCGGCCGGATGGTGCATCACTACATGGGCACCTCGACCTTCGCCAATTACACGGTGCTGCCGGAAATCGCGCTGGCCAAGGTGCGCAAGGACGCCCCCTTCGAAAAGATCTGTTACATCGGATGCGGCGTCACCACCGGAATCGGCGCCGTAATCAACACTGCCAAGGTGCAGGTCGGCGACCGCGTGGTGGTCTTCGGGCTGGGTGGGATCGGGCTCAACGTAGTGCAGGGAGCGCGGATGGCGGGGGCGCGGATGATCGTTGGAATCGACCTCAATCCCGCGCGCAGGGCGATGGCCGAGAAGTTCGGCATCACCCACTTCGTCAATCCCACCGAGGTCGAGGGCGATTTGGTACCCTACCTGGTGAACCTTACCGGCGGCGGGGCGGATTTCTCCTTCGAATGCGTGGGAGAGGTCAAGCTGATGCGTCAGGCGCTGGAATGCTGCCAGCGCGGATGGGGCACCTGCGTGATAATCGGGGTCGCGGCGGCGGGCGATGAAATCTCCACACGTCCCTTTCAACTGATCACCGGCCGCACGTGGAAGGGCACTGCGTTCGGCGGCGCCAAAAGCCGGCGCGACGTGCCGAAAATCGTCGACTGGTACATGGAGGGGCGCATCAATATCGACGACCTGATCACGCACACGATGCCCCTCGACCGGATCAACGACGCGTTTGACTTGATGCATCAAGGCAAGTCGATCAGGTCGGTAATCGTGTATTGAGAGCGGGAGCGAGGCGAGAGGATGGACAAGGGAGCAGGCTGCGATTCATCAACCGCCTGCTAGTGTGGTGTCCCGTTAATACCCTCAATAAAAACCGCCTTACGCAGTGCGTCATCCTGAGCGCAGCGAGTCTGCGCGCGGAGTCGAAGGATCCGCGCGGCATTCCTTGGCCGCGCGATTTGGCTGGGTTTGCCGAAGAAAATCCATCGCAGCCGCAAGGATGGCGGCTGCGGATTCTTCGCTGCGGA
>JAKBJA010000139.1:0-1507 GCA_021836225.1 Pseudomonadota bacterium | reverse complement strand
TGTGAAGAAATTGACTCTGAGTGATGACGACTGGCCGGCTGGAGCGTGAAATGCGGAATCCAGAGGAGTGTGGGTTGGAGCAAGTAGTGGAGTGGATCGCGAGCTCTGCTGCTTAACCTGTTTCATAACCAGCCCAGGTTGATCGCATGGACCAGGTTGTAAGTCAGCGCCGACCACAGGGCGGCGATCAGCACTTTGCCACTGCCGCGCAGCAGCAGGCGGCCGAGGCCACGCCTGGTCCTCAGGTCGGCGTTGACGGTCTCGGCCGTGGCGGCGCGGGTTTGATAGATCTGCCGTCCCTCGTCCGAGCCCATGCGCCGGCGCAAATCAGCGACCGCGGGGCCGTCGCGCGGCTGCCCTTGGTGGGGATCGACATAGTCGCGGTGCTCGCGCAGCGGTACCAACAGTTCGATTCCTTGCGCCGTGGCTTGTTCGATGCTGGAAAAATTCAGATAGCCGCTGTCGGCCAGATGCTGGCGGGGCAGTTGACCGGTGCGCCGCTTGATCTCGGCCAGCATCGGCTGCAACTGCTGGCTGTCACTGCCGGAATTGGTCACCCGTACTCCGACGATCATGCGGCTGTCAGTGTCGGTGGCGAGTTGCACGTTGTAGGCGGGATTGAAGCCGCCGTTGGCCATCTTCATCACCCGCGCCTCGGGGTCGGTGCTCGAAGCCCGCGCCGGATTGGACCGCTGCGGATGGTTTTTGGCCTGCGCGCGCCGCTGGCCCAGTTGCTTAAGCTGCGCGAGCGCCTGCTCCAGGCGCTGCTCGCGCTCGGCGGCAGCCCGCTTTTGCGCCGCTTGGCTGCGCGCGCTGGCCTCCGGACTATCGGCCTCAGCCGCGAGCCGGCAGATATGCTCCCGCGCTGCCTTAAGACATGCCTTGAGCCGGGCCTTGCGCCGAAACGACGCCGCCCCGGCGCTGGCCCGCACCCGCGTCCCGTCCTGCGCCACGCGCTCAAGGCTGATCAGTCCGCGCTCCATCAGCGCGGCCAAGACCTGGCTCATCAGTTCGTCCAGCGCCTCATGATGGGCGCTGCGGAAATCGCTCAGGCTGTGGTAGTTGACGCTGATGCCGCCGCAAATCCAGCGGTAGGCCGCATGGACCCCGCACAGCCGTTCGATCTCGCGGGCGCTGTTCACGCCCTGGCTGATGGCGTACAGCCACAGCGCCATCAGCATGCGCGGATGGTTAGCGTCGCGCCCGGCGATTCCCTCGCGGGCTCTGATCCCCTCGCAGAACCGGCTGAGGTCCATCTTTTCCAGCACCCGCCAGATCGCACGCGCCGGATGATCGGCTTCAATCAGGCCGTCGATATCCGTCGGCTGAAGGATCATCTGTTTGCGATTGGGTTCGCGCAGCCGCAGCACTTCTTCCATCACCCCACCCCCTCCTCCACATCATCCACCGCCCAGCCTAAAATGCGATCCCTAAACACAAAAAATTCACAAACTCTCAGGATGACGCACTGCGTAAGGCGGGTTTTTATTGAGGATATTAACGCGAC
>JAKBJA010000185.1 GCA_021836225.1 Pseudomonadota bacterium | reverse complement strand
ATGGCAGGTCGCGCACTGCAGTTGGTTGTTTTCCAGCGGCATTTTCGGCTTCGGGCTGACGCCCGCCAGGCGGTTGCCGACGAGGGTACCGTCGGGCGCGCGCAGCTCGCCGTCATTGGTGGCCAGGGTGCTGTTGTAGGTGAACGAAATGGGGTGATCGTTGCTCAGGTTGATGCCCAGGTTGCGCGTATAGCCGGTGGTTACGCCGCTGCCGGGCGGCATATAGGCCGGCGACGTGGCCACGCCGCCTAGCGTCATCGCGATGGTGGGATTGCTCGCGCCATTGAGCACGTTGACCGTGTCGATCGCCATCGTGCCGTCGTGGCACGACAGGCACAGCTTGGAGCTGCCGCCGGGCGCGGCCGCCATTTCCGCCGCACTGGCCTCGATGGAGCTCGATGTATAGGGGGTATAGGTGGCGCTGGATAAGTTGCGGTTCCAGAGCGGCGACGGAACGCTGGTATCCGCGCTGTGCGGCGTATGGCAGAACACGCAGACCTGCGTTTCGGAGGCGGCCTTGAGGGTGCCGGTTCCAGTCACGGACAGGTTGTGCTTGGTGTTGCGCACATCCGATATTTTGGCGGCCTGCGCCATGCCCACCGCCAGCAGCACGGCAAGGCCGGCCGCAACCGCACGGAAACGTTTATGCCACGGCATCAGTCGCCCCCCAGGAATTGAAAAATGACGACACGCCCATTGAACATGTCAGCCACATAAATCCGCCCCTGCAGGTCGCTCCAGACGCCCGCCGGCAGGTAGAACTGGCCGATTTCCTTGCCGCTGCCGCCGAGGGGCATGAGGAAGCTTCCCTGATCGTTGAATACCAGCAGACGATCATAATACGATTCCACCACATACAGGTTGCCGGAAGGGTCGACCGTTATTCCCTTGGGCCGCACGAAATCACCCACTTTCAGTCCGCGCCGTCCCAGTGCGCGAAGGAACTTGCCCTGCGCGTCGAATATCTGCACGCGCGCGTTCATGGCGTCGGTCACGTACAACCTGTCGGCGGCGAAGGCGAGGTGGGTGGGGTAGTTGAACTCTCCGTCCGCATCGCCGCGGCGTCCGATTACTTTCACCAGATGACCGTCGTCGCCGAACACCTTGATGTCATGGGCGTAGGTGTCCGCCACGTAGATCAGCCCCCGTTGCGCATCTCGCGCCAGCCCCGTGGGCCGCTTCAGCACGTCCTGGCCGAACTCGCCTACGGGGTTACCCTCACGGTTCAGCCGGAACACGCCATGCAGCCCGGCATCGGTCACCAGTATCTCGCCCCCCGCGCCCAGCGCGATTCCGATCGGGGCCTCGAACCGGGTGTTTTCGTGCGCCATGTCCCAGACTCGCAGCGTTCCCGCCGGTTTGTCGAAAACATACACCGCCTGGCGGCTGGCATCGGTCACGTAGATGCGGCCTTCGGCGTCCACCGTGCCGCTCTGTGGCCGTTGCAGCACGATCGGCTCGGTGTCTCCTCCGACCAGGCCGACCAGCCATTCGAACACTTTCACCGCGGTGCTGCGGGCTTCCCCGTTTTCCGGGCCAAAGTTTTCCTCTCCCGTCAATTGCCCCAGATAGCGGTAACGGGGCTTCTCCGGCGGCGCTGGCCATACCTTGGGCGCGCCCTGGCTCACGTCGGTGAGACGGAACACCGCAGGTGTTCCCGCGCAGCCGGGCATGAGCGAAAAAAAGGCCAGGCCAAGCAGGGCAGTCAGTAGTGGGCGCAATTCATTCTCCTTTCGCATTCAAGGCCTGGGGGGTGATCAGCATGATCTGCACCCGCGCGTTCAGGCTGTCCGCCACGTAAAGCAGGCCCCCGTCCACCGCCAGCCCCGCGATGCCATTGAAGCGACCCGGCGCGGCGCCGGCACCGCCGGCCGTGGCCACCAATCGACCGCTGCGGTAGACCTTGACGGTCTGGTCGAAATTGTCGCCCACGAACACCAGATTGCCGCGGTCCACGGCGATGGCATTGGGATCGGCCAGGGTGCCCGCGCCGAAGGCGTAGCGGTAGGCCCCGTCCGGTCCCAGCACGACCACCTGCCGGGTGAGGCGGTCCACCAGGTAGATCCCGTCCGGCCCTTGCGCCGTGGCGGCAATGGCGCGCACCCGCTGCGGCTTGATGACGGACAGCGGCCTGCCCAGGTTGTTGAAGGCGACGATTCGATCGTACAAGGCGTCGGCCACCAGCAGTTGCCCGCTGGCTTCATCCATTGTCACGGCAATCGGGCGCCCCAGGTTACCGGGCGAACGCAGCGGCGGGAGTGGGGTGCCGTCCCAGGCGAAATGCAGCACCCGACCGCGGGCGGGATCGGTTACATACACAGACAGGTCGGGCGCGGCGTAAACGCTCATTCCGGCGTCAGCAGCCAAGCTCGTGAACGGCGCCAGGGTTTGCTCGGCACGGCTGTAGCGCAAAACACGGCGCAGGCCCGCATCCACCAGGTAGACGTCGTTGCCGCGGGCACTCACGGCGGTGGGGTGACGCAGCGTGACGTAGCCCGCGCCGCCCTGCTCGGCGGCATCAGGCAGCCCCATCGGCGCGCCAGCGTTGGCGCCGGTCAGATCGATCCACGGCTGCAACAAGTCCCGCCGCGCCGACGTGCCGGCGGAAAAAGCGCCGGTCGAGGCGCAGCCGGTCAGCGTCAAAGCCGCGATGACAGCCAGTTTGACGCAAACGTGCCGTTTCATGGCGCCATCCTGGCGCCTCCGCTTGCAAAATGAAAGGGTCACCATCTGCCGGGACCCCCGGTGGAATTTCCGCCGATGACCCCGCTTTTCAAGCCGGGCAGGCCGGAATGGCACAGATCGCAGCGCTCCGACCCCCAGGCGATTCGGCCGTTGTGGCACATGCCGCAGAATTTGCCGTCGATGATGTCCGCCATGAGTACGTTGTTGGCGCCGGCGCGCATCTTGAAGCCGAGCTCGGAGTGGCATACCTTGCATTCGAAGCGGATGCGGTGGAACCAGTGCGGGAAGATTACCGGCCGCACCCCATCCTTCTCCGCGCGCTTGTTGAGCACCACGTCGCCGTATTCGGCCCGGAGGGAAAGTGGAACAAGCAGGATGAGCAAGGCCGTTGCGCTCCCCAGCAGGTAGCGGCGAAGGCGGTATCGGTGCAAATGGGCTCCCAATGTCGTTCCCTCGTCTAGGGCGTTTTGGCCGGCGTGCCGGTGGCGGTGCGCGGCGCGTTGTGGCAGCGCTTGCACTCGGTCAAGGGAAATGCGATCGCGCCGTGGCAGCGGCCGCAGTATTCCCCCTGCAGGATGGCGAACATGCTGAATCCCGGGGTGGCGCCGGCCTTGGACTTGAACAGCTCTTCGTGGCAGTTGCCGCAATCCAGCCATTCGGCGTGCTGCTTGTGGGGAAAACGCACCATGTCCAGCTCCCCGGTATTCTTCATCAGCACGTCCGGGGGCAGGTTCTGGTCGAGCACCTTGACCTTGGTCTCGGGATAAATGTTGGTGCGCGGGTGGATCTTCCCCTGCTCCAGCGCCTTGACCCAGTTCACCTGATTGCCGACTGTATCGGGAGGCAGTTTGGAGAGTGCCTCGGCGGGATTCTGCAACTGCTTCAGTGAAGTATTCGCCGGATCGTGCAGGCCGTCCCGCGCCAGCGGCAGCCAGTTGCCGGCCCACGCCAGCCCCGCGCCGATAGCGGTAACCACCGCCACCGCTATGGCCAAGCTCCAGCGGCGGGCGGGTTTGACCCGCCGCCGCTCGCGCGATGTTCCAACAACCATAGTCGCCTCTTACCCTTATCCCGGAATGAAAATGCCGGCGCTGCGGATGGCGCGGACCAGTTCCTTGGTGGAGTCCTCCAGCATTTTTATTCCACCCTCGTAATCGCCTTTCTTGGCCTGTGCTTCCGCCATGGCGCGCAACTGTGCGGCCTGATCCAGGGATTTCTGCGTCATGGCGCTGATGCCCGATGCGCCAAGCTTCTCCTCGATCAATGCCTTGACCAGCCCCTTATGGGCATCGTTGCGGTCGATTTCATAACGATATTCCTCTTCCTTGGTGGCGAAGTTCAGCGATCTCACCAGCGTATCGCCCTCGCGCAAACCTTCTACCGAGATATTGGCCATGGCGTAAGCCTGGTCGAGCACAATGCGGCCCTGACCAAGTTTGCCGGCGGCGGCAAGCGCGGCGGCCTCCCGTATCAGCGCCTCGATCCTGTTGCTGATTTCTGTTTCCTTCGCACCCGAGCGTTTCTCGGCGTTGATGCGTTTTTGCGCCGTCAGCATGGCCTTGACGCTTTCCATGCGGCTATCGAAATCACGCCGTTTTTTCTCGGCCGTGACCTGTTCCGGCGCGGCTAGGCGCACGCCTTCGAACAGGGTTTTGACCGCCTCGTCCAGCAGGCTTGTGCTCTTGCCATAGTCCTGCGCCTCGAAGGCCTCGACGGCCTGACGCCGAAGTTCGCGTGCCTTGTCGCGGCGCGCCACGGCGTCCGGATTGGGGCTGGCTTCGATCTGCTTCGCCGCCGACGACTTCTCGATCAGGGTCTCGACCGATTGCAGGCGCCGCCTCAACTGCTCTTTGTCTTCCACCGCCCGGCCTTTGCCGGCCGGAGCAGGCGCGGAAACCGGTTCGGCGGCCAAGCTTGCCTGGGCAATGCACAGGCCTGCGCACAGGGCGAGCACTCGTACGACAAGACATCGCTTCATGATTATCCCGTTCAAGAATGGGTATGGCTCACGCGCGACTAGGCCGACTGTCCGCAATGAGCGGCTTTTTCTTCGCCATCACTTCGCCCCGGCCTTGGCCGCCACCGGTTTCGCCGTCTTATGGCAGCGGCGGCATTCGGCAACCGGGAAGGCGACCGCGCCGTGGCAGACGCCGCATTTTTGCCCCAGCATGATGGCCGCCATGCTCATCTGGTTGGCGCCTTTCTGCGGGAGGAAGATGGCCGGATGGCAGTTGGAGCAGTCCAGCCATTGCGTGTGCTGCTTGTGGGGAAAGCTCACGCTGGGCATAGAGCCTTTGACCTCGCGTACGATGTCGAGATCCATGAGCACCGGTTTGGCTTTCGGATCGTTGCGGTCCCAGCGTGGAGCGATCTTGCCTCCGTCCAGCGCCTTCACCCAGTCCACCCCGTTGCCGAAGTCGCCCTGGGATTTGGGCAGGCCGGCAAAGGAGTCCAGCGGGGGCTGCAGCATTTGGGTGCCATCGTTGGCGGGATCGTGTATGCCGTCCTCGTTCGGCGGCAGATGGCGTTTCGGCGCGACCCTCATCAGCCGGTTGAAAGAGTTGGGTTCGGATCCCGCGATGGCGGGCTGCGGCTGGGCTGCAGGCGCGGCGCGCGTCTGCGCTTTGGCCTCAGTTGCCTGCTTTTCCTTTGCCGGCTGGGACGCGGCGGCCAGGGTACCCCATGGCGCAAGCAGCAGCGCGGATACCAGAGTGAAGCGCATTAATTCAAATGGACTGTTCATGTTGCCTCCTATTTCTTGCCGGCCGGGGGTTTGGCGGGGGTTAGCAGTTCGTGCGACTTGCTTTCGTGTACCTGGGTCGGCGTGCCGGGCTTGCCGGAATGACACAGGTTGCAGTTTTCCACCGACCAGGCGATGGTGCCATTGTGACAGGCGCCGCAATATTGGCCGTCCATGATCTTGAGCATGTCGACCTTGTTGCCGCCCGCCTTGAACTCGAACCCGAGGTCGGCGTGGCATACCTTGCAACTGTAGCGGACGCGGTGGAACCAGTGGGGAAATACCACCGGGCGCATGCCCGCGGCGTCCGAGCTGTTATTCATGACCACGTCGCCGAACTCGGCCATGGCGGGCCGGATATCGACGAAGGCGGTGGCCAGGACGAGCATCCCGGCGAACAGCATCCGGCCCATGAGGGTGCGTCTAATCAGTGATGGCATTGTTGTTTTCCTTCCTTTGCGTTGATAAAGAGTTTTTTGGCGCATTATTGGGCTCCGAATGCCCTGGTCAGGCTGAACATGAGCAAGGATTGCTTGGTGGTGTTGCTGTCGGTGCTGTTGATGCCGTTGTTGCGGTTGATTTCCGATACGCGCGCACTGAGCCGCAACTGCACGCGCCCGATCGAATAGTCCAGGCGGTTTTCCCAGGAGCGGGACTCCTGCTGCCGTGGGCCCGCAAATACCGGCAGGGGCATGTCGCCGTAAATCCGCAGTTCGGAGACAAATCTAAGGCGCGGTACGCCGAAGGCGCGCTGATGGCGATAGCTCAAGTCGGCGCTGGAGGTGGTGAAGGTGGTGACTGGCGCGGCGACGACTGGCGCGGCGTCGACAGCGAAGGGCATGACGCCGGTTTTCTGACGCACCGCCTGGATGGTCAGGTTGCCGGTCCACGATGCATTGCGGCTCAGGCCCTCGTTGCGGGACGCCTGCAGGTTGAGGAGCTGAAAGAAATCATTGGTGCCGCTCACGGCGCGGGAATCGCTGGCACTCAAACGCAAAAAGGTGTTTTTCTCGCCTTGCGCATGGCTCCATGCCAGCGAGCCGCTGTGAGTCAGGCGCAAAATGGTTGGAATGCTGCTGTCGACATCCGACGAAGCTGTCTGATTCAGGTTCAGCCCCAGGGTGCCGGCGCCGAGGCCCATGCTGCGGTTCAGGCTATGTCCCAGTTGCAGCGCAAGGTGCTGCCCGCTGTCGATGGGATTGATCCGATTGCTCACGGTGCCGGAGGCGAATCCGTTGTAGCGGAAGGTGGCGAGGTCGAACGCCTCGGGCTGGTAAGTAATCCCGGCGGATTGATTGCTCGCCACGGTCTGGGCGCCATTGCCGTCGTTGATGTTGACGTTTGCGCTGCCGTTCAGCCGGATGTGCTTGGACAGTTCGTAGTACGCTCCCAAGTTGGCGCTGGCGCTGCGCAGCGCGGAAGGGGTGCCGCCGCTGCTGCCGCTATTCATGCCGAATAGCCGCGCGCTACCGGTCACGGTAAGGGGTTTCCCGGCGGGCCGCCAGAACGCGGAACTGCTCAACTGCAGGTAGCGGAGGTCGGTTTCTCCTTGCCTCAAGCGGTAGTTCGTCCGGCTCAGGTTGCCAAGATTTTCCACCGAGAGGGTGGGGTCCGGTATATAGCTGTGACGGACTACCAAGGTGTCGAGCATGGTGCTTTCATTGGTTTTCTGGCGCTCGGTGTTGTTGATATCGCCGTTTATCTGGAGCGTTTGCTTGGCAAGACGCTTCGTCATTTCGAGGCGCAACAAATCCTGCTGATCCGTGCCGAAGACCGCGCTTTCCCACATATTGCGGTCATAACTTGCCATGTATTGGGCATCGCCGGCCAGAGTGCGGTAGCGTTGAGTCAGGCCGTAACGGGTGCTTTGATAGGATGAGTCGATCGCGCTGAGGCCGGTGGCCAGCCGGTTGTCGCTGCGGTCGAAATGCGCCTCGAACGGAAAGCGGCTGTAGGGCAACAGGTTCAGGGCGGCATTGCCGGTGATGACATTGCTCTTCACTTTGTTGTCGGTCATATTGGAACTGAAACCCGAACTTGAACTTGAACTGCTGAGGCTGAGACCCAGGCCGCCGCTCACTTGAGCGAACCAGGGCTGCCAGATGAAGGAGCTGGTGCTGGCGTTCACCTTGGTGACGATCGACTGCGACAGGTATTTCATTTCCCCGAAGGATTCGCGGCGCAGGTCATAGCCGATCTTTCCCCAGATCCTGATGGGGGGGAGTCGCAGCGCTAAATGGCGTTCGCCGGGAGGGGCGGCGGCCGTTTCTACGGCGGAACCTGAGGGAGCCGCGGGATCTGCGGCGGTTGCAGCAGGCGTTTCTTCGGCGCGGACGGCGGTTTTCGCGTTCGGCCCACCGGCAAGCCCGGTGACCAGCGATGCGCCGGCCATTTGGGCGAGCTTCAGATGCAGCGGCTGGGCGTTGCCGGCCCTGTCTTCGGAATTTGTTGCGCGGTCCGGTGGCGCGGGAGCCGTTTTTTTTGCGCGGCCGGAGTCCTTCCTGCCATGTGTGCCAGCAAGCATGGCAACAATCGATGAGTCGATCATTTGTGCAAGCTTCAGACGCAGCGCTTGGGGGTTCTTGCCGTTGCCTTCGGAATTCGCCGCGAAGTCCGGATGGTCCGCAAACGCCCCCCCGGCCGTCGCGCCATCCGGTGGACTATCGCCGTTTCCATTGCCCGCGGTGTTGAGCCGGGCAGGGAGCGGTGGCGTCATCGCCCCCCCCGGGGGGATCCGGCTGGCGGGGAACGCCGGGCGCGGCCAAGCGAAGGCCAGCGATACCGCCAGCATGATCCAGATCTCCGGCTCGTAATTGCCGTTCCGTTTTCCACTCACTTCGCTCCTCGCATCCCGCTGCCGCGGGCGAACTGTTTTCGATTATTTCTTTACGGCGCGCTCTCCGGCAGTTGTGGTAAGGGGTAAGTAGTGCGATTCATCCACATGAACGGGCGTTTCCTTCTTGAGCCGCGCGATGAGCGACTTCCAGGCGCGCTCGCCTTGCTCCCGCAGCCACAGTTCGCGTATGCGTTCCCGGGCTGCTTCGAAACTGTTCAGCTTCGGCGGCTTGCGTTCGCTCAAGCGAACTATGCCAACCCCTTCCAGCACCCTGACGGGGTCGGAGATGGCGCCCGGTTTGAGCTTGTCCACGCTTTCCTGGACCGTATCGGACATCATGCCCCGATGCAGGTAGCCCAGGTCGCCTCCTTGTCCCGCGGAGATGTCGCCGGATTTGGCGCGCGCCAATGCGGCAAAATCGGCGCCGCCACGTAAACGCTCGACCAACGCTTGCGCCTCTGCGCGCGCCTGCTCCCATGCCGCCGCGGGCGAGGACGGATCCACTTTGAGCAAAATGTAGGAGAGCCGCAGTTGCTCGGGTTGCGTGAATTTGTCCGGATGGGCGGCGTAATATTCGCGCATCTGCTTTTCATCCGGGGGCGGCACGTTGCGGACCAGGTTTTCCAGCTTGTTCAGCAGGCTTTCCTGTTGCAGCCGCTGGGTGAGCGACTGCACCAATTGGGCGCGGTTCTGCTTGTATTGTTCGTTGTCGCGGTAACGCTGCTCGTACTGCTGGAGCGTTTTCCGGATCGCCGCATCGTCCGGTTTCAGGGCGCGACGCCGGGCTTCGCGCAGCAGCAGCGCATTGGCGACCAGGGTTGCTCCCACTTCCCGCTGCAGAGCGGCGATCGCGCCCTCGGGCGGTTTGCCGTGATAAAACTTGCGGCGAGCCGCCCCCTCAAGTGCGATGTCGTAATCCTGCTGGGTGATGACGATGCTTCCAACCCTGGCGAAAACCGGCGGCGCGCTGCCGGCGGCGCCGGGCGGGGGCGCGCCACCTGCAAAGGCGCCCATGCCGAACAGGGCGCCGGCGAGCAGCGCCAGGAGCGCTAGATAGACATTGCTGAGTCGCTGCGGCTTCACGTGGGGGTCACCTCTTGACCTGTCGGTTGATGAATGTGTGCGGCGAGAGCCGGTTTCAGGATCGCACGCCGGGCGCAAAAACACAGGGCCGGACGAAATACTCTGTCCGGCCCGCCTGTTTCCCGGACGGGTGGGCCGTCCGGTGTTGGTGCTACCTCCTTCTTACTTGATATGGCAAGACAGGCATAATGCGCTGCCGGCGTTGGCCACACGCAGGAAAGTCGCCTGGGCGCTGGTGTGCGGATCGTGGCAGGAGGCGCACTCGACGAAAGCTTGCGCACCGGTGAGGACCGGGCCGGCTGTTCCATCCGGATTGACCGAGGCGGAGCCGGTACGCGTGTAGAGCATCAGGTCGGTCTTCTGCCGGCCGGCGCCGCCGGTATCCACCCACCATGTCGGCTGACCATTCAAACTTGCGTATTTCGGGCCTTTAAAATCAGGATCTTTCAGCGCGCCATCGGCAATGTCGGCTGTCGTATAGGCGCCGCCCGCCGGCATGCCGCCGCCGTATTGAATGCCGATCGGATGGTCGTTCCTCAAATCTTGACCGATCCGGGTTATGCTCGTGGCGGAACCAAGCAGGCCGGTAGTCTGGCCCGTCCCGGTCCAGGTGCCTGCCCAGGCAGCACCGGCCGGATTATAACCACCCGATCCGGGCGCGTTGATCATGACGTTCATCGCCACTGTGCCATCATGGCAGGAAAGGCAGGCCAGCGATACCGAACCGACCGGTGCGGTTGCGCCATCCAGGCTGGTGGTGCCCAGGCTGTTGTAGGTGGTGTACGTGGTGGGGGCCGCCATTTTGCGGTTCCACAGCGGCACGACGGCGCTGGTGTCGGAACCGTGCGGCGTATGGCAAAACACGCAAAGCTCGCCGGTGCCGGTGGTGGGGGCGAATGTGGCGGTTGCGCCAGAGCCGGCGGGGCTGCTGAGGTTGTGCTTGGTGTCGGCAATGCCGACGGCTATCGCAGTCCCGTCCATCAGCATGCCGGCGGTCATGAGCGTTGCCGCACCGGCCAGAGCGGCGCCGATCTTGCGCGCCATTGTGCGTTCAACAAATAAAGTTTTCATGGCATGAATCCCCTTCTTCAGATAAAAAATACGTTGCGGCTACCTTTGACTGCCAACTTAATACTTACGCCCTAACCAAGAGCATGTATCGTGCCAAAACAGGTAAGGTACTGTTTTGCCGATAACATTTATCGGCGCCGAAAACCTGCTTGCCACAATTGCGAATTTATTACAATCCCATTTTCCAATTGTGGGAAACGGGTTGCCGCTCCCCGTTTTCGCCAGGGAATGGAGGCGTCCGCGCACAGGTTCATTGGGATTTCGCCGGTTCAAGAATGGCGCGCTTGCCCGGTTCGGGCGCCGCTTTCCTGTCCAGCGCCTTCTTGCCGATATAGCCATCGCCCACAGCAAGGGCGGCGGGACGATAGATGTCCACCTTGCGGAAATACTGGTCCGCCACATAAACCCGGCCATCGTCATCCACCGCGATGCCGGAAGGAAGCATGTATTTGGCCGGCCCATCCGTTTCCGAGCGGCCGCCCACGGCCAGCAGCAACTGCCCCTGGGGCGAGAAGATCTGGAAATTGCCGAAAGCGGCGTCCACTACATAGACGTTCCCGGCCTTGTCCACGGTGAGTTCCTTGGGACGGGAAAACTGCCCCCCCTGGCGGCCGATAGCGCCGAATAGGCTGACCGGCGTGCCGTCAGCGCGGAATTTTTGCACGCGGAAATTGCCGCCGTCGACGACATATACCGAACCGTCCGGGGCGACCGCCGCATCCACCGGCAAATTGAATTCGCCCGGCCCGGTGCCGCGCTTGCCGAAGTCGAACAGATGCTTGCCGGTTTGCGCGTCGAACACCCGGACACGATGCTCCACTTTCTCGAGGACGCCCCCGGTGTCCACCACGTACACGCGGCGCCCGTCGGCATCGACGGCGACGCCCGAGGGCCGGTGAAACCAGCTGGGGCTGCCGATGGCGCGCAGGAATTTTCCCTCCTTGTCGTACACCATGACCTGCTTGGCGGAGCCATCGACCACATAGAGATTGCCCTGTTGGTCCACGTCCAGACCGAGGGGAATCATCAACTGGCCAGGCTCCTCTTCGCCGATCGTGAAAAAGCGCTTGGCAGGAATGTCGAACACCATTACCGCGTGGCTTGCCGAATCGCTCACGTAGACGCGCCCGTGGCGCACCGCAATGCCGTAGGGTTTTGAAAGCCCTTCGCCCTGCGTCTGCTCCCCCGTGGCCATGCGCCTGAACCTGTCGGTGGCCGAATCCTCCGGCTTTATATCCGCGCTGCTGTAGAGCGAGCGTTCGTAGATGAACCTGGGCTCGTCGGGAGGGGGCGGGAATACGGGAATTACCTGCGCCGCTACCCGGGATTCCGGTACCGACACGCAGCCGCCCAAGACCAGGGCGGCGGCGAGCATCAGCAGGCTAATCACCGAAAATGCAAAAGGCCGCTGCGTCATCTTTGTTTCTCGATTATGTCCAAAGGTCCACCCCGTCCCCGGCTTTACTTGATATGGCAAGTGAGGCATAGCGCGCTACCGGTATTGGTCACCCGCAAAAACGTCGGTTTGAACGTGGTCCCGGGGCCAGCCGAAGGCACTCCATGCGGATCGTGACAGGAAGCGCACTCCACTTTCACCGCGCCTGCCGTGTCGTATATGCGCACATCGCCGCTATCCATATTGCCGTTGCCATTCGAGTCGAAATAACGGGTCGTGCCTTTTACCCCCGCCGGCGTGTTGAAGTCGGTACCCGGGCCGCTGGACGGCGGAAAGACAATCCCGACCGGGTGATCGTTGCGCAGGTCGGTGCCAATGTCGGCAATAGTAAAATCGGGGGCGCCAGCGCCAACAAACCCTGCGGCGGGGTTGTGGCAAGACAGGCACTCGCCGAGGCTCAATTTCCCATGCACCCCGGCGTCCGGACCCCGTGTATTGGTCCATGCATTGAGGAAGGCATCGTTCTGCGATGCTTCCTGGCTGGCCAGATACCGCCCCGAACCGGGCATGTTGATGATCGAATCGACCGCCGTCTGGCCGTCGTGGCAGGACAGGCAGGACAAGGAGTTGATCCCCGGCTGCGAAACCGGCTGCGTCAGGCTGGTGGTGCCGAGCTGGCTGTAGGTCGTATAGCTGGTCGCCTTCATGGTGCGGTTCCACAGCGGCAAACTCACCGTCGTGGCCGCGCCATGCGGCGTGTGGCAGTAGACGCAGACCTCTACGTAGTCGTTGCGGTACGGGTCCATGTTCACCCCGTTGGGACCGCCGCCGGATGCCTGACGCTGGGTCAGGTTATGGCGCGTATTGCCGATGCTGCCCTGGTTCGAGAATTTTGTAGGCAAATCGACGTCAGCGTAGGCATGACCCGACCCCAGGATGAGCAAAACCGCCGTCGAAATGATTTTCAAGATATTCATAGGGATGTATATCTCGCTAATGATTTCTCAGGATGATCGCTCGGATCATAGCAGAACAGCATGTCCACGTAATAATTTTTCAAGGCTGAAGTCCTTAAAGCCCGGGCCTCACCGTTCGGCCCGCTGCAGCATCCGCTGCCCCTCGCTGTCGCTCAAGCGCCGGAATACTTCCACCTTGTTGAACAACTGATCCACCACATACACGCGCCCGGTTTCATCCACGGCGATGCCGTTCAACAAGCCATAGCGCCCCGGCTTGCTGTCGTGGCCAGGCTGTCCGATGGTCAACAACAACTGTCCGTCGGCATTGAAAATCTGAAAGTTATTGAAACTGGCGTCGGTGACGTAAATGTTTCCCTCGTCGTCGACGGCGATGCCGCGCGGCCGCGCCAGATTGCCGAGGCTCGTGCCGGGGCGGCCGAAGGCGCGCAAGAACTTGCCGTCGCGATCGAAGGCCTGGACGCGGAAGTTGCCTGAGTCGAGCACGTAAAGCGTGCCGTCCGGGGCGACCGCGCCTTGCAGCGGAATGTTGAACTGGCCCTCGCCGCTGCCGGGACCGCCGATAACCTTCAGTTTTTTCCCCGCCCCGTCGTAGACGAGCACACGGGGGTTGTCGCTCTCGCCATCCGAGCGGTCGATGGCGTATATACGTTCGCCATCGCGGCTCACCGCCACGCCGGTCGGCCGCACCAAGTCTTCCGGGCCGCCCACCGCCCGCAGGAACAGCCCGAGGCTGTCGTACACCAGCACCCGGCGCAGCTTGACGTCAGCCACATAAACGTTCATCTCCGCGTCCAGCGCGAGCCCCGACGGTTTGAGCAGCTCGCCGGATTCCCGCAAACCGAAGCGGTACAGTCTGCGGCGGGGCACGTCGAACACAACGATCGAATGCGTATCGATGTCGGCAACGTAAATGCGCCCTTTGCGGGCCACGATGGCGGCGGGTTTCTCGAATACCGGCCGGTCGGACACCGCCATGCCCGTCAGTTGCCGCCGCAGGCGATCCTGCCCGGATTCGACGACGATATCCGCGGGCGAACGCAGCACGGTTTCGTAGGCAAAACGGGGTCGATCCGGCGGCTGCGGCCAGATCAAGGGGTCCTTGAAGGTTCTGGCGTCCTGCTGCGGAGCTATGGAACAGGCCGCAAGCAGCAGGATGAGCATCGGCCAAAACAGCGGGCGCGCGGTATGAAACATGCCAACGGCTACCCCAAATAACCCAGCACTATGGGCCGCGCCTCTATTCGTCGCAAGTGATAGGCCAAGGATAGGCCAACGCGAGGCCAGGGCTTTGTTTCGAGCGCGACCTGAAGCGGGCAAGCGGCGAGCGGATGGCAAAACCGATTCCGCGCTTTGAGTTTCGGGAGCCATGAACCAACTATCAGCATGCTTCGTGCCAGTTTTCCCCAGGTTCAGGAAACGGCTCGAAACCGAATGACTCGCTCGATATTGCGCGCTGTCGGCGTGCGCTTTCGCGCTCGCATTTCTCCCGAAAATGGAATCGATCGATTTGACGCCGACGCCTGCGAGCGTTTATAAAGGCGAAGCTGGTCGCCACGAACACCGCGGAATCTCTCATATCTTGGACCTCTTTCCCAATAGCAGGAATAGCCAGCGCGCCGAAACGCCGCTGCTTTTTCATCTCAAGATGGTGGCGAAGATCGCGCTGAGCGTCAGCGCGCTTGCTTGCGCGGGTCTGCTATCGCTGTTGTTTCTGCTCGCAGACCAAGGGGGGGACAGCTACGGTCAGATCATCGGCCTGCGCAGTCTCGCCGGCCAGAATCTGGGACCGGCCCTGCTCGTATTCGGGCTGGCGCTGCTTGCATTTGCGGGCGTCGTCACTTGGGCGATTGCGCTCTACAGCAGTTTTCGCATTGCCGGACCCCTGTACCGGTTTGCGCAGAACCTGGAAATGGAAATCGACCACGGGCCTGCTGAACCGGTCGCCATTCGCCGGACCGATCAGTTGCAGCGCGAGTGGAAGGAGTTCGAGGCGAGCATGGGCGCGCTGCATCGGCATTTCAGCGACTTGAGACAGGCACTGGCGCAGACCGAGCGGGCGTTGCAGGCGGGCGCGGAATTCGATGCGGTGTCTTTGCGACAAACTGTCGCCCGTTTGCAGGACGTCGAGCGCCGTGTCCAGCTATAGACGGATGGTCGCCGCCGGCGGCGGTGCGGCCCTGTTCTGGGCGGTGGCAGTGGTTTACGCCGCTATCGGCGGCAAACCCCATCTGAGCGGAATCGACTGCGACACCTGCCATTTGTCGGGCAAGGAAGTGAGGCCGGAGCAAGCGTCCAAGCTGGTGGCTTCGCAGGAGGCGCTATGCGGCCGATGTCATCCGGATGCGCTGCGCCTGAGTCACCCCAGCGGTTTTGTGCCGAAGGCCGCGTTGCCGGGGGAGTATCCGCCGGATTGGAAAGGGGACTTGACCTGCAGCACCTGCCATCGGATCCATGGTACGGAGCCCGGTTTGCCGCGCGGTGGCAAACGCGGCAAGAAAATGTGCCTAGCCTGTCATGACGTCATCTTCTTCAACAACATGAAAGACCAGGGAGGCTCGATCGAACAATCGGGACACTTGACTGCGGGAATCAAACTGGGGAACGTCGAACTCGACCCCTATTCCCTGCAATGCATGGGCTGCCACGGTGGCCAAGCCGATGCCGCCGGTGTCAGCGTGGGCCGGGACGGCATCCTGCGTCACGCGAGCGGTTCGGCCAACCATCCCATCGGCAAGCGTTATCGCGAGTCGTTGAAGTCCGGCGGTTTTCACCCTGAGAACAGGCTATCGAAAAAGATCCTGTTGCCCGATGGCAAGATTAGTTGCGTGTCCTGTCATCAGGCTTACAGGAAGGAGCATGGCAAGCTCGTTATTTCCAATCGAGGCTCCGCCTTGTGCTTTGAGTGCCACGACCTATGACGCCGCTGCCGCAACGCGCCGCCGTCCACCGGCGCGCAATTTACTATGTGGACAAGAGCCTGCAGCAGTGGCTGCTGGCGGCCTTGGTCATCCTCGAAGCGGGGCTGGTCGCGGGGATGGTCTGGCTAATGCACTGGCGCTTGAGCCAGATCATCGAGGAAAACCTGTACCGCGTGCACCTGGTCAAGGTGGCGCCCCTATTGAACCAGCTCATGCAGGAAACGCCTTTCCTGCTGGGCATTTTCATATTGGTGAATGTAATAGCCCTACTGGTTGCCGACGGCATCTGGCGCGGCCATATCGATTTCCTGCTGCGCAGTTTCATGGCCTTGGTCGGCAAGACCGGCAGGCTGGATTTTTCCGCCGATCCGGCAATGAGCGGGCGGCACCGCTTGCTCGATCTGGCCGCGACCCAGAGGGCGCGCGAGCGGCGCCGCCTCGCCGCGATCCGGGAACACATGGCGAGGCTGGATGCCGAGCTGTCGGGGGCATGCGACCCGCGCAACGTAAGGGAATTGTTGGACGGTTTGCATAAACTCGTGGGGTGAGCGCGTTGACGCCGGCTGCGCGAGAAATCCTTTCACAACCGCGTCCTCGAGAGTATCGACGCGCTCGAAACCCGTCTGGCCGACTCTCTATATCGGCCAATCCTCCGGCCCCGCCACAGGCTGGAAATCGCACTCGAAGCCGCTGCCCGCCGGCGCGCACAGGAGGTTGCCGGAAACCAGCCCGCCGAATACGTTCTCCTTGTTCCCCGCGTAGTTTTCCGGATTGTAGAGGGGCGGCAGGTGCCACCACAAGCGGTAGCCCAGCTCCATTAAAAGACCAATAAGATCGGCCGATTTTTCGCGCCGATCGCACTCCACATAAAGGAAAGGCCTTAATCGGGCGAGCGTTCCCCGTGCGCCCAGGAGCACTTCTCGCTCCATGCCTTCCACGTCGATCTTGATCAGACGGCAGCGCTCAAGCCCGAGGTTGTCCACGGTTTCCACCGGCGCTTCGGCCGGCCCTACACCCAGGGATACGCCGCCAAAATTCTCCCTCAGCCATGGGCTCAGGTCCGCCACCCTCGCCACGCCCACCTCTGCGCCCAAGCCTGCCTGGCGCGCTTCGACGTTGATGAGGTCGTTCAGGGACAAATTGGCGCACAAGGTCTGGAACATCATGCGCTGCGGCTCGAAGGCATAAATTCGGCCCCGGCGACCCACCCGCCGCGCCATCGGCACGGTATGCGCGCCCAGATTGGCGCCCACGTCCAGGGCGATATCCCCGGGAAAAAGCAGGCGTTGGAACAGCGCCACTTCTCCTTCCGAAAATTCGCCGTAGAGATCGAGGGCGCGCCCCACGTAGCGATCATGGCGATTAAACAACATGAGACCGTGGCGGCAAAACTTCAGCTTGTTGAAACCTTCGGGCTTGGCGATTTCACCAAGCTGCTGGGGGGAAACGGCTGCAGGCTGCATGGCAGGGTATGCATTCGCGCCACCCGCAAGCGCGCCCAGCTCCGCGCGCAGCCGCAACAACACGTCGCCCCACGCACCGGGCACCGGTTGGCGGAAGAGCCGTGCAGTGGGGTACCAGGGACTATCGTCCCGCTCCAGCAACCAGCGCCAATCGGGCGCGAAGGGCAGCAGCACCCAGACAGGCTTGCCCATTGCCCCGGCCAGATGGGCGATGGCGGTATCCACCGTCACCACCAGATCCAGGGCGTCGATCAGCGCGGCGGTGTCGGTAAAGTCGTGGAGTTGATCCGAGTAATCATGAAAATTCGGGAGCGGGGGCAACCCCTCCTTCTCTTTCTGCAGGCTGTAATACGCCACGCCCGCCAGAGGGGACAGGGTTTCCAGCAAGGCCGCAGGCACGGAACGCTTGTGGTCGTTGGCATGGCGCCGCGACCCGGCCCAGCATAGCCCCACCTTGAGCTCCGCAACCTTGTTCAAACGCGCCCGCCACGCCGCCGCCTTTTCCGGATCGGGATGCAAATAGGGAATGACGGGCGCGCAATTCTTCCCGTCGATTTCCAGCAAGCGCGGCAAGGACAGCAGGGGAACATAAGCATGGTACCTGGGCAGCTTGGCGCCGCGGGCCACCAGTGTCACGGCGGGAAAGCCCTTCAATAGCGGCAGCAGATCCTCCGGCGTTTCCAGCACGACCTGCCCCGCACGCCCCGCCAGCAGGGGCAGAAAGCGGACAAACTGGATGACGTCCCCCGCCCCTTGTTCGGCGCAGACAAGAAGGGTTTTCCCTGCCAGGGGAGCGCTGTCCCACAAGGGGGCGCCATAATGGCGGCCAAACACCCAGAGGTCGCGCTGGCGCGAGGTGGCGCGCCCTTCCATCATCTCCCAGCCACGCGCGTAATCCCCTTGCAGCAACAAGACAAAGGCCAGGGCAAAGCGGGCTTCGCCGCTCGCGGGCGCAGAGCCGCAGACCTGTTCCAGCCACGCCGCCGCTTCCGCCACGGCACCCGCTTCTCTCAGTGCGGCGCCCAGGTTGATGCGGGTCTCGATGCCGGAAGGGTCGA
>JAKBJA010000018.1 GCA_021836225.1 Pseudomonadota bacterium | reverse complement strand
CACCGAAATCGTACCTCGGTGCAGAACAGGCTTAGGGTCGCGCCGTTTAAGGGGACACCAAAGGAGTTCAGGCGGCCTTGAACGACATTCCGAAGCCAGAGGCCCGTGGCACGAACCGGATCGTGGAGACGCTGAGGCTATACAGGTTGGCGGAGGCCTGGACACCGGCCACGGTGTCGGAAAACATCCAATTCCGGCGATTATGGAAAGCTTTCCATAATCGGAAAAATTGGTTGTTCGCCGGCAGCGAACGCGCCCCCGCCATCCAAAGCCTCTTTGCCACCGCCAAGTTGAACGGCATCGAACCTGCGGCGTGGCTGAAAGACACTATGGAAAAGTTGCCGGTGTGGCCCAATAGCCGTATCGACGAACTGCTGCCCCTTAGAGAGAACGCACAAGCCGCCAGCAATTCATAGGTGGGGCGGCCGGACGCTTACGGAACATCGGCCTATCTTATGTCGTGCTTGTCACGCGATCTTTTCGGCTCCGTTTCTTAAAAGCCCCTGAAGGATATCGGGATATTGAGGGCGGGAGAACCTTCCGCAAGTAGGGGCGCGCATTGGGGCTTTAACGGGTTGGGGCCGCGCCTTGCGACCAGTTTCCGTAAGCCATGTAGGGGGCATGCTTCCAGTCCCCGGGCTACGTTTTGGGACTGGATACGCGGAAACTTCATTGCCGCCAAAGGCTGCAATCGCTCGCATCCGACAAATCAAAGTCCCTCGACAGGACGAGACTCGCGCCTTGCGCGAATCCGCTACCAGTGAATTCCCGAACTGACGGGTACCTTAAGCCGCTCCCCTGCCTTCAGCAAGCCCCGGTCGAGCGTGTAGACCCTCTTCGCTCCGTGGTTTGTCGCTACGGCGAGATGCAGCGCGTCTCCGGCACGAAGCCCCGTATCCGCCGGAACCAGAAACTGCGCGGCCATAATAAAATCTGCAACGCTTGGGGCGAGGAGAATAAACGACTGCACCAACAGCTGCCCGAAGGTCCTGCGAATGGCCTCCGCCTGCGCTTCGTTGAATTCGCCCATACGCACACGCCGCGACACAAGGCTCGCCAGCTCCACCCGGGTCCATTGGGACGTGGCAAGTTCGTCTTCGCAGTCCCGAAGAAACGCCTCCACTGTGTCACTCGACTCCTCAGGTATGACCAGGGGGGCCACAAAACTCGTGTCGAGATAGAGCAATCAATAGCCCTCGTCGCGCAAAACGCGCAGGAGCTCCGCGCTCGAGGTCCGTGCTCGGGGAAGGCTTGCCCGAAAAGCCATCAAGGACGGCAAAGCCTTAAGCGGGCCGTGTGCCGACACCACGCGCGCGACCGGCTTGCCGTGGCGTGTAATAACCACCTCCCCACCCGCCTCAACCTCGTTCAAGATTTCACTCAACCGCGCTTTGGCCTCGGCCAGACTGATTGTCTCCATAAGAAAGCCTCATTGACCAGAATAATGGTCATTATAATACACAGCGGACCAGACCAACAAAAGGGACTAGAACGAGGGCTGGTACTGCTTGCGGGCGCGATAAGAGAACTCCGCTCACTGTGGGGCGGAATACCCACCATAACGGCCTTCTCAATTCGCACTGCCCGCTTCCCAAGAAGCGTATTCTGCCCGCCCGACATTCGATACCACAATCCTGAGCTGCGACCCGCCGGGCTACCTGTACCGCAGGCCGGTGTCATTCAAACACAGTCGAGCAACCGCCCGTGCGAAATCAGGTGGTTGCTCGACCAGAAAAAACGGCCCGTTTGCATGACTGGACCCCACAAATCCATCTGACAACGTCTGAATTCCCACCAAAGCCGCGCGTCGTATACCTCCGCCGCGGTGTTGAACCTAACCCCTTACTACGCAATGCTTTTTCAGGCCCTTCGCAAACGCCCCTGCAAAAGTCACGCAAGCGGGAAGGCCGAATTTTGTGCGGGACTTTTGCGTGGATGGGTCCCGCGTTGTTGTGCAAAACCCTGCAAAATCGATCACAAGCGTCCCGGTACTATGGTAATACAAACCATGAGTCACATTGAGTCCGCCTGCATGGCATGCAGGAGGTCGGCGGTTCGATCCCGCCTGGCTCCACCATTCTTCGCACCATCAGAAAATTCCCCGCCAAAACTCCTGTGCGCGGTGCGCGTGTTGATCCGGCAAATTGTCCCGCAATGGGGCCAAGAATGTCCGGCCTCGAATGCGTTTACGCCCTTTCATGGGGGTCTCGAAACGATACCGCCAGAATCAGGCACCAAGGACACACAGATCCCGCAACGCAGAAAAATCACAGTCGTGCGTCACCAGCGCATCCGCACCGATCGTAAGCGCACTCGCGGCCTGGATCGCGTCGGCCAACTTTAGTTTCATTGTAACGCGTAGACGCACTGCGCTTTCGGCCACCTCGGCATCGAGTTCAACGACAAACCAGGACCGCAGGGTAGCCCGGTATCGCTCTGCCAGTACCTCGTTGTTCTCACTCAAGGGCCCTGTCAACACCTCTGCGAGCGTAACGGTGGTGACGGCAAAGCGCGCCCGTCTTTCGGCATGCGCCACAAAAACCGGCTTGAAGACAGGCGCAAATTCCGGGTGATCTTCCAGCACATAAATGATCGGCGCAGAGTCGATCAGGAGGAGAGGGTTCTCCGGCAGCCCGCTCAGACTCAGCGGTTCCATTCATCCCTCAGACTACGCAGTGTCACGCGACTGTCTGGGCCGTAGAGTCCGCGGCCAGTGCCGACAAGCGGCAACAGCGCGTGCTGCGCACTTGCTTGCGGATACTCCGAAATGGACGCGAGAACCGCGACCGGCCGTCCATGCCGAGTAATGATCGTCTGTTGGCCGTGCTGTGCCGCGGTAAGGAGTTCCGGTAACTGGCTTCGCGCCTCTTCGGCGCCTTTTCGCAACCATTTAGTCATGAGTATCTCCCTGATACGAGGGATAAGTGTACGGTCCGTACGGTTTACCGTCGATCCAGACGGATACGTACGCTTTCTCGCCTCTCGCGATCACCCTCTGGTTGATGGTGGTCACTTGGGGTCCATACGCCAGAATCGGTGATCACGAGACCGGAACGACGGCGTGAAGCGCTGGATTTTCACTTCTAACAGGCTGATCCTTGGGCTTTTTGTCCGGAGGGATCATGCCACCAGAGGGTTTATCCATGCGTTTCGTTCGTGAGATGTTGCGCCTGCACCATGAGGCGGGCTTGAGTCAACGCCAGATCGCCCGGGCCTTGCCGTTGTCCCAGGGGGG
>JAKBJA010000175.1 GCA_021836225.1 Pseudomonadota bacterium | reverse complement strand
GGTGTCCTGAATTTTGTGTAAACGGCGTTTTCATTTAACGTTGTGGCATCCGGTCATCGAACTGGATGATAAAGCGGTTTAGGGCGGCTTTCCAATCCCGGATCGGCATGGTCCACTTCTGGCTGATGTTCTGCAGGGCCAAATAAAACAATTTCAATAACGCGTCATCGCTCGGGAAAGCGCTCCAGTTCTTGGTAATCTTGCGCAGGCTCATGTTACCGGACTCGATGGCGTTGGTGGTGTAGATCACCTTGCGGATTTCCGGTGGATAGTCGAAAAAGGGAATGAGGCGTGCCCAGTTCCGCCGCCAGGACTGCACGATGGGCGGATAGGGCTCGCCCCATTTCTCGGCGAATGCAGCGAACTGAGCTTCGGCTTCCGCGACCGTGGCCGCCGAATAGATGGCCCGTAAATCCGCAGCGACTGACTTGCACAATTTCCAGCTGACGTAGTTCAGGCTATAGCGGACTATATGCACAATAGCGGTTCGAAGCCGCTCGACCGCTACTTGCGAGAGGTAGTTACTCAAGGCATTCGCCGTCGCATGACAGCCAGTTCCATTGCGCTACCTGCCGCTATTCCAGCATCATGCGCAACGGCAGCATCGCCGACATCCTGAATCCGTATTTTTGGTAGAAGCATATGGCTGCTTCGTTCGCGCGGTCGCTGAGCAATGTGATGCGCAGGCAACCGTTTTCACGCGCAAACGCCACGGCAGCCAAGAGCAATTCGGTCCCCAGTCCTTCCCCGCGACGTTCTGGTTGCACAACCATGTCCTCCAGCATCGCCGCACGGCCGCCCGAAGCCGTGCTGATGGTGTACAAGAGGCTGACCATGCCGAGGATGACACTCCCCTCGCGCAACACAAGGATGTACCCGACCTCGGGCCGCCGCAGGATCTGCAACAGGGCCGCAGACTGCTTCACGGCATCCGGCTCGAAATCTTTCTCCTGGGAAAACAGGATACCCAGCAGTTCGCACAGCCTGGGGATGTCCGTCTCTTCGGCCAGCGAGACTTTATGCATGCCGCTCACGTCAGGGAAGCGTTGCCGCGATGAACTTCGCATGCCACGCCTCTATGGACGGCTCGATTTCCTTGAGGGCATACTCGTCCACCGGCAGCATGCCGACCGCGGCGAGTTTTCCGCGCGGGCCGTTCCCGATGCGGGCGGCAAATAGCGCTGAACAATCTTGCAGGGCGCGCATGATCACGTCGCGTTTGTCCTCGTCACCCACGCCGCCCTTGCAGTATTGCTCGACGATGCGCCGCTCCACCAACCGGACTCCGCCGGCGTTCACGCCAAAAACCCAGAATTCGTCCGCGTGTCCGAAATGCAGGTCGATGAGCCCGTCGCCCGAAGTCGCCACTGCCACTCTGACTTCCATCTTCATTTCTTCACTTTGCTGTCCGTCCGGTTCCGTCATTTGCCCAATCTCCAATTTTCAGCGAAACGATTTGTGGTCAAGCTTGTATTTTGCGAGCCGCAACCCGAGGATGCGCCGGGTAAGACCGAGCTGTGCAGCCGCTTTCGTCGTATTGCCGCGCGATGCTTTGAGCGTCTCGACGATCATTTCGTATTCGACCACATTAAGTCGTGCCTCCAGCGTGCCCGTCGGTGAGCTTTCGGAGATGACTGGCGTTTGCAGCGACGGCGGCAAATTATAACCGTGAATGACGCCGTCCTCAGCAAGGATGACTGCGCGCTCGATGATGTTCTCCAACTCGCGCACGTTGCCCGGCCAATGGTAGCTGATCAGCATGTTGATCGCGGGGGTGGAGATGCGCTTCACGTCCACGCCCATTTCCTTGGAGAACTTGGAGACGAAATAATCGGCCAGCGCGACGACGTCGTGGCCGCGGTCGCGCAAGGGCGGAATCATGATCGGGAACACGTTGAGGCGATAAAAGAGATCCTCGCGGAACGTTCCGTTTTCCATCATTTCCGCAAGGTTGCGGTTGGTGGCGGCCAATATGCGGATGTTCACGTGAATGGGCGTGTTGCCGCCGACCCGCTCGAAGGTCTTCTCCTGCAAGACGCGCAGCAGTTTAGTCTGCATCGGCAAGGATAGTTCGCCGACCTCGTCAAGAAACACGGTACCGCCGTCCGCTTCCTCGAAGCGCCCCTTGCGTTGCGCGCCGGCCCCGGTATAGGCGCCCTTTTCATGGCCGAACAGTTCGCTCTCGATCACGCTCTCGGGCAGGGCCGCGCAGTTGAATTTTACAAACGGGCCCCTCGAGTTCGGGCTGTTGTAATGGATCGCGCTTGCAACGAGTTCCTTACCGACGCCGCTTTCCCCCAGAATCAGAACGGTCGCCTTCGACTTCGTGATCTTCTCGATCAGGCCGTAGACCTCCAGCATGGGCTTGGAGTTGCCGATGATGTTCGACGGTTTGAATTTCTTCTTGAGTTCGCTCATCAGCCGCTTGTTCTCGTCTTTAAGCTCCGCCTTCTTCAAATTGTCCAGGAGGTACAACTCGACGGCCTGCGCCGTAATGGCGGCCAAGATGGATAGCACCTCGACATCCAGCTTCAGGAGCCCCTTGTTGTCGTACAAGCGCTCCGCGCTGATTGTGCCCATGATCTTCTTGCCGCGCAGGATGGGCACGCACAGGAACGACAAGCGCGTATCGGCGGTCTCGTTGCGGCTCTGGGTGCGGTTGAGGAAATTCGGCTCGTTGCCGATGCGCGGGACGACGATCGCCTGTCCCGATTCCACGACCCGTCCGACGATGCCTTCGCCCAGATAATATATCCCCCGTGCCTGCTCTTCGCCCGTGAGGCCGATGCTCTCGTGGATGAAGATCTTGCCGGAATCGGTATCGTAGAGGCTCACGATGCCGCGCACCACGTTCATGTGCTTCTTCATCAATTGCAGCAGGATGGTGAGCGTCATCTTGAGACTGCCCGCATCGGTGATGACGTGGCACATTTCGTAGAGCAGCGGCAACAGGTCCGTGCGGCATTCGCCGAGATTGCACTCGCACAAATGCGGCATGGCCTGGATGGTCCGCTCCGCGCATATCTCCGCGTCGTTTTCCTTCACGGTTTCACGCGCGCGCCATGTCTACCGGCGTCCAAAGGTTGGGTTTCATTTCCGCCTCAATTCCAATTTATTTCGGAACGGGAACGATGCGTACCGGCTCATTCAAGGCCGCCATCAATTCCCGCCTGATCCCGCCCAGGGTTTGTCCGGCCATGGCGCAGTTCACGCACGCACCGGACAAGTGCACCTTGACGAATAACCCGCTGACGCCGACGAGCTCGACATCCCCGCCGTCCTTCTTCAGGCGCGGCCGCACGCTCTCAATCACTGCTGCAATTCGTTGTATGCGCCGGGTTTCAGCATCACTTGCCAAATCTTCTTCGACGTCGCTCATAATTTAATCCCAGGGTTCAATATATAACGGTGTATATAACCAAAGCAAATAACGTGCCGCTCCTGGAGAACATTCCGTCTCTTGTCGAAAGACCGTGGGACAACCCCGTCGTTTCGACCTCAAACAGCTTTGGACAAGGTACCGTTTTATTGCGGGAAATAACAATAGGTGCTGCCGCACAGCTCAGAAAAGCGGTGAGGAGAAGGGCTGTGCTGTGTTTCATACTCTTCAGCTCGGCAAGATCACACGCACGTGTTCTCTTCCGAAGATCACTCCCTCCCCGCAATGGTGCCCAATCGACTTCCTCTGTTTGGATCCAGCCCTCGGCTTTTGCGGAGCGCGTAAGCGGCGGCGGGAATGAGGATGACCATCCAAAGAATCGGCGACCACTCCAAAGGAGAAGTGATGGGGAAAATCGATTCATAGAGGACACACCAGAAGAGGAGTGTAGCAGTAACCGGCAGGAAAAAATGAAAGATGAGACGAGAGATGCGCCTTTCCTCCGCCGCTCTTGGCAGGCGCATGAGGGCGAAATTCATCAAGGTATGGGCCGTAACCAGCCCGAAGAGCACGGCCGTAGTCATCACGATAAAGGCCTTGGCGGGCCCCCAGATCATGCCGCAGAGGAGCGCGAGGACGGCCGCCGCGGCTCCGATAAATGCCACGGCCCCGGCCGGCGCCCGCTGCCCATTCACATGCGCGAATTGCTGGTGAATCAGGCGATCGCGTCCAATGGCAAAGAGCACTCGCGCCGAACTGTTGAGGAGGGCGAGCCCGCCGGCCATGGCGCTGTTAACGCTCAGGATGGCCAAGGCTGCCGCACCCCATACCCCTAGGTACTTGTGGAAGACGACCATACCTGGCGCGCCGTTCTTGGCAAAGCTGGCCATGTCATTCATGCCCCAACCCACCGTGAGTGCATAGGCTGAGATGGTTAAGGTCGAGCCCACAAGCGTCAAAGACACCAGTGCGGCCTTGCCGATAACCCGTCCATTCTGGGTACGCACACCGCGCGCTTCCTCCCCCAGTGATGCGTGGGATCCGATGCCAATGAAGCTGGTGATGGCGAAGACCATGCCTATGGCCACCCCTTTGAAGCCCACTCTCTGCCAGGAAAAAGGCAAGAGCGGATGGGTAGGGAGGGCCTGGCGGATAATCCAAATCGAACTGCCAATCAAAAAGGCGATCTCCAAAAGACTGGTCAGCGCAACGGCCCGGATACTGGGCCGGATGCCGAGGATGCCAAAAAGCCAGGGTATACCAATGAAAAAGAGTATGGTGATCATCCAGAAATAGGCCGGAGCCCGCCAGCCGAATTCGGCCAGCAAACCGGGCAGAAAAACGCCACCCACATAGACAGGAACGGCTGCAATGCTCAGACTCTGATAGAAGACGACCATGAAGGCCGTCGTTATGGCGGCCGCACCTCCCAAGCCACTGGCCACGAGGCTGTAATAGCCACCCGCGGATGCGCGATGCTTGGTGAGGTGATAGATTGTGTTCACCTCAATAAACATCAAGAGGAAGGCGGCCAGATAGGACAAAGGCATGGCCATGAGGGCAAAGGCGGCGCCCGCCGTCATGAAGGCAACCACGTCGCAGGTCGGCGACATGCCGGCGATACTTTGGCTGACGAGGCCCCAAAAGCTGACCACATTCGGGGCCAATTGCTGCTCGGTCGTAGCGGAAAGGTTTTGCGACATCTGCTGACCCTCTGGAATAGATATTTTATACATGCATATGAACCTTGGTTGTTTCAATTCTGAAGCGCAACATTTCCATTTAACAATATGATATTACGTTCTATTATTTCTGCCTGTGTGCGAAAACCCAAGGATTTTCTGGGTCGATTGTTCATCTCCAGTCCGTATGTCTAAAGTTCAGTCAACGAGATAATGGCTTTGTTGTACCCAGCTTGTGCTGATGCCATGTTGTCCTCGCGTGAATACCTATATGCAAGTCAACGCAATTACTGTGCCATGAACAATGCCGGGTACGAATGCTGCTGTTTTCATGTCAGCCGGAGAATTTATCGCTCCTCTACATTATAAATAGTCTAATCAATCAGTAAATTAGAGCATTATCCCCGCCGAATCCCCTCTCGAGAGCCTGAATTGCGTACACACCAAATCAGGGAACATCACGCTTCTGGTGAGTTTGCCGACTCCCCTGATTACCGCAAGCCACATGCTAGCGTGTTTTCGTGACATCGTGGAACAAAAACCCTTGTTGATACAAAAATGTACCCAATATGAGCACCTAATCAATGGCCACAGTTCCATAATGTCCAGCCCAAACGGCAAATGTTCCGATATGTTAAATCCCTTTGTACAAGCTCCCTTGCAGTTCACCGCTGTTTCCATACCACGCCATCCCGGCACCCAATCAACAAGACGGATGCAAACCCCTGTGAATCAATCGCTGTATGGCGTTGGGCATAGCCGAATCCGCCATACAGCCGAGCCACGCCTTGAGCATTGGCATACTTAATGCAGATATCGACATGTCAATCAAATGGTTTGATGGCAGTCATCAAACCTCAAATCTTACCCAGGTATCCGACATACCTGGCCACACAAGGAGCTTACCCATGAGCAATACCACCCTGTTATTTCCCGTCGTCATGGCTGCCGCCGAAATACTTGGCGCAGCCCTGTTTGCGCGCAGCGCGAATCCGCTGCAACGTCTGATCTTGGCCTGCTTTGGCTTGGGTTTTGCGCTGTCCATCGTCCTGCTGGACATGCTGCCTGACGCCACCACGCATTACGCCAGCGGCTGGATGCTGGTGGCTGCTGGCGTCATCAGCGCTGCCGTATTGATGTACGCTGCAGGCGAACGTGGCTCCAGTCTGGGCCGCTCCGGTGCAATACTCGGTCTGGGCCTGCATAACCTGTGTGAAGGTATGGTTCTGGCTGCTGCCGGCTCCATGGCTTCACCCCTGATTCTGGCGGGTGCCGTTGCCCACAAATTGCCTGAAGGCATGGTGGTGTTTTCCCTCAGCAACGCACTGGGCAATGCGCAACGCTGGGCACTCAGCGTGATGTTGTCCCTGCTGATACCGCTCGGGACCCAACTGGTGATGCCGGAAAGCTTGCGAAAACCGGTTCTGGCCTTTGCCAGCGGCATGCTGTTCGTGGTGTTGCTCAAATCCTTGCTGATCCTGGCGCAGGGTGAAAACAGCCCGACCCGTCAACTCAGCCGCCGGAGCATTTCTGCTGCCGTCGCAAGTGGCGCCATGCTGGCCGGCCTGACCTGCCTAGTGATTTGATGCAAACGCAGGTCGTTCTCCCAGCGGAGGGCAGCCTGCATTGCTGACCCGCATCAGACTCCAGCACTTCATTCATTGCAAACTATGCCGAAACCGGCAAGGCCTTGCGCCAGGGGCACACTGACATCGCTTATCTGGGACCCGTCGCCTACATTCTGCAATGCCGCGACGTGGCGCTGGAACTGTTCGACAGCCCCTCACATCCTGATATTGGTCCCACTTTTCAAGCATCTGGCACCTCCTGCAGTCGATGGACGCGGACGCTCTGGACGCGACTCTCGGCGCCTGGTTCTGGAAGATTTCCGGAAAGAAGAAGGCCCTCGTCGTCGATGGGAAAACGCTCAAGGGCGCTGTGCACGAAGATGGCTTTCCAGTTCATCTGCTGAGCGCCCTTCTCCATACCAGCCTATCTGTCGCCCAAGCCGGCCCGGAAGAGCTCCTGGCTCTGACCCGCGGGCATTGGGAAATCGAAAATCGTTGCCATCATGTCCGGGACACCACCTTCGACGAAGATCGGTCCCAGATCCGTAGAAGAAACGGCCCCAGGGTCATGGCCACCTTGCGGAACTTCGCGATGGGCCTCCTGCGCCGGGCAGGCTGGGAAAACATCGCGGAAGCCACTCGCCAGTACGCGGCCAGGAGCTGGTAAGCCCTCCACATCCTCGGGTTCTAGTCATCGTCAGGCGATCATTGCACCGATCCGGGTCTCCGAATTAATGGCACTAGGTTGGTAGCACGCAGGAGTACAGAGAAATGATGAAGTGTACTTTGGCGAACACTAATACGGCGCCGGAGACCGTCCCTCGGATTTCCTTACTTTATTTGTTTAAGTTTAACTGGTTCGCGCGTCATTTAGATTCGATGTGCGGGGTCTTGCGGGTATGGCATAAACATTGCTGAGCTTTGCACAACTGATGGTAAGAATAAGGAGCTGAAAATGGAAAACCAGATCGCGCATGTTCCAGTTAGTCAGGCCGATGCCGGGGCTGTGGCGTGCAAGATTTGCACGATCCACCTCGAGCAACTGTGCTATCGGCGCGCATGGTGGTTTCGCGTTTTTCGGGAGGTGTTGGCGAGCGGCATCCGTATTTTCGCGCTGATATACGGCATCCGATCTGACCGACACCCCGTGCGTTCGCCCATGTGCTACCGTTGCTTGCGTTTCCGCAAGAATGCGTTAAAGGAACGGTCGGCGCTATTCAACTGGCTGGATGGCTACCTGAACCCCGTCTTTAATTTCCTCCGCGACTCCTTGCTGACCGCCGAGGAGAAGGCGTTAGCAAGAAGGCTGGCCGAGCGTGCGGCCGACCCGTCGTTTATCCCTTGAAATCTCTGGAGCGTATTTATGAACCCGAACGAAATTCAGGCATTGCTCGACGAACCCGCATGTAAACATAACAAGAAGGGCAAGACGGGTTGCGCCAAGTCAAAGCCGGGCGCAACCCAGGGAGGGTGTGCCTTCGATGGCGCGCAGATCGCGCTGCTGCCGATTGCCGACGTGGCGCATATCGTCCATGGTCCCATCGGGTGCGCCGGAAGCTCCTGGGATGCGCGCGGCACGCGCTCGTCCGGGCCCGACCTCTACCGGCTTGGCATGACCACCGACCTCACCGATATCGACGTGGTGATGGGGCAGGGCGAAAAAAAATTGTTTCATGCCATCAAGCGCGCCATCGACCGCTACCATCCTGCGGCGGTATTCCTGTATTTGACCTGTGTCCCCGCATTGCAGGGCGACGACATCGATGCCGTGGCTCGAGCGGCGGTCAAGCGCTGGAACGTTCCCGTGGTGCCCGTGGATTGCGCCGGGTTCTATGGGACCAAGAGTCTCGGCAACCGCATCGCGGGCGAGACCCTTTACCGGCATGTGATCGGCACGCGCGAACCGGAACCCGCGCCGCCGCATCCTGCGGGCATACGCACGCGCGACATCAACCTGATCGGCGAATACAACATCGTCGGGGAGTTCTGGCAGGTCGCCCCCCTGTTCGACGAACTGGGCTTGCGCATCTTGTGCACGCTCTCGGGGGACGCGCGCTTTAGCGAGGTGCAGACCATGCATCGCGCCGAGGCCAATATGATCGTGTGTTCGAAGGCCATGCTGAACGTTGCCCGCAAGCTCAAGGAAGGCTATGGGACGCCGTTCTTCGAGGGAAGTTTTTACGGCATGGACGATACGTCGCAGGCGCTGCGCGACTTCGCCGTTGTGCTGAACGATCCTGATTTGCAAGCCCGGGCCGAGGCGCTGATCGAGCGCAAGGAGACGCGCACGATGGCGGCATTGATGCCATTGCAGGAACGGTTGAGGGGTAAGCGCGCGCTGATATTTTCCGGCGGAGTGAAGTCTTGGTCCATCGTGTCGGCTTTGCAGGACCTGGGCATGACGGTGGTCGCGACCGGGACGGAAAAATCCACGGAGGAGGACCGCGAACGCATCCGCAAGCTAATGGGCGAGGATGCACGCATGATCGACGACAACGACCAGAGCGCGCTGATGAAGACCTGCCGCGACTACGAAGTGGATATCCTGTTCGCGGGCGGGCGCTATTTGTACCCGGCGTTGAAATCCCGCATCCCGTTTCTGGACATCAACCACGAGCGCGATTTTGCGTATGCGGGGTATGACGGCATCATCGAACTTGCAAAGCAGATTGCGCAGTCCATCGAGAATCCCATTTGGGAGCAGGTTCGCAAGGCGCCGCCGTGGCAGCGTCTCAGGGTGGCGCAGGCCGTCGGCGCGTGAATGGGAGCAATCATGAGCGAGATCGTATTTCCGGGTAAGCCGCTGACGGTCAATCCCATCAAGGTCAGCCAATCCATGGGGGCGGTGCTGGCCCTGCTGGGACTGGATCGGGCGCTGCCGTTGCAACATGGCGCACAAGGGTGCACCGCGTTCAACAAGGTGTTCTTCACCCGCCATTTCCGCGAACCCATCCCGCTGCAAACGACGGCCATGGACCAGGTGGTCACGGTGATCGGGGCAGACCAGAACGTAGTGGACGCCCTGAATACGGTAGCTGTCAATGATCGTCCGGAAATCGTCGGTCTGATGACGACCGGCTTAAGCGAGATGCAAGGGGCCGACATCCATCGCAGCATCAAGGAATTTCGCGCGGCGCACCCTGAGCACGACAGCATGAGCATCGTCCCGGTCAACACGCCGGATACGCTGGGCAGCCTGGAAAGCGGTTATGCGCTGGCGCTGCAATCGATCATCTCGACGCTGGTGCCGGAAGGACGCACAGCCGGACATCGCCCCAAGCAAGTCAACGTGCTGATGTCCTCGATGCTCACGCCGGGGGACGCGGAAGTCGTCCGCGAGTGGATCGAGGCCTTTGGTCTTCATCCCCTGTTGCTTCCCGATCTGGGCGGATCGTTGGACGGGCACCTCGACGATGGCGGTTACGCCACACTGACCAAGGGAGGTGTATCGCGCGATGCGATCGCCTCGATGGGGAAGTCGGCGGCCACATTGGTGATCGGGGCTTCGCTCTGCACCGCTGCCGATACGTTGAAGGCGCTCACGGACGTGCCGGATTACCGCTTCGACGGCTTGATGGGGCTGGAAGCTTGCGACGCGTTCACGCAGACGCTAGCGGACATTGCGGTGTGCCCCGTGCCCGCCGGGATCGGACGCCAACGGTTGCAATTGCTGGATGCCATGGTGGATACGCATTTTGTCGTCGGGGCGGGGCGCGTCGCCATCGCGGGCGACGCCGATCACCTGGGTATGCTTACGCAATTTCTGGCCGGCGTCGGGTGCAAGCTCACTGCGGCGGTCGCATCTTCGAGAGCCGCGATTCTGGAGCGGTTGCCGCTTGCGAGCGTCGCCGTGGGCGACATGGAAGACCTGGAAGATGTGGTGCAGGAACATGGCGCCGACGTGCTCGTCGGCAACTCGCACGCGACACAAAGCGCGAAACGGTTAGCCATTCCCCTGCTGCGCGCAGGTTTCCCGCAGTACGATTGGTATGGCGGCTATGCGCGCCCGTGGGTGGGGTATCGCGGCAGCCGCCAGATTCTCTTCGATCTCGCCAACCTCTTTGCTGCGGCGCGCAAGGAGATCGAGCCCCATCGTTCGCTTTATTGGCAAGGCACCGAGCGCGAGATGGCATCGCAGCACACCCCGGATATCGTTCTGTAATCGTAAAAGGAGCTTCCCATGTTGCGTGTCGCATTTGCATCTTCCGACCAGGAAAAAGTGGACCTGCATTTCGGCGCGTCCGAGCGCATCGTGGTCTATGACGTGTCTCCCGGCAAGGCGGAACTGGTCGGCATCGGCGAATTCGCCAAGGCGGAGATGAAAGGCGTCAACAAACACCATGGCTTGGCAGAAGACCAGCAGGGCGTCATTCCGGCCAACCTGTTGCGCACGGTGCGCATCGCCTTGAAGCCGCTGCCAAAAACGTCGAACGAATTCCAGAAGGCAATCCAGGAACAGTTACGCACCTTTGCGCCATCACCGGATGAAGTCGGGCCGCCGTCGGACAAAGCGCCCGAGGACAAGGTGGTCGCCAAGCTGGAATTCCTGAAGGGGTGCAGCGCGGTCTATGCGGCGTCCATCGGCGCTTCTTCCATCAAGCGCCTGATGGCGATGAGCGTACAACCCGTCATCGTGGATAACGGCCGCCCGATACCCGACCTGCTCAACGAGATCAGCCTGGCGCTGCATACGCGCGATGTCGCCTGGGTTGAACGCGCGCGCCAAGCTGTAGAAATCCCCGAACCGCTTTGAGGCCATAACAGAGGAAGAGTGGACAGCGCCCCATTGAGCCATGACTGATTCGGAGTTGCCGTCTCCCCGTAAGGCGGAGGTGCTTAATCTGGAGCCGTTCCAATTCTCCAATAATCTTCCGCTAACGTGGCGCGTCTCGGAAGCTGGAAAGAATCCCTGGCAGCGCTGCGCAAAGTTGAAGAGCTGGATGCGGAAGGCAAATTGGATACGGGCCGGTTGCGCGAAACGATTCCGCATCCTTACGAAGATGCCGGCATGGTGTTCCCGAAGGATTTATAACGCCATATTTCACGCGCACATTTTCGAACATCTGGATTCAAATTGCACTTGCGGGAACATGGGTTACGGGGTACGAAATCAGTCCGGATTTTATGGCTCCGTTCCGAAGTCAGAATCAACAAGGCATTAGAAAAAAGTCAAGCGCACGGGGGCATTCTGGCATGCACCTTGCGATAGGTAAATTGGCGCCAGCTATATTTCGATTAAACATGGAGAACATATCGTGAGCAAACTACGTCAAATCGCCTTTTACGGCAAAGGTGGGATCGGTAAATCCACCACTTCTCAAAACACATTGGCAGCCCTGGCCGAAATGGGGCAGAAAATTCTAATCGTCGGCTGCGATCCCAAGGCCGACTCCACCCGCCTGATCCTGCACGCCAAGGCGCAGGACACGGTGCTGTCGCTTTCTGCCGAAGCCGGTTCCGTGGAAGACTTGGAACTCGAAGACGTGATGAAGACCGGCTTCAAGAACATCAAGTGCGTTGAATCCGGCGGCCCCGAGCCGGGCGTCGGTTGCGCCGGGCGTGGCGTGATCACCTCCATCAACTTCCTGGAGGAAAATGGTGCCTATGACGGCGTCGATTACGTCTCCTACGACGTGTTGGGCGACGTGGTGTGCGGCGGATTCGCGATGCCTATTCGTGAAAACAAGGCGCAGGAAATCTACATCGTCATGTCTGGCGAAATGATGGCCATGTATGCCGCCAACAACATCTCCAAGGGTATTCTCAAGTACGCTAATTCGGGCGGCGTGCGTCTGGGCGGGCTGGTGTGTAACGAACGCCAGACCGACAAGGAACTGGAATTGGCGGAAGCCCTGGCCGGCAAGCTGGGTACCAAGCTCATTCACTTCGTGCCCCGCGACAACATCGTGCAGCATGCGGAATTGCGCCGCATGACGGTTCTGGAATACGACCCCGAATGCAAGCAAGCCCAGGAATACCGCCAGCTCGCCAACAAGGTGCACAATAATGCGGGCAAGGGCGTGATCCCGACCCCCATCACGATGGAAGAGCTGGAAGACCTGCTGATGGAATTCGGCATCATGTCCAGGGAAGACGCGTCCATTATCGGCAAGGCCAAAGCCGTCTGATCCGGTTCGTTCCTGTTCGACCGAAGCCCGCTTACCTGGCGGGCTTTGTCTTTTTGGAGTTCCGATATGGCAATGATGATCAATGGTGATCCGCGCTGTCTTGCCGAGTGCGCCTCCGGCTGTATTTTCCCGTTATAGTGCGATGCACGTGCGCGAACATCGCATACGAATTCGTACCTGTCCGAACAGCGCAAAAAGCGATTTACGGTATCTTGAAATTCGCTGAAGAATAATTTTTTCCGCGAACCGAAAATAGACGAAACAAATCTGCGGCGAAAATTCGCAACGATTTGAAAAATATGGTTGTTGTTCGGCAGCAGCGCGGTGGTAGAAAAGCCGCACGAGGTTCGAAAGATTTTGGCACGAAAACTGCTAAATAGAGAATGCCTACCCAAATTTCAGGCTGTGACTAATTCAGGTCCTGTCGGATGCCAGGACAGCATACAAGGAGAGAACAAAATGCCAATGGTTTTGCTCAACTGCGACAAAGATATTCCTGAACGCCAGAAACATATCTACTTGAAGGCGCCGAACGAAAGCACGCGCGAATTCTTGCCCATCGCCAATGCTGCCACGATACCCGGTACGCTATCGGAACGCGGCTGCGCGTTCTGCGGCGCGAAGCTCGTGATCGGCGGCGTGCTGAAGGACACCATCCAGATGATCCACGGCCCGATCGGCTGCGCCTACGATACCTGGCATACGAAGCGCTACCCGACCGACAATGGCCACTTCAACATGAAATACGTATGGTCCACCGACATGAAGGAAAGCCACGTCGTGTTCGGCGGCGAGAAGCGCCTGGAAAAAAGCATCAACGAAGCGTTCGACGAAATGCCCGAGATCAAGCGCATGATCGTTTATACCACCTGCCCGACTGCGCTGATCGGCGACGACATTAAGGCGGTATCGAAAAAGGTGATGAGCGAACGGCCTGAGGTGGACATCTTCACCGTCGAGTGCCCGGGTTTCGCTGGCGTGTCCCAGTCCAAGGGACACCACGTGCTCAATATCGGTTGGATCAACGAGAAGGTGGACACGCTGGAAAAGGAGATCACCAGCGAATACACCATGAACTTCATCGGCGACTTCAACATCCAGGGCGACACCCAGTTGTTGCAAACCTACTGGGACAAGCTCGGCATCCAGGTCGTTTCGCACTTCACCGGCAACGGCACCTACGACGACCTGCGCTGCATGCAGCAGGCCAAGCTCAACGTGGTGAACTGCGCGCGTTCGTCTGGCTACATCGCCAACGAACTGAAGAAGCGCTACGGCATCCCGCGCTTGGACATCGACTCCTGGGGCTTCAGCTATATGGAAGAAGGCGTCCGCAAGATCTGCGCCTTCTTCGGCATCGAGGAGCGCGGCGAGCAGCTTATTGCCGAAGAACGTGCCAAGTGGAAACCCAAGCTGGACTGGTACAAGGAGCGCCTGAAGGGCAAGAAGATGGCGATCTGGACCGGCGGCCCGCGTTTGTGGCACTGGACCAAATCGGTCGAGAACGACCTCGGCATCGAAGTGGTGGCGATGTCCTCCAAGTTCGGTCACGAGGAAGACTTCGAGAAGGTCATCGCGCGCGGACGCGAAGGCACCTACTACATCGACGACGGCAATGAACTGGAGTTCTTCGAGATCATCGACCTCGTCAAGCCGGATGTGATTTTTACCGGCCCGCGTGTCGGGGAGTTGGTCAAAAAGATGCACATTCCCTACATCAACGGCCACGGCTACCACAACGGCCCATACATGGGATTCGAGGGATTCGTGAACCTCGCGCGCGACACGTACAACGCCATCTACAACCCCTTGCGCCACCTGGCCGCAGTGGATATCCGCGAAGGCGCGGTGGACAGCAATCTGCTCTTCAGGGAGGCCGTGTAATGATGACCTCCGTGCTGAGCAGCAAGGTTGACGAGCTCTACGATTACGTGCAGGAACGCTTCCTGTGGCAGTTTTACTCGCGCACGTGGGACCGCACCGAGAACATCGACGGTATCGTCGCGGAAGGAACCTGCATCCTCCTCGGGGAAGCGACCAAGCGCGATACGCCGACCGAGCGGTTACTGGCCGTCGAAGCGAAGGTCATGGTGGACGACTTTCATGCGCGCTTCCCATGGCTTAAGGACGCCACGGCCGAGGAAGTCCGCGTGCTGATGAGCGGGCTGCGTGAAAAACTGACCGACGTTGCGATCACTAGCTCAAAAAACCACGAACTCAACCATACCTTGTATTGAGCGGAATAGTGGATTTGGAAAATTTTAGGAAAGGATTATTATCATGCCATGTGAAATATCAGATAAATCGGTTGCCGAGGTCAAGATCGTTTCCAAGAAACGCGCCGGCATCATCAACCCCATGTACGACTGCCAGCCAGCTGGCGCGCAGTATGCGGGCATCGGCGTCAAGGACAGCATTCCGCTGGTCCACGGCGGCCAGGGCTGCACGATGTTCGTGCGCCTTTTGTTCGCGCAGCATTTCAAGGAGAACTTCGACATCGCCTCGACCTCGCTGCACGAAGAATCCGCGGTGTTCGGCGGCACCCGGCGCGTCGAAGAAGGCGTGATGGTGCTGGCGCGGCGTTATCCCGACCTGCGCATCATCCCCATCATCACGACCTGCTCCACGGAGGTGATCGGCGACGACATCGAAGGCTCCATCAATGTCTGCGACCGCGCGCTGAAGAAGGAATTCCCGGACCGTCAGATTTATCTGGCGCCCGTGCACACGCCAAGCTTCAAGGGTAGCCAGGTCAGCGGCTACGACGAATGTGTCAAGTCCATGATCAAGACGGTCGCCAAGAAAGGTGCGCCGACGGGCAAGCTGAACGTGTTCCCCGGCTGGGTCAATCCGGGCGACATCACGCAGTTGAAATACTACCTGTCGGAAATGGGCGTGGACGCCACGCTCTTCATGGATACGGAAGATTTCGACTCGCCCATGATGCCCGACAAATCCATCCAGACGCACGGGCGCACCACCATCGAGGACCTGCAGGACAGCGCCAATGCCAAGGCCACGCTGGCACTGGCCCGCTACGAGGGCGCAGCTGCCGCGGCATATCTGGAAGAGGCGCACAACGTGCCCAACCACCAGATCAACACACCCTACGGCATCAAGAATACCGACGACATGCTGCGCAAGATCAGCGAGATCACGGGCAAGCCGATCCCGGACAGCCTGGTGCGCGAGCGCGGCATCGCGCTGGACGCGATGGCGGACTTGGCGCACATGTTCTTCGCCAACAAGAAGGTCGCGATCTTCGGCCATGCCGACCTCGTGCTGGGATTGGCGCAGTTCTGCCTGGAAGTGGAACTGGAGCCCGTGCTGCTGTTGATCGGCGACGACCAAGGCAGCAAGTACAAGAAGGATCCGCGCATCGAGGAACTCAAGAACTCGGTCCATTTCGACATGGAGATCGTGCACAACGCTGACCTGTGGGACCTTGAGCGCCGCATTAAGAAGGGCGAGATCAAACTCGATCTCATCATGGGGCACTCCAAGGGACGCTACATCGCCATCGACGCCAACATCCCGATGGTGCGCGTGGGCTTCCCGACGTTTGACCGCGCCGGGCTCTACCGCAAGCCCACCATTGGCTACAAGGGCGCGATGGAGTTGGCCGAAATGACGGCCAATGCGATGTTCGCGCACATGGAATACACCAAGGATCGCGAGTGGATTCTTAATACGTGGTAAGCCGGTGGTGTCAGGCGAGCCGGTCCGTTCGGGCCGGCCGCGTTCAGCAAGAGCGAATGGGGTGCGGTAGTGTCGGAAATCAGCGATATGGCATTGGAATATTCGGCGCATGCCAGAGACCGGCATGCGCCCGAATACCGCCAGCTCGAACTCTACAGTACGAAGAAAAAGCTGCCCTACGCGCAGGATTCCGAAAGTGACGCGAAGCGTCAGCGCGGCAGTTTTTCCATCGAAATGGCCTTTGCCGCGCTGGAAGGCGCGCTTACTCTCGCCCATCCCGAAATCGAGGGCTTGCCGAGCTGGAAAAAATACCTGGCGCTAAATAAAAAGACCGCGATGGACAAGGTGGTGGCCGAGGTCTACCGCGTTCTGCGCATCCATCATCTGGCCTGGGTGAACCGGGACAGCTACTTCGAAGTGGATGAAGGGGGAATCCGCATCCGTTGCGTGTTCCAGCACTGCTCGTTGACCCTGGGGATTTCCCCTGTCGGGATGGAGCTGCTGGAGTCCTTTGTCGGCTATTACCTGGATTCGTTCCGGCAGCCGTACAGCGAAGCCTATGCGGAAGCCGTGCTCATCCAGTATTTCATCGACATCGTGCAGGAGATCAATGCCTTCAGCGACGAAGACCGCGTCCTGTACCAGTTCCATCAGGCGATGCCGTTCAACCGGCATTTCCGCTTCGACAGCGACAATCCGCGCTACGAGTTCGATGACGGGATGCTGAAAATCGAGATTGGCAAGCGCTACGACGATCCGGTGCGTTACCCGATCGATTTTTACATCGTCATTGACGATGCCACCTACATCATTCCGGCCGAGGCCTTAAAACAGGGCGCGATATCCTTGGAGCGCTTGCCGCGCTGGCGCATACGCACGGCGGACGGGATGCATTTGCCGGAACGTTTTCGCCTGCGCTTCGGCCGGCTGGAAAACGTTGTCGGTCTACCGATGACGTAATCGATACGACCGCAAATCCAGAAAGGAGCAGAACATGAGCAGTTCGGGATTTATCAAGGTGGCGATTGCCACCAACGACCTCGTACAGGTGGACGCCAATTTTTCCATCGCCAAGCAGTTCGTGATTTATGAAGTGAGCGCGAGCAGCGCGGAATTTGTCGACTGCATCCAGTTCCGGGGCAGCGCTAAGGGCGCAGGGTCCGGTGGCAAGGGGCCGGGCGGCGGCGCGGGATGTTCCATGGGTGGGCCCGACGGAGGGGTCGGCAGCGAACATACCCAGGACAGGCTCTCTGCGTTGACGGGCTGCGCGATGCTCTTCAGCAAGGGGCTCTCTGACTTGCATGCCGTCAACGTGAAGAACCTCAACGTCTATCCGGTCAAAATGGAGCGGATACGGAACATCGACGAGGTCATCGGCAATGTGCAGAAGATGATGGCGACTCCCAATCCGCCGTTGTGGATGCGGCGTGCGCTCGGCATGCCGACGCCCATGGAAGAAGAATATGCGATGCCCGATTGATGGGGGTTCGACATGAAGACACGAGGTGTGCAAAACGCAATCAACCGCTTGAAGGGCGCGCGCCAGCTGGGCAGCCCGACGCTCCTGGCCCAGGCCGAGACCGAGGCGCAGCATGCATTGACCCAGGCGCGCGCATGGCTTGAGCGCGCGGCGAATCCGGACTCCGGCAAGGTCGGTGCGAACTACGACGACATGGTTAAGGCTGTAGAGGCGCTGGAACTCGCCCTGGCCACCCCCTGAGGGGTGCCCGGGGCCAAGCACCCCCGTATTCACATGCGCTTCACACCCACTTCGGCATCCTGGCTCCATATGGACGAGCGATTCCTCCGTGACATTACCATCCAGCGGCTACGACGCGGCGTATTCACCAGAGTATCCGAA
>JAKBJA010000078.1 GCA_021836225.1 Pseudomonadota bacterium | reverse complement strand
ACGGATTGGAAATCCACCGCGGGGTTCACAGCGATACCATCGCCGCTGGCACGTTCCAGGATGGCCTGCGCCAAGGGATGTTGGGAGCGCGACTCCAGGGCTGCTGCCGAAGCCAGCACTTCACGCTCGGTGCGCCCAGCCAGGAGCACAATGTCCGTTACCTGAGGACGGCCCAGAGTCAGGGTGCCGGTCTTGTCGAGTGCCACGACCCGGACCTTGGCGAGGTTTTCCAAATGCACGCCGCCTTTGATGAGCAGGCCGTTGCGGCCCGCCGTGCCAAGGGCCGCGACCAGGGTGATGGGGATCGAGATTACCAACGCACAGGGCGCTGCTGAGACGATGAATACGGTGGCCCGGGTGACCCAGTCTTCCCAAGGCAGACCGAATAGCGGTGGTACCAGGCCGATAAGAAGACCTACGCCCAGGACTGCAGGGCTATAGATTTTTCCAAAGCGCTCAATGAAACGCTGGCTGCGTCCCTTGGACGCCTGTGCTTCTTCCACCAGATGAATGATGCGGGACAGCGTGTTATCGGCGAAAGTCTTGGTCGCACGAACCACGAGTGCGCCTTCGCCGTTGATGGTGGCGGCAAATACCTTTCCTCCCGATGTTTTCTCGACTGGTACGGACTCCCCGGTCACCGGAGCCTGGTTCACGCTGGAGTGGCCTTCGATCACCTCCCCATCGGTGGCAACCGATTCCCCGGGCAGAACGATGAAGACATCTCCTACCCGGAGCTGCTCGACCGGGATTTTCGTTTCCTGGTTATCCCGACGTACCAGCGCGATTTTTGGCGCCAGTTCCATGAGGGAACGAATCGCATGTCGGGAACGTTCGGCGGTATAACCCTCCGCAGCTTCGGAGATTGAATAGAGGAATACGAGCATCGCCGCTTCGGCCCATTGCCCCATGACTCCGGCAACGATCGCGGCGGTGAGCATGAGCAACTCGATACCGATTTCCCGTTCCTTGATCAGATCCTCGAGTGCCTCACGCCCGAAGTAGTAGCCACCGATCAATACGGCCACAACATAGATAACGGTTTGAAGTGAAGGCGGCAAGCCTGCGTAGCCGCCCACGAAACCGACGACGAGCAGCAATCCCGAAATAGCTGACGTAACAACCTTGGCATTCCGCCAGGGGCGCGGCAGGGGAGCCGATGCATCGACTGTGCATGTGGCGCAGCCCATCACTCGCCTCCCGCCGCCAGTTCAGGCGTCTGGATGCCGATGCGGCAGCGGCCGGCTTCCCGCAGGTACATCCGCCTGCGGAAATTTTCCAGATCGCGGGCGAACAACCCGTCAACGTCCGGCAGTGCCTTGAGCGCCTCATGCACCCGGTCGAGATAGGGGATGCCCTCGACCAGCCGGTGATAGACCCACCGGCCTTCCTTTTCGGTGGTCAGCAAACCGGCCTGACGCAGCATTTTGATATGGCGCGAGAGCTTGTATTGGGGCTCCTGAAGGCTGTCCACCAGTTCGCAGAGGCACGCTTCCTCTCGCGTTTCGGCGAGAAGACGCACGATTCGGATCCGCGTCGGATCGGCAAGGGCCTGAAATACTTCGGATGGTTTGATGTTTACGGAATGCATAGTTGCACAATAATACAACTATGTATTCACTACAAGTCCGAGGCAGAGGAATACCGCACCCTCAGGGCTGCGCTGGGTCGGTCACGAATCCGATGCGCACCAAACCTACCTTGGCGGCGGCCGACATCACCTGGGCCACCGTTTCATAGTGCGCATGGCGGTCGGCACGGATGTGCAGTTCGGGCTGCGGCTGTTTTCTGGCTTCCGCCGCAAAACGTGCATCGAGTTCCTGCCGGCTGATTGGCGCGCCGTTCCAGTAGAGGGTCCCGTTCTCGCGGACGCCGAATTCGATATGCTCGGGCCGAGTGATGTTGGGCGCGCTGCTGGCCTTGGGCGGCGGTTCCGGAGACCAGCCAGGTCTCGTAGGTGTGCTTGGCATACGACAGGCTGGCATCGACTTGCCAGTCCTGCGCCAGCGGCAACCCCAGGCCCAGCTCGATGCCGCGATGCAGGGTCTTGCCCGCGTTGACCACGGTTCGCTGGGTGGTGAGTGGATCCGTATAGCTGACGATGTCGTCCTTCTTGGTCATATGATAGACAGATGCCTCGTAACGCATCGTCCCGGCTTTGCCGCGCAGGCCAAGCTCCAGGTTGTCGACGATCACCGGCTTGAGGTCCAGTAGGGATTCGGCGGCCGCCTGCGCCTTGACCGCCGTAGACTCGCGGCTGCCGCGGAACACCTGACCTTCTGAGGGTGTGCGGAAAGAATTGCTGTAGACCGCGAAGCCGTTCAGCGTGTCGCTGAAGGCGTAGGTTGCCCCCAGCTTGGGGCCCCAGTGGCTGTAGCCGATTTGTGTGCTGGCGACGTGGCCGTACCATCCATTGGCCGGGAAGGCGCCCGCCACCCCCTGGGTCGCGCTCGCCGCCCCGCCGTTGAACCTGTTCTCGTAGTCGTACTGCATGTCGTCGTAACGCAACCCGCCGTTCAGGCGCAGCTTGTCGGTCACAGACACTTCGCCGTGCACATAAGGCGAAATGCCGCGGAAGCTCACGTCATAGTCGTATATCTGGACCGGCGCGGCAGCATTGAGACTGTAGGTGGTCCCGCCGTAGGCGTTCGTCACCTTGTTGAGACGGATCGAGTCCTCGTCGCGCGACCCAGGGCTGTAGTCGAAATCCAGGCCTACGATCACGCGCGCGCATGGGCTCGAAGTCGCGGCGGTATTTGCTCAGGAAGCCGAAGGATTGGTTCTTCGTTACGTACTGGCTCGGGGCATAGCCGACACTCCAGTTGGGGAGGATCTCCATGCTGTTGTCGCGGAAGTATGGCGTGATGGACAGCAGCGAGTGGGCGGTTTTCTTTTCGTAGGCCGTCGACAAACGGAAGGCGTCAACCTGGCGAAAGGAGAACAGAACGTTGTTGGCGCGCGGCGTGGCGTCGAATTCGCCCGCGCTCAGCTTGCCGACGTGCTGCTGGTCGACCCGGAAAAGGACAGCACCGTTTTCATGAGCGCGTCGTCGCCGAGCGCGCGATCCCAGCGCGCCGTGCCGGTCTGGCGGTCGTAGCCGGCGTTGTCCTGCCAGCCGTCGGTGCGTGTCAGGTTGAGGCTGGCGCGCCAGGCATCGTCGCCTTTGGCATTGCCGCCGCCCATCAGGATGCGGCCCCAGCCATGCGATCCCGCTTCACCGCTCAGTTCGAATTCGGCCTGCTTAGGCGGCGTGCGAGTCAGCACGTTGATCGTGCCGCCGATGGCATCGGAGCCGTACAAGGCGCTGCCCGGGCCTTTCATGACTTCGATGCCACCCGAATGGGGGACGTTGATTCCGTACAGCGCATTGTGGTTGAAAAACCGCGCCGGACAAGTTGCTGACCCACACGCCGGGCACCTGGTTGAGGACATCCTTGGGGTGGGTGGGGCGGGTTTCGCGCAGGGTTTGGTCGCCGATGATTCCGATGGTCGCCGGCGTTTCGCTCAGCAATTCGCCTTCGCGCGTGCCGGTCACGGTCATTTCGGGCAGGGCCGCGGCCGGATCGGCGGCCCAGGCAGCCGCGGTGCACAGCAGGCTCGCCGCGAGCGGGATGGGTTTCAGTCTCATGTGTTCTCCTCCGTTATTTTTTGTTGGTTCAATTGGCCAGCCCTTGTTTTTCAAGCCAGTCCCGCAGGTGTTTCTCGCTCAGTTCGCCGACGACCGCTTCCCGCCGATGTTGGGCGTCATACAGGTAGGTGCGGGGCAGTTCGCCGTACCAGGTTGGATCGATCGCATGGCGCAGGCGCTCGGGAATGGCGTCGTCGAACACCCAGCTGTCGGCATGGGCCAGGCCGAGGCGATCCAGCGTCTTCTGCATGGCCGGGGCCAGTTCGGGCGAGTCCGTCGCAACCAGCACCAACGGCAGCTTCCGTGTCTTCGCCAGCCGGCCGAGCATGGTCAGTTCGGCGATGCAGTAGCTGCAGTCGCGCACCGACCACAGGCTGAGGATGAACGGCCGGCCGGCGTATTGCGCCCTGATTTTTGCCAAGCTATCCGCGGTGAACGGGAGCGGCCCGCCCGCCCAAGTCGTCGTTGCGATAAGGAGTCCCGCCGTCATCCCAAGCATGAGGCGCCGAATCATTTTGGCGCGCCCCATTCAAGCGGCAGGATGCGCACGCCTCCGCTTCGCTGTTCCATACCACCAGCGCCCGCTTGCCATCGGTCAGCGGCAGCGGATAGTCAGTAGCCCCGCTGGACTCCGCCAGGCGCTGCGGTGCGCTCCAGGTCGTCCCGCCATCCGTCGAGTGCATGGCCTGCAGAACATACGCGCGCCCGTCGAATTCGCGCCAGGCGATCAGCACCGTGCTGCCTGCCGCCGCAACGGCTGCATGCCCCGCCTGCGCCGCGGGATCGCCAAGGGACATGGGCGGCGACTCGCTGCCGGCGGCGATGCGTTTGTAGAACAGCCCTGGCGCGTCTTGCCCTGGGTAAACCAGACCAGATGGAGGGCGCCGCGGCCGTCGGCCGCGAGGCCGCCGCCGTGATGCGGACAGGCATCGATCTGCCATTCGTCGTCGGTGGCACGGCGCACTTCGCCGGTGTCCAAATTGGCGAGGGCGAAATCGCGCGTGTTGGTGCCGTAGAGGTTGCGCCACAAGGCAAGCGGATCCTTGGGCGTCCAGGCCAGCGACGTGCGGCAGCATTCGCAGGTATGAGCGGCGAGGGCGCGATTGGCGCTGAAATGGACGCCGTTGTCAGCGGATTGCGTGAAATAGACCGACGATCCCGCGAAGGCAGCGCCGTTTTCCCCCGCAGTCTCCCGGTCGCGCGCGTCCAGCCACAGCACTGCCACGCGGCCTGCGCCGTCGGTCGCCAGCGAATCGAAACGATGGCCGGTGACGCGGCCGTCGTCGTTCAGCGTGTTCGGCACGGAGAAATGCAGGCCGCCGTCAGTCGAGCGCGCAAAGCGGATATTGCCGGCGTACTTCTGGGGCAGCGACTCGGTCCAGCTCAGCAGCAGCGTTCCGTCTCGCGCGACCGCGATCTTGGGACGATTCTCGGCGTCGGCCACAATCTCTTCCGGCTCGGGCGAAACCGCGACTGGCTGCGAGAAATGCCGTCCCCCGTCGTCCGAGCGTGAAACCCACAGCCGCTTGTTCTCCACACGGGCCAGCCACAAACGGCCGCCGCCATCGAGCGCAGCGCCGACCGCGAGCGTCGGTTTGGCGTGCTGCACCTTGGCGTCATGCTGATGTTCCATGGCCGCAGCCGGTTCATATGCCAGTGTTGCTGCCAGCACCAATGTAAATGCGATATTGCCCATACACTCCCTCCGTCTCTCTCATCGTAGAGTCCGAGACTAATTTCCATTGATCCCCGCGGGAATGTGGCAAATTGTCGCGGCGCTGCGGACTACTCAATGAAACGAGGCCATCTTCCGGGGGGCTCGACCTGCTCGACCGACTAGAGGAGCTGGTCGTCGCTGAAGTCAGTTGCGATCCGCAGTTTCCATTTCTTCCTCTTTCCAGTGCGCCAGCCTGTACAGGAGCGGCAGAATCAAAAGCGTCAGTGCGGTAGAAGACAGGATGCCGCCGATGACGACGGTGGCGAGCGGGCGCTGCACTTCGGCGCCGGTTCCAGTCGCAATCGCCATCGGGATGAAGCCTAGGGACGCTACCAGCGCGGTCATCAGCACCGGGCGCAGGCGGGTCAGCGCGCCATCGACAATCGCCGCGTCGAGTCGTTTTCCGTCTTCGCGCAGGCTGCGGATGTAGGCGATCATCACCAGGCCGTTCAGCACGGCTACGCCCGACAGCGCAATGAAGCCGACCCCTGCCGAAATCGACAGTGGAATATCGCGCAGCCACAGCGCAAGGATGCCCCCGGTGGGCGCGAACGGCACGCCGGTGAATACCAAGAGCCCGTCCTTGACGTTGCCGAACATGGCGAACAGCAGCATGAACACCAGCAGCAGCGCGACCGGAACGACGATTTGCAGGCGCTTGGCGGCCGATTGCAATTGCTCGAAGGTGCCGCCCCAGGTTGTCCAGTAGCCGGCTGGGACCGGCGCGTCGGCCTGGATTTTCTGTGTGGCTTCACTGACGAACGAGCCGATGTCGCGGCCGCGTACGTTGGCGGTGACGACCACCCGACGCTTGCCGTCTTCGCGGCTGGTCTGGTTGGGGCCGGGGGCAACGTCGATGTTCGCCACTTCGCCCAGCCGCACGAAGTTGGCTTGCGCATTGTCCGCTGTGGATGGCAGTGGGATCGGCAACTGCCTTCGATTTCGGCGGCGGATCGATGCGCCTCGGCCAGTGCGCGCAGATATTGGGATTTGGCCTGGAATGAAGTGCGCTGGGCGTCCAGCACTTCAAGGAAGCTGAATTTTCCCAGTTCGAAGCCCTTGGTTGCGGCGTCGTAGGCGCTCTGCGCGCCCGGCATAATGTCCCGCTGCAGCAACGCCACCTCTTGGCGTGCCGTATTTAGGTGCGTTCATGCGCAAAAGCCAGTTCATTGGATAGACGGGTTCCGGCGGCGGCCAGTTCGTCACGCGCCTTGTCGGCCCTGTGCAGCGCTTCAAGCAGGTTGCCCTGATTTCGATTGAAAACCGGAATCGGCATCGAAACGCCGAGGATTGCCTGATCGCGCCCCAACTCTTCGTTGCGCTTGGCGCCAAGGCTGACGGTCAAGTCCGGGATGCGCCGGCTTCGCTCGACCTCCGCCAGCGCTTGCCGGCGCTCGACCTCGATCCTGGCCCTCAGCAAATTAGGCGAGGTGGCGAGGCGCATGTTCAGGTCGGCTAGGGCGGGGAGCGGTGGCAAGGATTCGGGGTCGCCTTCGGCGTGCTCGAAACGCGGTGACGAATTGCCCCAGGTGGCAGCCAGTCGGCGGCGTGCGGTCGTGACCTCGCTTGCTGCCTGCGCCTGTTCAACGCGCACGGTGGCCTCGGCCACGCTCGCCCTGGTCTCTTCGACCGGGGACACCTTGCCAGCTGTGACTCGCCGCGAGGCGGCACCGGTCGCGCGTTGCGCAAGTTCGACCGACGCCTGGGCAAGCCGCAGATGTTCCTGCGCAACCAGCACGTCGAAGAACGCCGCCGTCACCGCCGCACGAATCTCGGCGCGCTTGGCTTCCAGTTCCAGGGAGGCAGCATCGCGGCCGCGCTCGGCGGCTTCGATCCTGGCGCCACTTTTGCCGCCCAGTTCGATCGGTTGATTCAACTGCAGGGTCGTGGTCCGCGTCTCCCGGCGCGTGTCCTCGATCAGGGCCGAAAGTTCCGGATTGGGCCGGGCTTGCGCCTGGGTGATGGTGGCGTCGAGCGCATCCAGTTCCCGGCCTGCCGCCGACAGATCGCGGTTTGCGCCAAGCGCCAGATCCAGGGCCGCCTCCAAGGTGAGCGGGGCAACCGGTTCGCTTCCGGTTTGTGGAGCTTGCGCCCACGCCACCAGCGGCAGCGCAAGCAGAAATACGGATAGTGAGAGTCGCATGGTTATCCTCGTGAAATAAATTCGGGACGAAGAACACCGGCGCGCGACTGCAGAAGGCGGCATGAAGCCGCAATGAAGCAAGCGCTCGCCGGTTCAGGCGCGCGCGAGCGGGGGACGGTCGAGAAGCGGGGGAGTGCGGGAGAAGAAGGCGGCAGGCGCGTGTTGAATCGGGCCGCTGCTTAGTTGCAGGCAGGACAGTGAATCACCCAGTTGAAGAATAAAGGAGAGAACATGGTGGCAGTGGCTGCCGTGATGGCCGTCCTTGTTCTGCTGTGTGTCATCTGTGTTGCCGGATTGGGCGAGGTCATGGCTCACATGGCTGGCACCGTGGTGATGTCCGTGCTCGTGAACATGCGTGTCCACAGCTTCTGCACCCAAGTGTCCATACAAGCCGGTCGTCGTCGCCCAGGCAAACTGGAGCGGGACGACGAGCATGATGAACAGGGCAATGAAGCGGCGCATGGCCCGGATTCTACACACTTGTCCGCATCCGCCAAGGGTTCGTTCATACCTTGGAGAGCTGCGTGTGTACTCAACCAGCGCAGCATCTGCGCAGCACTGGCTCCGGAATACCTGGAAGACATGCCGCTTCGCCTGCTGGCCGTCTGGCTTGTAGTTCAGCCCCGCCTGGGCCGACAGACGTCTATCCGCTGCTGCGGGGGATCTTCTTCATCGGCGGCTTTTCCTAGGGCGGCGCATCAGCAGGTAGGTCGCCGGCACGACAAACAGCGACAGCAGCGGCGCGCTCAGCATGCCACCCACCATGGGGGCGGCGATGCGGCTCATCACCTCGCTGCCGGTGCCGCTGCCCAGCAGGATGGGCAGCAGGCCGGCGACGATCACCGCAACGGTCATCGCTTTGGGGCGCACGCGCTGTACCGCACCTTCGCGGATGGCGTCGACGAGGTCGGCCTCGCCGGTTTTGCCGGACTCTTTTTTCGCGTCCCAGGCGTTTTTCAGATACAGCAGCATGATGACGCCGAACTCGGCCGACACCCCGGCCAGCGCGATGAAGCCGACGCCGGTGGCGACCGACAGCTGATAGTCCAGGGCATAGAGAAACCACACGCCGCCGGTCAGCGCGAACGGCAGCGTGGCCATGATGAGTACGGCCTCGTCGAAGCGGCTGAAGGTGAGATAGAGCAGCACGAAGATGATCAGCAGCGTGGCGGGCACGACGAGCTTCAGCCGCGCGTTGGCGCGTTCCATGAACTCGAACTGGCCGGAGTAGGCCAGGCTCATGCCGGGTTCGAGCCTGACCTGGGCGGACACCGCAGCCTGCAGGTCGGCCACGGTGGACGCCAGATCGCGCCCGCGCACGTCGACATACACCCAGCCCGAAGGCCGCGCATTCTCGCTCTTGAGCATGGGCGGGCCGTCGGTGACCTTGACCGTGGCCACCGTGCCCAGCGTGATCTGGCTGCCGTTCGGCGTGAGGATGGGCAGCGCGGCGAGCTTGGCGGGCGTGTCGCGCCATTCGCGCGGGTAGCGCACGTTGATCGGATAGCGCGCCAGACCTTCGACCGTTTCGCCGATGTTCTCGCCGCCGATGAGGTTGGCCACCGCCGACTGCACGTCGCCGATGTTCATGCCATAGCGCGCCGCGGCGGCACGATCGATGTCGACGTCGATGTAGCGGCCGCCGGTGAGCCGCTCGGCCAGCGCAGACGACACGCCGGGCACGGTCCTGGCGATGCGCTCGACGTCCTGGGCGATGCGGTCGATATCGGCCAGATTGCTGCCGGCGATCTTGACCCCGACCGGACTCTTGATGCCGGTGGCGAGCATGTCGATGCGGTTGCGGATGGGCGGAATCCAGATGTTGGCGAGCCCCGGCACCCTGACCGCGCGATCCAGTTCCTCGACCAGCTTGTCCGGCGTCATGCCCGGCCGCCATGCTTCGCGCGGCTTGAACTGGATGGTGGTCTCGAACATTTCCAGCGGCGCCGGATCGGTGGCGGTTTCGGCGCGCCCGGCCTTGCCGTGGACGCTGGCCACCTCGGGCACGCTCTTGATCAGCCGGTTCGTCTGCTGCAGCAGCTCGGACGCCTTTTGCGCCGACAGCCCCGGCAAGGCCGACGGCATGTAGAGCAGGTCGCCCTCGTCCAGCGGCGGCAGAAATTCGCCGCCCAGGCGGCTCATTGGCCACAGCGCGGTGAGGAAAATCAGCACGGCCGCGGCCAGCGTGAGCCTAGGGTGCCTGAGCACGGCGTCCAGCAGCGGCTGGTAGGCACGAATCAGCCAGCGGTTGAGCGGGTTCCTCGTCTCGTCGGGAATCCGGCCGCGGATCCAGTAGCCCATCAGCACCGGAATCAGCGTCACCGAGAGGCCGGCCGCCGCCGCCATGGCGTAGGTCTTGGTGAAGGCCAGCGGGCCGAACAAACGCCCCTCCTGCGCTTCCAGCGTGAACACCGGAATGAAGGACAGCGTGATGATCAAGAGCGAGAAGAACAGCGCCGGGCCGACCTCGCTGGCGGCGTCGGTTACCACGTTCCAGCGCGTCTCGCCTTCCAGCGTTGCACCGGGATGCGCGTGGTTCCAGAGCTCGATTTTCTTGTGGGCGTTTTCGATCATCACCACCGCCGCGTCGACCATGGCGCCGATGGCGATGGCAATGCCGCCGAGCGACATGATGTTGGCGTTGACGCCCTGCTGACGCATGATGATGAAGGCGATCAGCACACCCAACGGCAGCGAAACGATCGCCACCAGCGACGAGCGCAGATGCCACAGGAACACCACGCACACCAGCGCCACGACGATGAATTCCTCGATCAGCTTGTGGGTCAGGTTGTCGATCGCGCGGTCGATCAGCTTGCTGCGGTCGTAGGTCGGCACGATTTCGACACCGGGCGGCAGGCTGGCCTTGAGCGTGTCGAGCCTGGTTTTCACGGCCGCGATGGTCTCGCGTGCGTTCTTGCCCGAGCGCAGCACCACGATGCCGCCGACGGCTTCGCCTTCGCCGTTGAGTTCGGAAATGCCGCGCCGCATTTCGGGGCCAAGCTGGATGTGCGCCACGTCGCCCAGGCTGACCGGCGTCGTGCCGGCCAGCCGCAGCGGAATGTCGCGAAAGTCGGCGATGCTCTTGAGATAGCCGCTGGCGCGCACCATGAATTCGGTCTCGGCGAGCTCCAGCACGGCGCCACCGGTTTCCTGGTTGGCCGAACGGATCGCCTTGATCACTTCATCGTGCGTGATGCCGAAGCTGGCGAGCTTCACCGGATCGAGCACCACCTGATACTGCTTGACCATGCCGCCGACGGTCGCCACTTCGGCCACGTTGGGCAGAGTTTTCAGCTCGTACTTGAGAAACCAGTCCTGCAGGGTGCGCAGTTGCGCCAGGTCGTGCTTGCCGGTGCGGTCGACCAATGCGTACTGATAAATCCAGCCCACCCCGGTGGCGTCCGGGCCCAGCGCCGGCACGGCGGTTTCAGGCATCCGGCTCTGCACCTGGCTGAGATATTCCAGCACCCGCGAACGCGCCCAATAGAGATCGGTGCCGTCTTCGAAAATGACATACACGAAGCTGTCGCCGAAAAAGGAGAACCCGCGCACCGTCTTCGCTCCCGGCACCGACAGCATGGTGGTGGCGAGCGGATAGGTCACCTGGTTTTCGACAATCTGCGGCGCCTGCCCCGGATACGCGGTGCGGATGATGACCTGTACGTCGGACAGGTCGGGCAGGGCGTCGATCGGCGTGGTCTTCACCGACCAGATGCCCCAGGCCACGGTGAACAGCGTCGCCAGCACAACCAGGAAGCGGTTGGCCACCGACCAGTGGATGAGCCGGGCGATCATTGTGCGCCACCGGTCTTGTCGAGCTTCTCGACCACCAGCCCGTCGTCGGTTTCGCGCACCCCGGCACGCACCCGGTCGCCCGCCTTCAGCCCCTTGGCGAGTTCAGGTCGGGCCAGCGCAAACTCCATGGTCATGCCGGGCATCGACAGCGTCTTGAAGGGGCCGTGGGAAAGCGTCACATAGGCATCGGACACCTCATCGATCACGGCGTCCGCCTCATGCAGCGCAAGCGGTGCGGGCATGGCTGCGGCCGACTCGGAGCCTCGCGCAACGATCCCCTGCAGGCTGGCTTCGGAGTCGATCAGGAACTGGCCGCTGGCCACGATGCTTTGGCCTTCGTCGAGGCCGGAAAGGATGACGGTGTCGTTGCCGGACTCGGGGCCGAGGACGACCTCGACCGGGCGATAGCGTCCCTCCGTCTCCGCCACGATGACGAGCGCGCGGCGACCGGTGCGGATCACCGCTTCGGTCGGCACGCGCAGCGCCGATTCGCCGCCGCTGCCCGTGAGACTGACCTGGGCGGACAAGCCCGGCCGCAGGCGTCCGTCCGGGTTGGGCAGTTCGACCCGCACCCTGAGAGCGCGCGCGGCGTCGTTCAGCGTCGGCAGCAGGGCGGTGACGCGGCCCTGCATCGGCTTGCCCGGAAACGCGGCAAACGCCGCCTCGGCGGACTGGCCCACCCGCACCGCGCCGGCCTGCGATTCCGGCACTGCCACATCCAGCCAGACCGTGCCGATGCCGTTGATGCGCGCCAGGGTCTGGCCGGCCATGAGCGTCATGCCGGGGCGCACGTCGAGCGACTGGATCACCCCGCCGCGCGGGGCGGTGATCGCGATGCGGTTTCTGATCCTGCCGCTTGCGGCCACCTCCCGGATCAGGCTTTCGGGCATGCCGCCCAGACGCATCCGCGCGCGCGCCGCCTCTTCCAGCGCGGGGTCGCCCAGCGCCTTGAGCGCCAAATATTCTTCCTGCAACGCGGCCCATTCCGGCACCAGCAATTCGGCGATGAAGGCACCGGAATCGATCACGTCGTTGGGCGCCAGCTGGGCCACGCGTTCCACGAATCCGCCGGTGCGCGCCTGCACGATGGCGACATCGCGTTCGTTGAAATCGACAATCCCGGTCGCCGTCACCGTCGAGTCCAGCGTTGCGCGCGTGACGGTCGCCAGACGCACGCCCAGATTCTGCGATACACCGGGACTGATTTTTACGCTCGCGTCATCGCCGCCTTCGTCGGCGTATTTCGGCACCAGCTCCATGTCCATGAAAGGCGACTTGCCGGGCTTGTCGAACTTCTGGGTCGGATACATGGGGTCGTACCAGTACAGCACGGCGGGTTCGCCTGGTGCGGCGTCGGCAGACATATCCATCCTGCCGCCCGGCGCCCGGCTTCTTTCCCACCACAGGCCAGCCGCCACACCCACCGCGAGCAGCGCAACCACAATGAAGAAACCCAGAATGGCTTTTTTAATCGTTTGGCGGTTCATTGTTTTTCTCCAGTCGCAGTGGGGTCGCTATAGGCGTAATGAAGACGCGCAGCCATCTGCCGGCGCGCGCCTTCGAGCGCGATGGCCGTGAGTTCGGCGTCGATGCGTTCTCGCCGCGCCATCACCAGGTCGACGAGTTCACCCTTGCCGCCGCGCCAGCTGGCCAAAGCCAGATCCGCTTTCTCGTCGGCCAGTGGCAACAGCACGTCGCGCTGGCGTTTGACGGCGCTGACGAGACGCTGGTATTCGGCAAAATCCGCTTCCAGCATCGCAGCGTGTTCGCGCAACACCGCTTCGCGTTCGGCATCCAGCCCCATGCGCTCGGCAAGCTTGGCCGCGATTTTCGGATCCTGTCGGTGGGCGGCAAACAGGGGCAGTTCAAAACTCACCTGCACCATGGCCATGTCGCCGAACTGCGAGCCGCGCTTCGCGTACGCCAGTTCCAGTGCCCAGTCCGGTTTCTTGTCGGCTTTGGCTTCGGCCACCTCGGCGTCCAGCACACGCCCCTTGGGGTCGAAGATCGCCAGTTCCGGATGCCCGTGCAGTGCGTGTTCAAGCGTGTCGCGCGCAATGGGCCAGTCCGGCGCAGCCCCTTTGAGGGGCGCCGCTGCACGCGGGCCCACCCAGCGTCTGAGCGCGGCAAGGGCTTGTTGACGGCGCGCGGTGAGTTCGTCCCGGCGCGCCTCGATCATCGCGGCTTCCTGGCGCGACGCCACCGCATCCAGTGCGCTGCCCTGGCCGCCGGCAATGCGGGCACGCACGACAGCGTCGAACAGGCGGTTCTCGCTATCCAGTGCATCGATGCGAGCAAGCTGGCGCTCGACCGCATCGCGCGCAATCCAGGCCACTGCGGTTTCGCGCAGCACGGCGAGCCGGGTGATGCGGGTCTGCGCCTCGCTCAACGCAACCCGGCCACGCGCAGCCTCCACACGCGCACCGCGTTTGGCCTCATTGGGGAATTCCTGCATGACGCCGATGCGCTGCATGGTCATCGGTTCGCTACCGAGGCTGAAGCGGTCGGGCCCCTCGATGGGCAGGTTGTCGATGCCGAGTGCAAGTTTCGGGTCGGGCAGTTCGCCGGCCGGGATCGCCGCCTGGCGGGCCGCATCGATCTGCGCCGACTCCGCGCGCAGTGCGGGCGTTTCGCGCACGGCCAGCGCCAGCGCGTCGTCGAATGAAAGCGTTCCGGCACAGACCGATCCGGTGAGGCCCGCCCACACGAGCAGCACAGCCGTGCGGCAAACCGGGGGCCGCCACAGGCGGGCGGCAGACTGGGAAATGACCATGTTCCAACTCCTTGGGAGAACGGCGCCTCTCGGACCAGCAGCGGTGCGATGGCGCGAAACGGATGCAGCGACGTCCGCGCGGGCGGACGCAGTGCAGCACTCGGTTCAGGGAGTCAGGGTTGAGCCGGCGGTCGCCAGGCGGCGGCAGGATCGAAGGAGAACATGTCCGCGGCGATGTGCGGGAAGCGGGTGGCCGGAACCGGCTCCTGCGCCAGCACGTCGAGCGTGGAAACCGAAAAATGCTGGCCGCCGGTCTGGCAGGGCTGGCCGGCCTTGCAGGGCTTGCCGGTCGGTGAGCCGGATTCGTCGCAGCAATCGTGCGCGGCGTCCACATCCACCATCGCCATCATGGCGGTGACTTCCATCGGGCAGGGCACCAGCGGCTGCGCAAAATGCGCGTAGCCCTGTAGCGGCACCGCAATGGAAAGCAGCAGGAAGAGGAATGCCCGGAGTCGACGCATGGTTTGACTGTAGCGTGTGCGGCCCGGCCAGGCAAGGCGGCATACGAAGTCGTTAGCAGGAGACATGGACATTATCCGGGCATGGCAGGCAAGCTGAGCTGGAACTGCGTCGCCTGATTGGCGGATGCGACTTTGATCGAACCCCCATGCGCGTCGATGATGGATTTGACAATGGCAAGCCCCAGCCCGGCGCCATCGCCTTTGCGTTGACGCGAAGGGTCGATGCGGTAGAAACGGTCGAACAGCCGGGGAAGGTGCTCGGCCGGAATTTCCGGGCCGGGATTCTCGACGGCAATGACGGCCTTGTCGCCGTGCATCGCCAGCGACACGCGCACGGTCTGGCCGGATGGCGTATGCCGAATGGCATTCGATATGAGATTGCTGAGCGCACGCCGCAGCATCAGCCGGTCGCCCGGCACGGTGGCCGATCCCGTTTGGGCCAGCGAAACGCCGCGCTCCTCTGCCCACGCTTCGAAATAATCGAACAGGCCCTGTGTTTCATCGGCAAGGTTGACGCTTTCCCGGCCCGGTGCGAGGAGGCCGTTGTCGGCCTGGGCGAGATAGAGCATGTCGCCGACCATCTGGGCCATGCGTTCGTATTCTTCCAGGCTGGAGTACAGGATTTCCTTGTATTCGTTGTTATCGCGCGCACCGGAAAGTGCCACCTGGGTTTGGGTCATGAGGTTGGAAATGGGGGTGCGCAGTTCGTGCGCGATATTCGAAGAGAACTCGGAGAGCCTCCGGAAGGAATCGTCCAGGCGAGCCAGCATGGCATTGAATGCGACTGCGAGCGGCATGAGTTCGGTCGGAAGTCCCGAAGCCGGAAGGCGCGCGCCAAGACGTTCAACGGAAATTCCGGCCACGGTGTCGGTGACCTGGCGCAAGGGCACGAGCCCCCATCGGGTAACGACCCAGCCCAGACCCGCCGTGGCCAGAGCGGCCAGCGCAATGGCGATTCCAAGCACAGAGCGGAACGTGTCCATGAAAAGCGCATGGTGCTCGATGTCCTGTGCCACGGCCACGGTATAGGGCCCGCCGCTGCCTGCCATGATCGACATGGCCATGCCCCGATGGCTGACACCCTGATACACCCATTGATGCAAAGTCCCTTCCGTACACGCTGCTGGCCGCGCCTGACAGGTTTGCAGCAGCGCGCCCGGGAAATCCGCGCCCGCGGTGGCGAACCAGATATCCCCTGTCGCATCGGTCACGACGACGGCGAGCCCATGATGGCCGACCAGGGCATCATCCAGGTGCTCGGGCAGGCGGTCCAGCGTTTTGCTGTTCGTGGCTTGCAGGAGCAGGTTGCGGACGAGCGCCAGCTTGCCATTGAGTTCGATCCGGTCCTCCTCTTCAAAATGGGCTTCCACCTCTTGCATCAGGAAATAGCCCGTTACGAGCAGGACCAGCGCCGCGGCCACGGCAAAGAGCAGGCTGATCCGGGTGGTCAGCGAGAGGGATTTCATGGGGCCGCGCCTTCCGGGCCGGCTTCCAGCACATAGCCCATCCCGCGCACGGTATGGATGAGCCTGGATTCAAAACCCTCGTCTATCTTGACCCGTAGCCGGCGTACCGCCACGTCGATGACGTTGGTGTCGGAATCGAAGTTCATGTCCCAGACCTGCGAGGCAATCAGGCTGCGCGGTAGCACTTCGCCCGGTCGGCGCAGAAACAGCTCCAGCAGGGCAAACTCCTTGGCGGTCAGTTCGATCTTTCGCCCCGCCCGCGTGGCACGTCGCCGCAGCAGATCGAGTTCCAGGTCAGCCGCCTTGAGAACGGTGGATTCCAGGCTGCCATGTCCGCGGCGCACCAGGCTGCGCACCCGGGCCAGAAGTTCTGCAAAGGCGAAGGGCTTTACCAGATAATCGTCGGCACCCAGCTCCAGCCCCTTGACCCGGTCCTCGACCTGATCGCGCGCCGTCAGGAACAGCACCGGCATGTCGACCCCGGCCCGGCGCACGCCTTCGAGCACCTGCCAGCCGTTGATGCCGGGCAGCATCACATCCAGGATCATCAGCTCGTAGTGGCCGGTTTTGGCCAGTTCCAGCCCGTCCCATCCGTCGCGCGCCAGGTCGGTGATGAAGCCGGCCTCGGTGAGCCCCTGCTTCAGGTAATCGCCCGTCTTGGGCTCGTCTTCGACGATCAGGATTTTCATGTTCAGGAGACTAACTTGGATGGCTGCATCCTGCCACAGCGCACGCCTGCAGAAACATCGCATTACAGATTTGTAATTCAGCCGTCAGTTTGATGTTGGGTGTGCCCCCTCAGGATGCAGCCAAATCTGAATTGGAGAGCAGCCCCACATGAAACATTATTCAATGCCTCATTCTTCACTTTCTTTGGCGGTGCCGAATTTGCCGCGCCGCCGCTTCGTTCAGGGGCTTGCGGCGGGCGGTCTTCTGCTGGGCTTGCCGTCGGCCATCAAGCCGGTCTGGGCAAATGCCGCCGCCACCACGACAGGCAGCGCCCCGGTCCTCCAGGGTACCGAATTTGACCTCGTGATCGCGGAAACGCCGGTCAACTTCACCGGGACGCCGCGCATGGCGACGACCATCAACGGTTCGATCCCGGCGCCCACGCTGCGCTGGCGGGAGGGCGATACCGTGACCATCCGCGTCACCAACCGGCTCCCAGTAGACACCTCCATTCACTGGCACGGCATTCTCTTGCCCTTCGACATGGACGGGGTGCCGGGAATCAGCTTCAAGGGCATCCCGTCGGGAGAAACCTTCACCTACCGCTTCAAGGTCGAGCAGACCGGCACCTACTGGTACCACTCGCATTCCGGCATGCAGGAGCAGACCGGCATGTACGGCGCCATCGTGATCGAAGCGGCGGGCGGCGAGACGATCCAGGCGGATCGCGACTACGTCGTGCAGCTGTCGGACTGGACCGACGAAGATCCGATGCGCGTCTTTTCCAAGCTCAAGATGCAAAGCGATTACTACAACTTCAATCAGCCCACGGTGGTCGATTTCTTTCGCGACGTCTCGCGCGACGGATTCAAGGCGGCGTTCGACAAGCGCAAGATGTGGAACGAGATGCGCATGAACCCGACCGATCTGGCCGACATCTCCGCTTACACCTACACCTATCTTGTTAACGGCAGCACCCCGGCCGGTAACTGGACCGGGCTGTTCCGCCCGGGCGAGCGCGTGCGGCTGCGTTTGATCAACTCCGGCGCGATGACGTTCTTCGACGTGCGCATTCCCGGGCTGAAGATGACCGTGGTGCAGGCCGACGGCCAGGACGTCGAGCCCGTCACGGTGGATGAGATCCGCATCGGGGTGGCCGAAACCTACGACGTGATCGTCACCCCCACGGATGACGCCTACACGATCTTCGCGCAGTCGATGGATCGCACCGGCTTCGCGCGCGGCACGCTCGCCACCCGTCACGGGCCGGCTGCCGCGGTGCCGAAGCCGGACAAGCCCGAAAGCCTGACCATGACAGACATGATGGGCGACATGGGCGGCGGTATGGCCGGTATGGATCACGGCAGTTCCGGCGGCAAGAACGGGACGGCCGGCATGAGCGGCATGAACCACGGCGGAATGGCCATGGACCACAGCAAGCACGCCATGCCGGCCGCAACGGCCATGGACGGCACATTGGCGAAACCCAGCACGCAGGCACGCCACGCAAAAACCGAATATGGCCCGAGCACCGACATGCGGGTGGACATGGCGCGCACCAATCTTGACGACCCCGGGATTGGCCTGCGCAACAACGGCCGCCGAGTGCTCACCTACGCCGATCTGCACACGATAGGCGGGCCGATCGACCCGCGCGGCCCCGAGCGCGAGATCGAACTGCATCTGACCGGCAACATGGAGCGCTACGCCTGGTCCCTCGACGGACTCGAGTTCGGCAAATCCACGCCCGTGCATTTCCGCTATGGCGAACGGCTGC
>JAKBJA010000040.1 GCA_021836225.1 Pseudomonadota bacterium | reverse complement strand
CACAGCCATGGAGCTTTACAACGGCGAAACCCGGCGTTTTATGGTTTCAGGGCATGAATCTATCGAGTACAGGATTCTCTGCAAAACACAGGCTGCTAGCAAGCTTTATCAAGCCATAAGCGCCCTTCGTTTTATTTCCATTGGAATGGGAATGAACAGCCTGACGGCAGAGATTGAGGCAGCGGCTAAGGAGCTTCACCGATCCGGTGAGCTGAGCGAGGGATAGGAGGAGGATTTAGTAGTTTTTATGCATTCTACATGGGACCAGGCCAAGCGCCGCGGCAGCGCCCATCGCCGCGGCGACCGCACGCTTGGTGGTGTCTGTCAAGTGGTGGAAAAGTGGTAAGCATCGGCAATCCGGCGGCGAGCAGTTGAATCATCAAGTTGCTATTAGGCCGCCGCCGGTTGTTCACTAATAGCGGTTAGGCCCTGCCAGCCGACCAGCCGGCGCAGCCGCACCTGGCCGCTGCGTAGCAGCCCGAACAGCAAGAGCAGCACTGCCTCCTCGTTGGGGAGCGAAGCCTGGGTTTTGGTCCGCCGCCGGAACTCCTCGTTGGTCCGCTCCAGCGCGTTGGTGGTGCGCAGCGCCTTCCACTGCGAGGGCGGGAAGGCAGTAAAGGTGAAGAGCTGGTCGCCGGCTTGCTCGAAGCTTTGGCTGACCGCCTGGCAGCGCAGTTTCCACTTGCGGGCGGCACGCGGTCCGTGCCCGCTCCACCGCCGCGCGGCTGTCGGCGTAAATCATGTGCCGGTAATCATGCGCCAGTTCCTCGCGCAGATGGGCCGGGGCCTTGGCGAGCGGGTTCCACAACTTGTGGTTGGTGCAGCGCTGCATCGCGAGCTTCGGCCATTGCGCCTTCAGCGCCGCGGCCAGTCCCGGATTGCCCTCAATCACCGCCAGCGGCGGAGCGCCCGGATTACGGGCGGCCAGCGGCTGCGCCGCGTCGAGCCAGGCCTGCCCGCTCTCCGCGCCGGCCAGCCTAAGGTCGAGAATCACGCGGCGGCCGCCGGCGCATACTCCCAGCGCGACCAGCACCGGCACTCGCACCCGCTTTTCCCGATCCGCACCCGCGGATACCAGCCGTCCAAAAACAGGTAGCGCACCTTGAGCGCGCCCAGGTCCCGCTTGGCCCAAGCCGTAAAGCCCTCTCGCAATCTCCCGACCAGGCGCGACACCGCATCCTTGGACAGCGGCGCGCCCCGCAATAGCGGCGAAAGCGCCCCGCGCAGGCGGCGGCTGTTGGTCCCGCTCAGGTACACCCCCAAGATAGCCTCGTCCACCCGCTCGGTGCGCCGCTGGTAGCGCAGGATGGTCCGGCTGCGCCACTCATACCAGCGCCCATCTTCGCCTTCGATTCGCGCCCGCGGCATCGCGATCGTCGTGGGCCAAAGGCTGGTGGTCAGGGTTCGCGGGCGCCTGCCGTGCCGATATCCGGCTCGCAGCGGACCAATTCGCCGCGATCGCTCGGCGCCCACCGCCGCCAACAGCTCCTCCTCCACGATCGTCTCGATGGTCCCCCGCACCCGCTCCCGCATCAGTCCCTCCAGTTCGCCTTCCCCGCTCCATGCTTTCCTGCTATCGCTTTCCATAGCGTCATCCTCCGCCACCCGCCGCCAAGCGGGCGCGAGTTGTGGCTCAACTCGCCGGCTCTTCACGCTTTTTCACTTTTCCACCAACTCCCCGACACTACCCCTTCACCACCAACACCAGAAAAGATCACAGCCTCTCAGGGCAGGTCCCCTCCCACTGGCGCGGGCCAGGGGTCCCGGGCCCACGGCGCAGGTAGGCGAATTGCCCACGCTGCTGGCAGACAAATCGCTTCGCGTAGCCCCTTCGCTACGCTCAGGGTGACAGGAAGGGAGGCGCAGGGTGACAGAAGCAGGCGCGCCTGCGCGGAGCGGCCACGCGCGGGAATGACAGGGGTGGGGCGTCCGGCTCCTGCTTGTCACCCCCGCGCGTGGCCATTGCATGGCAGCGGGGATGGAGACGCCCTTCGCCGTGGCATTGCGCTCCCGTTGGCCTGCCTGCGCCGCGCCCGGCCGGTCTGCGTGCGCGGGCACGCACAGGCGGCGCGGCAGGCAGGTCGGGCAAGCTGCCGTGCGGTCAGCACCGCGCGCGAGGGGTCCCGAGGGCGGGGTGCCCAGTTGGGGACGCGCGGAGAGCCTGTCCTGAGCGAAGCCGAAGGAACCGCGCGAGCTCCTTCGACTCCGCGCGGGGACGCGCTTCGCTCAGGATGACAGAGATTGTCGCAGCACATCGTGCGTTCTTGCCCTAGCTCCCTCCCAAGGGGCGAGGGGGACACAAAAGGAGCGGCCGCAAACAAACAGGACTCCACGCACGCTCCGGCAGGGCTAAAAGGCGACCAGGCCACCCCACCCCACGGCGCAGATGCTCTCTAGCGACATCCTCAAGTGTGGCCCGGTGACAAGGATCTCCCGTTCCGTAACCCGAGCCTTCCTCTCACACCCGGGATACTCAAAGATGCCCGTCAAGGTCACCGAGCGAGCGTTGTTATAGCGCACGCGTAGCCGCTCGCGCCCCATTTGGTCATAAACGACAAGCGTGTGTCGATCGGGCCGTTCTCGACGAAACATGTTATTGGGATTCAGGCGGAACTCACCTCCCCTGAGTTGTGCAAGGATCCTTCCGTCATATATGTCGGCGTCGACCGCAAGTTCGTCGCCTTTGCGTTCGACCCAAAGCAAGTCGTGCCCGCAGGCGCGCAGGGCCGCGGCCTTCTGCCAGCTGCCCCGGTACGGAAGCAATATGCCGGAAGTTCCGAGGACCAGAAAGAAGTCGCGCTGGGTGCGAGACGGAGCGAATCTCTGGCAAGCGTTGTTAGCGGGTGCCGGCTGACCTCCGGGAGTCAGCCAGCCGTGCGTCTCGGTCTCCGCGGGCTGCCCCAAGTACAATCCCGCGTACCAAAAGAGAAGCCCAAGCAGCAGAGAGAACACGCTGGTGATTGTCCACCGCTTCAGCCTGGGCCGAGCCTGACGGCGGAGTAGGTCGCCAATAAACAAAGTGCCCAAGACCCAGGCCCCGATGAAATAGGGCCAACCGCCGAGATAGGATGCAAGCCCCGTCAGCGCGAGTGTTAGAAAAGCCAGAAGAAGCTGAAAATTGGGGCGCTCAAGAAGCGCCCACAGATTGCGAGGCGTCTTGGCTGTCGCAGGCATCATTCGCCGGCGATGGTCATTTCGGCGATCCGGATTGGCGCCGCGGCCACGTTGGAGCGCCAGGCAAGCTCGCTGCCCACGGCTTCCACGTCGCGCAGCATCCGGGACAAATT
>JAKBJA010000164.1 GCA_021836225.1 Pseudomonadota bacterium | reverse complement strand
TGCTCGCGGCTGGCGGTCAAGCGCATCTTGGCATCTTCGGTGCGGCCTTCGGTGTACACCACCAGACTGTCGGGCTTGACGAACGCTGCCGTCACCGCGACCGCGCCATTGAGCAGGCCGCCCGGATCGTTGCGCAGGTCCAGGATCAGGCCCTGCAACGGCGCCTTGTTGTCCTTGTACAGCTTGTTCAATGCTTCGGCCAGCAACTCGCCGGTGTGCTCCTGGAACTGCGTGACGCGCACGTAGCCGTAACCGCTTTCCAGCAGTGCGGATTTGACGCTGCGAATCTTGATGACTGCACGGGTGAGCGTCAGCACGATGGGCTTGTCGACCCCCTTGCGCGCAATGGTGAGCTTGATGCTTGAGCCCGGCTTGCCGCGCATCCGCTTGACCGCGTCGTTCAGCGTCATGCCCTTCACCGGGGTGTCGTCAAGCTTGATGATCAAGTCGCCGGGCTTGACCCCGGCCTTGAAGGCAGGCGTGTCCTCGATCGGCGAAACCACCTTGACGAAACCGTCTTCCATGCCGACCTCGATGCCCAGGCCGCCGAACTCGCCCTGGGTGCCGACCTGCAGATCCTTGAACGCATCGGCATCGAGATAGGCCGAATGCGGATCGAGCCCGGTCAGCATGCCGTTGATCGCCTCGGTGATGAGCTTCTTGTCCTCGACCGGCTCGACGTAATCGTTCTTGATGCGGGCAAACACATCGGTAAAGGCGCGCAGTTCCTCGATCGGCAACGCAGTCTCGGTGTCCTTGTTGGCGATCGCCGACAGGTTGACCGTCAACGCCGCGCCCGCCATCAAACCGGCCAGACCGACGAGTATGAATTTCGCCTTTTGTGTCATTTCACTTCACCCAAAGGAGGGGATTAACAGGGCGGCTTTGATGCCGCATTTCAAAATACAGACCGGTGTCGGGCTGGCCGCCGCTGTTACCGACCGTGGCGATCGCGTCACCGGGTTGAACCCGTTCGCCCACTTGCTTATACAGACTTTCATTATTGCTGTACAGGCTCATATAGCCTTCGCCGTGGTCGACAATAACGAGGTTTCCAAAGCCGCGCAGCCACTCGGAAAACACCACCTGCCCGGCGGCAATTGACTTCACCACCGTGCCTTCTGCCGCGCGAATGAACAGGCCTTTCCAGCTCAGCCCTCCACCTTCTCTCGGAGCACCGAAGCGGTTCATCAGTTCCCCGGCGACAGGCAGCCGCAACGAGCCTTTCAAGCCCGAAAAAGGGCGGTCCGTTCGAAACGCCACCGGCGTTTCGGTATTCACCGCCACGCCCCGGCGGGGCTGGCCAGCCGTGTCCTTTTCCGTTGACCGTTTCTTTTGCGCCAGCTGGGCCACACGCGCGGCTTCGCGGGCAGCCTGCTGCGCCATCAGCCGGTTGAGACGCTCCACCAGCTGGGTCAGGCTGCGCTCGTCACGCTTCAAATTTGAAATCTGCCTTTGCTGCTGCTGAATTTGCGCCGACAGTTTCTGCAGCACCTGTTCGCGTGCGCGCTTGTCAGCCAGCAGCTTCTTCTGCTCGGCCTCACGGGCTGCCTGCAACTGCGTCAACTCGGTCGTTTTTTGCGCAGCCTGCTGCTGCAGCGCGGCCAGGCGTGCGAGGTCGGTGCGCAGGGTCTCGACCATCTCATGCTGCGCGCGCGACAGGTGCGCCAGGTAATGCAGATCGCGTGCGGCCTGATTGGGGTCCTCGCCGTTGAGGATGAGTTTCAATGCATCACCTTGCCCACGCCGGTAAGCGCCCTTGAGTGACTGGGCAAGATGAGCCTGCTGCGCGCGGATGCGTGCCACGGTGCCATCGGCCTGCTGCGTCAGCGTCTGCAAATCGCGCTGGGTACGCTGGCGCTCGCCGTCCAGCTGGCGCAACATACTTACCGCACTGCTGATGGCGCGCTCGGATTGACGCAGTTCGTCGACCGCTTCCTTGCGGTGCGCCTGCGTAGTGCGAAACTCCTGTTGCAGGGTTTGCAGGCGCTGCTTCAGCGCATCGAGTTCGGATTGCTTGCGATCGGCCTGGTTGGCGCTGGCATACAGCGGCACGGCCAGTGCCAACAGGACGAGAAATGATCTGACGTTCACCTGGATGAGCTTACCCGATCAGCGTTGGGCTTACTCAAATTGTACGAGGGCTTCACCGGTCATTTCGAGGGGTTGCGGCAAATCCATCATTTTCAGCAAAGTCGGGCTGATGTCTTCGAGCGCCCCGGTTTCCGCCAGTGTGGCACGGTTTCTTCCCACGTAGATCAGCGGCACCAGATTCATGGTGTGCGCGGTGTGCGCCTGCCCGGTTTCGGCGTCGCGCATCAGTTCGGCATTACCGTGGTCCGCAGTTATCAGCACTTCACCGCCGCGAGCCAACTGGGCTTCCACCACCCGACCCAGACAGGTGTCGACGGTTTCGATGGCCTTGATCGCGGCCTGCAGGTCTCCGGTATGGCCGACCATGTCAGGGTTGGCATAGTTGCAGACGATGACGTCGTACTGCTTGCTGTTGATCGCCGCGAGCAGTTTCTCGGTCACCTCGAACGCGCTCATCTCGGGCTTGAGGTCGTAAGTCGCCACATCGGGTGACGGCACCAGCACCCGGTCTTCTCCGGGGAAGGACACTTCCTCGCCGCCGTTGAAAAAGAAGGTGACGTGCGGATATTTCTCGGTTTCGGCGATGCGCAGCTGGCGCAAGCCGAGCTGGGCGACGTACTCGCCCAGCCCGTTCTTGATCCGCTCGGGCGGAAACGCGACCGACACCTGGAAATCGTCGCTGTAACCGGTCAGCGTGCAGTAAGTGGCCAGACGCGGGGTCACCTCGCGTTCGAATTCGCCGAAATCGGCTTCGATGAAGGGCCGCGACAATTGGCGCGCACGGTCGGAACGGAAGTTGAGGAAGATCACCGAATCACCGTCTTCCATCTTTACCGGCTTGCCGTCGGACGGCAGGATCGCTGTGGCCTTGACGAACTCGTCGGTCTCGCCGCGCGCATAGGCGGCTTCCAGCCCGGCCAGCACATTCTCGGCCATGAATTCGGCGCGCCCCTGCGTCAGCAGATCGTAAGCGGCCTTGACCCGCTGCCAGCGGCGGTCGCGATCCATCGCGTAATAGCGGCCGATCATCGACGCGATATGGCCGACTCCGGTCTGTGCGATTTTCTCGTTCAGTCGGCGCAGGTAGATTTCGGCGCTTTTCGGCGGCGTGTCGCGGCCATCCAGAAACACGTGCAGGCACACCTTCTTCAGCCCTTCGCGCACCGCCAGATCAAGCAGCGCGTGAAAATGCGACTCATGACTGTGCACCCCGCCGTCCGACAGCAGGCCCAGCACATGCAGGGTTTTCTCATTGTCGCGCGCCAGGTGCACCGCGTTCAGCAGCGCCGGGTTGGTGTAGAAATAGCCCGACTCGATGGCGCGGTCGATGCGGGTGAACTCCTGGTACACCACGCGCCCTGCACCGATGTTCAGGTGTCCCACCTCGGAATTGCCCATCTGACCCTTGGGCAGGCCCACTTCGGATTCCGACGCGTGGATGAGCGTATGCGGATGGTGCCTCCACAGCCGGTCCCAGTTGGGTTTATTGGCCTGCGCGATCGCGTTGTCGGCGCGCTCCGCGCGGCAACCAAAGCCGTCGAGGATGATGAGGAGAACCGGCGTGGTCTTCATGAAAATATTTATATAACCTGACTTGATTTTGTGGGATTATTTTAATATATGCGTGATTGCTAATCTATACGCAACGCGCAATGTTGTTTCAATAATGCCTTGTGCAGCGTGCCTTTCCCCCTGGAAAGTTAGACCGCATCAGGGTACTACATGAATAGGATCGAGGTATGAACATGGCAGCTGATTGGGACGAAGTGGACCTGATGGACAAGGACGAGCACATCGAGCAGGCCTCGCGTGCGATGAAGGCCATGTCGCATCCGTTGCGCCTGAAAATCCTCTGCGTGCTGGGCGACAAGGAAATCAGCGTGCAGGACATCGTGGACCATGTCGGCACGTCGCAAAGCAACATTTCGCAGCACCTCGCCATCCTGCGCGACAAGGGCGTGCTGCGCACCCGCAAGGATGCCAACCGCGTGTATTACCGCGTCGGCGACACCCGCACCCTCAAACTGCTGGGCATGATGCGCGACGTGTTCTGCGGCTTCACCAAGTAAGCACCCGTCATCCCCCGGCCCGGCAACGCGCGAGCGTGCCGGGCCTTTTTTTGGGGCATGAAGTAGCGCCCGCATTGGGCATCGGATAGATCGAAGATCGGTTGTGGTGCATACTTTCCCGGCAAGTCGCCGCTCAATTTCACCACAAATGCTGTACAAGCACTTGAATTGAATGGTTAATTAGAATAATCTAATGAACGATTTACTGGAGGTCACCTGTGCTGAACCCCGCCCGTTTGCTGGCCTGCGTCATCCTCGTTTCGCCATCCGCCTGGGCTGCGCTGCCTTTCGCTATTGCGCCGGTGAAATACCAGATGACCGACAGCGGTTATTCCACCGAAGCCACAGTCGAAGCCGTCAAGCAATCCACCATTGCCGCACAGGTATCGGGACGCGTATCGGCGGTGAACTTTGACTCCGGCGATTACGTCAAGGCGGGCACGGTCATCGTCCGTCTTTCCGCGCAGGAACTGTCGTCCGCCGTGGCGGGCAGCCGGGCGCAGGTGGCGCAGGCCGATGCCACGCTGGCCAACGCACGCGCCAATTACCAGCGCCAGCAGCAACTCTTCCAGCAGAAATTCATCAGCCAGGCGGCGCTCGACCGCGCCACCGCCGAATTCCGTGCCGCCGAAGCGGCTGCACGCGCGGCGCGCGCAGGCGTTGGCCAGACTGCGGCGGTCAGCGGCTACACCGTGATCACCGCGCCGTATTCCGGCGTGGTCGCCGCCCGCCACGTCGAAGTAGGCGAAACCGTCGCGCCCGGCACGCCGCTGATGACCGGCTTCGATCCCAAGGACATGCGGGTGATCGCCAACATCCCCCAGTACAAGCTGGCCGAGGTGAAAGCCTCGCCGCGTGTAGCGGTCGAGATTCCCTCGCTCAACAGATGGATCGATGCCGCCGGCATCACCGTGCTGCCGTCGGCGGATGCCGCCACCCACACGGTCAAGGTACGGATCGACCTGCCGACCAACCTGGAAGGCGTCATCCCCGGCATGTTTGCGCGCGCTCACTTCTCGGTGGGCAGCGCGCGCAAGCTCACCATCCCGGCAAGCGCGGTGGTGCGCCGCTCCGAAATCACCGCGGTGTACGTGGTGGACAAGGATCGGGTGAGCCTGCGGCAGATCCGCCTGGGTACGCCCAATGGCCGCGGCCTGGTTGAAGTGCTGTCCGGCCTGAATCCGGGAGACGTCATCGCGCTCGAACCGGTCAAGGCCGGCATCTACGCCAAGAGCGCCGCCAACCAGCCGGCCAAATAAACGGGAATACGCATGGGACTCTCCGGACGCATTGCCCGTTTCTTTCTCACGTCCCAGCTCACCCCGCTGATCGCGCTGATCGCGGCGCTCCTGGGGCTGTTCGCCATCCTGATCACGCCGCGCGAGGAAGAGCCGCAGATCAACGTGACCATGGCCAACGTATTCATCCCCTTCCCCGGCGCCTCGGCGAAAGACGTGGAAGCGCTGGTGGCCACCCCCGCCGAGCAGGTGCTGTCGCAGATCGCCGGCATCGAGCATATCTATTCCGTTTCCAAGCCCGGCATGGCGGTGCTGACGGTGCAATACCTGGTGGGACAGGATCGCACCCAGGCGCTGGTGCGGCTGTACGACACGATCCAGGCCAACCGTGACTGGGTGTCGCCTGAACTCGGCGTCGGCGAACCCATCATCAAGCCGCTCGGCATCGACGACGTGCCGATCGTTACCGTCACCCTGTGGACGCGTGATGAAACGCGCGGTGCCTATGAACTTGAGCAGGCGGCGCACGCAGCCGAGATCGAACTGAAACGCATCGCCGGCACGCGGGAGGTCACCACCGTCGGCGGCCCCGGCCGCGCGGTGCGGGTGATGATGGATCCCGACCGCATGGCGGCGTTCGATGTGTCGGCGCAGGACATCCGCGATGCGCTGCAGGTGTCCAACGCCGCGCAACCGTCGGGCACCCTGGTGGCGAGCAACCAGGAAATTCTGGTGCAGACCGGCACCTTCCTCACCGGTGCGGCCGACGTCAAGCAGCTGGTGGTCGGCGTGTCGCAGGGCCGCGCGGTGTACATGAGCGACATCGCCAGCGTCGTAGGGGGTCCAGACCAGCCGGCGCGCTATGTGTGGCACGGCCCCGGCGCGGGCGGCACGAACAGGGCCAGCCAGGGCCTGACCTATCCGGCCGTCACCCTGGCGATCTCGAAAAAACCAGGCGAGAACGCGGTCGACGTCGCGGAAAAAGTCATCGCGCGGGTGAACACCCTGCAAAACAGCATCCTGCCCGAGGGCGTCGAGGTCAGCGTCACTCGCAACTACGGCGCCACCGCCGACGACAAGGCGAAGAAGCTGATCCAGAAGCTGATCTTCGCCACCGCCTCGGTAGTGCTGCTGGTGCTGTTCGCCATCGGCAAACGCGAGGCGCTGATCGTCGGCGCGGCGGTGCTGCTGACGCTGGCGGCCACGCTGTTCGCGTCGTGGGCGTGGGGCTTCACGCTCAACCGGGTATCGCTGTTCGCGCTGATCTTCTCGATCGGCATTCTGGTCGACGACGCCATCGTGGTGGTGGAGAACATCCACCGCCGCATGGCGCTCGACCACGACGGCCTCGAAGCGATCATTCCGCGCGCGGTAGACGAGGTGGGCGGCCCCACCATCCTCGCCACGCTGACGGTCATTGCCGCGCTCCTGCCGATGGCCTTCGTCACCGGCCTGATGGGGCCCTACATGAGCCCGATCCCGATCAACGCCTCGATCGGCATGCTGATCTCGCTGGCGATCGCCTTCATCGTCACGCCCTGGCTGGCGCTGAAACTGATCAAGCAGGAGGCGCACGGCCCCCACGGGACAGGCGACAGCAAGCTCACCGCCTTGTTCCGCGCCCGCCTCACGCCCTTCCTGCGCGGTACCGAAGGCAAAGGCGCACGCCGCAAGCTGTGGCTGGGGATCGGGCTTGCCATCCTCGTTTCGGTCGCGCTGCCGGTGGTGCAGTTGGTCATCCTGAAAATGCTGCCGTTCGACAACAAGTCGGAATTCCAGATCGTCGTCGACATGCCGGTCGGCACGCCGCTGGAGAAAACCGCCCAAGTGCTCGCCGAAATGGGCGCAGCCGTCGCTGCGGTTCCCGAAGTCATCGACTATCAGGCCTATGCGGGCACGGCAGCGCCGATCAACTTCAACGGTCTGGTACGGCAGTATTACCTGCGCTCCGGCCCCGAGGTCGGCGACCTGCAGGTCAATCTGGTCGACAAGCACGACCGCGACCGCAAGAGCCACGACATCGCGCAGGCGATCCGGCCGGCAGTGGAGGCGATCGCGAAAAAGCACGGCGCCGACGTCAAGGTCGTCGAAGTGCCGCCCGGCCCGCCGGTGATGTCGCCCATCGTCGCCGAAATCTATGGCCCCGATTACGACGCGCAGAGCAAGGTCGCCAAACAAGTACGCGGCGTCTTTGAAAAAACCGAGGGCATCGTCGCCATCGACGATACGGTGGAGGACGACGCCCAGCGTTTTGTGCTGCGCGTGCTGCAGAACAAGGCCGCGTTGGTGGGCGTGGCGCAGAAGGACATCGTCGCGGCGATGAAAATGGGGTTGTCGGGCGAAAACGTCACCCCCATTCACGGCAGCGGCGCCAAATACGAAATCCCGGTACGCATCACCCTGCCGCCGGAGCGCCAAACCAGGATCGAAGAACTCCTGAAGCTGACGGTGCGCGGGAACAACGGCAATCTGGTGCCCTTATCCGAACTGGTGGAAGTGATGCCGAGCGCGCGTGAAAAGAGCATCTACCACAAGGATCTGCTGCCGGTGGTGTTCGTGTTCGGCGACACCGGTGGCAAGCTGGATTCGCCGCTATACGGTCTGTTCTCGATGCGCGGCGACCTCAAGGACAAGGCGCTTGATCAGGGCGGCACGCTGTCCGAATATTTCATCCGCCAGCCTGCAGATCCCTACGCCGGGTTCAGCCTGAAGTGGGACGGCGAATGGCAGGTGACCTATGAAACCTTCCGCGACATGGGGCTGGCCTATGCCTTCGGTCTGATGCTGATTTATTTGCTGGTGGTGGCCCAGTTCAAGAGCTACCTCACCCCGCTCGTCATCATGGCACCGATTCCGCTCACCATCATCGGCGTGATGCCGGGCCATGCCCTGCTGGGTGCGCAATTCACCGCCACCTCGATGATCGGCATGATCGCGCTGGCCGGCATCATCGTGCGCAATTCCATCCTGCTGGTGGACTTCATCAACGAGCAGGTGCGGGGCGGCATGAACTTCCAGGAAGCGGTGATCCAGGCCGGCGCCACCCGCGCCAAGCCGATCGTGCTGACCGGCGCCGCAGCCATGATGGGCGCTTTCTTTATCCTCGATGACCCGATTTTCTCCGGACTCGCGGTATCCTTGATTTTCGGCATTTTCGTTTCCACCCTGCTCACGCTGGTGGTGATTCCCGTGCTCTACTACGCGGCCAATTACCGCAAATTTTCTTCTCAATAAAACAGGAGTCTTACCATGACCGTTGAACGCCTCGTCCGCATCATTGCCGGTTCCTTCATCATGCTGTCGCTTGCGCTGGCGCATTTTTCCGGCAGCATCGACATGTCCCATATCTCCTGGCTGTGGTTCACCGCCTTCGTCGGCTTCAACCTGTTCCAGTCCGGCATCACCCGGTTCTGCCCGATGGACATCATGCTGAAAAAGGTGGGCTTCCAGCAGGGCGGCCTGTAAGGAGGCGCATTTATGGACGTGCAATTCCTGCAGGACAACTGGATGCTGGTGGCGCTGGCCGTGGTCTCGGGCGCCATGCTCATCTGGTCATTCATCGGCGGGAAATTGTCGGGCGTCGAGCAGGCCGACACCCTGAAAGCCACCCGCCTGTTCAACGACGACGCACTGGTGCTCGACGTTCGCGAGGACAAGGAGTACGCGGCCGGCCACATTCCCAAGGCCAGGCACATTCCGCTCGGCCAACTGGCCGGCCGTCTCAACGAGCTCGACAAATTCAAGTCGAAACCCATCCTCGTCACCTGCCGCAGCGGCCAGCGCTCGGCGCGCGCCTGCGGCATGCTGAAAAAAGCCGGTTTCGAGACCGTGTACAACCAGGCGGGCGGCATCATTGCGTGGGAACGCGCCAATCTGCCCGTCACCCAGAAATAAGGAAGTTTCATGGCCAAGGTCGTGATGTATTGCACCGCCGTGTGCCCCTATTGCGTGGCTGCAGAGCGCCTGCTCAAGAGCCGCGGCGTTACTGAAATCGAGAAGATCCGCATCGACCTCGATCCGGCAAAGCAGGAGGAAATGATCACCCGCTCCGGCGGCCGCCGTACCGTGCCGCAGGTGTTCATCGGCGACACCCACGTCGGCGGGTTCGACGACACCTCGGCACTGGATGCGGCCGGTGAACTGGTCCCCCTGCTCGCGCGCGCCTGATCCCCGCGCTTGAATTTCTGGCGCAGCCCCCCACCTTGAAGCGAAGACTTTCGCTTCAAGGAACCCCGATGGAACTTGCCTGCCCCCACTGCCTTGCCGTCAACCGCGTTCCGGACGACCGTCTGGCCGATGCCCCGAAGTGTGGCAAATGCGGCACCCCCCTGTTGCCCGGCAAGCCGGTTGATCTCTCTGCCAACAGCTTCGACCGCTTCATTGCCAAGGCCGGCCTGCCGGTGCTGGTCGACTTCTGGGCCGGCTGGTGCGGACCCTGCAAGATGATGGCGCCGGTGTTCCAGCAGGTGGCGGCCGAGATGGGCACGCGCGTGCGCTTCGCCAAGGTCGACACCGAAGCGCATCCCCAGGTGTCGATGCGCCACCACATCAAAGGCATCCCCAGCCTGATCCTGTTCAAAAACGGCGTCGAAGTGGCGCGCACCTCGGGCGCGATGGAAGCCCACGCGCTGAAACGCTGGCTTGCAGACCATTGAAGCCCTATTCGGGGCCGCGACGCGGCTTTCCGGGATGGGATGCGCGAAGCGTCGTGAAGCAAAGGGTCGTCCCTTCGCAAGCGGCGCGACAAAGCAGACCGCCCGGAAAGCCACGTCCCGAAGGGTTTGCACGATAAAGGCCCGTCTGCGGCGTTGCGGGCCTCGGCATCGTGGAACGACCACGACCTTCGGCCCCGCGCCTTGCATTCAGGCCTTTCTCGTGCAAACGCGACTCCCGAATAGGGCTTCAATGGCCTGCCACGTCACAGGGGATTCAATAAGCGCGTGTAAAATGCACACCATCTCCGGAGCTTGAGGCTCCGGTTTTCTTATTCAGGGAGCCACCATGACCGACGCGCAACAACCCGTATTCAATATCGAAAAACTCTTCGTCAAGGATCTGTCGCTGGAGGTGCCCAACGCGCCCGCCATCTACCTGGAACGCGAGGCACCGCAGATCGACGTCAACATGTCGACCGAGAGTCGCGCGCTGGGCGAAGACATGTACCAAACCAGCATTACCGTCACCGTCACCGCCAAGATCGGCGACAAGACCATGTTCCTGGTCGAGTGCACCCAAGGCGGCATCTTCCGCATCCAGAACGTGCCGCAGGACCAGATTCCGATGGTGCTCGGCATCGGCTGCCCAAACATCGTCTTCCCGTATCTGCGTGAAACCGTGTCCGACGTGGTGATCCGCGCCGGCTTCCCGCCGCTGCTTTTGAACCCGGTCAATTTCGAAGCCCTGTTCCTGCAGCAGCAACAGGCGCAGCAGCAACAGGCCGCTCCCGCACAAACGCATTGAAGTGGACGTGCCGACAGTGCGACTGCGCCATACCGGTTTGTCACTCGCGGCCAGTCTGCTGCTCGCGTGGCCCTGCGTCGCCAGCGCGCTGGAATACCGCAGCACCGGGCGCGCCGCGCTGCTGCACGACGCCCCTTCGACGGCCGCCGGCAAAGTTGCCATTGCTGGCAGCGGCCTGCCGCTAGAAGTCGTCGTCGACACCGATGCCTGGGTCAAAGTACGCGACCATAGCGGCCGCCTGGCGTGGATCGAGAAATCTGCCCTCGGCGGCGCAAAAACCATCATGGTCACGGCCGAAACCAGCGCCATCCGGCAACAGCCGCGCGCCGAGGCTGACGTCGTGTTCCGTGCCGCACGGGGTGTCCTGCTCGAAGTCACCGGCCAAACGGACAGCCACGGCTGGCTGCCGGTAAAACACCCTGACGGCCTGGCCGGCTGGCTGCCCGCTCGAGAGGCGTGGGGCAAGTGAAACCCGCGTCAATGAAACTGTCGGTTCTCGGTGCCGGTGCCTGGGGCACCGCGCTGGCGGCCAGCTGGGCGCCCCACCATGACGTCACCCTGTGGGGACGCAACGCGGCCGAGCTCGACGCCATGCGCGCGAACCGCGTCAACACCCGCTACCTGCCCGACTGCCCGCTGCCGGACGCGCTGCATTTCAATCCGGACTTCGACGCCGTTGCCGATGCGGCCGACCTCATCGTCATCGCCGTTCCCAGCCACGGCCTGCGCCCCACCCTGGCCGCGCTCGCCCGGCACGCCGAACTGCCGCCGATCATCTGGGTATGCAAAGGCTTCGAACCCGGTAGCCGCAAGCTGCCGCACCAGCTCATCACAGAACTGCTGCCCGACCATACGCAAACCGGCGTGCTCTCCGGCCCCAGCTTTGCCCAGGAGGTCGCGCACGGCTACCCCACCGCGCTCACGCTGGCATCCCATGACACCGCGCTGGCGCAGCACCTGGCCGAGACCCTGGCGGGCCATCGCCTGCGCATCTACGCGCATGACGACGTGATCGGCGTCGAGGTCGGCGGCGCACTGAAAAACGTCATGGCGATTGCCGCCGGCATTTGCGACGGCCTGCAGCTCGGCCACAATGCCCGCGCCGCGCTGATCACGAGAGGATTGGCCGAAATGACCCGCCTCGGCGTCCAGCTCGGCGGCCACTTCGAAACCTTCATGGGCCTGTCCGGCCTCGGGGACCTCATCCTCACCACCACCGGCGACCTTTCGCGCAACCGCCAGGTCGGCCTGCGCCTCGCGCGCGGCCAGGCGCTCGAGGCCATCCTCACTGAGCTCGGCCACGTCGCCGAAGGCGTCACCACCGCACGCGAAGTCTCGGCACTGGCTGGCGAACTCGGCGTCGATATGCCGATCACCCGCGCTGTCTGCCAGATGCTGTTCGAAGGCCTGCCTGCTGCGCAGGCAGTCGATGCCCTGCTGAACCGGCATATCAAGACAGAGTTCTAAGGGCGCGCACGCGTCAATCGATCGATGACGTGCCGTTGAAATTCCTTCCGCCCCCTCAGAAACGGGCGAAACAGCCGTAATCCAGTAAAGAAGAACCGCCCGCATGCAAAACCCACCCGCCCCCCCCATCCCGAATCTGGCCGAGGCACGTGCTTTCACGTCACGCCTCATGCGTTGGGGATTTGGCGCGGTCATGGCCGTGATCATTTTCATGACGGCGCTGAGCTCTTGGCGGATCGACGCGGATCGCCGTTCGATGGATGAAATCGTCGCTCACAAGCAGGCAGCGGTGGAAATACTCTATCGGATGCAGCTTGCTGCCCGCGACCGGACCTTCGCGCTGTTCGGGGCCGTGCATACTGTGGATCCGTTCGAGCAGGACAGTGAAATCCAGCGTTTTTACGAGCAGGGCGCCGTTTTTGGCGCGGCGCGAACGCAGTTGATGCGGCTCAGGCTGGATAAGACCGAACGTGACCTGCTGGCGCAGCAGCGTGCGCAAACTGCAGCGATCATGCCGCTGCATGATCGCGTCATCGAGCTCGTGATGGCCGGTCGACGCGACGAGGCCGAGCGACTATTGGTCGACCACGTGGTGCCTGCGCAAAACCAGATGGTCGCCACCCTGACCGCACTGCTGGACCATACGATCACCGCGACGCATGAAAACGCCTCATCGGTGCGCAAAGCCCAGAATCGTGCCAGCGTGCTGTATCTGATTGGCGGGGTGACCGGCGTGCTGCTGACGTGGGGGCTGTTCGTTCTGGGCACCCGCAGAACGAAAAGCCTGATCTCCCGCCTGGCCGACACCAGCGAATTGCTGCGTGAGTCGACCCAGGACCTGCAGTTCCAGAAACTGGCCCTGGATGAGCACAACATCGTGAGCGTCAGCGATGTGCACGGAAACATCATCACCGTGAACGACAAGTTTTGCGAGGTGAGCCAGTACTCGCGCGAGGAGTTGTTGGGGCAGAACCATCGTCTGCTGAAATCCGGCCAGCATTCAAGCGCGTTCTATGAGGACATGTGGACGACAATCAGCGCCGGCAAGGTGTGGCACGGCGAGATCTGCAATCGCCGCAAGGATGGAGCGTTCTATTGGGTGGCTTCGACGATTCTCCCCTTTATGGGCGAAGACGGCCTGCCGAGCCGCTATGTGTCGGTTCGTACCGACATCACGCAAGTCAAGCAAGCCCAGCTCGTGCTCGAGCGCAGCCGCGACGAGCTGGAGCAGTTGGTGCAGGCGCGCAGCGGAGAATTGGCCGAACGTGAGGAATTGCTGCGCAGCATCACCAAAGCGGCGCAGGATGCGGTGATATTGATCGATCATTCCGGTTTGGTCACGTACTGGAACCCTGCAGCAGAGCGCATGTTCGGATACACCGGGGCTGAGATGATCGGCCAGAATCTGCATGACCTGATCGCCCCCGGGCGCTATCTCGATCGGCACCATGCAGGATTTACGCGCTTCATCGAGTCGGGCGAAGGATCGCTGATCGGCCGGACGACCGCACTTCAGGCGATGCGCAGAAGCGGCGAGGAGTTTCCGGTAGAGATCGCGCTCTCCGCCGTCAAGTTGCGCGGCCAATGGAGCGCCGTGGGCATCGTGCGCGATGCGACTGAACGCATGCAAACGGAGGAACGGCTCAAACAGCTGGCCACCACCGACACCCTGACCGGCATCAGCAACCGACGGCACTTCGATGAAGCGCTGGCAAACGAGATCAATCGCGCCGCACGTTATTCCACCCCCCTATCGCTCATATTGTTCGACATCGATCACTTCAAGCACATCAACGACACCTGCGGCCACCATACAGGCGACCGGGTCCTGATCCAGTTTGCCCTGATAGTCGGCGGCGCGATTCGTGCGATCGACCTGTTTGCCCGCTGGGGCGGTGAAGAGTTCGCCATTTTGATGCCCAACTGCGATCTCAACGCCGGCCGGCTCCTCGCCGAGAAGCTGCGCATGCTGCTGGAGAAGCAGCACTTTGCAGACGTCGGACAGGTGACCTGCAGCTTCGGTGTAGTGGAGTACTCGGCTGGCGACGACGTAGGCGGACTGTTGAAAAGGGTTGACCGCTGCCTGTACCATGCGAAGGCATCCGGCCGCAACCGCGTGGAAACCGCTGCGGCGCCGGCGCTCGATGCCGGCTAAAAGTGGCCAATTTGATCAATACCCCAAAAACAAACGGCCTGCCTGCCGCGCAGGCAGATGACGCCCCGCTGAACCGGGAAATCAAGCCTGCGTTCCGCGGGAAAACCAAGGGTGTCCGCGGGTACACCGGTTAGCAAAACAGCGTCAGAAGAGCTCGACCGAACCGCCGAGATGCTCCTCCGGAGCGAGCTCGCCGCTACGCACCAGTTCCCGGTAATCGCAGACCTGATTGCGGCCGTGTTCCTTGGCGTAATAGAGCGCCTTGTCCGCCTCCTCGAACACATAGGGCGGCAGTTTCTGGTCGGCGATCGCAGTGTAGCCGATGCTCACCGTCACCTGTCCGACCTGGGGGAAGCCATGGTTCTGCACCTTGAGCCGGATGCGCTCGAGGATGGACGCGATGGTCCCGGGGGAAACGTCCTTGATCAGCACGACGAACTCCTCGCCGCCGTAGCGGAACACCCAGTCCACATCACGCAGGGCGTTGCGCATCAGCCCGGCGAAAACGAGCAGCACCTCATCGCCGATCAGATGGCCATAGTTGTCATTGATGCGCTTGAAATGGTCGAGATCGAAAACGGCCAGGTAATCGTCCGTGTCCTGGTCGTTCTTGCGTTTGCGGCCATTGAGCCGGCCCGTGAGCAGTTCACCCAGTTTCTGCTCCAGCTTCTTGCGGTTGAACAGGCCCGTCAGTGTGTCGCGTTCGCTGTCGAACAGCATTTTTGCGAAGTTGGCGTAAATATTCAGCATTCCCTGGGCGATGCGCAAGTCGGCCGGGACCCATTCGGACTGTCTGATCACGATCGCCTTGCGTCGCTCCCCCTGGAGGCCCAGGCTGCTGATGAGATAGCTCTGACCATCCAGAACCATCTGCCGGGTGGGCACTTCGGCGTTCAGCCTGGCGGCCTCCGCCACCAGGCCGTCGGTGAGGGGAAACATGGGCTTCGGCAGGGGAAAGGCCTCGTCCTGAATCCATTGCCCGTGCGGCGAACCCGGTACGAGGCAGATCATGGACGTCTGCACACCCGGCAGCATCTCCAGAATGGACTCCTGCAGACTGCGCAGCAGGGTCAGTTCGTCGCGCTGCTCGGTCAGATGCACGACCGACTCGATGACTTCATGCGTGATTTCGGACTGCTTGGATGGCTGCATGGCGACAAAGTAGGAAGTGCAAATACAGGCTGTTGACCATACTACGCCTTCACACCCGATCTGCAGCAAACAAACGCGGACTGGTCAAAATTTCCCAGCCACCAATGCACGGCGTACACGGCGGCTCGGTCATAGCCCGCCAAGGCATCGCATAGACCTACCCGTTCACCGCCGACGCGGCTATGCGCTCAATGGTGGCGACAAACCCGGGGTCTTCGCCATGCAGCAGCGGGGGCAAATCGGCACGAAAATCCTCGCGCGCGCACCACTCGTGCATATAGTCCTCCCACGACTGCCACAAGCGTGCCTGCTGGCGGCTCATTTTCTCTTCGTACACCAGCACGTAGGCGCGCTCGAACAGGCTGACGAGGATGGCGAACAGGGCACGCTTCCTTTCCTGTTGTTCTTCGCTGAGTTCGCCCCTGGAAACAGGGGACAGCAGATTCAGGTCGGCGTTGTCGATGACCAGCCGCATGAAATCTGCATATTCATCGGACAAGCGCAGGAAAATCTCTTCCTCGTCGGTTTGCTGGTCGCGGCGGCGGTCGTAGACATAGACGCCAATGGCGAACGGCAGGCCGACGATGGTGACGAGATAACTCAGTGCCTCCAGCCATTCGAGACCGCTCATTCACACCCCTCCCGCAAAACCGTTTTGCCGCCACGCCTCGAACACCACCACGCTGACGGCATTGGACAGATTCATGCTGCGCGAACCAGGCAGCATCGGCAAGCGCAGGCGATGCCCGGTGCCGAACTGCGCCAGGATGTCGGGCGGCAGGCCGCGCGATTCGGGGCCGAACAGCAGCACGTCGTTGGCCTGGAAGGCGATGTCGGCATAGCGCGCACTTCCCTTGGTGGTAAGCGCAAACCAGCGCCGGCCCGGCAACGCCGCCTGTGCGGCCGCCCAATCCGCGTGCACGCGCACCCAGGCCATGTCATGGTAGTCCAGGCCGGCGCGCGCGACCTGTTTATCCGACAGATCGAAGCCCAGCGGTTCGACCAGATGCAGGCGGCAGCCGGTGTTGGCCGCCAGGCGGATGAGGTTGCCGGTGTTGGGCGGGATTTCGGGCTGATATAAAACGATGTCAAACATCCGGCTTGGCCTAAAATAAAAACATTCCTGGAGTCCGCCTATTTTATGGTCCCTTACCTCACCACCGCACTCACCGGCCCGCTGCTGGAACTGGAAAAACGCCTGCTCGACGCGCAGCCGACCATCGAGCACTGGTTCCGCCAGCAGTGGAAGGAGCAGGCGGCACCGTTCTATACTTCGGTGGACATCCGCAATGCCGGCTTCAAGCTGGCGCCGGTCGACACCAATCTGTTCCCGGGCGGCTTCAACAACCTCAACCCGTCGTTCATGTCGCTGTCGATTCACGCGGCGATGGGTGCGGTGGAAAAAATCTGCCCCTACGCGCAACGCCTGCTGCTGATTCCGGAGAGCCATACCCGCAACACCTTCTATCTGCAGAACGTCGCGGTGCTGGCGCATATCCTGCGCCAGACCGGCCTGATCGTGCGCATCGGCACGCTGATTCCCGAGATTACCCAGCCGACCACGCTGGAACTTCCGGCAGGCGGGTTCCTCACCCTGGAGCCGCTGGTGCGCAAAGGCGACCGCATCGGGCTGGAAGGATTCGACCCCTGCGCGGTGCTGCTCAACAACGATCTGTCGGCCGGCGTGCCGGACATCCTCAAGGGCATCGAGCAGAACATCATGCCGCCGCTGCACGCGGGTTGGGCCACGCGCCGCAAGTCGCGCCACTTTTCCGCCTACCAGCATGTCGCCGACGAATTCGCACAGTTGGTCGGCATCGATCCCTGGCTTATCGACCCCTACTTCGACCAGTGCGGCAAGATCGACTTCCAGGCGCGCCAGGGCGAAGATTGCCTGGCCGAAAAAGTCGACGCCATGCTGAAGAAGATTCGCACCAAATACGACGAATACGGCATCGACCAGCCGCCCTTCGTCATCGTCAAGGCCGACGCCGGCACCTACGGCATGGGCATCATGACGGTGAAATCGCCGGACGACGTGCGCGAACTCAACCGCAAGCAGCGCAACAAGATGGCGGTCGGCAAGGAAGGGCTCGCATTCACCGAGGTCCTGATCCAGGAAGGCGTCTACACCTTCGAGAGCATCAACGGCGCGGTCGCCGAGCCGGTGGTCTACATGCTCGACAACTTCGTGGTCGGCGGCTTCTACCGCGTGCACACCGGGCGCGGCCCGGACGAAAACCTCAACAGCCCCGGCATGCATTTCGTGCCGCTGGCGTTCGACGACACCTGCGTGATGCCAGACCGCAGCGCCAACCCCGATGCGAGCCTCAACCGCTTCTATGCCTACGGCGTGATCGCGCGGCTGGCGATGCTGGCCGCCAGCATCGAACTCGACGAAGCGCTCAGCGAAACCGAGACCGCAGCCGCATGAAGCTGCTGTTCATCGTCGATCCGCTCGCGGGCCTCAAGGCCTACAAGGACAGCTCGGTGGCGATGATGCGCGCGGCAGCAGCGCGCAGTCACGCCGTGTTCGCCGCCGAGGCACGCCAGCTGCAGGTGCAAACCGGGATCGTGCAGGCTGCCTGCGCTGCGCTCGACGTTCGCCCCGACAACGACTGGTATCGCATCACCGACACCGAGACGGAGGCGCTGCATGATTTCGACGCCGTGATCATGCGCACCGACCCGCCGGTGGACACCGACTATCTGCTCGCCACGCACCTGCTGGGCATTGCCGAGACCAGCGGCGCGCGCGTGCTGAACCGGCCAGCCGCCCTGCGCGACTTCAACGAGAAGCTGGCGATCCTCAATTTCCCGGCTTTCGTCGCGCCCACGCTGGTTTCCGCCGATGCGGCCGGGATCGGGCGCTTTCTCGCCGAACACCAGGACATCATCGTCAAGCCGCTCACCGAAATGGGCGGCAGCGGGATTTTCCGCCTGACGACCACCGACCCCAACCGCAACGCCATCCTGGAAACGCTGACCCACCATGG
>JAKBJA010000119.1 GCA_021836225.1 Pseudomonadota bacterium | reverse complement strand
TGCAAAGCGCTACGGAATTTCTCAAGCCGCGTATTGTGGAGGTGGATCGCGCCTCCCCGCTGCATGCCAAGGTCATCATGGAGCCCTTCGAGCGTGGCTATGGCCATACGCTCGGCAATGCGCTGCGCCGCATCCTGCTGTCTTCAATGGTGGGTTACGCACCGACTGAAGTCGCGATCAGCGGCGTCGTGCACGAGTACTCGACCATCGAGGGCGTGCAGGAGGATGTCGTCGATATTCTGCTGAACCTCAAGGGCATCGCTTTCAAGATGCACGGCAAGTCCCAAGCCATTCTGAAGGTCTCCAAGGCCGGCGAAGGCGTGGTGACTGCAGGTGACATCGAGGTTGGACACGACATCGAAGTGCTGAATCCGGATCACGTGATTGCCCACCTGACCAAGGGCGGCAAGCTCGACATGGAAATCAAGATCGAGGCGGGCCGTGGCTACCAACCGGCTACCTCGCGCAAGGTATCGGAAGAAGGCCGTACCGTTGGTTCGATCCTGGTCGACGCTTCGTTCAGCCCGGTCCGTCGCGTCGCCTACTCGGTCGAGAGCGCGCGTGTCGAACAGCGTACCGACCTTGACCGCCTGGTGATCGACATCGAAACCAATGGCGTGGTCGAGCCGGAAGAAGCCGTCCGCACCGCCGCCCGCATCCTGGTGAACCAGCTGTCCGTGTTCGCCGATCTGGAAGGCACCCCGGCCGAGTCCGAGTCGCCGCGTTCGCCGCAAGTCGATCCGCTGCTGCTGCGCCCGGTCGACGATCTGGAACTGACCGTGCGTTCGGCCAACTGCCTGAAAGCCGAGAACATCTATTTCATCGGCGACCTGATCCAGCGTTCGGAAACCGAACTGCTGCGCACCCCGAACCTGGGCCGCAAGTCGCTGAACGAGATCAAGGACGTGCTGGCTTCCAAGAGCCTGTCGCTCGGCATGAAGCTGGAAAACTGGCCGCCCGCCGGGCTCGAGCGTCCCTAAAAAATTTAGTAGTACCCTGCAACCCAAATCAAACAATAAAGTGCGGGTCGCTGTGGCAGGCGACCTAGCCCAAGAATACTGACTGAAAGGAATAGCCATGCGTCACCGTCAATCCAACCGCAAACTGAATCGCACCACCAGCCATCGTCTGGCCATGTTCCGCAACATGACCAACTCGCTGCTGAAGCATGAAGTCATCAAGACCACGCTGCCGAAAGCCAAGGAACTGCGCCGCTTTGTCGAGCCGCTGATCACCCTGGGCAAGGAGCCGTCCCTCTCGAATCATCGTCTGGCATTCGACCGCCTGCGTGACCGCGACATGGTCGTCAAGCTGTTCGGCGAACTGGGCCCGCGCTACAAGACCCGTCCTGGCGGCTATCTGCGCATCCTGAAGTACGGCTTCCGTAATGGCGACAATGCGCCGATGGCACTGGTCGAACTGGTCGATCGTCCCGAGACCGACGTCGAAGCGGTCGAGGCCGAGTAAGTCGGGCGCCATTCGCGATTCACGAAAAAGCCGGGTTGATCCCGGCTTTTTTCATGTCTGGGCATCCGCTGAGCGGGTTGGCGCCCTTGCTGAGGAACTGGCTTGTCGGGCATAGTCGTGCCTCCTATCAAGACAGGAAAAGCCCGTGATCGTCCTCTTCACCGATTTCGGCGTGCGCGATCCCTACGTGGGGCAGGTCAAGGCACGCCTTGCCGAACATGCGCCTGCCCAGCAGGTGGTGGATCTGCTGCATGAAGTGCCGGATTTCAATCCGCATGCAGGGGCGCATCTGCTGGCGGCGTTTGCCCCCGGCTTTCCGTCCGGCAGCGTGTTTCTGGCGGTGGTCGATCCCGGTGTTGGCACACCACGTGATGCCATGGTTGCGATGGCCGGCGGCCGCTGGTTCGTCGGACCTGACAACGGCTTGCTGTCGGTTGTCGCGGCGCGCCATTCCGACACCCGGCTGTGGCGCATTGCCTGGCAGCCCGAGGGCCTGTCGGCCACCTTTCATGGTCGCGATCTGTTCGCCCTGATCGCGGCCGACATCGCGCGCGGCGAATTTCCCACCGACAAGCTGAGCCCCGCAGACAAGTTGAACGTCGAGTTCGATGCGAACGATCTGGCGCGGGTGATCTACATCGACCATTACGGCAACGCCTGGACCGGCGTGCGTAGCGTGCCGAAGGATGCGCGCGTCACGTCAGCCGGGAAACTGTTCAGGCACAGCGACAGCTTCGGCTTCGTCGGCAAGGGCGAGGGATTCTGGTTCATCAACAGCGTCGGCCTGCTCGAACTCGCGGTCAATCGCGGCAGCGCCGCGGCCACGTTTGGCCTGAAGGTCGGCGATCCGGTGCAGGTGCAGCGGCTCAACTGAGCGCGCTCAGTCCAGGCCGACCAGCAGCGCCCGGTAATCGTTGACGTTGGTGCGGGTGGGGCCGCTGACGACCAGGTCGTCCAGCGCAGCAAAAAAACCGTGGCTGTCGTGATCCGCGAGGTAGGTGGCGGCGTCCAGTCCCTGCGCGCGTGCGCGCGCCAGCGTATCCGGGCTGATCACGGCCCCTGCATTGTCTTCGCTGCCGTCGATGCCGTCGGTGTCGCACGCAATCGCCCACGCAGGCGTGTCCGCCAGTTCAAGCGCCAGCGCCAATAGAAATTCCGCATTGCGGCCGCCGCGACCGTGTTGCGGCCGCAGCGTGACGGTCGTCTCGCCGCCGGAAATCAGCGCGAGTGGCTGCCGCCGGGCCAATGCACGCACCAGCGCAGCCTGTTCCCTGGCCGCCACCTGGGCATCGCCGCTGATGCAGTCGGACAGCACCATGGCGGGAATGCCGCGCTGCTCGAAATGCCGGGCCGCGGCCTGCAGGCTGTTGTATGCACTGGCGATGACACGGTTTTCCATGCGGGCGAAACAGGCATCGCCCGGCTTGGGGCTGTCGGCACGACGGCCGGCGGCACAGGCTTCGAGGTGATCCTTGACGCCTGCGGGCAAGGCGATCCGGAAGCGCTGCAGCCGCTCGAGCGCGTCGGCGCAGGTGGTGGGATCGGGCGCGCAGGGACCGGACGCGATATGGGTCGGATCATCGCCGACGACGTCGGAAATGATCAGCGCCAGCCCTGGAGCACCGTGTGCCGCCTGCGCCAGGCGTCCGCCCGACAGGCGAGTGAGGTGCTTGCGGACGGTGTTGATGTCGTGGATGGTCGCGCCCGCGCCGAGCAGCGCCTTGGTCACCTGGCGCAGTTCCTTGAGCGTCACGCCTTTGACCGGCGCGGCGAGCAGGCTGGAGCCACCCCCTGAAATCAGTGCCAGCAGCAGATCGTCCGGCCCCAGCTGGCCCGCCATGTCCAGCATGCGCAAAGCGGCTTCCTCGCCGCGTCCGTCGGGCAGAGGATGGCTGGCCTCGACGACCTCGATGCGCCGTGTGGGCAGGCCGTGCTGGTAGCGGGTGACCACCAGCCCGGAGAGGGGCGCGTCCGCTGGCCAGTGGGCTTCGACCGCGGCGGCCATGCTGGCGGCCGCCTTGCCGCCCCCGACCACCAGGGTGCGGCCGCGCGGCGGCGCGGGCAGGTGCGGTGGCAGGATGTGCGCAGGGTCGGCTGCGGCCACCGCGGCGCGGAAGGATTCCAGCAGCAGGCCTGAGGGGGCCGCAGGAGGGTTCTCTGGAGGGGCGCTACGACCTTTCTGCCGCAGTGTGCGTAGATTCATCTCGCGTAACCGGAAAACACATTGTTGAATTGTAGTTGCCCGTGGCTTGAGCTGGCGGCCAGCGCAGCGAAGCTCGCTCGATCGTCCGCGTTTGCATATAAACTTGCGTCGAAGTATGCATGCCCCATTGACCCGAAATGGCCGGGCACAACGCGATTGACGCGCCCGAGCAGGTTATCCAGGCAGTGTTACTAGAACAAACATCAAGGCTTAACGATGACAGTATCCGCATCCCGTCTTTCTTCTGGAATCAAACGCCTGGCCCTGGTGTCTGTCCTTGTGCTCGGCGCAGCCGTTGTCTGGGTGATGGCTCGGGATTCGAAGGATGGCGCGGCGCCCGAGACCACGATGGCGGAAAACGATGCGGCGAGCGCAGCAGCCGCTAAACCCGCGCTGAGCGTGATGGCCGTCACGCCGCAGTTTGTCGAGTGGCCGCGGGTGCTGCCGGCCAATGGCAGCATCACTGCCTGGCAGGAAGCGGTGATCAGCGCAGAAATCAGCGATCTCCGGCTGACCGAAGTGCGGGTCAATGTGGGCGACCGGGTGCAGAAAGGCCAGGTGCTGGCACGCATATCGAGGGACAGCGTGGACGCCGCGTTGTCGGAGTCGAGAGCGGCGGTTGCCGAAGCGGAGGCGATGCTGGCCGAAGCCCGGGCCAACGGCGACCGCGCACGCCAGTACCAGGCCACCGGGTTCATGAGCGCGCAGCAGATCAACCAGTACCTGACGGCCGAGAAGACCGCGCTTGCCCGCCTGAACGCCGCGCGCGCCAGACTGCAGGCAGAGCAGCTGCGTCTGGCACAAACCGCCGTGCGCGCACCCGATGACGGGGTGATTTCTGCGCGCACCGCCACGGTCGGCTCGATGGCGCAACCTGGACAGGAACTGTTCCGCCTGATTCGTGGCAGCCGCCTCGAGTGGCGCGCCGAAGTGAGCGCAGCCGATCTTGGCAGGCTGAAACCCGGCGTCAAGGCGATGCTGACTGCGCCCGACGGCGCACGCGTCCAGGGTCGCGTGCGCATGGTCGCGCCCACGGTGGACCCGCAGACCCTCAACGGTCTGGTGTACGTCGATCTGCCGATTGCCGAGACCGGCAATACCCTGCGGGCCGGCACCTTCGCCCGCGGCGAATTCGAACTGGGGCGTGAGCGCGCCATGAGCCTGCCGCAGTCCGCCGTGCTGCTGCGCGACGGCTTCTCCTATGTATTCCGGCTGGATGACCAGAACACGGTTGCGCAGACCAAAGTTGCAGTAGGACAGCGGATGGGCGATCAAATCGAGATTGTCAGTGGCATCGCAGCGGACATGCGCGTGGTGGCGCGCGGGGCCGGCTTCCTTGCTGACGGCGACAGGGTGCGGGTGGTCGCCGCGCCGGCGACAGCAGGCGGCAAACCCTGAGCGGACACCCAGCCATGAACGTCTCGTCCTGGTCCATCAAGAACCCGATTCCGGCTGTATTGCTGTTCATCATGCTGACGCTGGCAGGCTTGATGGCATTCAAGGCCATGAAGATCCAGCAGTTCCCCGACATCGATTTGCCGACGGTGACAGTGACGGCATCGCTGCCGGGCGCCGCACCCTCGCAGATGGAAACCGAGATCGCGCGCAAGATCGAGAACGAGGTCGCCACGCTGCAGGATATCAAGCACATCTACTCCAAGATTCAGGACGGCACCGCCACCATCACCGTCGAGTTCCGCCTGGAGAAACCCACGCAGGAAGCGGTGGACGATGTGCGCGATGCGGTGTCGCGCATCCGCTCCGACCTGCCGGGCGACCTGCGCGACCCGGTGATCTCGAAGGCGAACCTGGCCGGCTCACCTATCCTCACCTACACCGTGGCCTCCAGCCGCATGGACGACGAGGCACTGTCCTGGTTCGTCGACAACACCGTCACCAAGAGCATGTTGAGCGTGCGCGGCGTGGGCGCGGTGGCGCGCGTCGGCGGCGTGACCCGCGAAGTGCGCGTCGAGCTCGACCCCGCCCGCCTCCTGGCGCTGAACGCGACCGCGGCCGACATCTCGCGCCAGTTGCGGCAGATCCAGCAGGAAGCCTCAGGCGGGCGCGCCGACGTGGGCGGGGCGGAGCAGACGGTGCGCACGCTGGCCACGGTGCAGTCGGCCGAAGAGCTGGCGCGCATGGACATCGTGCTGTCTGACGGCCGCCGCGTGCGCCTCGACCAGCTCGCCATCGTCAGCGACACCGTGGCCGAGCGGCGCTCGGTGGCGCTGCTCAACGGCAGGCCCGTGGTCGGCTTCGAGATCACGCGCAGCCGCGGTGCCGGCGAAATCGAGGTCGCCGACGGCGTGCGTGCCGAACTGGAAAAGCTGAAGGCCAGCCACCCCGACATCACCATCACCGAGGCCTTCAACTTCGTCGACCCGGTGCAGGAAAACTTCGAAGGCTCGATGGCGCTGATGTACGAGGGCGCGATCCTCGCCGTCCTCGTGGTCTGGCTGTTCCTGCGCGACTGGCGCGCCACCCTGATTTCGGCCACCGCCCTGCCGCTGTCCATGATCCCGGCCTTCGCGGTGATGCACCTGATGGGCTTCACGGTCAACGTCGTCACGCTGCTCTCCATGTCCCTGGTGGTCGGCATCCTGGTGGACGACGCCATTGTCGAGATCGAGAACATCATTCGTCACCTGCGCATGGGCAAGACGCCGTATCAGGCGGCGATGGAGGCGGCCAACGAGATCGGCATGGCGGTGATCGCCACCACCTTCACGCTGATCGCGGTGTTCCTGCCCACTGCCTTCATGAGCGGGGTGCCGGGCAAGTTTTTCGTGCAGTTCGGCTGGACCGCGGCGATCGCGGTGTTCTTCTCGCTGGTGGTGGCGCGCATGCTCACGCCCATGATGGCGGCCTATTTCCTGAAGCGGCCGAGGAAGGAACTCGGCGAGCCGTTCTGGATGCCGCACTATCTGAAGTGGGCGGCATGGTCACTCAGGCACCGCATCATGACCCTGATCGGCGCCGCGGTGTTCTTCTTCGGTTCGTTCGCACTGGTGCCGCTGTTGCCCACCGGCTTCATCCCGCCGGACGACCTGTCGCAGACCCAGGTCTATCTGTCGCTGCCGCCCGGTAGCACCTTCGAGGATACGCTCGCCGTCGCCGAGCAGGCGCGCGAAATCGTGCAGAAGAACCCGCACGTGAAAATGGTCTACACGGCGGTGGGTGGCGGCGCCTCGGGTGCCGACCCGTTCATGCCGCGCGGCGCGTCCGAGGTGCGCAAGGCGACGCTGACCATCAATCTGACCCATCGCTCCGAGCGCGGCGGCATCAAGAAGCAGAGCGTCGAGCGTGAGTTGCGCGAAGCGCTGACGGTGCTGCCCGGCACGCGCGTCAATGTGGGCTTCGGCGGATCGAACGAGAAATACGTGCTGGTGCTGGTGAGCGAGAACGGCCAGGCGCTGGCCGAGCATGGGCGCAAGGTCGAGCGCGAGCTGCGTACCCTGCCCGGCATCGGCAACGTCACCACCAGCGCGAGCCTGGTGCGTCCGGAACTGGTGATCCGGCCCGACTTTGCCAAGGCGGCCGAGCTGGGCGTGACCTCGGCGGCGATCGCCGACACCCTGCGCATCGCCACGGCGGGCGATTATGACCAGGACCTGCCCAAGCTCAACCTGTCCCAGCGCCAGGTGCCCATCATCGTCAAGCTGCCGCCTGGCGCACGCCAGGACATGGCCCTGCTCGAGCGCATGACCGTGCCTGGCAAGCACGGCCCGGTGCCGATTGGCAATGTCGCTTCGCTCAGCATCGACAGTGGCCCGGCTGAGATCGACCGCTACGACCGTCTGCGCAACATCAATTTCGAGATCGAGTTGAACCAGCAGCCGCTGGGGGAAGTGGAGAAACTGGCTACCTCGCTGCCCAGCATCCGGAACCTGCCGCTGGGCGTGACCCAGACCACCATCGGCGATGCCGAGGCGATGAACGAGCTGTTCGCCAGCTTCGGGCTGGCCATGCTGACCGGTGTGCTGTGCATCTACATCGTGCTGGTGCTGCTGTTCAAGGACTTCGTGCAGCCCGCTACCATCCTCGCCGCGCTGGTGCTGTCGGTGCCGGGTGCCTTTCTGGCACTGTTCATCAGCCACACGGCACTGTCGATGCCGTCGATGATCGGGCTCATCATGCTGATGGGCATCGCCACCAAGAACTCGATCCTGCTGATCGACTACGTGGTCATGGCGCGTCGTGACCATGGCCTGAGCCGATGGGACGCCCTGCTGGATGCCTGCCGCAAACGGGCCAGACCGATTGTGATGACCACTGTGGCGATGGGCGCCGGCATGTTGCCGATCGCTATCGGCCTGGGCACCGATCCGAGCTTCCGTGCACCCATGGCCATCGTCGTCATCGGCGGGTTGATCACGTCGACCTTCCTCAGCCTGCTGGTCATCCCGGTCGTGTATACCTTTGTGGATGACCTGATCGGCTGGATGTGGCGCTTATTCCCACTTGCGCAACCGGCGCCGGAAACCTCGGCGGATTCGTAGAAATCAATAAAAAACGGCCAGGAAAACCTGGCCGTCTGCGCTGCGTGTTGCGGGACGATTACTTGGCAGCGTCCTTGGCTTCGTCAGCCACGGACTGCGCTGCATCGGCAGCACCCTGGGCGGCTTCGGCAGCCGCATCTTTGGTTGCATCAGCAGCTGCGGCGGCGGCATCACCTGTCGCTTCGGCTGCTGCGCCGGCTGCGTCAGCAGCTGAACCTGCGGCTTCGGCGGCGGAATCCGCAGCAGCGCCAGCGGCTTCCTGGGCTTCCTCCATGGCGGGAGCGGCGGCTTCTTCAGCCTTCTGGCAGGCGGTCAGTGCAAGAGCGGCGAACAGTGCGACGAGAAGTTTGGATTGCATAGAGATCTCCCTGGAGTGGATTGAACGAAAAGTAAAAGGAAATGCGAGTCTGGCAACTCGCAATTTTTATTAATAATGCCAAAACGCATCGGGAACAAGCTTATTGGTGTTTTTTATGATTCAAGCATCAAAAATGCTCGTCCGGACGGAGATAGCGCCATTGACCCAACGGCAGATCCCCCAGCCGCACGCGGCCGATGCGCACCCGTTTCAGCCCTACCACTTTCAGGCCCACCAGTTCGCACATGCGGCGGATCTGGCGCTTGCGTCCCTCTTTCAGGATGAAGCGCAGCTGGTCGGCGTTCTGCCAGCCGACCTTGGCCGGGCGCAGCTTGCGGCCGTCGAGCGAGAGGCCGTGATTGAGCAGCGCGAGGCCGCGCTCGTCGAGCCGGCCCTCGACCCGCACCAGATATTCCTTCTCGACGTCGGAGTCGTCGCCGATCAGCTGTTTGGCGATGCGCCCGTCCTGGGTCAGCACCAAAAGGCCGGTCGAATCGATGTCGAGCCGGCCAGCGGGTGCCAGCCCCTTCAGATGCGTCGGATGAAAGGCCCGTCCGGCGCGCCCGTCCTGCCACAGGGTTTCAGGGCGGATCAGGGTCACGGCGGGCTGGTAGCCCGGTTCCGGCTGGCCCGATACGTAGCCGATCGGCTTGTGCAGCAGGATCGTCACTCGCTCGGCCTGGCGTGCGCTGGCGGCGATGTCGAGGCGGATCGCGCAATCGGGGTCGACCTTGGTGCCGAGTTCGGAGACCCGCTTGCCGTCGACGAACACGAGTCCCTTCTCGATGTAGCTGTCGGCCTCACGGCGCGAGCACAGCCCGCGCTCGGACATCAGCTTGGAGAGGCGAACCGGTTCGGCCATCAGTGACGCGACAGCACCGGCTGCAGATACGTCCCGGTATGGCTCGCCGGGTTGTCGGCCACCGCCTCCGGCGTCCCCTCGGCGATGATCATGCCGCCGCCGGCGCCCCCTTCGGGGCCGAGGTCGATCAGCCAGTCTGCGGTCTTGATCACGTCGAGATTGTGCTCGATGACGACCACGCTGTTGCCAGCGTCGGACAGGCGCTGCAGCACCTTCAGCAGCAGGTCGATGTCGGCGAAGTGCAGGCCGGTGGTGGGCTCGTCGAGGATGTAGAGCGTGCGCCCAGTGTCGCGCTTGGACAGTTCCAGTGCGAGCTTGACCCGCTGCGCCTCGCCGCCCGACAGCGTGGTGGCCGACTGGCCGAGTCGGATGTAGCCGAGGCCGACGTCGAGCAGGGTCTGCAGTTTTCGCTTGACCACCGGCACCGCGGCGAAGAATTCGTGCGCCTGCTCGATGGTCATTTCCAGCACATCGCGGATGGTCTTGCCCTTGTACTGCACTTCCAGCGTCTCGCGGTTGTAGCGCGCGCCGTGGCAGACGTCGCACGGCACGTAGATGTCGGGCAGGAAGTGCATCTCGACCTTGATCACGCCATCGCCCTGGCAGGCTTCGCAGCGCCCGCCCTTGACGTTGAAGCTGAATCGTCCTGGCCCGTAGCCGCGTGCGCGCGCTTCCGGCACGCCGGCGAACAGCTCGCGGATCGGCGTGAAGAGCCCGGTGTAGGTGGCCGGGTTGGAGCGCGGGGTGCGGCCGATCGGGCTCTGGTCGACGTTGATCACCTTGTCGAAGAACTCCAGGCCGTGGATCTCGCCGTGCGGCGCCGGCTCGGCGCTGGAACCGTACAGATGGCGCGCGACGGCAGTGTACAGCGTGTCGTTGATCAGCGTCGATTTGCCCGAACCCGACACGCCGGTGACGCAGACGAACAAACCGACCGGCAGATTCAGCGTGACGTTCTTCAGGTTGTTGCCGCTGGCGTCGGTCACCACCAGCTGCCGCTCCGGGTCGGGCTGGCGGCGCTTTTTCGGAATGGCGATGCGGCGACGGCCCGACAGGAACTGCCCGGTGAGCGAAGCTTCCGCCATGCGGATCGCTTCCGGCGTGCCTTCCGCCACCACCTCGCCGCCGTGCACGCCGGCGCCGGGGCCCATGTCGACCACGTAGTCGGCAGCGCGGATCGCGTCCTCGTCGTGCTCGACCACCAGCACCGAGTTGCCGATGTCGCGCAGGTGCTTGAGCGTGGCGAGCAGGCGGTCGTTGTCGCGCTGGTGCAGGCCGATCGAGGGCTCGTCGAGCACGTACATCACGCCGGTCAGGCCCGACCCGATTTGCGAGGCCAACCTGATCCGTTGTGATTCGCCGCCCGAGAGCGTGTCGGCGGAACGGTCGAGCGACAGGTAGTCCAGCCCGACGTTGTTGAGGAAGCCGACGCGGGCGACGATCTCCTTGACGATCTTGTCGGCGATCTGCGCGCGGTGGCCGTCGAGTTTCAGCGTCTCGAAGAAGGCCAGCGCCTGCTTCAGCGGCATCGCGCTGACCTGGAAAATCGGCACGCCGCCCACCATCACGTGGCGCGCTTCCTCGCGCAGGCGGGTGCCGTTGCAGGCCGGGCAGGGCTTGTTGTTCTGGTACTTGGCGAGCTCCTCGCGCACTGCCATTGAGTCGGACTCGTGGTAGCGGCGCTCCATGTTGGCGAGCACGCCCTCGAACGGATAACGCTTCGTGGAAAAGCCGCCGCGCGGCGCCAGCACCTGGAAGGCGACCGCTTCCTTTCCGCTGCCGTTGAGAATCACGTCCTGGATGCGCTTCGGCAAATCCTCCCACGGCGTGTCGAGGTCGAAGCCGTAGTGCATCGCCAGGCTCTGCAGCATCATGAAGAAGAACTGGTTGCGCTTGTCCCAGCCCTTGATTGCGCCGGAGGCCAGCGACAGGTGCGGGAAGGCGACCACCCGCGCCGGGTCGAAGAAGGTGATCTGGCCGAGGCCGTCGCAGGTATTGCAGGCGCCCATCGGGTTGTTGAACGAGAACAGGCGCGGCTCCAGTTCGGGCAATGCGTAGCTGCACACCGGGCAGGCGAACTTGGCGGAAAACAGATGTTCTTTACTGCTGTCCATCTCCACCGCCAGCGCGCGGCCATCGGCGTGACGCAGCGCGGTCTCGAAGCTTTCGGCCAGGCGCTGCTTGGCATCCGCGCGCACCTTCAGGCGATCGACCACCACTTCGATGGTGTGCTTCCTGTTCTTGTCGAGCTTTGGCACGGCGTCGATTTCGTGGACCTTGCCGTCGACGCGCACCCGCACGAAGCCCTGCGCGCGCAGTTCGGCGAAGAGCTCGAGGTTCTCGCCCTTCCTGCCCACCACCAGCGGCGCCAGGATCATCAGCTTGGTGTCCTCCGGCAGGGCCAGCACCGCGTCGACCATCTGCGACACCGTCTGCGCCGCCAGCGTGATGCCGTGCTCCGGGCACTGCGGATCGCCGACGCGGGCGTACAAGAGGCGCAGATAGTCGTGGATTTCGGTGACCGTGCCGACGGTCGAGCGCGGGTTGTGGCTGGTCGCCTTCTGCTCGATCGAGATCGCCGGGGAGAGGCCTTCGATCAGGTCGACATCCGGCTTTTCCATCAGCTGTAAAAACTGCCGCGCGTAGGCCGACAGCGACTCGACGTAGCGGCGCTGGCCCTCGGCGTAGAGCGTGTCGAACGCGAGCGAGGACTTGCCTGAACCCGACAGCCCGGTGATCACCACCAGCTTGTTGCGCGGCAGGTCGAGGTTGACGTTCTTCAGGTTGTGGGTGCGGGCGCCACGGATGCGGATGAATTCCATTGTTTGCTGCGCTCAGGCGTAATTCGCAACCTGCTAATATAACGGACTTCCCGACTCAGCCGAACCCGCAGTGGCCCAGATCGACCTGTCCGAAAGCATGACCCGCGCCGAAAAGCGCGCCGCATCGGGCTTGGCGGCGATCTTCGGCCTGCGCATGCTGGGCATGTTCCTCATTCTGCCGGTGTTCGCGCTGTACGCCGAGCACCTTCCGGGCGGCGACAACCACACCCTGGTCGGTCTCGCGCTCGGCATGTACGGCCTGACCCAGGCGTTCCTGATGCTTCCCTTCGGCATGGCGTCCGACCGCATCGGCCGCAAGAAGGTCATCATCTTCGGCCTGATCGTCTTCGCCCTCGGCAGCTTTCTGGCCGCCACCGCCACCGACATCTACTGGACCATCGCCGGCCGCGCGCTGCAGGGCGCGGGCGCCATCTCCGCCGCCGTCACCGCCATGCTCGCCGATCTCACCCGCGAGGAGCACCGCACCAAGGCGATGGCGCTGGTCGGCTCCACCATCGGCATCGCCTTCGCCGTGTCGCTGGTGGCGGGGCCTGCGCTCAACCAAATCATTGGCGTGCCGGGGATTTTCGCCCTGACCGGCGTGCTCGCGCTGGCCGCGATCTGGGTGGTGAAGGTGTGGGTGCCCGATCCCGCCGACAGCCACTTTCACGCCGACGCCCAGGCCAATCCCGCAAAACTGATGGACGTGCTGAAAAACGGCCAGCTCGCCCGGCTCGACTTCGGCATTTTCGCGCTGCACGCGGCGCAGATGGCGATGTTTGTCGTGGTGCCGGTGGCGCTGAAGAACAGCGGCCTGGCCGCCGGCGACCACTGGGCGGTGTACCTGCCGGTGCTGCTCGGTTCCTTCCTGCTGATGGTGCCCGGCATCATCTATGGCGAGAAGCGCGGCCAGATGAAGCCGGTGTTCATCGGCGCGGTGGCGTTGATGCTGCTGGCACAGCTGGGGCTCGCGCTCGGCATCGAGCATTTCTGGGGCATCGTGTGGGCGCTGTTCTTCTATTTCGTCGCCTTCAACCTGCTCGAGGCCAGCCTGCCCTCGCTGATTTCCAAGCTCGCTCCGGTGTCGGCCAAGGGCACGGCGATGGGCGTCTACAATACCGCGCAGGCACTGGGGCTGTTCTTCGGCGGCGTGTTCGGCGGCTGGCTGGCACAGCACCATGGTTTTGCTGCCGTATTCTTTTTCTGCGTCGTGCTGATGGCGGTCTGGCTGCTGGCTAGCCTGTCGATGACGGCGCCGCCCGCGATCAAGACCCGCATGTTTCGCGTTGGCGTGATGCCCGCGGACCAGGCCGCGCTGCTGAAATCGCAACTGGCCGAGGTGGCCGGCGTGGTCGAGGCCGTGGTGCTGGCCGAAGAGGGCGTGGCCATGCTCAAGGTCAGCCTCAAGGGTTGGGACGAAGCCGGCGCACTCAGCTTGCTGAAGACAGCCTGATAGAATCCGCAACGGATCAAGCTCAGACCATTCAATTTCAATTCAGGGGGAAACATGGCATCCGTCAACAAAGTCATTCTGGTCGGCAACCTGGGGCGCGACCCCGAAATGCGTTACCTGCCGAGCGGGGAAGCCGTCGCCAACCTCGCCATCGCCACCACCGACAAATACAAGGACAAGACCGGCCAGATGGTCGAGCAGACCGAATGGCACCGCGTCAGCTTCTTCGGCCGCACCGCCGAGGTCTGCGGCCAGTACCTGAAGAAGGGCAGCCAGGTCTACGTCGAGGGCTCGATCCGCACCCGCAAGTACACCGACAAGGAAGGCATCGAAAAGTACGCCACCGAGATTCGCGGCGACCGCATGCAGATGCTCGGCAGCAAGGGCGGTGGCGGCATGGCCGACATGGACGACAGCGGCTTCAACCAGTCCGCCCCCCAGCGCAGCCAGCCCGCGCGCGGCGCCCCGGCCGCCGCGCAGCGCCCGGCCAGCAGCGGCTTCGACGACATGGACGACGACATTCCCTTCTGATAAAGCGTGAGCGTCCTTGAGCCGTTAACTCACACGAACTCATAGCAATGCGGAGAAAGACCGGTGCGCACCGCGCATCGACATCGGTGAACAGGACACCCCATAACTTCGGTGAGCTGGCGCGCGCGCTGCTACTGCTGGGCGCTGCTTTTGCATGCCCTCACGTTGCGCACGCCGAGGTCACCGAAGCCGACTTTTTCGACGAGATGCCGGTCGTGCTGTCGGTATCGCGCCTGTCGCAACCGCTGAACGAAGCGCCTGCCGCCGTCACGGTCATCGATCGGGACATGATCCGCGCGTCGGGCTTCCGCGACATTCCCGATCTGCTGCGTCTGGTACCAGGTTTTTCGGTCGCATACACCCGCGAGAACACCTGGGCGATCGGTTATCACGGCATGGCCGATGCGTTTTCGCGGCGCTTTCAGGTGCTGGTTGACGGACGTTCCATCTACAGTGCCGCCTATGGCGCGGTCAACTGGGGTGAACTCCCGCTGTCGGTCGACGATATCGAGCGCATCGAGGTGGTGCGTGGTCCCAACGCCGCCAGCTACGGCGCGAATGCGTTTCTTGCTGTCATCAATATCGTCACCAAGGATCCCGCGCAGACTCCGGGTACCTTCGTGTCTGCGCAATATGGCGAGCAGGGCATGTCGGGGATGACGCTGCGCCATGGCGGCGGGCAGGGCGACCTGCGTTACCGGATAACCTTGTCCGCACAGACCCGGGATCGTTTCGAGACCGCCACACCCACTGGCGATTCGATCTATGAGGAAACGCAGACCTATTTCCTCAACGGGCGGGCAGATTACCGGATCTCGGCGACGGACGAATTCAGCGCGCAGTTCGGCCTGACGGTGGGCGACTGGCAGGCGGGGTATTCCAGAGCGCCTGAAGAGCCGCTCGGGCAGGATGTCTCGGCGCACTACGTCCAGTTCTAATATCGTCGCGCCCACAGTGCCGACGATGAATGGATGGTGCACGCATACTTCAGTCGCAATGCGCAGGATGCGCCGCACGTGACGCCCCTCGTTCCCCCGCTCACACCTTTCCCGACTCCATTCCTGCTTGATGCCGGCGGCGACCTCGTGCAAACCCGTTCCAATCTGGAATTGCAGGTGAACCGACGCCTTGCGCCAGACTGGCGGATAGCCTGGGGGGCAGAATTGCGGCATGAAACCGTGAAATCCAGGCGCTATTTCGATACCAGCGAACAGCTTGATGGCACGCTGGGGCGCGCCCATGTCAACCTGGAATGGCGGGCGCATCCCGATCTGCTGGTGCAGGGCGGCGCCATGCTCGAACACCATTACTTCACCGGCACCGACGTTTCGCCGCGTGCGGCAATCAACTACACGCTGGCCGAGGGCCACACGGTGCGCCTGAATCTGTCGCAGGCCTATCGCTCCCCCACTTTCTTCGAGCAGAAAGGGGATCTGACCTATTACACAACGACCGGAGACCCGATCGTGCAGGTTTTCGCGCCATCCGATCCCTTGCGTCCAGAACGCATCCTGTCGCGCGAGATCGGTTACGTGGGCCAGTATCCGGCGCTCCACGTGCAGGTCGATGCCAAGCTGTTTCATGACACGATTTACGACTACATCAACAGTGACGGCACGCCCGGCCAGTTCGACAACCGTGACGACTTCACGGTGCGCGGCGGTGACCTGCAGTTGAACTGGCAACCCGTACCCGAGTTGCGGTTGTCGGCACAGTACGCGCGTGCCTTCATCGAGGCGGATGACAGCATCGACAGGGATCTGCGCCAGTCCACGCCGCGCAACAATTTCAGCCTGCTGGCGCGCTACGACCTGGGGCAGGGGTGGACCGCGAGTGCCGGCGTGTATCGATCGGGGCGCATGAAATGGCTGTCCGAAGGCGACACCACCCAGGCCTTCACCCGCTGGGACGCCCGTCTGGCGCGGCGCTGGACTTGGCAGGGACACGAAGTGGAAGCGGCCATGGTGGGGCAGAACCTGGGCAAGGATTACGAAGAGTTTCGTGATGCCAACATTTTCAGCCGCCGCGTCTACGGAAGCCTCAGCCTGAGTTGGTGACAGGCGGACCGTGTGCGGCCCGGCAGCAACCCGCAGCGTTTCGTTCCAGGGGATGAGGGTCAGCCCGCTTCGCTTTTTCCCTGCCGAGGCGGGGTGAGTCGCCTCTGGCCCCGGAGTCAAGTTTGAGGCCAAACTGCCGTAATCCAGTGATCAACATTTACCCCATGCGGAGAGTGGTCGGTGCGCACAGTGCCGGCATGAAGTGATCGTGAGCCGCAACCATTCAACCCCATCGCATGTCCTGCGTTTGGCGCTTCTGCTGGGTGGCCTCCTTGCATCGTCTGAGCAGGCCGTGGCTGTCGTCACCGAGTCCGATTTTCTCGACGACCTGCCGGTAGTGCTGTCGGCGTCCCGGCTGTCCCAGCCGGTCAGCGAAGCGCCTGCCGCCGTCACGATCATCGACCAGGACATGATCCGCGCCTCCGGTTTCCGTGATATTCCCGAACTGCTGCGCCTGGTGCCGGGTTTCTCGGTCGCCTATACGCGCGACAACACCTGGGCGCTCGGCTATCACGGCATGGGCGACGCCTATTCGCGCCGGCTGCAGGTGCTGGTGGACGGGCGCTCGATCTACAGCCCGCATTTCGGCGCGGTGTACTGGAGCGATCTGCCGCTGTCGATCGACGACATCGAGCGCGTCGAGGTGGTACGCGGCCCCAATGCTGCCGTACATGGCGCCAATGCCTTTGCCGCGGTCATCAACATCATCACCAAGGCAGCGGCGCAGGTGCAGGGCAGCAGCGTGTCGCTACAGGCGGGCGAGCAGTCCATGCGCGGGCTCACCGTCCGTCAGGGCGGCGGCGACGCCAGCCTGCGCTATCGCCTCACCGCATCGGCCCGCGAGCACGACCGTTTCGAGCGGAACGTCGATTTCAAGTCCGTGGCCGACAATGGCCAGTACTTCGAGGCCGGCAAGACCTATTTCGTCAACGGCCGCATGGATTGGCAGGTGACGCCGGATTCCGATGCGATGGCGCAGTTCGGCGTCTCGCAGGGCGACTGGCAGGCGGGTCGGTCGCTGATCGATCAAAGCGATGCGAAGCGGCTGCTCGAGCCGACTGAGCAGGATTCGCGTGCGCTCTACCTGCAACTGGCCTACCACAAGGTCGAATCCGCCCGGCGCGAATGGAAGCTCCAGGCCTATTACGCCCGCAATCGCTTCGACGCCGATCTGCTGCTGGACCTGAAAGACACCAATGCCCCTTTCGGCGTCTTGCTCCTGAATCAGTATCTGATGCAGACGCGCAGCAACATCGAGCTGCAGGTGAACGAGCAGTGGACCCCCGATCTGCGCGGCGTGTGGGGGGGTGAACTGCGCCAGGAAACCGTCTCCGGGCCGCACTACTACAATACCCGCAAGACCTGGCGCGGCGAACTCGCGCGCGTGTTCGGCAACCTGGAGTGGGGCGCCCACGAACGTGTATTGCTGCACGCCGGCGCGATGCTGGAACACCATTACTTCACCGGCACTGATATTTCGCCGCGGCTGGCGGCCAGCTTCACCCTGGCGCCCGGGCACGTCGTCCGCACCGGCATTTCGCGCGCTTACCGCTCACCGACTTTCTTCGAGGAACTCGGCAATCAGGTCTATCAGCTGGAATCCGGCGACGTGCTCGACCTGTTCACCGTGCCTTCGGATGGCCTGGCGCCCGAGCGGGTGGTGTCGCGCGAAATCGCCTACGTGGGCATGTGGCGGCCGGCGCGGCTCGAATTCGACGTGCGACTGTTCGACGATCGCATCGACGATTTCATTGGGTATGAACGCGACGACTATGACGCAACCGACGGGTTGTTGCCTGGGCGTACACGCGAATTCAAGTACAGCAACCTCGGCAAGGCGACTTCGCGTGGCGGGGAAATACAACTGCGCTGGCGCCCCGTTGACCGGTTGGACGTGAGTGCGCACTACGCGCGCGTGTTTCTCGACACCAATACCACCGATCAGGGTTTCAATGAGGACATCCCCAAGTCGGCACCGCGCAACAGCGCCGGCCTGCTCGCCCGCTACCGTCTCGGGCAGGGCTGGGAGGCCAGCGTGTTCGCCCAGCGCAGCGACGCCATCAAATGGCTGACGCCCGGTGACGATACCGCTGCCTTCACCCGTGTCGATCTGCGCCTCGCGCGGCGCTGGAAATGGCAGGGTCACGACGTCGACGCCGCGCTGGTCGGGCAGAACCTGGGCAAGGATTACCAGGAGTTCCGCGACACCAACGTCTTCAGCCGCCGCGTCTACGGCAGCCTGAGCCTGGCCTGGTAGCAGGCAGACCCTTGAAACCCGGCGGGCAGCCGCCAGATCCGTATGCGTGTCCTTTGTTTGGATGCCTGTGCCCAGTGTTGGGTACTTGTGCCCAGTGTTGGGTACTTGTACCCGGCACGGGTATAATTGCGCAACTTCTTGATTTATCGGAGCGAATCATGCCGATTTACGCCTACAAATGTGCCTCCTGCGGCTATGCCCAGGAC
>JAKBJA010000079.1 GCA_021836225.1 Pseudomonadota bacterium | reverse complement strand
CAAGATCCGCACCGCCAAGCCGCGCGAGAGGCCCTACAAGCTGTTTGACGGCGGGGGGCTGTACTTACTGGTCGCCCAGCAGAAGGACGGCTCAGCGGGCCGTTATTGGCGCCTGAAGTACCGCGTGCGAGGCAAGGAGAAGGTCCTCGCCATCGGGACCTACCCCGACATCAACCTGCGCGAGGCGCGGGAGGCGCGCGACGATGCCAAGAAGCTCCTGGTGCGCGGCACCGACCCGGGCGAGAAGAAGCGCGCCGACAGGATCGTACAGAGCGACACCTTCCGAGCCGTCGCCGAAGAATGGCTCGGGCTGCAAGCGAAGAAGCTCGCCCCCGTGACACTCGAGAAAGGCCGCTGGATGCTCGAGACGTTCATCTTCCCGCGCTTGGGCGACAAGCTCATCAACGACATCAAGGCGCCCGAGCTGTTGGCCGCGCTTCGCGCCATCGAGTCCAAGGGGCACCACGAAACGGCGACCCGCACCAAGCAGCGAGTCGGCCAGGTCATGCGCTATGCGATCGCCACCGGGCGGGCCGAGCGCGATATCACGGCGGACCTGCGCGGTGCACTCGCCCCCGTGCCGACGAAGAACCGCGCCGCCATCACCGACCCGGCGCAAGTGGGCGAGCTGCTGCGCGCACTCGATGGCTACCAGGGCGAGCCTGCAACCGCTGCGGCATTGAAGCTCGCCCCCCTCACCTTCGTGCGACCCGGCGAGCTCCGCGGCGCCGAGTGGCGCGAGTTCGACCTCGAGACCGCCGAGTGGCGCATCCCGGGCGAGCGCATGAAGATGGGGGACGCGCATGTCGTGCCGCTGGCTACCCAAGCCGTGGCGATCCTGCGGGAGCTGCACCCGCTCACCGGAAGCGGCAAGCTGCTGTTCCCGTCGCTGCGATCGCGTGATCGACCGATGAGCGAGAACACGCTCAACGCCGCGCTGCGCCGGCTCGGCTACACCGCCGAGCAAATGACCGCGCACGGGTTCCGGGCGATGGCCTCGACGCTGCTCAACGAGCAGGGATTCCCGCCCGATGTCATCGAGTTGCAGCTCGCGCACGCCGAGCGCAACAAGGTGCGGGCCGCGTACAACCGGGCACAGCGCCTCGAGGAACGGCGCCGGATGATGCAGGCGTGGGCCGACTATCTCGATGCGCTCAAGGCCGGCGGCAAGATCGTGCCGATCCGGCGCAAGGCGTGACCGGATTCACTGTCCGCAGCAATCCGCGCAAATCCGCCGACGTTTGCAATAGTACCGTAAAGTGGTACTATTACGGCCGTGAAGCGCAAGCACGCCAAGACGCTCGAAGCGCTGTTTGCGCACCCGACGCCGGCCAATATCCAATGGCGGGACATCGAAGCGCTGCTCAAGGAGCTTGGCGCCAAGGTGAGCGAGCGCGAAGGCTCGCGGGTGGGCGTGGAGCTATACGGCCAGATTCGCGTTTTCCACCGCCCTCACCCGACCCCCGACACGGACAAGGGCGCCGTGGCGAGCGTCCGGCGCTGGCTGGAAGAACATGGGGTAAGACCATGAATTGGGTAACACCATGAATTTGATCAACACGCTGACTATTGACGAGTTTGACGCCGTGATCGAGTTCGATCCGGACATCAAGATGTTCCGCGGCGAGTTCGTGGGCCTGAACGGCGGCGCGGACTTTTACGCCGAGAGTGTCGCGGGCCTCGAGAAGGAGGGGCGCCGTTCCCTCAAGGTGTTCCTCGAGATGTGCCGGGAGCGAGGAATCGAGCCGCGCAAATCCTTCTCCGGGAAATTCGTCGTGCGCGTGCCGCCGAAGCTGCATGCGAGAGCCACTGAAACCGCTGCTGCGCGCCGAGTAAGCCTCAATGAGCTCGTGAAGGTCGCTCTCGAGCGTGAAACTGCCGACGACGCGGCCGCCTGAGATGAGCTCGAGCGCGCAAGGCATGAGGCGATAGCACTGCTGTCCAAATTGGCCGAAATTCGGCGAAGTGCCCGCTGTTTTCCACGGGTAATTTGACAGGTTTTGGCTCGGGTTCAAGTTCAGGCCCCCTGATGCTGTCCAAGTCAAAATGCCATGGCCACTTGCTCGGGTCCGGGCGGATCGGGCGGGACGGCGAAGGGATTGTCGAGCCACGCCCAGAGCTCCCGGTGCGTGAACAGGTTCATGCGCAGCAGCGCCACCAGATTCGACATCGACCAACCCCAGCGCGACTTCAGCTGCATCAAGCGCAGCATCAGCATCGTGATCAACGCGGTCCACACCTGGGTCTTCACCGCTGTCGGGGAGGTGCCCACGAAGGTCTTGATCTTCAGATTTTGCTTCAGCGCCTTGAAAAAGAGCTCGACCGCCCAGCGGTCCTTATAGATCGCGGCGATGGTCTTGGCGGCGAGCCGGAAGTTGTTCGTCAGGAACTGAAACTCCCGCTTCTGCTCCGGATCGTAGAAGCTCACCAGCCGAAGCTCATGGGGGCATCTCTTCTTTGCCTGTGGGCCACGGAAGCGAATCAGCTGATCTTTGCGCACGTTGCTATTGGACACACCAGGAACCGGAAGAGTCTTCACCAGCCGGTACACGGCGTTGTCCTTCAGCCGCGTGACGAAATACACCCCCTCATCCGTCCAGCGGCCAAAGAGCTCGTAGTCGTTGTACCCTCGGTCATCCACGATGATCGTCCCGGGCTGCAATTTCAGTGTCTTCGCCACCGTCACGTCGTGAACCTTGCCGGTCGTGATCACCGCGAAGCTCGGCAGGTACCCGTCGTGATCGAGCAGCAGGTGCAGCTTGATCGCTCCCTTGGTGGTGCGAAACTTCGCCCAGTCGTACATCGAAAGGCACAGGTCAATCACCGAGGAGTCCAGGCTCACCAGTTTGTTCTTGAAGCGAAACTTCTTGATCTTCCAGCCACCGGGCTGCGCCAATTGGGCCTGACAGCGCGCATAGAGCAGGTGAAACACGTTCTGGTACAGCTGCCAGGGCCGATGCCCGTTCACGTACGAGAGCGAGGATCTGCCCACCACCTCGATCCCCAGGTGCGAGAGCTTGCCCTCGCAGCTGCGCAGCCCCTGCTCGATCTCCCGCAGGCTGTGAGCGCGTCCCAGCTGGCAGAAAATCATCGAGACGAACTGCTGCCAGCAGCTCACGCCCCGCGCATGCCGCTCGGCATTGAGCCTGCGCACCTCGCCCTCGAAGTCCGTGCGCGGAATAAACTTGAGAATCTGACTGAACAGGCTGCAAAATCGGTTCACGCTGAGCCTCCTCGTTGTGGGCCGAAACGACTTGGTACTCGTTGCAGCTTACACGGGAAGGTTCAGCGTCTCTCCCGCTAATTTGGACGACAGTGGCAATTATTATTAAGAATTTGGA
>JAKBJA010000074.1 GCA_021836225.1 Pseudomonadota bacterium | reverse complement strand
GCAGCATCGAGGCGGTCACGCCCAGCATGCGCCAGACGTCGAGGCTTTTCATGTCGAGCACCAGGTAGCGCGCCAGCGCAACGATGGCAATGTAGATGGGAAAACGCACCGGCAACTGCCCAGACTGAAAATACACCCCGACCATGGCCAGGATTTCCAGGTACAGGAACAGCAGCAGCAGATCAGCCAGCGTCACCGTTCCGGCACCGACCATGGTCCTCACTTCGGACACGCCCGCCACCAGGGTGGCCAGCGTGATGACGACGAGGCCGACGGCCTCGAGCGCCCCCAGCACATTGAGTGCCCGGCGCGAGAATTGGCGGTCTTTGGCAGGGTTCATGGCGTCGACCGACGGGTGAGGCGCAAGGATACCATCGGGGGCGTGTCAGGTCTCATTTTGCCCGGGCATGCACCAGCCATTCTCGCCAGATGGCCACCGACACCGCGAGCAGCACCGGCCCAAGAAAAAGGCCGATCAGGCCGAATGCATTGAGGCCGCCCAGCACGCCCAGGAACACCAGCAAAAAAGGAATCCGCGTCGGCCCGCTGATGACGAGGGGGCGGATCAGGTTGTCGACCCAACTCACCACCAGCGCCCCCCACAGGAACAGCCCCAGCGCGGCCTGGGTTTCGCCATGTGCCAGCAGATTCAGCGACAGTCCGATCCACACCACCGGTCCGACAAAGGGAATCAGCGACACCAGGGCGGTGATCACCCCCCACAACGCCGGCGCGGCAACGCCGGCTGCCCAGTAGCCCAGGCCGGCCAGCACGCCTTGCGCAAGCGCGGTAAGCACGATGCCGAACACCACGGCGCGCACCGTCACGCCAACGGCCTGAATATAGCCGGGCGCCGCTTCGCCCAGCCAGCGCGTGGCCACCCTGCGAAATTGCGCGAGCGCGCTGTCACCGTGGCGATACAAAAAGAACAGCGCGAAAACCGCCAGACCGAATTTTGCAACGTTGCGTCCAATGCCGCCCGCCAGCGCTCTCAAGCGGTTGGTGTCGGTCAGGCCCAAGGCGTCGATCTGCGCACGAACCCACAGCGGATCGGCCTGCACCCGCTGATACTGCGCGACGATCCATTCCCCGCCCGGCCAGGCGCGCACCCCGGGAGGCAGCGGCGGCAGTCCCTCGACCGAGAACCGCTTGAGGGTTGCCGAGGCCACGGCCACGTCGCCCACCAGCGTGAACAACACCCACACCAGGGGCAACAGAAGCGTCGCCGCCACCCCCAGCGTCATCAACAATGCGGCGAGATTGTCGCGGCCGGGCAGGCGACGGCTCAGCCATTGGTGCAGCGGCCAGGTCACGTAGGCGAGTATTCCTGCCCAGGCCAGCGCGGCGAGAAAGGGCGACAGCACCCAGAAGGTCAGTCCGAAAATGGAGAACAGAAATGCAATCGCTACAACACGGCGAGCGATCGGAGAGTCGATATTGATCGGCATGGCTGCCCTCCGGGCAGGGTTCAACTCTTGGCAACAATAGCGCAACACGCTGAAACGGCGTGCCGCTCCGCTTCAGCTAGAGGCGGATTGTTTCCGTGTCACCCACAAACTGGCAAACATGAAGGTTGCAATGATGAGGCCGACAATACCCAGCGACAGCCCCACCGGGATCTTGTAGAAATCGACGATCAGCATCTTGGTGCCGACGAACACCAGCACCATCGCCAGCCCGTATCTCAGTAGATGGAAGCGTTCGGCCATGCCGGCCAGCATGAAGTACATCGCGCGCAGGCCGAGGATGGCGAAGATATTCGAGGTGAACACGATGAAGGGATCGGTGGTGATGGCGAAGATCGCCGGGATCGAATCGACCGCGAAGATCAGGTCGGACAGCTCGATCATGATCAACACCAGGAACAGCGGCGTGAACGTGCGTACGCCGTTTTCCATCACCCAGAACTTTTCTCCGCGATAATCCGGGGTCAGGCGCATGTGACGCTTGATCCAGTTGAGCAGCGGGTTCTTGCCAAGGTCCGGCTCGGCCTCGGCGAACATCAGCATCTTGATGCCGGTGACGACGAGGAAGGCGCCGAATACGTAGAGAATCCAGTGGAACTCCTGCACCAGCCAGGCGCCTGCCAGGATCATCACCGCGCGCATCACGATCGCGCCGATCACGCCGTAGATCAGCACGCGCCGCTGATACTCCGCCGGCACGGCGAAGAAGCTGAAGATCATCAGGAAGACGAAGATGTTGTCGACCGCGAGCGATTTCTCGATCAGGTAGCCGGTCAGGAACTCCATCGCCTTGACGTCGGCGACTTCGCTTCCGTAAGCCCCCTTCAGATACCACCACAACCCGAGGTTGAACAGCATCGCGAGCGCAAACCAGACGAACGACCACGCCGCCGCCTCCTTGAAGCCGACCTTGTGCGCCTTGTTGCCGCCGACCAGGAACAGGTCGACGGCCAGCATCACCAGCACGAAGCCGACAAACGCCGCCCACATCCAGGGTTCGCCAATATGCAGGGCAGCGTCCACGCTCGTCCTTGGGTCGCGTCAGGGTTTACTGCACCGCGCGCAGGGCGGCGATGCGCTCTTCCAGCGGCGGGTGCGTCATGAACAGACGCTTGAGGCCGCTGGCGCCGCCGCCGGCGATGCCGAAGGCTGCCATCTTGTCGGGCAGCGGATGCGGATGCAGGCTCGCGAGGCGTTCCAGCGCAGCGATCATCGCGCCCTTGCCGGCCAGGCTTGCACCGCCGCGGTCGGCGCGGAACTCGCGCTGGCGCGAGAACCACATGACGATGATCGAGGCGAGAATGCCCAGCACCAGTTCGGCGACGATCATGGTGACGAAGAACGCCGGGCCGTGGCCCTCCTCGTTCTTGAACACGACGCGGTCGACGGTGTGGCCGATCACGCGCGAGAGGAACATGATGAAGGTGTTGACCACGCCCTGGATCAGCGCCAGCGTCACCATGTCGCCGTTGGCGACGTGGGCGATTTCGTGGCCAATCACCGCCTCGGCCTCCTGCCGCGTCATGGTGTTCAACAGACCCGCCGACACCGCGACCAGCGCGTTGTTCTTATTCATGCCGGTGGCGAACGCGTTGGCCTCGGGCGAGGGGAAGATGCCGACTTCGGGCATGCCGATGCCGGCGTCGTCCGCGTATTTCTTCACGGTCTCGACCAGCCAGAACTCGGTCGAATTGGATGGCGTCTCGATCACCTGCACGCCCATCGATTTCTTCGCCATCCACTTCGAGATCGCGAGCGAAATCAGCGAACCGCCGAAGCCCATCACCGCAGCAAAGATCAGCAGCGAGGTGAGATTCAGGCCCTGCGCGGTGAGGTAGGGCTCGACGCCCAGAATGCGCATGGTGATCGACAGCACCAGTACGATGGCCAAGTTGGTGGCAAGGAACAGAACAATGCGTTTCATGATGTTCTCCAGGATGAAGGACAAAGCCTTTTAATGAATAGGCAACAGGATACTGACAGACGATAAACAATAAAATTCGATTTTTATACTGCTATTGTTCGGTTTTATCGAACTGATCCAGCGTCATGCTCAATTTCAAGCATCTGCATTACTTCCGCACCGTCGCCAAATCCGGTGCCATCAACCGCGCGGCCGAGAAACTGCACCTGACGCCGCAGACCCTGTCCGGCCAGATCAGCATACTGGAAGACCGGTTGGGGGTCGCGCTGTTCCGTCGCAGCGGGCGCCGGCTCGAACTGACCGACGCCGGCCGCACTGCATTGACCTACGCCGACGAGATCTTCCACGTCGGCGCCGAGCTCGAGGAAGCTTTGCAAAACCGTGCCGGCGCGCGCGTCCACCCGTTCCGCGTCGGCATTGCCGACGTGGTTCCGAAGGCGATCGCCTACCAGTTGTTGGCGCCCGCGCTCACGCTGGCCGAGCCGGTCAAGCTGGTGTGCACGGAACACCGGCTGGAGCAGCTGGCCGCCGACCTCGCCGTCCACCGGCTCGACATGGTGCTGGCCGACCGGCCGCTGCCGGCCAGCATGGACATCAAGGGCTACAGTCATCCGCTGGGTGAGTGCGGCATCGCCTTTCTGGCCGCGCCGGCGATCAGCGGCACGCTGGGTCCGGACTTTCCCGCCAATCTTCACGGCGCGCCACTGCTGATCCCGGGCGCGGACAGCGCGCTGCAGGCGCCCCTGTTGCGCTGGCTGGAACGCTGTGGCACCCAGCCCGTCATCGTCGGCGAATTCGACGACAGCGCGCTGATGAGCGCCTTCGGCCAGGCCGGCGCGGGGGTGTTTCCGGTGCCGCTCACGACGGCGCAGGACGTGATGCGGCAATACGAAGTGCTCGAACTGGGACGGACGCTGGACATCCGCGAACGCTTTTTCGCCATATCGGTGGAACGGCGGCTGAGTCATCCGGCGGTTGTGGCGGTCAGCGAGGCGGCGCGGCTACGCTTTCAGCAAAAGAACGCAGACTGACGCCAGCGGCCTGTTCACCCGGGCACGCTGTCCAGCCAGCGCACCGCCTCGGCTGGCGTCATCACCTGGAAAATCGGCCCGCAGCGACGGCGTAGTTTGATGACCGCGCGGTCCTTGCTGACCAGGCCCTGCGCGCGGACAGCAGCGGCCAGCTCGATGAACTTCTGGTCGTCGGGATCGCTGCAACGCGGCATACGACTCGACACGGGCTTCCACCCTGACGGGTACAAGAGCCCGTCGTGGATCGGGGTTCCCTCGTGGGGCAGTCCGGCACCCGAATCTGCAGAGCCTGCCAGAACCGACAAGGTCTGATAGCGCGCGAACAGCGCTGCCTGGCGTGTCGCATCCAAATCAAATTCCGGGTACGCCAGCACGCGGCGCCACTCGTCCAGTGTGGCATCCGACACCACGCAGCGCACGCGCCCGGCTTCCAACGCCTGCCTCAAGGGGCGGGCAGTCGCGTCGTCAAAATGCAGCAGATCGAGCACCACGTTGGTGTCGAGCACCAATACAGGCTTATTCAATATCGGTGTGCTCGGCGATGAATTCGCGCACCCAGTGTTCCGGCTTGGCGCTGGAAAAACGCCCGACGATCTCGCCCTTGACGAACAGCAGCACGGTGGGAAAACCGCGCAGGCCATAGCGCCCGGCGAGCTTCATGTTGGCGCCTTCGTCGACCTCGACCTTGGCCATGTGGAGCTTGCCGGCGTGATGCGCGATCACGCGTTCCAGCACCGGCGTCAGCGCGCGGCAGGGCGGGCACCAGTCGGCCCAGAAGTCGACCAGGATGGGCAGCCTGTGCGAGGCTTCGATTACGTCGCGGTCGAAGTGCTCCAGGTGGGTGTCGAAAATCAGGTCCGGCGAATGGGCAGCTTGGGTGTGGGTCATGGTGATTGCAACTCGGAATCCGTGCGCGCCTATTTTGCCTCAACCACCGGATTTTCCGGTTCGCGCTGGCTGAACGGAACGGGCATGCGGTAAAAAAAGCTTAACTTGGCAGGTGAACAACCGTAAATTTATGTGTCATGGAAGAACGTTTTTATCGCGAACAGGAAATCGCGCGGCTGCCCGCCTTTCTGCCCGCCGCCACCTACAACCTCGCCCACACATTGCTGGCGCGCGCCGGCCAATGCCTGTTCGTGCCGATCCGCAGCTTGCAGTACATGGCGGTGCTGGATGCCGAAGAATTCATTTTTGTCGACAGCCAGAACAAGGCCTGGGTCGAACTGGCCTGGCAGCATTTCCATCCGCAGGTCCGCAAATCGCTCGACGAGCCCGTGCCGTTCGAGGTGGTGCATTACCTGCCGCAGGCGATTGAAACCATGAAACGCCTGCCCGGTGAATTCCATCAGGCGCTGCTGCTACTCGCCGACCGCCAGAAGCCGGAGGCGCCCGCCACCATTCTGGAGTTGCAGGCCAGGGCCAGGCCGGACGACAAGCCACGCTGAAGCAGCCCCCGGGCGTCAACACGACAAGCACACGCCCACAAGTCCTGCGTGGCGATTCAGCGTGTGTCGAATGTACACACCTGCAGCCTGCCTCGATGGTCAGGGCGCGAACTGGGCCATGCGGCGGTAATGCATTAAAATCCGCCCATCATGCAAAAAACGCTCTCCAAATTCGCACAGGTCTGCCCACTCTGGGTTTACAAATTGCTCCCTTTTCTGCGTTGGTGGCCTTCGGTCAACGGCACCACCAATCGCGCCGACGTCATGGCGGGGCTCACCGGGGCGCTCATCGTGCTGCCCCAGGGGGTGGCCTTCGCAACCATCGCCGGCTTGCCCCCGGAGTATGGCCTGTACGCTGCCATGGCCCCAGCCATCGTGGCCGCCCTGTTCGGTTCGTCCTGGCATCTGGTATCCGGCCCCACCACGGCGATTTCCATCGCCGTTTTTGCCTCGGTCAGCCCGTTTGCCCAGCCTGGTTCGCCGGAATTCATCAGCATGGTGCTGACCCTGACGTTTTTGACCGGGGTGTTCCAGCTGATCCTGGGTCTGGCGCGCATGGGCGTACTGGTCAACTTCATTTCCCATACCGTCGTGATCGGCTTTACCGCGGGCGCGGCCATGCTCATCGCGGGCAGCCAGATCAAGAACTTCTTTGGCCTGGACATTCCGCGCGGCACCCCCTTCTTCGAAACCCTGTCCCTGTTCGCCCAACAGATCAGCAACATCGACCCCTTCGTCACTGCAGTGGCTGTCACCACGCTGGCTTCGGGAATTCTGGTCAAACGTTTCTTCCCCAAATTTCCCTACATGATTGCCGCCATGCTTGTGGGCAGCTTTTTGGCGCTGTTTCTGAACGGGCAATACGGCGTTGATGTCACCCACATCAAAACCGTTGGCGCGCTGCCATCTGGCCTGCCGCCGCTGTCGGCGCCGGACTTTTCGTTTGCCGCGCTGCACCAGATGCTGTTCCCATCGCTCATCATCACCATGCTGGCGCTGACTGAAGCGGTCTCCATCTCGCGCGCCATCGCCACCAAGTCCGGCCAGCACATCGACGGCAATCAGGAATTCGTCGGCCAGGGTTTGTCCAACGTGGTCGGCAGCTTCTTCTCCAGCTACGCGTCCAGCGGATCGTTCAACCGCAGCGGCGTCAACTACGCGGCGGGCGCACGGACCCCCCTGGCTGCCGTGTTTGCCTCCCTCTTCCTGGTGGTCATACTGCTGATGGTGGCGCCATTGGCCGCCTATCTGCCCAACGCAGCGATGGCCGGGATTCTGTTTCTGGTGGCCTGGGGCCTGATCGACTTCCACCACATCGGTCTGCTGCCCAAAATCAGCCGGCAGGAAACCATCGTCCTGTGGGTGACGCTGATCGGCACGCTGATCGATCTGGAAAAAGGCATCTTCTTTGGCATCGCGCTGTCGCTGGCGTTCTATCTGCATCGCACTTCCCGCCCCACACTTGAATCCGTGTTGCCTGACCCGGATCCCAACAATTTTCACTACGTGCCGCTCGACGGACGGCCGGAATGTCCCCAGATCAAGATGGTCCGCCTGAATGGTTCCATCTTCTTCGGTGCCGTGGCGCATCTGCAGCAGCAAATGCAGGAGCTTGAAGAGCAGGATCCCGATCGCAAGCATCTGGTCGTGATGGCCAGCGGGATTAATTTCATCGACCTTGCCGGGGCGGAATTCCTGGCCGAAGTGGCACGTCAGCGGCGAAAAATGGGGGGAGGTTTGTATTTCTACCGCATGAAGGACAAGGTCGCCGAAACCCTGCGCCGCGGTGGCTTCATGGATGAAATCGGCGAGGAAAACCTGTTCCCTGCCAGGTCGCGCCCGGCAGAAGTCATTTACCAGAGGCTCGACAACGAGGTTTGCCGCAAGTGTTCGACTCGCGCCTTCGCTGTCTGCCAAGAGCGCCTGCCCAGCGGTGAAGCGCGCACTTCGTGAAGCACATTGGCAATGCCTTGAGTAATGCAGGAGATGTAACCGTCCTAGTCGCATAGGGAAACGCGCTTTTTCAATCCTTTTTTGGGAGATGGAAATGGCAGTGAATCAGAACACCTTGGTCAGGGCACTCGGGTGGGGCGTGGTGACCACAGGGCTGTATGTATTCCTGTTTCTGTACTCCGAAGTTTTCGAGCGACTGGCACACACCACGCTGGACACCTGCCTGGTTCACAACGACAGCGACCCTGCGTACCACCACAAGACCACCCCCGAGCAATGCGCGGCAGAAAAAGGTTCGTTCATTGAAGGAACCTGGTGGTACGTGTTCGCGCCCATCGCCATGGCCTTTGCCCTCTCCTACACCCACGGCATTTTCACCGGCCTGTTCTGGGACGTGGTCGGCCTCAAGGCCAGGAAGTAGGTCATGGACACGGGGCACGGCATGGAACTGATCAACTTCATCGACATCACCCCGACGATCGCGATCCTGCTGATTCTGGTCGGCTTTATCGGCGGCATGGTCTCGGGCTTTATCGGTTCAGGCGGCGCGTTTGTCCTCACGCCGGCGATGATGGCCCTGGGCGCACCCGGCATCGTCGCGGTGGCCTCCAACATATGCCACAAATTCCCCAAGGCGCTGGTCGGCGCGGTCAAGCGCAACAAGTACGGCCAAGTGGATGTGAAGCTGGGTCTGGTGCTGGGCCTGTTTGCCGAAGCCGGGGTGCTGTTCGGCAAACACGTGATGACCTACATCAAACACAGCTTCGGTGCGGTCGGCACCGATCTCTATGTATCGGGAGTATTCGTCATGACGCTGGCCATCGTCGGCGGCTTCGTGTTCAAGGACTATCGCAAGCTGAAGGCGCTGGATGACGCCGGACAGGGCGAGGAGGTGACACCCATCACCCGGGTGGCGCGCTGGGTGCAGTCGGTGAAGATTCCGGGCACGATGATTTATTCGAGGGGCGCACAGGCCGAAATCTCGGTGCTGTTCCTCATCCCGATCGGCTTTGCCACCGGCTTCCTGGCTTCGGCCATCGCCGTGGGTGGCTTCATCGGCGTGCCCGCCATGATCTATTTCCTGGGCCTGCCGGCCATCATGGCGACCGCGACGGAACTCGTCATCGCCTTCGTCATGGGGCTGGGCGGAACCCTTTTCTATGGTCTGGAAGGCGCGGTGGATATCCGTCTGGCCATGCTGATCCTGCTCGGATCGCTGTTCGGCGTCCAGCTTGGCGCCATCGGCACCACCTACGTGAAGGACTACCAGGTCAAGTTCACCATGGCGGTCATCATGCTGACCGTGCTGTTCTCGCGCTTCTTCTACATCCCCGGCTACCTCGGACATCTCGGCATGATCGAGCCCCTGTCCGCATCCGCCACGCGGATCCTCAAGTGGGTCGGCGACGGCGTGCTGGCACTGGCGCTGATCGTGGGTGCCTACACGGTCCTGTCCGCGCTGTTCAAGGGAATGAAGGCACACAAGGAAAAACAGGCCGTGCTGACACGTGGCGAGGCGGCTGATTGAACGAGCGCGGAGATCCCATGACAACGACTCTCACAACAAGCGGAATGCCGAACTGCGTACTGGTCGCCACCGACGGCTCGGACGATTGCGCCGGCGCCATCCGCACCGGCATCGCCCTGGCCCGGTCCCGTGGCGCGCGCCTGATCGGCCTGTCCATTGCAGTCGACAATCCGGAGTACAGCACCCTGGTACCCAACCTGCAGGAAGCGGCCGAAGCGCACGCGAGAGAGGCGCTCAAATCCTTCATCGACGAAGCGGGCGAGAGCGCAGAAGCCACGACCCGCCGAGCTTCGGACCCCGCCGAAGGCATCGTGAATGGCGCCGGCGAACTGAGCGCCGACCTCATCGTGGTCGCCGAAAGCGACAAGAGCGACCTGACGCGCATGATGTTGGGGGATACCACGACCAAGGTGATCGGGCGCGCCGCCTGCCCGGTGCTGGTCGTGCCGCGCTCGGCGCATTTGTGGAACACGCGCATCCTGCTGGCGACCGACGGTTCGCCCCATAGCGAAGCGGCCGCCGAGCTTGCGGGGCACTTTGCCGCGCAGGCCGGCCTGCCGGTCAGCGTGGTCTCCGTCGTCACCAGCAGCCACAACGACGAAAGCCACAAGGAAGCCGAGTACGCAGTGGCCACCGCTGTGGAACGGCTCACCGGCATGGGATTGCGGGCCGACGGACAGGTGGAGGAAGGCCGCCCGGACGAGGCCATCGTGAAGGCTGCCGAATCAGGCGGCGCAGACCTGATCGTCGTCGGCAGCCACGGCCGCACCGGGCTGACAAAAATCCTGCTGGGCAGCGTGGCCGAGCGGGTCATCGGGCATGCCGCCTGCCCGGTTCTGATCGTCAAGTCCTGAGGACGATTCCACAAAACAGGGGCTGTGCGGGATAATCCCGGGCGGCCCTTTTGCATTCTGGAGTTCAAACATGATTCGCAAGAATCCTACCGGGCATCTGCCCGTGGTTCACGACAGCGCCTTTGTCGACCCCACTGCCATCCTGTGCGGCAAGATCATCGTGGAAGAAAACGTGTTCATCGGCCCCTACGCCGTCATCCGTGCCGATGAAGTCGATGAGAACGGCGAGATGGAGCCGATCGTCATCGGCGCCAATTCCAATATCCAGGACGGCGTCGTCATCCACTGCAAGGCAGGCGGCGGCGTCACCATCGGGCGCAGCACCTCCATCGCGCACCGCTCGATCGTGCATGGCCCCTGCACCGTCGGGGACAACGTGTTCGTCGGCTTCAACTCGGTGCTGTTCAATTGCATCGTGGGCGAAGGTTCGGTGGTCCGCCACAACTCCGTGGTCGAAGGCTGCACCGTGCCGCCGGGCTTTTACATACCGTCCACTGCCAACATCCACTCCGATGCCGACCTCGCGAGCATCGAGCCCGTATCGCCGCAGGCGGCCGACTTCTCCGAAAGCGTAGCGCAGGCCAACAACGAGCTGGTCAAGGGCTACAAGCGCATCCGCAACGAGTTCTGAGAGGCTGATGTGATCGCCGCGCTGGAGTCCTGGCGGGCCGGGTTGTTTCACCGGCGCCACCTGATGCGCAACGTCGGCGCCGGCCTGGTGGTCGGCGTGGTGGCACTGCCGCTGGCGATGGCGTTCGCGATCGCCAGCGGCGCGCGCCCGGAACAGGGCATCTACACCGGCATCGTCGCCGGCGTGCTGGCCGCGCTGTTCGGCAGCTCGCGCGTATCGATCAGCGGGCCGACCGGCGCCTTCATCGTGATCCTCGCAGGCATCACCGCGCAATATGGCATCGACGGTCTGCAGATCGCCAGCCTGATGGCCGGGCTGATCCTGCTGGGCATGGGGCTGGTGAAGCTGGGCGGCATCATCCGCTTCATCCCCACCCCGGTCATCACCGGCTTCACCGCCGGCATTGCGGTCATCATTTTCGTCGGCCAATGGAAGGATTTCTTCGGGCTGCAACCCGCCGCCCTCGGCCAGCATTTCCATGAGAAGCTGATAGCACTGATCGAGGCCATGCCAAGCCTGGATCCGCCGACCACGCTGCTCGCGCTCGGCGCGCTCGCCATTGTGGTCATTGCGCCGCGCCTCACCCGGCGCATTCCCAGCCCGCTCATCGCCATGCTCGCCGTCACCCTGGCGCATGCATACTGGCAGTTCGACGGCGTCGCCACCATTGGCAGCGCCTTCGGTGGCATCCCCGCCGGCCTGCCCGAATTGCACCTGCCGCAGGTCACGTTCGCGCGCGTGCTGGAACTGCTCGGCCCCGCCTTCACCATCGCCATGCTGGGCGCGATCGAATCGCTGTTGTGCGCGGTGGTCGCCGACGGCATGATCGGCACCCGCCACGACCCCAACCAGGAGCTGGTCGGCCAGGGCATCGCCAACATCGCCGCACCGATTTTCGGCGGCTTTGCCGCCACCGGCGCGATCGCCCGCACCGCGACCAACATCCGTAACGGCGGTGACAGCCCGCTCGCCAGCATCGTGCACGCGCTGGTCCTGCTTGCCGTCATCGTCGCGCTGGCGCCGCTGGCCGCGCACATCCCGCTCGCCGCGCTGGCCGCGATCCTGTTCGTGGTGGCGTGGAACATGAGCGAGGCGCGGCATTTCACCGATCTCTTACGCCACGCCCCGGTCAATGACAAGGCGCTGCTGCTCATCACCTTCCTGCTCACGGTGTTCGCCGATCTCGTCATCGCCGTCAACGTCGGCGTGCTGCTGGCTGCGCTGCTGTTCATGAAACGCATGAGCGAAACCGTGCGCATCGAGGGCGAGAGCGAAGCCAGCCTGGCCGCGCTGTGCCCGGTGGGCGTACCCGCCGGGGTGCAGATCTATTCGATCGACGGCCCGCTGTTCTTCGGCGCCGCCGCCACCTTCGAGCGCACCCTGGCAGGCTTGCACGACCAGGCGCGCGTGGTGATTTTGAGGCTGGGACGGGTGCCGTTCGCCGATGCCACCGCCATGCATGCGCTGGCCGACGTGGTGCGCCACTTCCAGCAGCGCCACATCCGCGTGCGGGTGTGCGAGGCGAATCCGCGGCTGGCGCAGAAACTTCTGGATTTCGGGCTGATGGCCAAGCTCGGGCAGCGGGATGCGTCGGTCAGCGTCCTGGATGTGCTAGAGGAAATCGGCGACAAGCCGGTTGCGGCAGACAACGCCCAGCACTGATCCTTTTTGCGGGCGACTTCTCGCGCAGCGTGCGCTTAATGCGCCCCACTCACCTCATCACGTGCGCCCAGGAATTATAGAAACCCAGTCACACCTTGGCCTTGGGTTTCCTGCCGGGACTGGGGGCCGGGATGTAGCCGGCGATCCGGGCCAACATCCCTTCAACTTTCTGGCCCTTGATGTATCGCGTCGAGTGACACGCGATGATGTCCCCTCTTTTCGACATTTCGGACAGGTACTGGCGCACGTCCGCCAGCGGAATTCGGGTTGCTGCGGCGATCTCGGTATCGAGCTGTTCGCCCCGGCTTTTCAGGTAGGTGTGGATTTTCTGCATGTCTGGGTCACCTGGTTGTCTGTAATGGTACGGCTTTGGCGGCAGCCGCCTTCGCCCACCGCAATTCAGCCCCCTCGCGCAGGCTGTGCACGATGGCCGAAAAATCGAGCGGAAACCGGTCGGCGAGCTTGCCTGCCCGTTTTTCCAACTGTTCCCAATCAAGGGTACGCCCTGCATCGGCAAAGGCAAACGCGATGTGATTGTCGCCGCCGGGAACCGTCCCCACCTGCACGCGCCCCTCGAAGGCTTCGTTCAGCAAGGCCAGGTGCCGGCTCCAGTATTTCCTGGGGCCGGCGAAGTTGGCGACCGCGAGCCCGCCCCGCCGAAGCCGGCTGCGCGCCGCCCGGTAGAAGCCGCGACTCAGAAACGTCGGGGCGATCCCCCTGGAATCGAAGCCGTCCAGCAGCAGGACGTCGGTATCGCCTTCTGCAGCAGGCAGATACTCGGCTGCATCGGCCTGGATGATCGCCAGGCGTTTGTCGTCGGGCACACCGAACGCCTCGCGCAGGGCGATGACATCAGGATCGATCTCGACCACGGTCAGGCGGGTGCGAGGCAGATGGCGGTGACAGAACTTGGCCAGCGAACCGCCCCCCAGCCCGACCATCAGCACGTGGCCCGGGTTCGGCACGAACAACAGAAAGGCCATCATCTTTCGAGTGTAGGCAAATTCGAGGGCGAAGGGATCGCCGATGCGCATGGCGCTCTGGATGAAATCCAGACCGAACAACAGTTGCCGCGTCTCGCCATCGTCGATGATGAACGGTCTGGCGTAGCGGCCGGCCAGGATCTGCTCGTAGAGCCACAGCGGGTCACTCTGCGCCGGTTCGAGCACGCACACCCTGACCTCTTCGCCCGACATTTTGCCGGGCAGCTCCAGCAGCGGGATGCTGCTCACCGGGTCAACGATTTCTGAATGAGACAAATGCGTCGAGGTCCTGTAAACGTCGTCCGATTAAACGCGGCAAAGCGATCAATCGATCAAAACGCATATAAAATGACATGCATATGATAATACAATTATCATTTCGTTCATATCATGCACCTATTAGGGCGTTCCATGGAAAACCGTACCGCCAGAATGACGATCCTGATCGATCCGGTCAAAAAACAAATCTTCGAGGACATCTGTGCCGAGCAGGACCTCACTTCCTCGCAAGTGATTCGCCGGCTGATGCGCCAGTACATCATGGATAACGCAGGGTCACGCGAACTGCCCGAGTGGCTGATCGGGGCCGCCAAGGCGGCAAGCAAATCGCAGTAAGTCGCAGCCGAAACACGTTTCATGAGCCCCGACAGCCAGACCCTCCGTTTTCTCCAGCGGCGCATCCCGGCGTTTGAATGCGAACCCGGATGCCATGACTGCTGCGGACCGGTGACCGCATCGGGCGAAGAAATGGCAAGGCTCCCGGTCAAAAGCGACGCGGAGCATGCGGCGGCGCTCGACCAGCTAAGCTGCCCGCACCTGGGTGAAAAGGGCTGCCAGGTCTACGCGGAGCGCCCGCTCATCTGCCGCCTGTTCGGCACCACGCCGCGGCTTGCCTGCCCGAAAGGCAAGCGTCCCGTGACGATGATCGATCCGGACATCGAGCAGCAGATCTATCGTTATTTCGAGGCGACGCGCCATGTGCTGGTCTGATGAAACAGTCGGGTTGACACCGTGACGAGGCAGCCTTTCTTCCACTGGGAAGGCGAGACGCTGGTGCTCAATGTGCTTGGCAAGCCCAGCGCCAAACAGGATGCCATCGGCAAACCCAAGGACCATCAGCTCAAGGATCAGCGTCACCGCAGCCCCGCACGCAGGCCGGGCAACGGATCACATGGTGCGGTTTCTGGCGGGGGAGTTCGGCGTGGCCACGGGCGACATCGGTGTCGTGTTCGGCCGTATGAACGTGAACAAGCAGCTGTGCATCAAATCCCCCAAACGGCTGCCGGCGGTGTTTGGCCAGCAGGAACTGTTCTGAGTTTTTTGCGCAGCGGCGAAGCCGCCAGGAAAATCGCGCGCCGAGGTCGATACGCCACGGATTGAAGCGGGGCTCACAGCCCGAGCGTCAGCAGACGCAGCGACGGCTCACTCATCGTCGCCCAGCTCCGGGTTCCAGCCCTTGGCGCGGGCATCCGCCATCGCCTTGGCGTAAATTTCAGTATGCCGCTGCTGCAACTCCGGCGGCAGCCGGCTGGGCAGGTTGGCGTACTTGTCCCATTCCGCACTGATCTTGTCCATCAGCATCTGCATGCGTCCCAGATCCCAACCCGAACAGTCTTCGGTATCGGGGATGAAGCCGAACACCCGGCCATCCAGCACGATGCGTCCGAGCTGGGTGATGCCGTGGTGATCCTTGTCGAGTCCAACGTAGGTATTGTTCATACAGGGACGCTAGCGGGTTAGTCCCGCATACAGCATCGGCAGCTTCTCTGGCAGCCGCTGCACATGGTCGACCACCATGAAGTTCTTCTGCCCGAAGATGCGCGACACGTAGTTGTCGGCGCGCGGGTCGAGGCTCATGCAGTAGGTCGTCACGCCGTTGCGGGCGACCTCCTCCACCGCCTTCTTGGTATCGTAGCGCAGGTACTGCGGGTCGCGCACGTCGATGTCGGCCGGTTCGCCGTCGGTGATGACGATCAGGAGCTTCTTCGCCGAACGCTGCAGCTTCAAATGGTGGCCGGCGTGGCGGATCGCCGCGCCCATGCGGGTCGACAGCTGGCCGGTCATGCCGGCGAGCTTGGCCTTCGGCGTCTCGTCCCAGTGCTGGTCGAAATCCTTGAAGCGGTAGTACTCGACGTTGTGGCGGCCGTCCGAACAGAAGCCGTGGATCGCGAACGGGTCGCCCACCTTGTTGATGGCGTCGGCCAGCAGCACGCAGGCCTGCTGGGTGAGCTCGCGCACCGAGTATTCCTGGTCCTGCACCTTCTCGTTGGTCGACTCGGACAGGTCGAGCAGCACCAGGATCGAAAAGTCGCGTGTCTTCCGCACGCTGCGCATCATGATGCGCGGGTCGGGCTGGTTGCCGAGGCGGATGTCGGTGAAGCTCGCGATCGCCGCGTTGATGTCGATCTCGTCGCCGTCCTCTAATTTCCTGATGCGCTGCACGCCCTGCGGCTGCATCGCGTCGAGCAGGAATTTCATGCGGTGGATCTCGCGCTTGTATTGGGCGGTGATCCCGTCGATCACTTCCAGGTCACCCGCCTTGGCGCGCTTTTCCAGCACCGTGGCCCAGGCCGGACGCTCGAGCTGGATCTGGTAATCCCACTCGGAATAGTGGAAAGGATCCGACACCGGCTCCTTGCCTTCCATCTCGTTGAACGACTTGCCGTTGCTCTCGTCGCCGATGTTCTCGTAGGGGAACAGCTCGGTGCCGAGCACCCAGATCTCCTCGGCGTCGTCGCCGGCGGTCTCGACGTCGATCTCGTTGGCCATCTCCATCACACTCACGTACTTGCGCACCTGCTTGACGGATTCGTAGCCGGCGCCGGCGGCCTTGTCGAAATCGAACTCCTCGAATTCCCAGAAGTAGCGGTTGTCGTCGCGGTAGGGCGCGGTGAGGATGTCGGTGCGCGGGTTGAACGCGATGCGCTTCTGAGCGAGGCTGTGCGCCAGCTGCGCGCCGATTTCCCACGCGGTCTGGTTGCTGTCGAGGCGGTCCTGCGCCGCCGCGAACAGCGCGCGGCCCTCGGCGATCCAAGCGTCGTTGTCCTCGTAGCTGTCGTCGAGCAGCGCGCGCGCCAGGCGGTTGAGGTAGTCGCCCACGCTGTTGCGCATGGCGGGGGTGGCGGCATGCAGCCTGCACCAGAGCTGCTTCAGGCCGGGGAAGCGGCGGATCGCAAGCGTTTCCACGCGGGCGTCCTCGATCACCGAAATCACCGCCATCTGCATCGGGTTCAGCGCCTCGGCGGAAATCGGCTGCCGGGTCTCGACGATGTGCGCGGCACAGTGCGCGGCGGTGGCGCGATAAAGCTCGAGGCCGGAAACCGGCTCCTGCCCTTCGGCCGACCAGTCGTCGTAGGCGTCCGGGAGGTGCAGCAGGTAGTCCTCGATATAGGGGCGATAGCCCTCGCGCGCCTCGAAGTCGCCCGAGGTCGGACGCATGAAGAAGTCGCGTGCCCACAGCGCGCGCAGATACATGTTGATGCGGCGCTGCACGTCCACCAGCAACGTGCCCTTGCGCTCCTTCTGCAGCATCGCGAGCGATTCCTTCGACTCGAGGCCGAAGTATTTGATCTGCTCTTCGTAGTTGGTGCGGTGCGCGTGCGCGCCCCACAGCGCCCAACGGCGCAGACCGCCCAGCGTCAGGTGCTGGAACAGCACTTCCAGCTTGTCGAGCATCGGCCGCACGCCGCGCGGCGCCTGCGCGATCAGCGTGTTGATGAACTGCAGATACTTGAGGAACAGCTCCGAATCGCCCAGCCGGTTGGCGGCCGTCGGCGCGCTTGCCAACAGCAGCTCGATCACCGCGCCCGAGGTTTTCGAGGCCAGCATCAGCGAGGCGGTCGCCAGATCGGCCACCACATCCTCGCCCACTTCCTTGGCCACCTGCGGTGCCTGCTCGATCCAGGTTTCGACCAGGGTATCGCCGCGCCCCAGCCCACGGATGGCCGACACCCCCTTCAGGTAGTTGTCCAGCCCGCGCGGCGAAAACACCTTGGTCGCCTCATGCCAGTTGGCCTCAAGGGCCTCCCGGCTGTGCGGCGACAGGTCTTCCAGCAGTTCAGCGTAGTCTTCGAGTTTGATCGACATGGTTCACCTCAGATCATAGGGCGAGCCCGGCATTGCCGGCCTGCTCGCATCACCCGATGGGCGTGGGCCCACCCGCACCGTTCAGAAGAACGTGCTGACTGCAGCATCCAGTGCGTCGCGCATGTCGGGATCGTCGGTGATCGGCCGCACCAGGGCGACGCGGCAGGCGGCCTGCGGGTTGACGCCCTTGGCGATCAGCGAGCCTGCGTAGATCAGCATGCGGGTGGACAGGCCTTCGTCGAGGCCGTGGCCCTTGAGGTTGCGGCTGCGCTCGGCGATCGACACCAGCTTGCCGGCGATGTCGGCGTTGACGCCGGATTCGTGCGCGACGATCTCGGTTTCGATCGCATGCTCGGGGTAGGTGAAGTCGAGGCCGCCGAAGCGCTGCTTGGTCGACTGCTTCAGATCCTTCATCAGGCTCTGGTAGCCCGGGTTGTAGGAAATCACAATCTGGAAGTCGGGGTGGGCGTGCACCAGCTCGCCCTTCTTTTCCAGCGGCAGCACCCGGCGCATGTCGGTCAGCGGGTGGATCACCACGGTGGTGTCCTGGCGCGCCTCGACCACTTCGTCGAGGTAGCAGATCGCGCCGTGGCGCGCGGCGATGGCCAGCGGCCCGTCCTGCCACTCGGTGCCGGAGGCGGACAGCAGGAAGCGGCCGACCAGGTCGGACGCGGTCATGTCCTCGTTGCACGCCACCGTGATCAAGGGCTTGCCGAGCTTGTACGCCATGTATTCGACGAAGCGCGTCTTGCCGCAGCCGGTGGGCCCCTTCAACATCATCGGCATGCGCACCGAGTAGGCGGCTTCGTACAGCTCGACCTCGTCGGCGACGGGACGGTAATAGGGTTCCTTGGTGATGCGGTACTGATCGATGATGTTGCTCATGGAGGCTCCTTGATAGTGGGGCTTATTTATCCGCGAATACCTTGCTGATGCTATCGGCGAGGCATTCGCGGGCAAACAAAAAGCCCCCGCGCCCTGCGGGCGACGGGGGCTGGTACGGTCACCCGTCGCGACTTAAACAGTCTTGCCGCGGAAAATCACCATGGCCGCGCCCTGCGACTGATTGAAGTTGTTGTAGCCAATCAGACGGACGTGGTTGTTGGGGTTGGCCTTGTGGCAGGCTTCGGCTTCGGCCAGCACGCGTGCGACGTCGGTCTCGCCGAACATCGGCAGTTTCCACATGTACCAGTACGAGTCCATCATGTGCTCGGGCTCGACGTGCTCGATCGCCGGGTTCCAGCCTTTCTTCACCAGGTACTCGACCTGCTTCTTGATGTTGTCCGCGGTCATGGCGGGCAGGTAGGAGAAGGTCTCGAATTTGCGGCTGGCGGGATCGCTCA
>JAKBJA010000157.1 GCA_021836225.1 Pseudomonadota bacterium | reverse complement strand
GCCCGAGTAGAGCGTGAAGGTCACCGAGCCGGTGGGCACGGGCCCGCCGGTGGCGCCGGTCACGGTCGCCGAGTCGGTGGCCGAGGTGCCCGTCGGGTTCGGAGTGGTGCTGAGCGTGGGCGTCTGTCCAGCGCTACTCACGCAGGCGTACGCACCACTCAAAATTGGAGCATTGCTGCCACCATTCAGAGGTGCGGTGTAGTAGAAGCCACCCGCACTCCCCGTCGTGGGACTACCGTCCGAAACGGTACTGGTCTGGCTAGTCGATGTCACCGGTGGAAGAACGTTCGGGCCGCTGTAGAAGTTGTACAAGGAGCCTTGTTGTCCTCCACCGTGTACAGCCAGGCCAAGCACCTGCACGCCAGCAGCGACGGTGATTCCCACGTACTGAATCGAAGCGGGACCCGTGTACGCGGGAGCAGGCGCACCCGGGTAGTACGGGAACGCAGTTTCCGTTCCGACAACCCACGATACGCCAGACACTGAGCCGCTAGCACCGTCTTGCTGTACTGACGTGAACAGCGGTACCTGCGCGTCGTTCGAAGGGCAAGACGGAAGCGCGTTGCCAGCACCACTCGCCTGCTGGGCCCGAGTGTCATCGTTAGAAGACGTAAAGGTAGTAGCTCCTGCGATGCCCGCGTGCACGGTACTGGTCAGCACTGACGCGAAGACGACCAACGTCGCGACCAGTGAGGTGCGAAGTCGCGCCGAGCCCGACCGGGCTCCGCCAGTACGCGAACCGACACCGCCATTTTCGGACCAGATCCTCTTCATGGCAACTTCCCTTCCGCCCCTGCGACTACCAAGTCTGATCCTCCAAAGAAATTTTGTCAAGTTCGAGAGGCTCCATTGTTTTTCTGTAGATCAGTGCGATTACTGAGTAAGTCTTCAGGTTTCGGATCGGATTTAACATATGTCCACCCGTCTCATGACAGTTCATCGTGCGTCCATTGTCAGGCGGCGGACGCCCCATGCGTGTGACGCCCCGCCACCACGACGACGCTCCCTCCACGGAGGCGCGACGAGGAACCACGGATGGCGAGTGACCTATGGCGGCGGCGCACATCTCGGCTCACGCCCTTCGCGTGTCGCCCGCGCGGCGCCATCGAGGCGCCGCGATACCTCACGTTCGCGTAAGATATCTGGCGAATCGCACCGCACCCGAGCACGGAGATGGAATGGCCACGACGATCGAGTACCACCGCGAACCCACCGCCCCCGACCCCTACCGGGGCAAGTGGCTCACGCTGTCGAACACCACGCTCGGCATGTTCCTCGTGGTGATCAACCAATCGATCATCCTCATCTCGTTGCCCGACATCTTCAAGGGCATTCGGCTCAACCCCCTGACCCCCTCGAACTCGGGCTACTTCCTCTGGCTGCTGATGGGCTTCACCGTGGTGACCGCGGTGCTCGTCGTGAGCTTCGGCCGCCTCGGCGACATGTACGGGCGAGTGAAGATGTTCAACCTCGGCTTCGCAGTCTTCACCCTCTTCTCGATCCTGCTCGCGGTCACGTGGCTGCACGGCCCGTCGGGCGCGATGTGGCTGATCTCGATGCGCGTCGGCCAGGGCATCGGCGGGGCTCTGCTCTTCGCCAACTCGAGCGCCATCCTCACCGACGCCTTCCCACCCCACCAGCGCGGCCTCGCGCTCGGCGTGAACCAGGTCGCGGCCATCGGCGGGTCCTTCATCGGGCTCATCCTCGGCGGCGTGCTCGCCCCGGTCGAGTGGCACCTGGTCTTCCTCGTCTCGGTGCCCTTCGGACTCTTCGGCACCTACTGGTCGTACACGAAGCTGGTGGAGAAGGGGGTGCGCACGCCCTCGTCGATCGACTGGTGGGGCAACCTCACCTTCGCGGTCGGGCTCATCTCGCTGCTGGTGGGCATCACCTACGGCATCGAGCCCTACCGCACCCAGTCGATGGGCTGGACCAACCCGATGGTGCTGGCCGCGATGGGCGGCGGCGTCGTCGTGCTCGGGGTCTTCGCCTGGATCGAGACCAAAGTGGCCAACCCGATGTTCCGCCTCCCGCTGTTTCGCATCCGGGCCTTCTCCGCGGGCAACGTCGCGAACCTGCTCGCGAACCTCGGCCGGGGTGGCCTGATGTTCATCCTCATCATCTGGCTGCAGGGCATCTGGCTGCCCCAGCACGGCTACAGCTTCGCCGCCACGCCGCTGTGGGCGGGCATCTTCATGCTGCCCCTGACGCTGGGCTTCCTGATCGCCGGCCCGCTGTCGGGGATCTTCTCCGACCACTTCGGCTCGCGCCCCTTCGCCACCGGCGGCATGATCGCCGCGGCGGTGAGCTTCGGGCTGCTCGAGCTGCTGCCGGGCAACTTCGGCTACCTCTGGTTCGCGCTGCTGCTACTGCTCAACGGACTCGCGATGGGCCTGTTCGCCTCGCCCAACTGGGCCGGCATCATGAACAGCCTGCCCCCCAACCAGCGCGGCGCCGGGGCCGGCATGACCGCGACCTTCCAGAACGCCGCCATGGTGCTCTCCATCGGGGTCTTCTTCTCGCTCATCATCGCGGGGCTGGCCAGCCACCTTCCCGACACCCTCTACCACGGCCTCGTGGCCCAGGGCATCCCCCCGGCCACCGCCGCGAAGGTCTCGCACCTGCCGCCTACCGGGGCGCTCTTCGCGGCGTTCCTCGGCTACAACCCGATGGCCACGCTGCTGGGCCCGGCACTGCACGCGCTGTCCCCGGCGCACGCCGCCTACCTCACCGGTCGCAGCTTCTTCCCGCACCTCGTAACGGCGCCCTTCATGCAGGGCCTGCGTGAGGCCTTCGACTTCGCGGTGATCGCCTGCGTGATCGCCGCGGTGGCCTCGTGGATGCGCGGCGGCAAGTACCACTACGTCGAGGGCGCCGAGCTGAGCGCCAGCGACCGCGAGCTGCTCACCGTGCCCGACCTCACCTCCGCGGTCCCCGCGGCCGCCGTCACCGACGGGCCCGCGCCGAGCGCTCCGGTCGACGGTCCCAACCCGTCCGGACCGGGCCGATGAGCGCCGCCACACCGACCAAGCGCCCGTCGTCCGCGAGCGCGGCTCACGCCGCGTGCCCCCACGCCACGGCGGATGACGCCAGCGAGCTGGTGCGCATCGGCACGGTGGCCCGACGCCTCGGCCTCTCCGAGCGCACCCTGCGCTACTACGAGGAGGTCGGCCTGGTCAGCCCGGCCCAGCACCAGCCCGGCGCCAGCCGGCGCTACTGCGAGTCCGACATCGCGCGCATCGCACGAGTGCGCGAGATGCAGGAGCTCCTCGGCTTCAACCTCGACGACATCCGCACCATCATGGGGGCGGAAGACCGGCTCAACGCGATCCGTGACGAGTACCGCGCCATCACCGACCAGAGCCGCCAG
>JAKBJA010000194.1 GCA_021836225.1 Pseudomonadota bacterium | reverse complement strand
GCCTTGGCGAAAGATACCTTGTCACCTGCCCTGATATGGAGTGACCCTGTCAACTCCTGCGCAACTGTGGGGTTGTTTTTGTCGTTGTCGTTGCATTGGTCGTTTTCCGAGGACAGGGCGAGCAGCAGTCGGGGCAGATTTTAGCGACGATTGATCAGTCTGATATTCGCGGGTCGAAACCGCATAATCTTGATCCGTCGGGAGCTGCCTCTGACTAAAATCGCGAGTCCGGCTGGGCCTGTCGCATAGGGCATACGAGGATTCTCCTACGTGCATGCTCCGGCTGCTGCTGGCCCTGTGCTCGAATTGGTTGTCGTGGTTCATTGGTTGGGTCGTTTTTGTTTTTTCATTCTTGGGAAAGTTTTTGCTTTTGTTCTTGCTTTTCGTCAGACCACCATCCGCAGCTTGCTGGCCGCTTCCGCCTTGGTGCCGATGGCCCACACGAAGCCCAGCAGTTCACGTCCCACCGCGGTGATGATTTTCCTCTGGTCTTTGCCTGCCGCCGACAGCCTCATGTAGCGCTTGTGCAATCGGTGTTGCGCTTTCCAGGCGATCTCCTTGATCTCTTCCGGGACGCCTTCTTGTCGCTTGCGCAACGCCGGCCCGACGCCTGGCCGGAGCCGATAGCTCCAGGCCGCTTCGACGACGATTCGTCGCAGATGCGCGTTGCCCGCTTTGGTGATGCTCCCTTGTTGCTTGCGCTTGCCGCTGGAGTTTTCGCTGGGCACCGCGCCGCTGTAACCCATCAGTTGTCGAGCGCCTTCAAAGCGGGAGATATTGCCCAACTCCGCCGCAATCGTTACCGCCGAGATCTGCGCGATGCCGCGCAGTGCCTGTAAGTCCTGGACCACTTCCTGGATCTCCGGCGAGGCCAGCTTGACCGCCTCCGCGATGGCCTTCTCCAGCCGCGCCACTCGCTCGCCCATGTGCTCGACTTCCGTCAGATAATCCAGCCGCGTCGACTCTTGCGCCACCTGCGGAAAGCGAATCTGCCGCACCCAGGTCAAGTAGGACTGCGTCCACGCCTTTACTCCAGGCGCCGGACGCTGCCCCGTGCGCAACAGAAATTTACTCAGCCGGTGACGCGCCCGCAACTGGTCCTGCTTGGCCGCCTCGCGCGCCCGCACCAGATCGCGTAGCGCCTCGGAGCCTGCGTCCGGGACCCACACTGGGGTCAAATCGCCGGACCGGTAACTGCGCGCCAGCCTCTCGGCATCCCGGCGGTCCGTCTTCACCCGGTCGCCGGCCTTCATCGGAACCAGCGTCGGCGCGATCACCGCGCACTCGACTCCCAGCTCGGCCAACTGCCAGTAGAGAACGTAGCCCGTCGGGCCAGCTTCATAGCAGGCACGCAGTTGATCCACGGTGCCCAGCTTCTTTACCATCTTGCGTATCGACTCCGCGCGGTTGGCAATCGTTCCCAGGCTGCGCACCGCGCCATCCGGCTCGGCAATCGCAACGGCTATCGTTTCGGCATGGACATCCAATCCCAAAAATCGTACCTTCTCCTTCATGACCGGTTCCTCTCCGCTTGTGGCTCTGAACTGTGGTTGCTTCTTGGCTCACAGCTTAACCCACGGCCAGCGCATTGGGCCGGTCACTCCATTTTGACTAAAGATCCCGAATCGCCCGCGCAAACCGCCCCAGTTCGCCTTCGGTGTTGTAGTAATGCACCGAGGCGCGGACCATCTCCGTCAGCTCCCGCTCCTCCATATCGATGCGCGTCGAGCCTACCGGTGTCACGCGAACGTTGATGCGCCGCTCTCGCATGCGCTCAAAGATGGCGTGCGCGGCGTGTCGTTCATGCGTGAACGTCACAATGCCGCATCGCTTCCGGCTGCCGTCGCCCGGCAAATCCCGCACTGTAACTCCCGCAATGCCCGCCAGCTCATCGCGCAATTGCTCCGCCAGCATCGTCACGCGCTCGGCAATATCTTCCAGTCCAACCGCCCTCGCATACTCCACCGCGACCCCCAGTCCCAGCCTGCACGCAAGCGAGCTTTCCCAGGTCTCAAATCGCCGCGCATCCTCACGCACCTCATACTGGTCGCGCGCCGTCCACGTCGCCGAACGCATATCCAGCGGCGTCGGCTCCAACTGCTCCACCAGCGACCGCCTCACATACAGAAATCCAGTGCCGCGCGGCCCGCGCAGATATTTTCTTCCGGTCGCGGACAGCATGTCGCAGCCAAGCTCCTCCACATCGAGCGGCGTCTGCCCGGCGGACTGGCAGGCATCCAGCAAAAACGGCACGCGGTTCGCCCGCGCGATGTGGCCCACCGCCGCCGCCGGCTGCACCAGGCCGCCGTTGCTGGGCACGTGGGTCAGCGCGATCAGTTTCACCCGCTGGCCATGCTGATCGATTGCCGCTTCCAGAGCGGTCAAAGAAATTTCTCCGCCCTCTTCGCTTGGCACAACAACAATATCAACGCCGCGTTTGCGCGCCACTTGCAAAAACGCCAGATAATTGCTGACGTACTCATTCGCAGCCGTCAGAATTTTGTCGCCGGGCTCAAACCGTTCGGCTAGCGCGTAGAAGGCCGCATCCCAGGCCCGCGTGGCGCTTTCGACCAGCGCAATCTCTTCCGCCGCGCACCCCAGCATCCCGGCAATGGATCGATACACGCGCTCCGACTCCTCCGCCGCGCTGTCGGCAGCCTCGTAGCCGCCCATCGCCGCTTCCAGATCGAGATGCGCCTTCACCCGCTCCACCACTGCCCGCGGCGACAGGCTCGCGCCCGCGTTGTTCAAGTGCAGCACGTTCTCGCACCCCGGCGTATCCGCCCGAACTCGCGCAACATCGATGGCCACAATCACCCCCCGTCCGCAGGAACCCGCCGCGGCGGGCCACGCACCTTTTATACTGGGTTTCATCATGTCAGATTTCGCTCTCCATGTATTTGCGCCCGTAGACGAGCAGTTGGAATATCTGCAAAAAGGCACGGCGGAGATTATTCACCTGGCCGAACTGCGCGCGCGCCTGGAACAGTCCCGCGCTACCGGCAGGCCGCTGCGCATCAAGGCCGGCTTCGATCCCACCGCGCCCGACCTGCATCTCGGCCACACCGTGCTGATCCGCAAACTCAAGCACTTTCAGGACCTCGGCCACACCGTCATTTTTCTCATCGGCGACTTCACCAGCCTGATCGGCGATCCCACCGGGCGCTCCGTCACCCGCAAGCCGCTGACCCGCGAAGAGATTGACCAAAACTCCAAAACCTACACCGACCAGGTCTTTAAAATTCTGGATCGAGCAAAGACGGAAGTCCGCTTCAATTCCGAATGGCTGGACAAGCTTGGCTTCGAGGGCATCATCCGCCTGGCGGCCAAATTCACCGTCTCGCAGATGCTCGAACGCGACGAGTTTCACAAGCGTTTTCAGGCCGAGCAGCCGATCTCTCTGCATGAAATGTTGTATCA
>JAKBJA010000034.1 GCA_021836225.1 Pseudomonadota bacterium | reverse complement strand
GATTATGCCGAGGTTTTCGTTAAGCCGAGGAATCCTGAACGTGCTTGCGTGGCTTGAGGTTGGAGGAAATTCTTCGGCTTAATGTACCGCTACCTCGTTAGCGTCTGCCGTGTTCCTACCCCTATGTGAAGGAGACGGCGATGGATACGACGATCACCAGGATCGGTGCGACTGTTGTTACTGAGCTGCGTACGGCTGGCTACAGAGAGTCGACGATCGGCAACTACGAGAAGACGATCAGGGCGCTGACCGGCTACGCGCGAGGGCACGGAACGGGCGTCTACACGCCGGCGTTGGGGGCCAAGTTCGCGTCGTTGACGACCAGCCCGCGCACGGGCCGGTTCAGCGCCCAACGCCGGTTCGACTATCGGCGGCTGGTGGCGGTGTTCGATTCCTACCTGGCAACCGGTCGGGTGGATCTGTCGGTTCGCAAACGCGGCGGCGGGGGCGCGCAGCCGACGTCGAGCCAGTTCACGGCGCTTAACGCTGCTTGGGAAGCGGACATGGCCGATCGTGGCCTCGCTGCGGCGACGCGCGAGGCCTACGGCCGGGTGGCCCGCGGCTACCTGTGCTTTCTCGAATCGAGCGGAAACTTCGACCTGGACCGCGCTGACGGCGGGACCGTGCTTGCGTTTTTGGCGTCGCTGTCACCGAAGTGGGCGACGACCTCCTTGTTCTGGGTCGTGTCGAACTTTCGGCCGTTTCTTACTTTCACTGGCCGAGGCGACCTCGTCGACGCGGTGAATCTGGCTGGTGTGCGGCGCTCCCACCCGATCGTGCCGGTGCTGGGTGACGACGATCAGCAGTTGGTCGTTAGCGCGTGTGCGTCCGACATCGTGTGCGCCCGAGATGCGGCCATCACCTTGCTGGCGCTGTCGACGGGGCGGAGGGCTTGTGACATCGTCAACCTGCGACTATCCGACGTCGACTGGCGAGGGCGAACGATCTCCATCGTGCAGCGCAAGACGGGCAACCCGCTGACCGTGCCGCTGATCGAACTACTCGCTTCGAGGCTGGCCGACTACGTCTTGCACGACCGACCCCGAGTGAGCGACGACCACGTGTTTGTGCGGCAGGTCGCACCGCACGTTCGCCTGGGGGATCACGCCACGATTCATCGGGTGACGACCGAGGTGTTCCGCGCCGCCGGCGTGGCCGACGTGCAGGCCGGAACCCGTTTGCTGCGCCACAACGCGGCGTCGAGGATGCTGCGGGCCGCGACGCCGTTTCCAGCGATTTCGGCCGTCCTCGGCCACGCCAGTGAGGAGTCAACCAGGCACTACATGAGCGTCGATGAGGATCGACTGCTCGAGTGCGTGCTGGCGGTGCCCGAAGGCGCACGGCCGTGAGCGGCCCCGACTTCAACAGCGAGTTTGGCGCGCTCCTCGACGAGTACGTCGAGTTCAAGCGCGCCATGGGGTTTAACGGCGCCTCGCGGATCTGGTACTTGAGAAGGTTCGATGCGTACTGCGCCGAACGCGCCCTCAGCGTCTTCGACCGCGAAACCGTCGAGGGATGGGTGACGGCACAGCTCGCCACCTCGGGCCAATACCGGTCGTGGATGTCCTACATTCGTGACTTTGGCCGATGGCTTCGCGCTCGCGGTCACCTCGACGCCTACGTGTTGTCCGACCAGTGGAAAGCCCGGTTCGTGCCAGCCCACCCTTACCTGCTCACCCAGCGCGAGATCGAGGCGTTCTTTAGCGCCGCGGCGCAACTCGACGTGTCATCACCGTGGCGGTGCCAGGCCGTCGCGTTCTTCATGCTGATGCACTCGTGCGGGATGAGGACTTGCGAGGTCCGTGGTCTATTGACCGAACACGTCGACCTGTCTAGCCAGCACATTGACGTACTGTGGTCCAAAGGCAATCGCAGCCGCCGGCTGCCGGTCACCGATGATCTGACGGAAGTCCTAGCCGCCTGCAACGACGCATTGTCGGCAAGGTTCGACCAGTCGCGAAAGTCGTTCTTCGTGTCCTCTACCGGCAACCCGGTCACGCCGGCGGCGGTCGGCGTGACCTTCAACCGCATCTGGGATGGGGCTGGGCTACTACGCCCGGCGGGCGCTCAACGTCCCCGACCCTACGATTTTCGGCACCACTTCGCCTACTCCAACCTCGAACGGTGGATGGCCCAGGGGATCGACGTGGCGGCGATGCTGCCCTACCTGTCGACCTACATGGGGCACGGAAGCGTGGACGCGACCTACTACTACGTTCACACCTCGCCGGACTTCATGGACTCTTACGCGCACATCACGGCCGAGAGCGGCTCGCCGCTGCCCGAAGTTGGCTTCGAATGAGACGAGATGCGACAACCGAAGCAGCTGATTTCTTCACGTTCGCAAGGGACTACCTGCGCACCTACATGCCCACGGTCCGCGGCCTGTCGGCGAGAACGATCGAGGCCTACCGGATCAGCCTGGAATGCTTTCTCACTTTCCTTACCGACCACGAGCACATTGAGCGAACCAAAGTGAGCTTCGACCACTTCGACCGGGCCCGTCTCAAGGCGTGGCTGACCTGGCTCACCGACGACCAGCACTACTCCATACGGACCATCACGCTGCGGCTCAGCGCCATCAAAGCCTTCCTGGCCTACGCGAGCGCCGAAGATGTCACCCTCGTCGCACTCAGCCAGGCGGCGCGAAGTCTCAAGGCCCCTACCGCGCCGAGGAAGCCGATCGAGTATCTCGCCGAGCCCGAGACGCGTGCCGTCCTCGCCGCGTTCAGCGGCCGCACAGCGAAATCACGTCGCAACCGGATGCTGCTCATCCTGCTCTACGACACCGCGGCGAGAGTTAGTGAGATCACCGGTCTGACACTGGGGGATCTCTCGCTAACCAATCCGGCGCACGTGACGCTCACCGGGAAACGATGCAAAAGCCGAATCGTGCCGTTGACCGACAGAACGGTCGAGCACCTGCGCGTCTACCTGAGAGAATTCCATCCGAACACAGCAGCGCTGCCTGCGACACGACCACTGTTCTACAGCCCGCACCATGGGCAAGTGACCAGGCTCGCGGTCGATACCGTTTCGACTGTGCTCAAGCAGGCCGCCGAAGTGGCCCGTGAGACTTGCCCGAGCATGCCCGAGAACGTCCACTGCCACATGCTGCGCAAAACCAAGGCGATGGACCTCTACCAGCAAGGGATCCCGTTGCCGATCATTATGCGGCTCCTCGGTCACGAGAACGCGTCAACCACTGCGGCGTTCTACGCGTTCGCCACCGTCGACATGATGCGCGTCGCCGTCAACGCCGCCACCCCTGCAATCGAAGTCCCCGCCGAGGACCACCTCACCGACGACAAGCTCCAAGCCCTCTACAGCCTGCGATAGCACTGAAACGTTAAGCCGAGGAATCATTCGAGCAAAGCCACGTGACGAGGCCAAATCAGGATTCCTCGGCTTAACAAATACCTCGGCATAATCTGAAT
>JAKBJA010000014.1 GCA_021836225.1 Pseudomonadota bacterium | reverse complement strand
TGAAGATGAGCTGGTCGGTGTCGTAAAAGCCGCCGGTGGTGGTGTCGAGCACCAGCAGGATGGGCGCGCCGGCACGCAGTGGCGCCGGGGCGGCGGCAGCGGCGGTGTCGTTCAGCACGTAATACACCACGGCAGGCACGTCATTTTTTCCGCCCATATTGATGCAGCCGGCTAGCAGCATGCTCAGTGCGGCAAGGACCAGGCTTTTTGTCATGGCAGTTTTTCTCCGGGGCCGAGCTGCTGCTGGCCTGGACCGAACAGAATGTTGCGCGGGTTGGACAGGCGCTGCCCGGCGGTGGTGAGGGTATCGGCGCTGGTGCGCACGTCGCGACTGACGTTGGTCAGCTCCAGGGTGCTGGTTTCGGTGAGTTGCTGGATTTGCCCGGAAATCAGGCTGGCTTCGCGTTGCAGCTTTTCCATCGCGACCCGGGCTTCGTTCAGTGCGGCATCGGCGTTATTCCCCACTCCGACGATGCTGCCTTCGGCGCGGGTGGCGGCCTGGCTGATGCTGGCGCCGGCAAAGCGGAATTCGTCGGAGGCGTCGCGGATGCCCTGTACCACGGCGCCGAGGCTCTGCTTGTTGGCGACGAGGTGGGCGGACAGTTCGTTGAGATTGGCCAAAGTCTGCGAGATGGAGCGCTGGTTTTCATCGGACAGCAGCGTGTTCATGCGTTCCACGACCTGCGCCCCGTTTTCAGCCAGGCGGGACACCGCAGTGGCGACCTTGTCGATGTCGGAGCTGCCCTCGGCGATGACAGGATAGCGTTCACCTTTGGGTACGGTGTCAAGCAGGGGGTTGTCGACCGGGCCGTTGTTGATTTCAACCGCCGCAATGCCGGTGACCAGGTTGCGCTTGATGTAGGCCTCGGCGCCGGCGTGCACCGGCACGCCGACGTCGATGCGCGCGGTCACCGCGACAGCTTCTTCCCGCGTGTTGACGAAGCGGTAGCCATCGACCACGCCCACCTTGATGCCGCGCATTTTGATCGGACTTCCGACCGCCAGCCCGTCGAGCGACTGCTGTTTGAAATAGATGGTGTAGGTTTGATAGGCGATGGTTTCGGCCGCACCTGCCAGCCAGAGGATGGCCAGCGTCATCAGCGCGATCGCCGCCAGAACCAGCGTGCCGACCAACGTGTAGCGGCCTTCAGTTTCCATGAGCAGTCCCTCCTTCCGACGCACGCGCGGCGAAGTAATCGCGCAGCCACGGGTCGTCGATGGTTTTCAGTTCTGCCAGCGTGCCACTGCCGAGCACGCGGCCATTCGACAGCACGATGACACGGTCGATAATCGAAAACAGTGTATCCAAGTCGTGGGTAACGAGGAATACGGTGAGTCCGAGGCTGTCGGCCAGCAGTCGGATCAGCCTGTCGAAGGCGCGCGCCGAAATCGGATCGAGGCCGGAGGTGGGCTCGTCGAGAAACAGCAGTTCGGGATCGAGCGCAAGCGCACGCGCCAGCGCCACCCGCTTGCGCATGCCGCCGGAAAGTTCGCTCGGCCGCTTGCGGGCGGCATCGGGCGGCAACCCGGCCAGCGCGAGTTTCAGCCGTGCCAGCTGGCGACAGGTGGAATGCGGCAGGTCGGTATGCTCGAACAGCGGGGTGGCGACGTTGTCCTCCACGGAGAGCGAAGAGAACAGAGCGCCGTCCTGGAACAGCACGCCGAAGCGGCGGCGCAGCGCGTTCATCTGCTCGGGCGTGCTGTCCCACACCGATTGTCCGAGCAGCTCGATGCGACCGGCCTGCGGCTTCAGCAAGCCGATGATTTCCCGCATCAGAACCGACTTGCCGGTGCCGCTGCCGCCGATCAGCGCGATCATCTCGCCGCGCGCAACGGAAAGGCTGAGCTCATGATGAATGCTGCGCCCGCCCAGGGTGGTGGAAACATCGCGGACGTCGATGACGAGCTCGGTCATCAGATTCCCAGCTTCACGAAGGCGACGGCAAACATGGCATTGAGGACGATGATGGCAACCAGGCTCTGCACTACGGTGGACGTGGTGTTCGCGCCCACGCTGCGCGCGTCGCGCGTGACCGACAGGCCCATGCGGCAGGCGATGAGCGCGATGAAGATGGCAAACACCGGCGCCTTTCCCAGGCCGACCAGCAGGGTGTTAAGCTCCAGCACGTCGACCATGCGGTCCTTGAAGATGGAATACGAAATATCCAGCTGTTCCTGCGCCACCAGCATGCCGCCGACGATCCCGGCGATATCGCCGATGAACACCAGCAGGGGCATGGCGATCAGCAAGGCCAGCATGCGCGGAATCACCAGCACTGCCAGCGGCGACAGGCCGAGCGTGGTGATGGCGTCGATCTCGTCGGTGACCTTCATGGTGCCGATCTGCGCGGTGATGGCCGCCCCGGTGCGCCCCGCGACCAGGACCGCGACGATGACCGGCGACACCTCGCGCAGGACCGCCAGCAGGATGCCGTCGACGACGAAGATGTTGGCGCCGAACTGCAGCGCCTGGTCTCCCAGCAGGTAGGCGAACACGATGCCGAGCAGGAACAGCATGCCGGCCACGATGGGAATCGCACCGGCGAATATCGAACTGAGCTGGGCGCCGAATTCGCGCCAGCGCCAGCGTCCCGGGCTGACCATCAGCGTCGCCAGTTCGATGGACAGGCGGCCAACGAAGTCGAGCAGGCCGGTGACATTCGCCCACATCTCCAGCGTACTGCGCCCGGTGAGTTCGAGCACGCCTTCACGGTGCGGCCCGGCTTGCGCGGCGGTGGTTGCGCAGTGCTGCGCCACAAGTTGCAGCATCGCCAGATGTTGCGGCTGGAACGCGTGCAGTTCGGGCATTGGATCGCTGGCGTTCGGGCGGGCGGCGGAGAGGAGAAGCCACGCGCCGTTGGTGTCGAGTTGCGTGACGCCGGCGCCGTCGATAATGCGCACGGTCTTGCCGGCCAGATTCGGCAGCGCAGCTGCGGCTTCGGCATGCCAGGCGCCGCTGGCGATCAGCGCGCTCCGCTCCTCGTCGAAGTGCGCGCGCGCTTCTGTCACGCGAGTCCCAGCGGATTGTTCGGATCGATCCCCGGCATGAAGGGCAGGCCGCGTTCGCGGTGAGTAACCTGGTAGACGCAGCCGATCCAGTTGCCGATCACCGCCTCAGCGGTGTCGTGCCAGGTATTGTCGAGCAGCGGCAGCAGGTGTGCCTCGGGGAAAACCAGCGTTTCGCCAACCTGCATGCGGTTGCCGAATTCGGCCAGCAGCGCCTGCGCCTGGCGGTTGAAATAGCGCACCGGGAAAGGCGGAAACGCGGGCAGCTTGCCGGCCGCGGCCAGCAGCAGGTCGCGCTTGTATTCCTTCAGCAGCGACACCGTGTCGTATTCGGGGTGGCCCTGGAAGAACACCGTGCGCAGGCCGTCGCCACTCACAGCCAGATGTACCCCCGCCTCCGCGCTTTCGACCAGCACCTTGACGCCGGCCGCCTCGAACTGCGCGCGCGAGACGTCGTTCCAGCGCGAATGCGGCACGTCGAAGCGGGTGTTGACGTCGGCCACCAGCGGGTGGCGGCCGTCGGTCACGCGGTGCTCGAACACGCCCCAGATCTTGTGCGGCTGCTTCACCCGCGTCTGGCCGTGGCGGAACTGCATCACCGCATGGGTGGCAAGACACGAGCACAGCGTCGAGGTGACGTTGTCCCAGGCCCAGTCGATCACCTCGATCAGCGGCTGCCAGAACGGCTCGTCGGCGAGATTGGCATGACTGACGTTGGCGCCGGTGATGATGAGGGCGTCGAGCCCGGCCGCGCGGATGTCCTCGAAGCGCTCGTAGTACTGCGCGATGTGCGCCTGCGCCGCCTCGCCGCGCGGCAGCGTCGGCAGGGTGAACGGGTGCATGTAGAACTGCGCGATCGGATTGGACTCGCCGACCAGCCGGTAGAACTGGCGCTCGGTCGCTTCCAGCGCGGCGTCCGGCATCATGTTCAACAGGCCGACATGCAATTCGCGGATTTCCTGGTTGGCCGCGCGCTCGGTCGACAACACCGTGATGCCGTCGCGGCGCAAGCGCTCGAAGGTGGGCAGGGTGTTGTGTGCGACCAGCGGCATCTCAGTGCTCCTTGCGCGCCACCGCGGCTTCGACCAGCGCGAGGAAATCGCGTTCGTCGCGCACCTGCGCCACTTCCTGCGAGGTCACCGTGTAGCCGTACGGCTTGGCGATTGCCTCGTAGCGCGGGATGCGCGAATGGAACAGGCGAGGAAACACCCAGCGCGCAAAATCATCCGGTTCGATCTGTGCGACGAATTCCAGATTCTTTTCCTTCAAATAGACCGGCAGGTGCTCGGCGAGGAAGGCCGGACGGAAATACAGCGGCTTGGGGTCGGACTGCGCGCGCTTGATCAGCGTGTCCTCTTCCTCGCGCGTGGTGGTCTGGATGTAGAGAATCAGCGTGTGTTCGGCCAAGAGCTCGACCACGCCGGGCTCATCCAGCTCGCACAGGCTGCCGCCCACATCATTGACGAAATGCGGGTAGCCGTAGATTTCCTGGCCCTTGCGGATGAACTCGGGGACATCCTTCATCGCGGCGATTTCGGCGTCGCGGTAGGCCCCCTGGCGGCGCGAGAACTCGTCGAGCGGGAGCCCGCCCCACTCCGGCCCGCCGAGCTTGCCGACAAAAGTCAGCACCGGCCCGAGGTCGTGAATCTTGATGTTGTTCTTGATGTCGATCCAGTCCTTGCGCAACAGGTCGCGCAGAAAGGGCACCAGCATGGCCTGCTGCTTGATGATGTCCAGAATCGGTTCGTCGAGGTAACGCGTGCCGATGCGATAGTCACCGGAAAAGTGGAACCAGTCGTGGCCGCGCAGCATGCTCGAGATATGGGTCTTGCCGACGCCGGACATACCGAGCAGGGTGATTCGTTTGGTCGGCCAGGCGCGGAAGGAGTCGGGGGTGAAATGCATAGGGTCGGTTTTCGTAGGATTAGCGCGAAGCCTACCGAAAAGCCACCCAATTAAAAAGGTTCATCGTGCAAGCTGGACCATCTCCGGGCTTGCAAGCCGGATCCTGGCGCGACCAGCTGCCTAATCCGGCCGGAGTTGAAATGCGCCCGGTTTCCCGAAATCGAAACCGGTCCGCCGGTGCGCATCATCGACATTCGAGGCGCGTTCCAACAGCCGGTAGAACGTGGCCCTGGACACGCCGAGCTGGCGGGCCGCCGCGGTGACGTTGTTCTGATTGCGCCGCAACGCGCGGCGGATCGTGTCCTGTTCGGCACGTGAACGGGCTTCTTCCAGCGTCAGCAAGCCATTGCTGGTTACCCGTTTTTCCAGCCCCAGATCACCCGGTGTCAGCAGCCGGTTTTCGCTCAGAATCACTGCCTGGCGCACCCGGTTGATCAACTCGCGGACATTCCCCGGCCATTCGTAGTTGGCCATGACTTGCATGGCCTGACAGCTGAACCCCCGCACCACGCCTCTGGATTCCTTCGAGAACGTGTCGAAATAGGCACGCGCCAGCAATTCCACGTCGCCATCCCGTTCGCGGAGCGGCGGCGAATTGAGCCGCAGCACGTTGATTCGGTAATACAGATCGGTACGAAAGTGGCCCTCTGTCACCGCCTGCTCCAGTTCCACATGGCTGGCGGCGATCACCCGCACATCGAGACGGATTTCACGGGTGGAGCCCAGGCGTTCGATTACGCTGTCCTGCAGCACACGCAGGAGGTTGACTTGCAGCTCCAGCGGCAGATCACCGATTTCATCGAGAAAGATCGTGCCGCCCGACGCCGCTTCCAGGCGCCCGATCTTGCGTTGATGCGCCCCGGTAAAAGCACCTTTCTCATGGCCATACAACTCGGCCTGGATCAGATGCGCTGGCAGCGCAGCGCAGTTGACCGCGATGAACGGGCCGTCGCGGCGCGGGGACAACTGGTGAATCGCGCGCGCGACCAGTTCCTTGCCGGTGCCGCTCTCGCCGCCGATCATGACCGGCGCATCGACACCACTGGCTTTTTCGATATCGCGATACAGGCCAAGCATCGCCGCGCTGCGACCGATCATGCCGTGACGGCCTGTGATCCTGGTGTTGTTCGCGTTCACGCTGACCAATCTGGCCTTGCCCTCCGCATGGCCCAGGCTGGTCAAAAGACGCTCCCGGTCTATGGGCAGGGTATGAAAATCAAAACACCGGTATCTAAGGAAATTGCGCAAGGCTTCACTCGACAAGCAAGCAGGCTGCACCAATGCAAGCCACTCGATGTCCGGCCTGCCTGCCATCAATTCCTCCAGGCCATTAAGCCCAGCCTCGTTGCCTTCATTCAACTGGACCACCCCGGCATGCACGTTTTGCCGCGCCGTCTGGGGGAGCGCCTCGAATTCGGTCACCCCCAGCGCGCGCCATCCGGCCTCAGCCAACAGGCCGTTGAGCTGTTTGAACATCGGCGCAGGGGCCTGCACAATCACCAGGCGTTCGGACATTTGCTCTCCTAGTCCATCCCCCTCCCGCATTTAGCCGCAGCGACCAACCCATAATTTTTATTGGCCCGTGCCAGGCCTGTCTCTATTCCTTTGCTATGAATCGGCCTCGACAACTCACTGTAGTTCACATTTATGAATAGAGAACTTTCGGATGGCTAGCGACCACTTTTCTGCACGTCATCTTGGTGTCCACAGACTGCAATCGCAAAAACGGTGACGCGACTTCGGGTGATCACCTCGGCCGCGCCCGCCCTTTCGGTCCCGTCCTCAATCCGCCTTAAAAACTAGACAACTCCGATCAGCCTGGCACATGGAAAACAACCAATTGATTTAATTGAACAAACAGTGGGTGCCTGTGGCAGCTTGCCGCGCTCGCGTTTCACATTTGAAACACACACTCTCCTTGGATCGCCACCACCCACGGCGATTGAACAAACAATATCCTTTTATTTCAATCGCTTATTCGCATGGCACAACTATTGCGTAATGGGCATATGAGCTTGGCTTTACCGGCTCGGGATGATGCCTGTTATCAACGATCAGCATAGGAGCATGGAAATGAACAAGACACTTTTAGCGACAGCCATGGCCATGGCCATGGGCGTGGGAGCCCAGGCCTGGGCCAATCCCACCACCAATAACACTGCCGACACAAATGATTCAGTGACGCAGACCGCCACCGCGACCTCCGACCAGAGTGCGCAAACGGGTGCTGCTGCGAATGAGTTTTCAACTGCCTCCCTGAATTCCGGCAACGACAGCAGTGACAACAGCGACAACAGTGACAATAGCGACAACAGCGACAATAGTGACAACAGCGATAACAGCGATAACAGCATCAACACCAACCAGAACGGTTCTGGAGCCGCGGCCAGCGATGCTTCCACGGCCACCCAGAACAACAATTCCTTTAATCCCAGCGTAACGGCAACCACCGTCCTGAACGGTGAAGTGCACGACAACTACGTCGAGGGAAGCGGCAACACCGCCTACGGCGGCGGTACCGCTGGTAATGGCGGCATGGGCGGCAATGCCGGCGATGCTAATCAGAACGCCAACAGCCAGGCCAGCGGTGCATATGGCGGCGACGGCGGCAGCGGTTATGCCAAGGCCATCGGTGGCGACACCTGGGCCGGCCACGCAGGCGACGGCGGCACGGGCGGAAACGGCGGCGACGCCGGGGGTGGCACGGGTGGCATGGGCCACGGCGGTTCAGGCGGCTCCGGCGGCAACGGCGGGGCAGCCATGGGCGGTTCCGGCGGTTCCGGCGGTGACGGCGGCATGGGCCACGGCGGCTCCGGGGGTTCCGGCGGCAGTTCCGGCGATGTGGCAGGCGGATCGGGCTATGGCGGTAGCGGCTCAGGCGGATCCGGCGGCTCGGGCGGCAGTTCCGGCAATGCATCGGGCGGCTCAGGGTCCGGCGGCTCGGGGTCCGGTGGCTCCGGCGGCTCGGGCGGCAGCAACGGCGATGCCGTTGGCGGACTGGGCTCCGGCGGCTACGGCTCCGGCGGCTCCGGCGGCAATGGTGATGACGGCGGCAAGGGCATTGGCGGCGACAGCGGCAGCTCGAGCGCTGGCGGGCTAGCCAGCGCCAATGGCGGCGATGCCAGCGCCAACGAAAATGGCAATGATGGCACCGCCACAGGTGGCGCAGGGGGTGGCTCTACCGGCGGCAGCACTGCCAGCACCGACACGGGTGGCGCGGGCGTCGGCGGCGCGGGCGGGTCCGGCGCGGCCGGGGCGACCGGCACGGGCGCAACCGGTACCGGCGCGGCGGGCACCAACACCGCAGGCAGCGGTGCAGCCGCGGCGACCGGCACTGGCGCAACCGGTACCGGCGCAACCGGCACCAGCACTGCGGGTAATGGCGCGACTGGCGCGACCGGCACCGGCGCGACCGGCACCGGCGCAACCGGCACCAGCCTGGGTGGCGCAGGCGCGGTGGGTGCCACTGGCACCGGCGGCGCGGGCGGCACCGGCGCGGTAGGTGCGACCGGCACCAGCACCGGCGGCGCCGGCGCAGTGGGTGCGACCGGAACCGGCGGCACCGGCGCAGGCGGCGTGGGCGGCGCAGGCGCGACCGGCGGCACCGGCGGTAGCGGTGGTGCGGGCGGTGCCGGCGGCGCTGCAACCGCCAACGGCGGTGGCGGTGCGGGCGGTCTGGGCGGCAGCGCCACGAGCAGCGCCATGGCCTCGGCCACCACAGGCAACGGCGGGGTTGGCGGCAACGGCGGGGATTCACATGGCGGCAACGCCGGCACCTACGATGCCTCCAACACCATCTCCAGCAGCCTGACCAATGGCGCCGGCATCATCTCCGTGTCGCAAAACACCGGAGCCAATGCGCTGACCCAGATTGGCGTGACCGTTCAAGCCAACCTGACAGTGCAGTAACCGTGTGACCCCGGGACCGCACGTTTGCGGTCCCGGGTTTTTACCCGGAAGGATGAATGCCATGAAACATGCAATCCTGATATTTTTCGCTGCAGGTTCGGCCATGGTCGGGCAAGCCGCCCGGGCTGAAGAGGCGCCTGCGACAAGCGACTCGAGTGAAATGACGGCCGCCTTCGATGGCGCCCTCTCCGATTCGGCATTGTCGGAATACCGTGGCGGTGCAACCATCACCAACATCAACGATCTGGATGCCGCGCTGTACGAGAACAGCGCCCTGAATACCGTAACAGGCGGCAACTTCGTTACCGATGGCGCGCTGGCCGGCAGTACCGGCTTCTCCACGCTGATCCAGAATTCAGGCAACAACGTACTGATTCAGAATGCCATGATCCTCAACCTGCAGGTGCAGTGAGGTGCGCGCCCTGCTGCTTTTTCTGCTGCTCCCCCTGCTGGCCCCGCCAGTCTGGTCGGGATCGGTGGTCATACCGGGGGCCGGTTTCGGCTCCATGAACGTGAATGTCATGAGTATCAAGGAGCGCCAGTTCCGTTTGACGGTACGCCAGAAGCTTGATTTCAGCTGCGGCTCGGCGGCGCTCTCCACCCTGCTGACCTACCATTACGGCGACCCGGTCGACGAGGCCACCATCTTCAAGACCATGTGGAATAACGGGGATCACAATAAAATCCGTCGCGAGGGATTTTCCCTGCTCGACCTCAAGCGCTTCCTCGAAGCCCGGGGCTATTCTGCCGACGGCTATCCCGCGCCCCTTCAGCGACTGGAGGGCGTGGGCATTCCGGCCATCGCGCTGGTGCGCGACAACGGCTACAACCATTTCGTGGTCATCAAGGGCATCCGCGACGGCAAGGTCGCCGTCGGCGATCCCTCGCTGGGCGGACGCGTCTATCCGCAGCGGCAATTCGAGAAAATGATGGTGAACAAGATTCTTTTCGTCATCAACGGCCTTAACCAGAAGGCTGTTTTCAATCACCCCTTGGACTGGCGGGTGCGTGAAAAAGCCCCGATCGACCTGGCCACCGGCCCCAACGACATGACCAACGTGACCTTGTTGCGCCGGCAGGTCGGCGACTATTGAGGTACCGCCATGTGCCCACATTTCATACGCAAGCTGCTGATGCTCATCGGCATGCTCATCTGCGGCGCGGTGCAGGCCGCCTTTCCGGCCTTCGAGGGCTATGCTGCCGCCAGCGATGAGGAGCTAGACAGGATGCGCGGGGGATTTGAATTCAACTTCAACGGCATGCAACTGATGCTGGCCTTTTCCCTGGAGCAGCTCACCTACATCAATGGAGAACTGGTGTCATCCATGAAGCTCAATCCGCTCCAGCTCATCGCTGCCAACCCTGCGCCGGCTGCCGCAGCATTGGCGGCCTCAACGCAGCCCTCAACCCGAGCAGAGAACGCAGCCCTGCCAGTGTCCGCCGCAACACCGGCAGAAGCGGCGCTCACCCCCATCGTGGCCTCCCAGGTAATCAACAATCAGGGCATCATCACCCTGGTCCAGAACGGAACCGGCAATGTATTCACCCTGCCCGAGTCACTGAGTTCGCTCAACACGGTGATCCAGAATACGGTGAACGATCAGGTCATCCGCAACCTCACGATACTGAACGCGACCCTGTCGATCCAGAGCGCCGCCGCTGCGATGCGGCTGGACGCCGCGCTCAACCAGGCACTGGCCGCCGGAATACGTTAGCTAACAGCGCACCGCCCCCTCCCGAAAACAAAGCCAGGCATTGCCTGGCTTTGTTCTTTGTTGCCTGTTGCTGGCAACACCGTGCGCCTAAAAGCGGATTGGCAAGCGCACGGTGATCTGGGTGTCCGGCGTGTCTTCCGTCAGACCGGCACCGATGGACAGATTGAAGTTGGTGGTCTTGCCCAGCTTGTAGGAGTAGCCCACCAGCAGGCTGGCCAGCTGGGTCGAGGTCGCGGTATCGGGACTGGTGTCATCCACCTTGGTCTTGCCGATCCAGGTGTGTTCATAGCCGATGCTGAAGGCGCTTCTTTCATTGAGCGAAAGACCCATGCCCAGGTTGATGCCGATGGAGTCGCCCGGATCCACTTCCCCGACAAAGTTACCAGGTCCACCCACCTCTTTATTCACGTCACGCTTGATGTTCCACAGATAGTTGATGCCGCCGAAAAATACCGCCGGGTCGGTTGGCAGGACTGCGCTCAGACTGGGCTGCAGGCTGTAGAAGCCCGAGCCGGTAGGCAGCTCCTTTTGAAACGTGCCGAAATTTTGAGGGCTGCTGGCCTCGAGATATTCAACCTCGAACGGGTCTTTGCCGGTGCGGGTTTTCAGGCGCAGGCCGGCAACATAGAAGGGATCGTTCCCTTTGGGCAGGTTGAGCTGGTAGCGCGCAGCCAGCTCGATGTCGCCCAGCCCATTACCATCGGCGCTGAATAGTCTTTCGGCAGCAGCGGAGTTCAAATTGAGGGGCCGGCTGATGGTGTCATCGTTGCGATAGACGTAAGGAAGCTTGGCCTCGATTTCCAGCCGGTTGGTCAGGCCGTAACGCAGGCCGGCGGAAGCGATCCAGGTACTGCGCTTGACGCTGCGCACGTCGATGAGGCCGATCACCAGGGCCGGCAGGATGCTGTAGCCGACGATCGAAACACGGTCCGAGGAACTGAAGGCATACTGCAGGGAGGGTTCAAATACCAGCGTGCCCTGGGGGGTGAGGATGGTGGGTTGCGCGAAAAGCGTTCCCACATCCACCGTGCCGATGTCCTGGCTGCTCGCCGACGACTGGCCGCCAGACAAAACTGCCAGGTCGGCGCTTGCGACCTGCTGCTCGTTCGGCGCCATGCCCAGCTGCCGTCGCAGCGACTCCAGTCGGCGCTGGCTGTCATCCAGCGCCCGCTTGTGGGTTTCCAGCTTTTTCAGATCCGCCGCCAGTTGTCGCTGCTGTTCCGCCAGCTCCCTGGATTGCTCATCCAGTTGCTGTTTGATCGACGCCAGATCAGGCGTACCGGCAGAGGTCGCTTCGGCAGCCAGGGCGGGCTGCGAGAAAACAGTCACCGCCAGTGCAGTCGCGAAGGTTTTATTTACAGCCTTTGACATCGGGTCTGATTTCATCATATCGATTCCAACGGTGGCGAAAATTGAATTTCATTCTAGCCACTTAAACCATTCAGGCTAGGCAGGAAGGTTTTTTGCTCTCTGGATGGCAGCGCTGGGGATGAACGCCGACTCCTTCCTGATGGCGGTCGCGATCGGCGCGACTTGGCGGTTCGATCTCACCCCCGGGGGTCTTATGATCAAGGCGTACAGGAGGCGGGGGGCACGGCCCTCAGCGTGAATTGAGCCCAGCCTAGCGATATTCAGGGCCTTTTCCTCATCGAGTGTTTGAGCGATTTGAAGACGGGCCCCCACAAGGGATGGCCCGATTCTGCCGGGCTCAATTCAAATTCTGGATCGAGCTCCAGCGCCTTGCGAAACGCATTGCGGCATGATGCTTCCCGCGCCTGGGCGCAATGGATGAAAGCCAGATACTTGTGCGCCGCCACCTTGTCGGAATTCAGGAGCAGCCCTCCTGATAGCGCGTTCTGCAGAAGCCGGACGGCGCTTGCATACTCCCCGTCTTCGTAAGCCCGGATTCCTGACGACAAGTCCTGCTCGGCCTTGCGGGGAGCGAGTTTGTCCAGGCCCGCATCCCGCATGAAGGGCGAAGCGCAGGCAGTCATCAGCAGTGCCGCGCAAAGCAGCAGTCCACCCCTCCGCTTCATGGCCATATCCTTATTTGAATTTGTGCTTGATCTTGAGCGGCGTGTCGGGCTCCAGGTTCACGGTATTGCGGTAGGGTTCGAATCCCTGATTACGTATTTCCACCAGGTGCGTCCCCGCCTCGAGTTGCAGCGCGGTGAGTGGGGGGATACGCCGACGCTTTTTCCGTCGACGACCACCTCACCCCAAGGCGAAATTGCCAAGGTCAGGGTGGCATTCGGCTGCGTCACTGAAACTGGCGAGGGCACACTTTCCGATTCAGGCACAGCAGGCTTTGCCAAAAGTCTTTGCTTTACTGAAACCTTTGGCTTTGACAAAACCTTTGGCGACGCTGAAACCGCTGGCGTTGCTGAAACCGCTGGTGTTGCCAGAACCGCTGGCGCCGCGGAAACCGTTGGCTTTGCCAAGGGGGCTGCAGGCTCGTCACGCCGAGGTTGATGATCCTGCGAATACAACACCAACGCAGCCATGATCAAGATCAGGATTGCACGCAATAATGGCTTGCGGCCCTGCTGTGCCTTCCCCAGAAGAGAGGCTGCTTTTTCCTTGATCCCCCGAGCGTTGTGCGGGGGTGGAAACGAGGTCGCGTCTTGCTGCTCGGCCGGCGTCCCGCTTGTCTGTACGGCCTTTGCCGGCCCATTGCTTGCAGCGGGTCGGCACGCTATCTGGCATATGGCGGCATCTGGTTTTCGCAAATCCCGGGCGAACGCCAAAGCTGTCTGGTAACGATCCCTGGGGCGCTTTGCCAGTGCCCGGCTGATGATCCGGTCGAACACCGGCGGCACGCGGGCATTGAGCGTGCTGGGTGGTAGGGGCTCTTCTTTCAATATCTTGTACGTGATGGCGCCAAGGTTGTCGCCATTGAAAGGCGTCACCCCGGTCAGCATTTCGTACAACACCACCCCCAGGGCAAAAACGTCTGTCCTGCCATCGGTGTTCCCACCCGCCACCTGCTCTGGAGCCATGTACTTGGGCGACCCCGGAATCCCCAGAATCGTGCCAGGCTGCATGGGCGAACCGGCAGGAATCTGGGCAATGCCGAAATTCATGATTTTGACGTCATGGTCAAGCGTGATCACGATGTTCTCAGGCTTGATGTCGCGGTGTACCACGTGGTTTTCATGCGCGTAGTAAAGCGCACTCGCAACGCGCGCCGTGATGCTGCGGATCATCTCTATCGGCAACACCACGCCGGAATCGAGCACCTCGCGCAGCGACTGCCCTTCCAGGTATTCCATCGCGATATAGGCGATGTCGTCGGTCTCGCCCACATCGTAGATGGTGACGATATTGGCGTGGCTCAGGCGGCCTGCGGATTTGGCCTCGCGGTAAAAGCGCTCTTCGAACTCAGCGCGTTCTTCATTCGAAAGGTCGAGGTTGATCGTCTTGACGGCGACGGCACGCCCAGTCAGCGGATCAATCGCCTTATAGACCGCCCCCATCGCACCCTGCCCGAGCACGGATACCACTTCATACCGGCCGATTCTGGTTTGCCCGGGCATGCAGAGGGCTGGCCGGATAGCGTGTGCCCGGCGTTCAGCGGAAGAGCCTGGACAGCATTCCGGCATTCTCGACGCCGACCTTCAAATTTTCCACGCCCCTTCGCCCCCATTACGCAACGAAGCCAGCCTGGCACGGGCCTCGTCCTGTTTTGTGCGAAGCTCGGCGATCTCGTCGCGTACGTCGGCCCCGGCATTTTCGGCCCGCTCCGTCAAGGCATCGATTTCGGCATTCAATGTGTCCAGCATGGTGTGCATCATCTGTACAGGGTCGTCACGGGTACGCATCTCAGGTTCCTTTCGTTTCGGTCGCAGTCCGTGCAAGCGCACGGTCGATCTTGTCGCCCATTTCGGCCACCAGCGCAGACAGACCATTGGCAGCTTCGTCCAGCGATTGCTTCATCGACTGCTCGTGCCTGTCCATCTGTCCGTCGATTGCCCCGATGGCAGTGCGCAACCGGGCGAATTCACGCTCGATCTGCGCACGTAATTCACTGAGGCGCGAGGCTTCGGCGGTTTCCGCAAGCTTGCGCTGGGCCTGCAGTTCATGGTTGTGGCGGCGCGACTCCATCAGCGTGTTGGTGCGCAGGGTCAGGGCATAGAGGACGAAAAGCGCCACCAGAACCAGCATGGCACCGAGCAGGATCACGCCGAGCGGCCCTTCTACTTCGAACACGATGAAGGACAGCGTGGCCGGCGCGCTGAGAACCGACCAGTTCGCCAAGGTAAATACGGCGATCACAAACAGAGCCACCAGAATGACTGCGCCAAGAAAATTCATCGCATCCCCTTTCTGTTCGAAGCCTGTTGAACATCTTCATCATAGACATCTGGCAATCCGGGCAACCGTTACCGGCAAGCGATCGCCCGGTCAGGCGGCGGCGCTGATAAATCGGCAAAGAAGGCTGTACCGGCGAAACCCCTTGTGAGCCGGCGAACCGGCCAAGCATAATGGCCGTGCTGAAAATGGTTTCAGCGCCATTCAACACCCAGGGGAACAGAAAAATGAAAGCAAAATCACTGGCCTTCGCATGCTGCGTGGCCGTGGCCAGCCTGTCGGGCTGCGCGCTCACCACCGAGCAGGTCGAGCTCAATTACACCCAGCAGACAGGCGTTTCCAGAATTGCAGGGGCTGACGCCGTTTCCGTGAACGTGCAGGTCACCGACCAGCGATTGGACAAAAGCAAGGTCAGCAGCAAGAAGAACGGCTACGGCATGGAAATGGCGCCCATCACCACTGCCGAGGATGTGGCTGTCACTGTCCGCAAGGCCATTGAGAAAGAGCTTCAGGCCCGCGGCTTCCAGCTCGGCTCGGATGCGGCGCTCGTCAGGATCGCTGCCGACCTCACCCGCTTCTACAACGATCACAAAATGGGCTTCTTCGCCGGCGATGCCGTGGCCGACCTGAACATGTCGGTTATCGTGAAATCGAACAGCGGTGCGCTCCTCTTCTCGAAGCAGATCATCGCGCAGGGCATGGAGAAGAATACGCAACTCGCGAGCGGCAACAACGCCAAGATCGCGCTTGAGCGTGCGCTCGAAAGCGGCATGAAAATGCTGTTCGAGGATCAGGCGTTTATATCCGCCCTGCTCCACAGCTCGGCCGCGGCATCCGCCTCGAAATAAACCTCGACGCCCCCAGGACGAAATAGCGCGCCATTGGCGCGCTATTTTCTGGTTTTCCCGAAAGGCCGCGCCAGGCACGGCTGCCAGCCGAATCACGCCGGCGATGCAAGCAGGTCGCTGTCATCCTTGAGGTCGACGCCGGTCAGCTGGAGGCGCAGCGCGGCCCGGCACAAATGGGCAAGCTTATGGGCAGCCAGAGGGTAGGCCAAGCCTTCCGGCCGCACGTTGGAAATGCAGTTGCGCTCGCTGTCCATGCGTCCCTGGCGCGGTGCGAAAGTGAGATAAACGCCCAGGCTGGCAGGCGAGCTCAGCCCAGGCCGCTCGCCAATCAGCACCGCGACCAGCCGGGCGCGCAAGGCCTCGCCGATTTCGTCGCCGATCGCGACCCGTCCCTGCTCGACCAGCACCACCGGCGTATTCGCCCAGTCCGTGTCGAAGCACGTGCGGAAGGCCGCAAGCAGGGGTTGCGCGTGTTGCTGCACGGCGGAGGAAGACAGGCCGTCGGCCACGATGATCGCCAATTCCGCCGCAGCACGCCGTGTGCGCAACGCCGCCCCGTCCGCTTCAAGCAGTCGGCGCCCCAGGTCCGGACGCAACAGGTAGGTCTGGCGGTTGGGTGACTGGCTATGCGCACGCAGCACCGGCCAACCGTCCCCCAGCAGTTCACGGTGCAGCGCGTCGAAATCGAGCGGCCGATGCACCGCATCGCGCGCCTGGGCATGGGCCAGCCCAAGGCGCAGGACCTCGCCGGTTGGCAAGCTGGGCCCCACCCGGCCCAGGGCGATGCGGGCCGCGGTGTGGCGCCGCAGGGATTCCCACGGATTGTCTTGTACCAGGGCCACGGGAGATGGCGGCGACGGTTTTGTCGTCATGCCGCACGCAGGACGGGCAATTCGCGCAACAGGCTGTGCTCGCGCCCCACCTCGCGCAGCCGGCCATGCGCATCGGCAATGCCCATGCTCGTCAGCCAGGCGTCGAATTCGGGAGCCCGTTTCAGGTCCAGCAGGGTGCGCAGATAGAGCGCGTCGTGGAAGGACGTGCTCTGGTAGTTGAGCATGATGTCGTCGGCGCCCGGAATGCCCATGATGAAGTTAAACCCGGCATTGGCGAGCAGGGTCATGAGGGTATCCATGTCGTCCTGGTCGGCCTCGGCGTGGTTGGTATAACACACGTCGCATCCCATGGGCACGCCCAGCAGCTTGCCGCAGAAGTGGTCCTCCAGGCCGGCACGGATGATCTGCTTGCCGTCGTACAGGTACTCCGGGCCGATGAAGCCGACCACGGTGTTGGTGAGCAAGGGCCGAAACTCGCGCGCCACCGCATAGGCCCGCGCTTCGCAAGTCTGCTGATCGACGCCGTGGTGGGCGCCAGCCGAGAGCGCGCTGCCCTGGCCAGTCTCGAAATACATCACGTTGTCGCCCAGCGTGCCGCGCTTGAGCGACAGCGCCGCCTCGTGCGCCTCGCGCAACAGGGCGAGCGTGACGCCGAAGCTCGAGTTGGCTTGCTCGGTGCCGGCGATCGACTGGAACACGAGATCGATGGGAGCCCCCTGTTCGATCGCCTGGATCTGGCTGGTGACATGCGTGAGCACACAACTCTGCATCGGGATGTCGAAACGCGCGCGTACCTCGTCCAGCATCTGCCACAAGGCATGCATCGCGCCCAGCGAATCGCTCGCCGGGTTGATGCCGACCACCGCGTCGCCCGCGCCGTAAAACAGTCCGTCGAGCAGGCTGGCCGCAATGCCGCGCAAATCGTCGGTGGGGTGGTTGGGCTGCAGGCGCACGGCGAGGTGGCCGGGCAGACCGATGGTGTTGCGGAAGCGGGTCACCACGCGGCACTTGCGGGCCACCAGGATCAGGTCCTGGTTGCGCATCAGCTTGCTCACCGCAGCCGCCATCTCCGGCGTGATGCCCGGCGCCAGCGCCGCCAGGGCCGCGCTGTCGGTGCTGTCGAGCAACAGCCAGTTGCGGAAATCGCCGACCGTCAGGTGGCTGACCGGGACGAAGGCAGCCACATCGTGGCGGTCGACGATCAGGCGGGTGATTTCGTCCGTTTCATAGGGAATCAGCGCCTCATCGAGGAAAGTGCGCAACGGCAGTTCGGCGAGCACCATGCGCGCCGCCATGCGCTCCTCGTAGCTGCCCGCCCCCAAGCCCGCGAGGTAATCGCCGGAGCGGGCCGGGCTGGCCTTGGCCATGACCTCGCGCAGGCTGGAGAAGACGTGCCCGCGCAGGCCGACGGTGCTTCGGTAGGCCATGATTCAGCCCGAGCCCGGGATCAGCCCCCCTCCAGCAGGGCGTCTTCCGGCGCCGCGGCACGCTGGTGTGCGGTGAAGTAGAAGTAGCCGTAGCCGATGGCCATGAAGCCGACGAACACCAGGCCGATCACGGCGTTGAACCAAGCCATCGCAATCAAGCAGACGACTGCCAGCACCAGGGCGACGGCAGGCACCACCGGATAGCCGGGCGCTATGAACGGGCGTTCCATGAGGGGCGCGCTGCGGCGCAGCTTGAACAGGCTCAGCATACTCATGATGTACATGACGATGGCGCCGAACACCGCCATGGTGATCATCGCTGCGGTGAGACTCATGCCCTGCAGATTGATCAGACCGTCGCTGTAGATGGCTGCGATGCCGATCAGGCCGCCAACGATGATCGCCCGGTGCGGGGTCTGGAAACGCGGATGCAGCTTGGCCAGGTAGGCGGGCAGGTAGCCGGCCCGAGCGAGCGCGAAGAACTGGCGCGAGTAGCCGAGGATGATGCCGTGGAAACTTGCCACCAGACCGAACAGGCCGATCCACACCAGCATGTGCAGCCAGCCGGAGCGCTCGCCGACGACTGCCTTCATGGCCTGCGGCAGCGGGTCGTTGATGTTGGACAGGGCCTTCCAGTCGCCTACGCCACCGGCGAAGATCATCACGCCGAAAGCCAGCACCAGCAGGGTGAAAATGCCGCTGATGTAGGCGACGGGAATGGTGCGCCTGGGGTCCTTCGCTTCCTCGGCCGCCATCGCCGCGCCCTCGATGGCCAGGAAGAACCAGATCGCAAACGGAATCGCCGCGAAGATGCCGGCCAGCGCCGCGCCGCTGAACTGGTCCTGTCCGGCCCAGCCGTTGAGCACGAAATTGCTGACGCTGAATCCCGGCGCCACCACCCCCATGAACACCAGCAGTTCGAACACCGCGAGCACGGTGACGATCAGCTCGAAAGTCGCAGCGATACGGACCCCCAGAATGTTGAGCCCCATGAGGACGATGTAGGCCCCCACTGCCGCGGTCTTCGGATCGAGCGCCGGGAATTGCACATTGAGGTAGGCGCCGATGGCCAAAGCGATGGCAGGTGGCGCAAAAACAAATTCGATCAGCGTCGCCAGCCCGGCGATCAGCCCGCCTGCCGGGCCAAAGGCGCGGCGACTGTATGCGAAGGGGCCGCCGGCATGGGGAATGGCGGCAGTGAGCTCGGTGTAGCTGAAAATGAATGCGGCATACATGCTCGCCACGAGGATGGTGGTCACCAGGAAGCCCAGCGTGCCCGCAGCGCCCCAGCCATAGCTCCAGCCGAAGTATTCACCGGAAATCACCAGACCGACTGCGATGCCCCAAAGATGCAGGGGGCCCAAACTGGACTTCAACTTCGTGCTCATGGTTGGCTCCTTGTCGAAAAATCAGGAGTTCCACTGCAAGAAACCTGCCATCATGTCA
>JAKBJA010000066.1:8298-19442 GCA_021836225.1 Pseudomonadota bacterium | reverse complement strand
ACCTACGTCTCCAAGCCCAAAGCTTTCCAGGATATCGCCCAATTGCAGGGCTTTGGCGAGGCGATGTCGCGTATGGGTTACGAGACCTTCTCGCGCGTGGTGAGCCTCAAAAATTTGATGGCCAACTCGGTCGTGGCCGCAAGGTTGGGGGTAAACCAGACCGAAGAAGTCATGGAATTGCGCCGGGTTCGCTACCTCAATCGGGCGCCTATTTCGCTCGACGTGACCTATGTGCCCCGAGCGATTGGCGAACGCCTGGCCAAGGAAGACCTGGCGCATCGGGACGTGTTCCTGATTCTGGAAAACGACTATGGGCTTGCTCTGGGCGAAGCCGAGTTGCAGATCGAGTCAATGCTGGCAGATGAGTATCTGGCCCGCCAACTGCAGGTGGAGGAGGGGGCGCCGGTGCTGCGCATCGAGCGGCTCACCATGACCGCCGACGGCAAGCCGATCGATTTCGAATATCTGTATTACCGCGGTGATGCGTTCCAGTACCGGATGCGCATCGAACGTTCACACGTTTAGGAGATTTGCATGAGTGAGTTGATTGTTGAAGTGGATGTGCTGGTGATCGGCGGCGGGACGGCGGGTCCGATGGCGGCCGTCAAGGCCAAGGAAAAGAACCCGGCGCTGAAGGTGATGCTGCTGGAGAAGGCCAACGTGAAGCGCAGCGGCGCCATCTCGATGGGCATGGACGGCCTCAACAATGCGGTGATTCCGGGCCATGCGGAGCCGGAGCAATACGTGAAGGAAATCACTGTCGCCAACGACGGCATCGTCAACCAGAAGACGGTGATGGCCTACGCGAAGGAGAGCTTCAACATGATCAACCAGCTCGATCGCTGGGGGGTGAAGTTCGAGAAGGACGAGACCGGAGACTATGCGGTGAAGAAGGTACACCACATCGGCACCTATGTGCTGCCGATGCCGGAAGGGCACCACATGAAGAAGGTGCTGTATCGCCAGCTGAAGAAGGCGCGGGTGGAGATCACCAACCGCTACATGGCGACCCGCCTGCTGCTGGACGCCAACGGTGCGATCGCCGGTGCGATGGTGCTGGATACCCGCGAGGGCACGTTCGGTGTGATCCGCGCCAAGTCGGTGATTCTGTGCACCGGCGCGGCTGGGCGCCTGGGCTTGCCGTCCTCCGGCTATCTGTTCGGCACCTATGAAAATCCGACCAATGCCGGCGACGGCTATGCGCTGGCCTACCACGCCGGCGCGGAGCTATCCGGCATCGAGTGCTACCAGATCAATCCGTTGATCAAGGACTACAACGGTCCTGCCTGCGCCTATGTCACCGGTCCCTTCGGCGGTTACACATCGAACGCCAAGGGCGAGCGTTTCATCGAATGCGACTACTGGAGCGGCCAGATGATGATGGAGTTCTACAAGGAACTCGAAGGCGGCAACGGCCCGGTGTTCCTTAAGATGGATCATCTGGCTGAAGAGACGATCAGCACCATCGAACACATCCTGCACACCAACGAGCGTCCGAGCCGGGGACGTTTCCACGAGGGGCGGCATCTCGACTACCGCCAGGGCATGGTGGAAATGCATATTTCTGAAATCGGCCTGTGCAGCGGGCACTCGGCTTCCGGCGTGTGGGTGGACGAGCACGCGGCGACCACCGTGCCGGGTCTCTACGCAGCCGGCGACCTCGCCTGCGTCCCCCACAACTACATGCTGGGCGCCTTCGTTTACGGCAAGTTCGCCGGCGAAAGCGCGGCCGACTATGCGCTCACGCACGCACTGCCCGCGGTCGATGCCGCGCAGGTGGAGGCGGAGCGCAAGCGCGTGCTGGGCCCGCTGTCGAACCCGGACGGCCTGCCGCCGAGCCAGGTCGAGTACAAGCTGCGCCGCTTCGTGAACGACTACCTGCAGCCGCCCAAGGTGACGAAGAAGATGGAGATCGGCCTCAATCGCTTCGCTGAAATTGGTGCTGACTTTGCCAATATGTCCGCCTCGAATCCGCACGAATTGATGCGCGCGATGGAAGTGCATTTCATCCGCGACTGCGCGGAAATGGCGGCACGCGCTTCGCTGTTCCGCACCGAGTCGCGCTGGGGGCTGTATCACTACCGGGTCGAGCATCCCGAGAAAGACGATGCCAACTGGTTCTGCCACGCGCAACTGAAGAAAAACGAGGCGGGCGAAATGACCTGCTTCAAGCGACCCATCGATCCCTACATCGTGGCGCTCGACGATGAAGAGAAGGATGCCTACAACCGCCTGCGTATCGTTAAGCAGGCTGCCACCGCCTAAGGAGCCTTTCCATGCCTATGACCATGAACCGGGTGTCTGTGCCCGTCGTTGTGAACGAGGACGCCTGCATTGCCGACAAGGGCTGCACCGTCTGCGTCGAATCGTGTCCGCTGGATCTGCTGGCGGTCGATCTGCTGAAGAAAAAGGCTTACATGCGCTACGACGAGTGCTGGTATTGCCTGCCGTGCGAGAAGGATTGCCCGACCGGGGCGATTCGCGTCGAGATTCCGTATCTGTTGCGTTAAATCAAACCTAATTTACCTGGAGAGCCAGTAATGCCGCTTACATTGAAAGAACGCCCCATCTTCGTGATTGGCGCTGAACGTTCGGGCACCACGTTGCTAATGACCATGCTGGGATGCCATCCGCGTATCGCCGTGCCGGAAGTCGCCTGGTTTTACCCGCGTTTCCGTCCCTTTATGCATACCTACGGCGACTTGTCGCAAAAGGATAATTTCAAGACGCTACTGGAGGAAATGATATTCGGGTTGAAGACACCATTCTGGGGAATGAAAGTCAATCCGCGCATGATTGTTGATGAACTGCTATCGACAGCACAGGAGACCAGTTTTGCGGGGGCTTACGATGCGGTTATGGCGCGCTTCGCCAAAGAATCCGGCAAGCCTCGCTGGGGTGAGAAAACCCCATACAACTTGTTCTATATCAAAGAGATTCTGGAAGATTTTCCCAATGCACAATTGGTTTTCATCACTCGGGACGGGCGTGATGCGAGTGCTGATTACCTAGCGTCCGGATTTGGCCCAACCAATATTTATTGCGCAGCAGAAATGTGGCGCATGTGTCAGGAAGCAGTAGAGCCGTGGCGCGCAAACCTTCCTGCAGACCAATGGTTGGATGTGAGTTACGAAGAGTTGGTTGCTGATTCAGAAGGCGTGCTTAAGGGCGTGTGCGAGTTTTTGGGTGAGCCATACGACCCGAATATGCTCAATTTCCACCAGACCGATATTGCAAAAGCACGCGGTGGAACCCGGGACCATGCGCCGCTGGGGCAGCCTGTCACAACACAGTTCATCGGCATCTACAAAGACCAGCTAAGCAAAAAAGAACAACGCATCTTCATGGCGTCTGCGGGTAAGGCGCTGGCAGCAGCGGGTTATGAAGCTGATTCCGAACCGTGCAAATTATCGGTGGACGAGATTGCATTGTTTTGGGAGTTGGATGGACGCATTCGCGCAGCCACGCTGGATGCGCCGCACGGCCATATCGTATACGAGAGCTATAACGATTGGCTGATAGACCAGCGCGAGTTAAGGATGGGCAAACACGGGTCTGAAAGCGTACCGAAACCTGCGCCCTTCCCCATCGGTCATGCCTTAGAAGACTACCTCACAGGCTTGCGCGCAATGCGCAAATGGAAGTCCTATCTCTGCATAAAGCGCCAGTACTACAGCACCGAGGTCGTTTTATAACGAACGTTGATTATAAGGGAGAGCGACGTGAGCATGACGAACCGTTTGATCCGCGAGCCGGAACAAGAAGACGTATCGCAGGTAGAACACACACGCTGTAAAACAGTACGCGGGCGCATTCAGATTGATAACGTGTCCGTTGAATTTCGGCGGAATGGCACGACCACTGTGGCGCTCGAAAATGCCAATGCAGATATCCAGCCAGGTGAATTTATCGCGCTCCTAGGACCATCCGGATGTGGCAAATCTACCTTGTTGAATGCGATTGCCGGCATTGTGAAACCAACCGCTGGCAAGCTGTCTGTCGATGGCGAGGCTGTAGGCGAACCAAATGAAGCACGGGGCATGATTTTTCAGCAGCACGCGCTTTTCCCATGGATGACGGCGCTGCAAAACGTGGCCTTCGGCCCCAGGATGTTGGGAGCGGCCAACCCTGATGGGGTGGGGCGTACCTTCCTCGGTTTGGTGGGTTTGGAAAAGTTCAAAGACCTCTATCCTTCGCAACTTTCCGGGGGGATGCAGCAGCGCGTTGGCATCGCGCGCGCGCTGGCTACGTATCCCCCTGTGCTTTTGCTCGACGAGCCGTTCGGCGCGCTCGATGCACAGACCCGAACCATCATGCATGAAGAACTGCTGAAGATATGGAGCAGCTTCCGTACTACGGTCGTGTTCGTAACGCACGATGTAGACGAGGCGATTTTCCTGTCAGACCGGGTTCTTGTGATGAAGACCATGCCGGGCGGCATCAAATGCGAAATCCTCGTGGATATTCCGCGCCCGCGCACGAGCGAGACCTTGACCAACCCGCGTTTCGGGGAAATCAGACGCGAAATCTTATCCATCATTCGCGAAGAAAGTCTGCGCGTTTTCAATTCCTGATGCACTGTGTTACTTGGAGAATGACATGGCAAGCATTGAACATTCTATTAACGGCCTGACGCACTTATCAGTAGAGCGTTTGGCGAGCCTCGCCAATACGGTAAACGCAACGATTTGGACGGTTCTAAGCGCGATGCTTTTTCTCGGTGTATGGGCACTTGCTGCATACAGCGTAAATGATGCGGTTTTGCTCCCCATGCCGATAGACGTGGGACGGGGTTTCCTGGATTTGATCGCGAACAACAGTTTGTTGCAGGACGTTCTGGCGAGTTTGAAGCGGGTGTTTATTGGTTTCTTTATTGCCAGTGCCATTGCCGTTCCTCTGGCGATGGCCCTTGCCCATAATTTGTTTGCCCGGCGATTGGCCATGCCGATCATCCATTTGATTCGTCCCATTCCGCCGATTGCCTGGATTCCTATGGGCATCCTGTGGTTTGGAATCGGCGATGAAACCAGCTATTTCATCACCGCCATTGCGGCTTTTTTCCCGATATTTCTCAATGCCTTCACCGGGGGCATGGCGATGGAGCACCAGCATTTGTATGCGGCGAAATGCCTCGGGGCGAAGCGCATGGACGTCATTCGTTTCGTGATGCTCCCATCGGCGATGCCGATGATCTGGACAGGACTGAAGATTGGCCTCGGTCAATCCTGGATGGCGGTGGTGACAGCAGAACTGGTCGCCGCTCAATCTGGGCTGGGCTACATGATCCAGGTTAACAGGCTCAATCTTGATACGGCCTATGTTCTGGTTGGTATGGCAGTAATCGGTGTGCTTGGCTCGGTAATGACCCATATGCTGAGCTGGATTGAAAAGTATGTACTTCCCTGGCGTAACGCTTAATTCTTGATAGGAGATCGACATGTCAATCGTACGTTGCAAATCCATGTTCCATGCGTTCTTGATGGCCACGATATTTGGTTGGACGGCACTGGCGCATGCTGCAGACGCGCCGATCAAGATCCGGATCGCCTACCCTTCAGGCATGAATGGACAAATTCCTGTTGTGATGGAGCGTGCCGGAATCGCAAAAAAATACGGCCTTGACGCTGAATACAGTTTTTTTCAGTACGGCCCGCCTGCAATGGAGGCTTTCGCATCAGGTCGGGTTGATGCAGTGATTACCAGTTTGATGCCGGTCACTACATTGCTTTCGAAGCAGCCGGATGCCGCTGAGGTTGTTGCGTCCTTGGGGCAGTCGAGTCATGCGTTGATGGTGGCAAAAGACAGTGCTGTGACTGACGTTTCACAATTGAAAGGCAAGAAAATTGCCGTTTCATTCGGCTCTGATTCGTACCTGGATTTGCTTACCTTGCTTAAGGGTGCGGGCTTGAACCCGGCCTCCGACGTGCAACTGCTGAATACCCAGCCTAATGAATTGGTACTTGCGTTAACGCAAAAATTCGCCGATGCAATTGTTATCAGGCAGCCGCAAGTCCTGCGTTTGAAAGAGGACTTCAACGCCAAGGTTGTCTATACCTGGCCGTTTCGTTTCGTTTCGATCATGCGTACTGACTTTATGAAAGCCAATCCATCCGTCAAAAAGAAATACCTGGCGGCACTGCGTGAGTCGATCCTGTTTATTGCCAAGAACAAGGAAACGGCAAGCGAGTGGTTCGGCGAGAAGTTGCGGATCGATCCGGACACCATACGGCAGGTGTCGAGCGACGACCCTTATTACAACGTATCCAGGCTGGAGGATATCTCTGTCGAGGTCACGCCAGTCTTTCAGAGGCTGCTGAACAACTGGTTCAAGAACAGCTATGAAAGCGGAATGATTAAAACTCCGCTCGTCATGAACACAACGGCGAAGTGATGCCACCTATACCGGGTAAACCATGATGATTATCGATCTCGAACAACAGTTACTTGAACGACTGCATGACCCGGATGCGGGTGTGCGTCGTATAGCGGTACTGGATTTGCTGGATAGTGACGAAGCGAATATTTCGCCTTGGCTTATTACCGCTTTGCATGACCCCGATGCGGGTGTGCGTGTTGAAGCTGCGCGGTTGTTGGAGGGGTACGAGACACACGACGCAGTACGTGCCTTGATCGCTGCGCTAGACGATCCGGATAAGGATGTGGCTCAAGCAGCCGCTGACTCGCTGGCCGAATTGAAAGAGCGAGAAATGGCGGAGCCACTTCTCGCAGCGCTTGCGGAACAGATAACGCCAAGCAAGCAAGCAGCGTTACTGCGCGCTGTGCGTGAGTTACGCGCAGCGGATGCCTTCGCTCCAGCAATGAGCGCGCTCGATTCAGATAGCAGCGTCGTCCGGTGTGCAGGTGTTGGCGTGCTGGGGTATTTGCGTAACGCCGATGCGCTGCCCGATATCGCGAAGATAGCCGCAACCGATCCAGACCCGGAAGCGCGGCGAATTGCTATCGGTGCCTTGGGTTTTTCCACCGACGCCATTGTCGTCAAACAGACTTTGGTGGCGGCGCTGCGAGATGGTTTCTGGCAGGTGCGGGAAGAAGCGGCTGTCACATTGGGAAAGCTCAAGCTTGTTGATGCCGCTAACGATTTGGTCCCGGTTATGACTGACGCTTATTGGCAGGTGCGCGTGAAAGCCGCCCGGAGTTTGGGCAAGTTGAAAGCGCGTAGTGCGTTACCTGTATTGATTGACGCGCTGAGCCATGAGATTAGCAATCTGCGTAAGGAAGCGGTGGTTGCATTGGGCGAAATCGGGGATTTGGCGGCAATTCCCGCGCTGGAGAATGCGCTTTATGACAGCGATCCGGATGTGCGCAAGCTTGCGCGCCTGGCTCTGACGCAACTCTCGACATGAGGAGAACGACATGACTTACGTTGTTGCAGAACCCTGCATCAAATGCAAGTACGGTGACTGCGTGCCGGTGTGTCCCGTGGACGCTTTCCATGAGGGGCCGAATTTCATGGTGATCGACCCGGAGGAGTGTATCGACTGTTCGCTGTGCGTCGATGAGTGTCCGGCCGGAGCGATCTTCGCCGAAGCAAAATTGCCGGATGAATATACGCGATATCTCACGCTCAATGCCGATCTAACCAAAACCTGGCCACTCATCAAAGACAAGCCGGAGCCCTTGGCGGACGCCGATGATTGGGTGGATACGAAAGACAAATTCCAGTATCTGGAAATGACGGAGGCGGCGTGATGCCAAGCTTAGTCTGGATGTTTTCGGGCTGATGCCCGAACAGGAAAAGAGCAATCAATAATAATTTCAGCGTAAGTGGGGACGGCCTTTTTTCTATCAATCGACAGGAAGGAAGGCATGACATGGCAGAGATGCGCAGTTTCACTCCCGGAATTTCAATACCTCGTCGTATGGCGCTGGCGCTGGCATGTGTTGGCGCGTTGATCGGAGCGGCTGCCCACGCGGAAACGGTGACCGTCGGCATCGGCACGCAGAACACCACGACCAACACCGTGACCGGCGGCATCGTGATCGACAAGCTCGGTCTGCTGGACAAATACCTCGCCGAGCTGAAGAAGACGCCCAAGTACAAGGACATCGACTTCAAGCTCGACTGGCAGAATTTCACCTCGGGCCCGCCGGTGACCAACGGCATGGTGGCGAACAAGCTGCAGATCGGCATGATGGGCGACTACCCGCTGCTGGTGAATGGCGCCACCTTCCAGGCGGGCAACGAGACCAAGAGCGAGCTGATCGCGCTGATCGCCTACAACATCAACGGCGCGGGCAACGGTATGGTGGTCCACAAGGATTCGCCCTACTACGAGCTGTCCGACCTGAAGGGCAAGAAGGTGTCGGTTCCGTTCGGTTCCGCCGCCCACGGCATGCTGCTGAAGGCGATGGAGGACCGCGGCTGGAAAGAGGATTTCTGGGACCTTGCCAGCCAGAGCCCGGAAGTGGGTACCACCAACCTGCAGGAGCGCAAGCTCGACGGTCATTCCGACTTCGTGCCCTTCGCCGAACTGCTGCCCTATCGCGGCTTTGCGCGCAAGATCTTCGACGGCGTGGAAACCAGGGTGCCGACCTTCCACGGCATCGTGGTGCGCAAGGACTTCGCCGACAAGTATCCGGAGTTCGTGGTGGCCTACCTGAAGGCGCTGCTCGATGCGAACGACTGGGTGCGCAAGAGCCCGGCCATGGCCGCGACCAGGATCGAGGAGTGGACCAAGATCGAGAAAGAGGTCGCCTACATGTTCCTCGGCCCCAGCGGCGTCCATACGCTCGATCCGAGCATCAAGCCGAAGTGGATCGAGACGGTTAAATACGACCACGGTGTGCTGAGCCGCATGGGGCGGGTTAAGGCCTTCAATGCCGATGCCTGGGTCAATGACAGCTATATCAAGCAGGCATTCAAGGAGAAGGGGATCGACTACGACAAGCAGAAGGCGAGCTTTGCCGGTTATGAAATCGGCGGCACCGACCCGCTCTGCAAGAAGCCCATCAAGAGCCCGCGCGAGGGGGGCGAGGTCTGGGTCGAGGGCGGCGCCATCACGGCCTACAGTTCGGCCGGCTGCACGCTGGCGGGGGTGAAGAAGGCGCTGTCGGAAGGCAAGAAGGTCGGCGTGGCCTTCGTGTTCGACAAGACCACGGGCATCAAGCTGTTTGCGGACAAGGCGTTCTATGCGCTCAGCGCCAAGAATCCGAAGAAGCCTGAAATCGTGCCCTTCCTGTTGAAGAAGGACGCCGAAGCCTGGGCTGCGAAGCTGGGCGGCAGGCTCGCTTCCTACACGGAAGTGCTGGCCGTCGCGAAAGTCGGAGGGTAGATCATGCAAACCGCAACCAGTCTGAACCTCGTTGTCCCCCAGCCTGACGACGCAGCGGACGGGCCCAGTCTGGCGCTTGCGCCGAAGCCCGAGGTCACCCCGCAAGGTGCGCTCTCGCCGGTGCAGCCGGCCGAAGCGCCGATCCGGCGTGTTGCAGCCTGGTTGCGGAGCGCACTCCCCAAGCTGTTGATGACGACGCTCTCGCTCGGCTTGTTCGTGGCCTTCTGGTACTTCGCCACCAAGTACAAGCTGGATTTCTATATCCGCTTCACCAATATCCCGAGTCCCGGAGAGGTCTGGGATAACGCGGCGAGGTTGGCGCAAAGCGAGAAGTTCTACAACAACATGTATGTCAGCCTGCGTCGGATTCTGCTTGGCTTCAGCGTCGCCACCGTGCTGGGCGTGGCGCTGGGGCTGCTGATTGGGCAGTACCGTGGCGCAAAAGCCCTGCTGTTTCCGCTGTTCGAGACCTTGCGGCCGATTCCGGCGATCGCCTGGGTACCGATGGCCATCATGCTGTGGCCCACCAACGAGACCAGCATCGTGTTCATCACCTTTCTGGGTTCGTTCTTTCCCATCCTGCTCAATACCATCCATGGCGTGAACAGCGTCGATCCGGTTCTGCTGCGTGCAGCGCGCTGCCTGGGCACGACCGAATTCGGGCTGCTGCGCCAGGTCGTCCTGCCCGCATCCTTGCCCCACATCTTTACGGGGCTGGCCATCGGCATGGGGGTGGCCTGGGTCTCCCTGATCGCAGCCGAGATGATCTCGGGCCAGTTCGGCATCGGCTACTTCACCTGGGAGGCCTACTCGCTGATCGAGTATGCCGACATCGCCATCGGCATGATCGTGATCGGCGTGCTCGGGCTGCTGTGCAGCGGCGCCATCCGGATTCTGGGCAACATGCTGATGCCCTGGATGGCAGGCCCCACTCATGGAGGACAGAAATAATGACGCAAGCCGACGACAAACCGAATGCAACCGGCCACATCCTGGTCGATCACCTGCGCGTCCGTTTCGGCAGCAATGCGGCTGCAGTGGAGGCGGTGAGCGATGTCTCCATGGAAGTGAAGCCGGGCGAATTCATCTCCATCATCGGCCCCTCTGGCTGCGGCAAGTCGACTCTGCTCAATGTGGTGGCCGGCTTCGTCAATCCGAGCGAAGGCGCGGTGACCATGGACGGCAAGGCGACCGACAAACCCAGCGCCGACCGCGGCATGGTGTTCCAGCAGTACTCGCTTTTCCCCTGGCTTACTGTGCGCAAGAACGTGGAGTTCGGTCTCAAGCAGAAGGGGCTGGACGCCAATCACCGTGAAGGGGCGGCGCGCACCCTGCTCGGCCTGGCCGGTCTGCTCGCGTTCGAGAACCATTATCCGGACCAGCTTTCAGGCGGCATGAAGCAGCGCGTCGGCATTGTCCGCGCATTGGCCACCAGCCCGCAGGTGCTGCTGATGGACGAGCCCTTCGGTGCGCTCGATGCCCAGACCCGTGTGGTGATGCAGCAGATCCTCACCAACATGTGGCAGCGCTTCCGCATCTCGGTGCTGTTCATCACGCACGACATCGACGAGAGCATCTTCCTGTCGGACCGGGTCTACGTGATGACGGCGCGACCGGGCCGCATCAAGGCCGAGATTCCCATCTCGCTGCCGCGACCGCGCACGCCTGACATGGCCTTGAGTCCGGAATACCTGCGGATCAAGCAGCAGTTGCGCGACCTCATTACCGAGGAAAGCCTCAAGGCGATGGGGGGCGAACTCAAGGACAGCGGCTTGGCCGGGTTCGGCATGGAAGTCGGTCCTCAGGGCGTCGCAGAACTGATCTGAACACCAGGCCGGCATGCCGGCCTGG
>JAKBJA010000066.1:0-8279 GCA_021836225.1 Pseudomonadota bacterium | reverse complement strand
TGACATGTACTGCCAATGTGGAAAGGACGGACCATGGCGCCAACCCTGCAGCTGAATCTTGATGGATTCGATTATGAGGACGTGTATCGGGCAGAGCGGCTTCCGCTGCTCGACGCGCGGTTCGACGAATGGCTTGCCAGGCGCGACCGTGCGCTCCATGCGCGCTACCGCGACTACCGGAACGGTGTGGTGCTGGCCGGGCCCGGGGAATCGAGTCTGCTGATTGCCGTGGCATGCGAGATGGAGGATTTTCTGGTGGTGGCGTTCGGCGTCGGCCCTTCGCGCGACGGCCTGCGCGCGGCGCAGGAACGCGACGCGGTCGTGCATGCCTTCAAGCGCGAGTTCGTCAAGCGCCGCATCCGCAAGCAGCGCACGGCGCCGGCGCGGGATTTTGCCGAGATCGATCCGTTGATCCCGTCGCAACCGGATGCCGACCGCGAATGGAGCGTAGCCCGCTTCTGGGCCGATGCATCAGAGGCCGGCGACGAGGCGCAGCTGGCGCTGCTGGACGAGTGGCTGCACGCCGTGTGCCACAGCGATGCCGGCCGGGCGGCGACGTCGGGATGGGTCAGCCTGGCCATGCCGCAGGCCACCGATTACTTCAAGCTGGTGCCGATCGTGCCGGTCCCGGGAGACGCCGCGATCCGCGTGGAAGGCGCTGCCGCTACGCGCCGGCGGGACGGCTTCGACCTGACCGATGGCCGGCCGGGCCTGCGCGAAACCATGGATCAGGTGCACTACTGCGTCTACTGTCACGACCATTCGGGCGATGTCTGTTCGCATGGATTCCCGGCCAAGGAAGGCGAAGGCTTTCGCGCCAACCCGCTCGACGTCTCGCTGTCCGGCTGTCCGCTGGAGGAGCGCATCTCGGAAGCCCATACGCTTAAGCGCGACGGCTACACGCTGGGCGCGCTGGCGATGATCATGCTGGACAACCCTCTGCTGCCCGCCACCGGACACCGCATCTGCAACGACTGCATGAAAAGCTGCATCTACCAGAAGCAGGACCCGGTGAACATTCCCGAGATCGAGACGCGCATCCTGACCGACGTGCTGGGCTGGCGCTGGGGCTTCGAGCTCTATTTCACGCTGACGCAATGGAATCCGCTCAACCGCGCTCGGCCCTATCGCCTGCCCTACAACGGCCGCAACACGCTGTGCGTCGGCGCGGGGCCGGCCGGCTTCAATCTCGCGCACCACCTGCTGCAGGAAGGCTTCGGCGTGGTCGTCGTCGACGGCCTCAAGATCGAGCCCCTGCCATCGGCACTGTGCGACGCCGGCGGCCGGCCGACGCAGCCGGTCGAGCAAGTCGCCGACCTCTACACGCCGCTCGACACGCGCACCAATTCAGGCTTCGGCGGCGTCGCGGAATACGGCATCACGGTGCGCTGGGACAAGAACTTCCTGACGCTGATCCGGCTGGTGCTCGAGCGCCAGCCCGCCTTCCGCGTCTACGGCGGCATCCGGCTCGGCGGCACGATCACCCTGGAAGACATGCCGGCGCTCGGCTTCGATCACGTGACGCTGGCGACCGGGGCCGGCCGCCCCACCGTTCTGCCGGTGCGCAACAACATGGCGCGCGGCATGCGCCAGGCGAGCGATTTCCTGATGGCGCTGCAGCTCACCGGCGCGGCCAAGCGCGACAGCCTCGCCAATTTGCAGGTGCGCCTGCCGGCGGTAGTGATTGGCGGCGGTCTGACATCGATCGATACCGCTACCGAAGTACAGGCCTATTACATTCGCCAGGTGGAGAAGGTGCTGGCGCGCTGGGAGGCGGTGGGAGACTTGCGCGCCGGACTGTTCGACGAATATGAGCAGGGCGTGTTGGATGAATTCCTGGCGCATGGCCGGGCGGTGCGTGCCGAGCGCGAACGCGCACGCGGAGCCGGCGAACTGCCCGACTTCACTCCGCTGATCCGCGCGTGGGGCGGCGTCACCGTCGTCTACCGCCGTGCCATGGCCGACTCGCCGGCCTACCTGCGCAACCACGAGGAGATCGTCAAGGCGCTGGAGGAGGGCATTTACTACGCGGAACGCCTGGAGTCGGCCGAGGCGGTCCTCGACGAACACGGCCATGTGCAGCACTTGCGCTGCGTGCACTCGGAAAGCGGTGAACCGGTCTCGCTGCCGGCGCGCGCGGTGCTGGTGGCTGCCGGCAGCATTCCCAACACCGTGTACGAGCGCGAGTATCCGGGCACGTTCGAGATGGACGGCAAGTATTTCGCCGCCTATCGCATCGACGAAACGGGGGACATGGTGCGGGTGCCCTCTGCGGGGCATTGCAAGGGCGAACAGCCTGGCTTCTTCACCTCCTATCGTGCAGGCGACCTCAAGGTGTCCTTCGTCGGCGACAACCACCCCTGGTACCACGGCAGCGTGGTGAAGGCGATGGCGTCGGCCAAGCACGCGGCGCGCGACATCACCGCGCTGCTGCTGGGGCGCGCATCACAACCGGCAGTCGCACCCGATCAGGGCGCATTCGATACCTTCGCTGCGTCGCTCGACGTCGCGCTATGTCCCGAAGTGGTGGCGGTGGAGCGCCTGGCGCCGCATTTAACCAGCCTCACCGTCCGCGCGCCACAGGCCACGAAGCACTGGCTGCCGGGACAGGTGTACCGGCTGCAGAACTTCGAGCGGCACGCGGAACATGTGGCGGGGCAGATGCTGGCGATGGAGGGCATGGCCATCGATGGCGTGCACGTGGACAAGGCGCGTGGCGAGGTGCAGCTGCTCATCAACAGCGTCGGCGTGTCGAGCCGGATTGCCGCGTCGCTCAAGCCCGGCACGCGCGTGATCCTGATGGGCCCGACCGGAACCGGCCTGCCGGTGCCGGAAAACTCGACCGTGACGGTGGCGGGCGGGCACTCCGCCGTGACCAGCACCGTGGACGGCGCGGCGATGTGGCGCGCGGCAGGCAACCGCATCGTGTTCATTGGACACTTCCGCAATGTGGAGCGGGCGCGTGCCGTGCAGCGCGTCATCGAGATCCTGACGGACCAGGCGATCTGGGTGCTGGACGAAGGCCCAGCCCTGACTTTGCGGCGGCAGCAGGATGCCTGCTTCGTGCACGGACTGGACGAGTTCCTGCAGTCCTGCGCCGAGATGGAAGCGCCCTTTGCCGACTGGGTGCGTCAGACCGACCAGTTCATCCTGTCGGATCATCCGGAGTCGATGGAGACTTTCCGCAGGCGCTTGCGTGCCGAGCTGAAAGCTTTTTTGAAACCCGAATTCAATGCGATCGCAGCCGTGAACAGTCCGATGCAATGCATGATGAAGGAGGTGTGTGCCCAGTGCCTGTGCCGGCATGTGGACAGCACGACCGGCGAGCCCTCCAAATTTGTCTTTTCCTGCTTCAACCAGCATCAACCCCTGTTCGAGCTCGACTTCGCGAACCTGCAGGCGCGCCAGGGACAGAACAGCGTTCAGGAGAAAATATCCAATGCTTGGCTGGGGTATCTCATGGGCGGAAGGCGGGAGGGCATTGCGGCGAATGCGGACCAGGCGTTCGCGAAGTGCCGTGGAACTGCCGATGTGCCTGCGGCGGCGGGGGAAGGAACTTAAAAACCGGACCGACCGGGGCCCCGGGGACGGTTGTTCTATCGTTGGTGTCACGGCCTGGCAGCGGGCAGCGGCCGCACCACGTCGCGCAGCCGGCGGTCGGGTCCGGCAAGAAATGCTTGACTATAGTTCTAACACGAACTAAATTTAGTTCTAGTTAGAACAAAATGAGTGAGCGATGAGCCAGCCAGCCGACTTCCTGCCGACCCTTCAAGCCTTGGCGCAGTGCTACCAGGCTTTCGAGGCCTACTCAGCCGCGGACATCCGCACGCTCGGGCTGACGCCGCCACAGTTCGACATCATCGCCACGCTCGGCAACACCCCGGGCATGACCGCGACCGAGCTGGGCGACAGGACGCTCATCACCAAAGGCACGCTCACCGGCGTGGTCGACCGTCTGGCCGATCGCGGCTGGGTCGAGCGTGTCGCGCACGGCAGCGACCGCCGTTGCCAGATCGTCCGCCTGACCAAGTCCGGCGAAGCCCTGTTTGCCAAGGCGTTCCCCGCGCACCTGGCGCATCTGGCCGCGTGCTTTGCCGGCTCGGGCGCGGCCGAACACAAGCGCTGGCAGGCCGCCCTGCGTTCGCTGGAACAGATGTTCAGGAAGGAGGCGGCATGAGCACCGAGACGCGCTATTCGACCCCCGCCATCGTGCTGCACTGGCTGATGGCGCTGCTGATCTTTGCGGCGTTTCCGCTCGGTTTGTACATGGTCGATCTGCCGCTGTCGCCTGGCAAATTGAAGCTCTACAGCTACCACAAGTGGATCGGCGTCACCGTGTTTCTTCTGGTCGCCGTCCGGCTCTCCTGGCGGCTGACACACACACCGCCGCCGCATCCGGCCGGCATCGCCGCCTGGCAGCGCAGAGCGGGCGCGGTCGTGCACGGTCTGCTGTATCTGCTGATGATCGCGATTCCGCTGTCGGGCTGGCTGATGAGTTCGGCCAAGGGTTTTCAGACCGTGTGGTTCGGCGTGCTGCCGCTGCCCGATCTCATTGAAAAGGATCGCGAACTGGGCGAACTGCTCGCCGGGGTGCACAAGGCGCTGAACTTTACGCTGCTGGGGCTGGTCATCCTGCACGTGGGTGCGGCGCTCAAGCATCACTTCATCGAACGCCGGCCTTTCCTGCAGCGCATGGGCTGGGGCAGAAAGGAACGCACATGAAACTCGCGACATTCACCTTGGTGGCCGTGCTGGCCGCCCCCGCGGCCCACGCCGTGGAATACACCACCGTGCTGCCGAAGCAGAGCAGCATCGGATTCGAATTTCGCCAGATGGGCGTTCCGGTGAAGGGGGGCTTCAAGCGCTTCACCACCCAGATGGCGTTCGATCCCGCCAAGCCCGAGGCGGCGCGCGCGCAGATCGAGATCGACCTTGCCAGCATCGACGCCGGCTCGCCCGAGGCCGACGATGAGTCCGCCGGCAAGCTGTGGTTCAACCGCAGCGCGTACCCGAAGGCGACCTTCGTCTCCACCCAGGTGCGCGCGGTGGGCAACAACCGCTACGAGATGCGCGGCACGCTCACGCTCAAGGGCCGAAGCCGTGAGATGACCGTGCCGGTGACCTACATTCCCGGCAAGAACGCCGCCACCTTCGACGGCGGCTTCGTGCTCAAGCGCCTGGACTTCGGCATCGGCGAAGGCCTGTGGGCCGATGTTGCCACCGTCGCCAACGAAGTCCAGGTGAAATTCCGCATTGCCGCCAGCGGCAACTAATCCGCAGATCTCTCAACCCAAGGAGCCATCCATGAAACGCCTCGCCATTTTCACCGCACTTGCTGCCTTTGCCGTGTCCGCCCAGGCCGCGCCCTCGACCTACAACATCGACAACCACCACACCTATCCGCATTTCACCTACAGCCATCTCGGCTATTCCATCCAGACCCACAAGTTCGACAAGACAAGCGGCAAGGTGGTGATGGACTTCGACGCCAAGACCGGCTCGGTCGACGTGACCATCGACGCCACCTCCGTCAACACCGGCTACGCGCTGTTCAACGAGCACATCCAGGGCGCGGACTACTTCGATACCGCCAAGTACCCGACGATCACCTTCAAGTCCAGCAGCATGAAATTCAAGGGCAACCAGCCGGTCAGCGTGACGGGCGACCTCACCATCAAGGGCGTGACCAAGCCGGTGACGCTCGAGGTCACCCACTTCAAGTGCATGCCCCATCCCATGCTGAAGGCGCCCGCATGCGGCGCCAATGCGACGGCCAAGGTCAAGCGCTCGGATTTCAACATGGGCAAGAACGTGCCCTTCGTCAGCGACGAGGTCACGCTGACCCTGGCGATCGAGGCGGTCATGGAGCAGCCAGCGCAGTAAGCAGGGCGGGGCGGTCTCCGGTAAAATGCGCCTTTGCTGTCCGGAACACCCTCTCGTGCAACCCCATCAACTCGAACTGCTCGCGCCTGCGCGCGACGCCGCTATCGGCATCGAAGCCGTTAACCACGGTGCCGATGCGGTGTATATCGGCGGACCGTCATTCGGCGCGCGCGCCGCGGCGTCCAACGACGTCGCCGACATCGCGCGGCTGGTCGAGCACGCGCACCGCTACAACGTGCGCATCTTCACTACCCTCAACACCATCCTCGCCGACGACGAACTGGAGCCTGCGCGCCGGCAGGTCTGGGAGCTGTACGACGCCGGCGTCGACGCCCTCATCATCCAGGACATGGGCCTCCTGGAGATCGACCTGCCGCCGATCCAGCTGCACGCCAGCACCCAGTGCGACATCCGCACGCCGGAGAAGGCCCGCTTCCTGCAGGATGTCGGGCTCTCGCAGATCGTGCTCGCGCGCGAACTCGATCTTGGCCAGATCGCCGCCATCCGCGCCGCCACGCGGCCCGAAACGACCCTCGAATTCTTCGTCCACGGCGCGCTGTGCGTCGCCTACAGCGGCCAGTGCTACATCAGCCACGCCCACACCGGGCGCAGCGCCAACCGCGGCGACTGCTCGCAGGCCTGCCGCCTGCCCTACCAGGTCACCGACATGGAAGGCCGCATCGTCGCGCACGACAAACACGTGCTGTCGATGAAGGACAACAACCAGAGCGACAACATCGAGGCACTGATCGACGCCGGCATCCGCAGCTTCAAGATCGAAGGCCGCTACAAGGACATGGGCTACGTGAAGAACATCACCGCCCATTACCGCACGCTACTGGACCAGGTCATCGAGCGACGTCCGGAATTCGCGCGCGCATCCTCAGGCCGCACCACGTTCAGTTTCACCCCCGACCCCAACCAGAACTTCAACCGCGAGTTCACCGACTACTTTGTCGCAGGCCGCAAGGAAGACATCGGCGCGTTCGACACGCCGAAGAACCCCGGCCTGCCCATCGGCTACGTCAGCAAGGTCGGCGACAAATGGGTCGAGTTGCAAACCGACTCGCCGGATATCGTGCTCAACAACGGCGATGGCCTCTGCTACTACACGCTGAAGAAGGACCTGGCGGGCCTCGCGATCAACCGCGCGGAAAAAGTGGGTGAGGGCGTGTGGCGCGTGTTCCCGAAAGACCCGATGTCGGGCTTCAAGGACTTGCGCGCCGGCACCCTGGTCAACCGCAACCGCGACATGAACTGGACGCGCCTGCTCGACAAGCCGTCGAGCGAGCGCCGCATCGGCGTGTGGCTGCGGCTGGACGAAACCGCCGATGGGTTTGCCTTGACGCTGACCGACGAGGATGGCCACAGCGTCACGGTGAATGCAGCGCACGCGAAGGAAGCGGCCAAGGACGCCGCCAAGGCGGAAACGACCTTGCGCGAGCACCTCGGCAAGCTCGGCACCACCCCGTTTGTGGCCATGGGCATTGCGCTGGAACTGATGCAGCCCTGGTTCGTACCCGCATCCTTCCTCAACGCCCTGCGCCGAGATGCCGTCGCCGCGCTGGAAGCCGCGCGTGCAGCGGCGTATCAGCGTCCGCCGCGTGCAATGCCGGTCGAGCCGCCGGCAATCTATCCCGAGGACACGCTGAGTTATCTGGCCAACGTCTACAACCACAAGGCGCGCGATTTCTACGCCAGGCACGGCGTGCAGGTCATCGCCGCCGCCTACGAAAGCCACGAGGAAGCCGGTGAAGTCTCGCTGATGATCACCAAGCACTGTGTGCGCTATTCGCTGAGCCTGTGCCCCAAGCAGACCAAGGGCGTCACCGGCGTACAGGGCACGGTGCGCGCCGCGCCGCTGACGCTGATCAACGGCAGCGAAAAGCTCACCCTGCGCTTCGACTGCAAGCCGTGCGAGATGCATGTGATGGGGAAACTGAAGCCGGCGGTCGCCAAAGCCGCGGCACCGCTGAATTTCTACAAGACGCGTCCCTAGAGACCGTCGGCGAGCTTTTCCATGAAGGCCGCGTGTTTCGCCTCGGCCTTGTGGAAGGCGGCGATCAGCCGCTCGGCGTCCTCGGTCAGGCGGCTGCCGGCAGGACCGCTTTCCACCAGCGGCGACTGCCACGCGGCGTTCATCGCGTCGACCGCGTCCCACGCGGCCTTGTAGCTCATTTTCATCGCCTTGGCGGCCTTGGAAATGGAGCCGGTTTCGCGGATGCGCTGCAGCAGTTCGACGCGGCCGCGGCCGAGGAAATTCCTGCCGTCCAGCGTCAGCCAGAAGCGGCCGTCGGCCTTGAGTTGCGCTGTTTTCAGGTTCAATCGCGTTGCCATGCGGCGAGTGTAGCAAACGACCATTGCCGTTCGCCCGCGCGCGACCGAGAATAGAAAAA
>JAKBJA010000085.1 GCA_021836225.1 Pseudomonadota bacterium | reverse complement strand
GCATCGCGGTGAAGAGCTCCCATTCGTCGTCGGGGATATGCCCGTCGAAGCGCAGCAGGAAGGCGGCGTAGTTGGCCAGGGCGACGAGGCATAAGTGCATCGCCACGACGATCGCCCGGCGGTAGCGCATCAGGTAGAGGACCATGGTCCACCATCCTCACGCTTGACGCCGCGAGCAAAAAGGACCTTGGAGCGGCCGGCCGTCGTCTCGTCGGAAATGGGAACAGGCTCGAGGTGCGGCGCCATGCCTTCGGAGATCTCGGTTGGCGCGGCAACAAGCGGCCCGAAAAAAAGCCGCTTGAGCAATTGCTTGCCTTTCATCGTCCTCGGGACAAGGTCGAGGGCGACCGCAGCGCGCTTGAGGCCGGAGACGATTCGCCGCCGGGGCGAGTTCTCGGCGGCCGGGAAGGCAGCGTAAAGGCTAGCGCGCAGCCCGTGTTCTTCGAGCAGCCGGCGAAGCTCTGGCGCGCCGAAATAGCGGGTGCTCATCGGACTTGGGTTGAAATCGCGCCACTGCGGGTTGACCGTGGAAATGAGTAGCACGCCGCCAGCGCTCAACACCCGGCACGCCTCGGCGACGAAACTACGCGGCGCGGGCAGGTAGTAGATCGCTTCGTAAAGGATGACCACGTCGAAGGCGCCAGCGCGAAAAGGCAGCGACTGGGCGTCGAAGAGGGCCAGCGGCACACGGCCCTGGTAGTGCCGGCTTGCAGCGCGGAGCAGGCCAGGGCTCACGTCGCCCCCGACCACGCTCCGCGCGACCCGGGCAATGTAGCCCAGTCCCTGGCCGACGCCGCACGCCACCTCGAGCACTCTCTTGCCCTTGGAGAACTGCGCGGCAAAGGCGTAGCGCGTGTAGGCCATCGCCAGCGCCTCCCGCGTGACCCGGATATTCGGAGTCTCGGTTACGGTCGTGAAGTCGGCCATGAGCATCCGAAATTGCGCGTCATCAGCGGCAGCTTCACGCTTGCCGGATTACGTGGCGTGCCTCTCGTGCATGGCAGCCGCGTGCAAAATCCCGGCGCCGGCGCCCCCCTCCGTTCTCTCTCCCGCGAGCGGGCGGAGGGAATCAGCAGGCGCGCCGAGAGCGGCGGCAGGCCGGACCTACTTGCGCGCCTCGATTAACATGGTTGTTCCAAACCGGCTAGGCAACGCGCGGATGAGCGGCCGAAGGAGCGGTGCCACCGCGAATGCAAACCGAATTGCGGAGCGCTTGCAGTAGCGCTCGGAAAGCATGAAATCCAGGCAGTCGCCGGAGTCAATGACGGTGCGAATCTGTACGGTCCCGAACTTGTCAAACAACGATCTCGCCTCGCCAGCCGTGTAAAGCTTCGTACCTGGACTTTCGTTGTAGGTCGCCATTATCTGGCGGCGGCTCAGCCACGGGCGACCCCGCAGCAGCGCGAACAGGCACCATTCGTAAAAGGCTGTCAGGCCGTTGAGGTTGTAGATCATCACGCGAACGGTGCCGCCAGGCTTCAGCACCCGGTGAATCTCCGCGACCGCCTTGGGAGTGTCTGGGGTGTGATGAATGACGCCGTACGACCAAACAAGGTCAAAGAGATTATCGGGGAACTCCAACGCTTCAACGTCCCCGCATGAAACGTCAGCCGTGAGTCCCTCCATGGCCAGTCGTTCGCGCGCCAGGGCAACCGCGGCCTCTGTCAGGTCGCGGCCCCAAAGGATCGCGCCCGCGCGAGCCCAGCGAATGAAGTCCGAACCGGAGCCGAGGCCGACCTCGAGCACCCGTTTGCCGCGCGACTCGTCAAAGCGCGCGAAAGCAGGGATAAATGGCGATTTCTCGTAACGGTACCGGTCGATTTCCTCGAACCACGTGCGCCGATCCCCGGATTTCCCGGCTCGTGATTCACAGGGTTCTTGCTGCCAGTGACCACGCACCATAGCTTTGAGACGCGCATTATCCGCCATGCCAGCTCCCATGCTCTTCTCCCAAAAGCGATGCGTCCGGATCTGCCTCGACAAACTTTAGACCGGACCGTTTATCGCAGCCGCGCAAGGCGGCGGCAGGCTTCGTCGAGCTCGGCGTCGGCCTTGGCAAAGCAGAAACGGATGAGGCTATCGCCGGCGCCGTCGTGGTAGAAGGCTTCGCCAGGCACGCCGGCAACGCCCGTTTCCCGCAGCAGGAACATCGCCCGGTCTTTGCCGGTGGTGCCCGGCAGGCGCGAGACGTCGGCCAGGACATAGTAGGCGCCCTGCGGAACAGAGGGAGGCAGTCCGGCAGCCTCCAGGGCACGGCAAATCCGCTCGCGCTTACCGCCATACTCAGCCAGCAATCGCTCGTAGTAGGAGCGGTCGAGCCCGCCCACGCCGCGCGCAACGCCGGCCTGAAGCGGCGCCGGAGCACAGACGTAAACGAGATCGTTCATCTGGCCGATGACTTCGGCCCAACGCTGTTCCGCCGCGCTATAGCCAACCCGCCAGCCCGTGATACTGTAGCTCTTGGAAAAGCCGGAGATCGTGATTGTGCGGTCGGCCAAGCCCGGCAGCGAGGCCGGACTGATGTGTTGGCGCCCGTCGTAGACGAAGTGTTCGTAGATCTCGTCGGTAAAAATAAAAAGATCGTGGCGACGGGCCGCCTCGCCGATTACCTCCATCTCCTCGCGGGTGAAGACCTTGCCGGAAGGATTAGCCGGCGTGTTGACCATGATCCCCTTGGTTCGAGGCGTGATTGCCCGTTCGAGCTCATGCGGGTCGAAGGTCCAGTCGGGCGGATTTGTCCTTACGTAGGCACCGGCTGCGCCGACCGCCTCGATCGTGTTGAGATGGTAGCCGTAATAGGGCTCGAACAGGATTACCTCGTCGCCAGGGTCCAGCAGGGCTAGGCAGGCGCAGTAGAAGGCGCCGGTCGAACCGGCGCTCACCGTGATCTCGGTTTCGGGATCAGCGTTAATTCCGTTATAGTCGCGCAGCTTGGCGGCGATCGCCCGGCGCAGTTCGGCCAGCCCGTCGAAGCGGGTATAGCTGTTGACGCCGGCGTCGATGGCCGCCTGGGCGCCACGGCGCACCGGAGGCGGCGCCTGGGTGTCGCAGACGCCCTGGGCAAGGTTGATACCGCCGACCTTCTCGCACTCGATGGTCATCACCCGGATTTCCGCCTGGGTAATCCGGTCCGACCGGCGGCTAAGGCTAAGCGCCATGGTCGTGCCTTGGGTGGCCGTTGGAAGAAGAGAGTTGGACCATTTGAGCGCCGGGCTTCACGCCCATCAATTGGGATGGCGCGCATCCCGGCGTTGCGCTTCCGTTGGCCTGCCTGCGGCGCAACGGCCCCGGGACCCCTCGCGGGCGCCAGACCATTGCATGGCGGCAGGGGCACGTGCCGTGCTTCTCGGCATTGCGCTGCCGATGGGTCGGGCCAGTCGCCGTGCGGCGAGCACCGCGCGCGAATCGCAGAAGAAGGGGCGACCCGCACATGGTTACCCCCGCGCGCGTGTCCGACGCGCGCGGGGGTGACAGAGGGGCGAGCGTGGCGCGCGAGGGAAGTGGAGAGTGCTCGCGCCTTGGCGTTGCGCTCTCGTTGATCGCGCCGTCTAGCAGCACCGATGCCGCCGCGGTCCGCTCAGGCGAAGAATTCGCGGATCTTTTGCGTGGTGTAGTCAACCTGTTCGAAGGTGGTCTCGGCGCTCATGGGCAGCGAGAGCGCTTCCCGACAGACGGCTTCGGTTTCGGGTAGATTCCGTCTGAGTAATTTAAGCCCCGGATGCTCCCACATCGGCTTGGGCCAGTGGACCAGGGTTTCGACCCCTTCCTTGCGCAGGTGCTCACGCAGGCCGTCGCGCCGGCGTGTGCGGATCACATAGTTCTGGAACGAGTCGAACTGCCTGCTCTCGTCGAAATGCGGCAGGCGCAGCTCCTCGATTCTCTCCAGGCCTTGCCGGTAGCCGGCGGCAACGGCTCGCCTGTGCTCGATCCATTCCGGCAGATGGGGCAGCTTGGCGCTCAGCACGGCCGCCTGGACATTGTCGAGCAGCGCGGTCTGACCGTGGTAGTGGTACTCGCCGGTTTCGCGGTCTTCGCCGTTGAAGCGCAGTAGCGTCGCAATCCGGGCAATTTCCGGATCGTCGGTGGTCAGCGCGCCACCGTCGCCGAAACCACCCAGAGCCTTGAAAGGATAAAAGCTGAAGCAGCTGGCATCCCCGAAAGAGCCGGCCATCCGGCCGTCGAACCTGGCGCCGAGCGCCTGCGCCGCGTCTTCCACGACCACGAGGTTGTGCCTGTGCGCCAGCGCCATCAGGCGATCCATTTGGCAGACGCGGCCGTTTAGATGAACGGGGAGAAGGGCTTTGGTACGAGGCGTTATCGCGGCCTCCACCTTTCCGGGGTCCATGTTGTAGTCGGGGCCGACGTCGACCAGCACCGGCGTTGCGCCGCAGTGGACGATCGCGGAGACGGTGGCCACGAAGGTGTGGGCAACGGTGATAACCTCGTCGCCTTGGCCAATGCCGGCGCCCATCAGCGCGAAGAGCAGGGCGTGGTAGCCGCTGTTAACGCCCACCGCGTGCTTGACTCCCAGAAATTGCGCCAGGCTTTGCTCGAAGTCCCTGAGCTGCTGACGGTAGATGAGATCTCCCTTGGTCAGGCAATCGATTATCGCCCCGTCTATTTCAGTCTTGAGAGCCTGGTAGTGTTTACGGGGGTCTACAAAGGGCACGCGGTAGGCCATTACTTCTCCCTCGCCCCAAGCATTGACTCGGCGGCAGAAATCACGTGCGTTGCGTCGATGAAGTATGCCTGCTCGAGGCTGGGGCTGCTCGGCGCCGGCGCGTCCGGCAGGGTCACGCGGACGATCGGTCCCCTGAGCTTGCCGAAGGCTTTCTCGGCCACCGTTGCCGCTATCTCGGCTGCGACGCCGCAGGTCCGCCAAGCTGCGTCGGCCACCAGTAGGCGGCCAGTCTTACTCGCCGACTCTATGACGCGCCGTTCGTCCCAGGGCTTGATCGAGCGCAGGTCGATCACCTCGCACTCAATGCCCCGCTCAGTCAGGGTCTCGGCTGCCCGCAGGCACTCTTTCACCATGACCGAGGTTGCCACGATCGTCAAATCGCGCCCGGAGCGCCGCCGGGCGGCTTCGCCGATGGGGACACTGTAAAAGTCTTCGGGAACCTCGCCGGCTTCGTTGTAAAGCCAACGGTCATCGATATACAGGACCGGGCCGCCATCGTTGACCGCCGCGATCAGCAGGCCCTTGGCGTCGTGGGGCGTGGCGGGCATCACCACCTTCAGCCCCGGCACATGCATGAACATGGCCTGCAGGGCCTGAGCGTGCTGCGCGCCCTGCTCGCCGCCGCGATTGACGACGGCGCGGATCACTACCGGCGCCTTGGTTCTCCCGCCAAAGATGTAGGACCAGTTGGCGGCCTGATTCACGACTGGATCGACCGCCAGCAGCATGAAGTCCATTCGAGGGTGGAAAACGATCGGGTGCATGCCGGCTATCGCTGCTCCGATCGCCAGCCCGGTGGTAGCGTTCTCAGACACCGGGGAATCCAGCAGGCGATCGCGGCCGAACTCCCTTTCCAGGCCCTGCATCGATCCGCCCGCGTACCAGGGGCTCCACAGTCCCTGTCCGATCACGAACACTCGCGGATCGCGGGCGAGCAGTTGCGCGTGGGCCTCGCGAATCGCCTGAACATAGGTCAGCGTGCGCATCTGTCGCGTGCTCACGTCAAAGAACGTGGGCGAGAACCTCGCCCGGGTCGGGGTAGGGCGAATCCTGCGCGAATTTTACCGCAGCCTCGACCACGGCCAGGCATTCTCGGTCAACGTTTTCCAGCTCCTCCCTGCCAACGCCGCGGCCGATGAGAACCTCGGCCAGGCGAGCGATCGGGTCGCGCGCGAGCCACTCCTGCAGCTCGTCCTTGCGCTTGAGGCCGACGTCCATGTCCCAGGAGGGGCCGACGTGGCCCCGCCAGCGATAGGTGCTGCACTCGATCAGGGAGGGCCCCAGGCCCTGGCGCGCACGCTCGGTTGCCGCCCTGGTCGCCTCGTAGACCACGAGCACATCGTTGCCGTCCACCACGGTCGCGGGAACGCCGTGGGCTGCGCCAGCCTCTGCGATGTTGTCGGCGATCCTGCGCTCCAGGATATGCATGTGGCTGGCATAGAGGTTGTTCTCGCAAACAAAAAGGACGGGGAGCCGATACAAGGCTGCGAGGTTGATGGTTTCGTGGAAATGGCCCTCTTCCGTGGCACCGTCGCCGAAAAACGCGACCGACACGCGCCGATCACGACGCATTTTGCTCGCCAGGGCCGCGCCCGCAGCGAGGGGAATCGTCGCAGCCACCAGCGGCACGGTGCCAAGCAACCCTACCTCGGGAGCACAGATGTGCATCGAGCCGCCACGGCCGCCGGCGCAGCCTGCCGCCTTGCCGTAAATCTCGGCCATCAGGGTGTTCGGGTCCCCACCCTTGGCTAGGTAGTGGCCATGCGAGCGATGCCCGCCCCAGACGTAATCCTCGCGTTCAAGCGCCAGGCACGCGCCCGTGGCGATGGCTTCCTGCCCGATGTAGAGGTGGCAGGGAGTCTTGATCTCGCCCGCGGTTACTCGATCGGCCACCTGCTCCTCGAAGCGGCGTATGAGGACCATCGTGCGGTACATCCGCTTCAGTAAGAAAATGGGCAACGCGCTGTCAGGCATCAGCACCTCCTTGGGTCCGCGGAGCCAAGCGCCGCCGGAGGTTTCTTGGTAACGAGCGCGGCCACCGTCTGCAGGAGTATTTTCAGGTCGACCAACAGCGATTGATTGCGCACGTACTCAAGCTGCAGGCGGACCTTGGTGGGCCGGATTTTCTCCTCGTAGGCTCGATCGGGGTCAGGGCTGCCCGCCAACACGGCGCCTTCGTCGGAATTCCACAGCGTGGCCCAGTCGGTGATTCCCGGGCGCACGGTCAGAATAATTTTCTCCTCCTCGGTGTACATTTCCACGTAGCGCCGGACTTCGGGCCGCGGGCCGACCAGGCTCATCTCGCCGCGCAGAACGTTTGTCAGCTGCGGCAGCTCGTCGAGCTTGTACCTGCGCAGAAACCGTCCAATGCGCGTGATGCGCGGATCGTCGGCGGCGGTCGAGGGACCTCCGAGCTTCTCAGCGCTCGCCACCATGGTGCGGAACTTGAAGATGCGGAACAGCTTGCCGAACCGCCCTACCCGCTCGCCCCGGTAGAAAACCGGCCCGCGGTCCTCCAGCTTAATAAGCGCGGCGATCGCGAGCAGCAAGGGAGCCAGAACGAGCAGGCCGATAATCGAGCCTGCCAAGTCAAACAGCCGCTTAGCCATTGTCGGCGATGCTCAAGCGGATGCCTCTGCCGATTGCGAGCGTGCCGTTTAAATCACTCCCTTGGGGCGCTCCAGCGCAAACACCGCCATCCAGGCATACCAGCGAAGCCCCGGCACGCGAAGTAACGCGCGATCTACCAATTCGAGCGAACGCCTCACAGGTTCGAAGACCCGCGTGTTCCTGAGCGGGACCGCCAGCAGAACGGCGAGGTGAAAAAAGCCCAGAACCCGGACCGTTTCGAAATAATCCCGCGCCTTGAAGATCTCGCGCCGCCCCAGGATATGTTCCGCCTCCCAGGCCGTCCGCAACTTTGGGGTCAGCCGCCTGTAGAGGTGAAACACGGGATTATGCCGCAGTGCCTCGGTCGCGACCGCTTTTCCGTCCGGCCCGAGAAGCCGCGCGATCTCCCTGTAGGCGCGGTCCAGGTCGAGATGGTGCAGAACGCCGTTGATGGTAACAAGGTCGAAGCTTGCGGAGCGGAAGGTAGTGGCTTCGGCATCCATAACCTCGAATTGTGCCGGGCTGCCCTCGGCTTTAGCCACAGACCGCGCGCGTTCGATGGAGACCGGGGATATGTCGATGCCCACCGCGTCCGCTCCCAGACTGCTGAGGCGCCGGGTGAAATTTCCGTCGCCGCAGCAGTAGTCAAGAACTCGCGCGCCGCGGGCGCAGTACGGGCGGACGAAATCTTCGAGACAATCCCAATTTCGCTTGGCAACAGAGTAGAACTTGTAATTCGAGGTGGCATTGCGGTCGTCCCTGAGATCGCCGCGTATATGATCGTGAAACTTGGCTTCGAGAGCTTTCCGGTCTCGATCTGCCTCTGTCATAGGGGTGACCCTCCAGCGGGGTTTCGCTTCGGCCGCCTACTGCTAAGCCTTAATTACCGCGTCCCCGGGCGCGCGGTAAGGCTGCGTCGCGTTGCGCGTATCGACGACCAGCTTCGCGTGTTTCAGTACCATCTGGTAGTCCACCCCGGAGTGGTCGGTGACGATGGCCACTGCGTCGCTGCCGGCAACCAGCTCGGGCGTAAGCTCCAGCGAGGCCAACTCCCCCTCAAGATGGCGCGAACGCAGCTTGCTCACATAGGGGTCGTGATAGGCCACTATGGCGCCGCGGCGGCGCAGCTCCGAAATAATCCCGAATGCCGGCGATTCCCGGGTGTCGTCAACATCCCGCTTGTAGGCCACGCCAAGCAGCAGAATCCGCGAATTCTTGAGCGGCTTGCCCTCGAGGTTCAGCGCCTGTGCCAGCCGCTCGACGACGTGGGCCGGCATCGCCGTATTGATTTCTCCGGCAAGCTCGATGAAGCGCGTGGTGAAATCGTACTGGCGCGCCTTCCAGGTCAGATAGAAGGGGTCGATTGGTATGCAATGGCCGCCCAAGCCGGGTCCGGGGTAGAAGGGTGTAAAGCCGAACGGCTTGGTTGCCGCGGCGTCGATAACCTCCCACACGTCCAAACCCATCCGCTCAAACAGCAGCTTGAGCTCGTTGATCAGGGCGATGTTGACGCAGCGGTAGATGTTTTCGAGGAGCTTGGCGGCCTCGGCAACCCGCGCGGAGGAGACGGGGATCACGCGCTCGACCACCTGCTCGTAAGCCGCGACCGCAACTTCGAGACATTCGGCCGTAACGCCGCCCACAAGCTTGGGAATTGTCTCGGTCCGAAAGCGCCGATTGCCCGGGTCCTCACGCTCGGGCGAAGAGGCGAGGAAAAAGTCGCTCCCGACGGCAAGACCCGAAGCCGCGAGCACCCCGAGGACGTCTTCGCCGGTCGTTCCCGGATAACTCGTGCTCTCGACCACAACCAACTGGCCGCGATGGAGCCGCGCCGCCACCTCGCGGGCGGTGTCGATGACGTAGTGCAGGTCAGGCATCCGCCCCTCCCTCAGAGGCGTCGGCACGCAGATGATGGCAGCGTCGCATTCGTCGAGCAGGGCGAAATCCCCGGTTGCCATAAGCTTGCCCGACCGTACCAGCGGGGCGATCCGTTGCGCCGAGACACCGCCGATGTAGCTCTCGCCACGGCTCAGCAGTTCGACCTTGGCCGGGTCAATATCGAAGCCGACGGTCCTGAACCCCTTTTGGGCAAACAGGCAGGCTAGCGGCAGGCCAACATAGCCCAGCCCCAGCACGCCCACCACGGCGCGGCGCGTTCGGAACCTGTCGATTGCGCTCCGGGCTACCTCGTTCAGCACTTCTACTCCCGGCCCCGCGCTTCCGGCTGCAGAGCGTGCCGGATCGCCCTTCGCGCCCCAGAGAGCACACGCAACGCGCTTGCCGTCGAGATTTTCGTAAGACCCCAGAGCGAGCCTAGGCCGTAGGCGACGTGAAGTGCGCTGAACACCACGGGCATCACGGCCAGGAATCGCGGCTCCCGCCGCCGCCACGCGATCAACACAGAGGCCGAGGCGGCCGCAGCCAGGTAGGCGCCTGCAACGGCCGCCAAGACGAGCCTCGCGGCGGCGCTGCGCGGGGCCAGCAGCGCGGAAACCATCAGCAGGGCCACAAAAACCAGCGGCACCAGGTGCCTCCACGAGACCGGCACCACCCGGCTGCGCGCGAACGGCAGCACGGCCCAGACTCCATTGTTGAAGTTATCCCCCCAGAACCGCCCCAGCCCGACTCTCACGTAATAGTAACTCACGATCCCAGGCAAGAGCAGGATGCGTCCTCCACCTCGCCGCAGCCTCGCGTTGAATTCAAAGTCCTGGGTACGCGGCAGCCGCTCGTTGAACAAGCCGACGCGCTCAAACACTTCGCGCCGGTAGCAGGCGCCGAACACCGTGTCCACATAAGTCGGCTCGCTGGGGTGCACGCGAAAACGCGAATTGCCGACGCCAAAGCCGCTGCCCAGCGCCGCGGCAATCGCGCGCCCGACAGGCGTGTGCTCCTGGGGCAGTGTATGCATCACCCCACCGACGCAGTCGACCCGGTACCGGGACAGTCCTGCAACGCACCGGCGTATATAATCCCCGGCAATCCGGGCGTGGGCGTCCATCCGTATGATGACTTCGCCCCGGGCATTCGCCACCCCTATGTTCAGCGCGCTGGGGGTTATCCGCTTAGGGTTGTCAAGGCATCTGACCTCGGAACGTAGGCGGCTATATTTGTCGATAATCTCACGCGTTCCATCTTCACTCATGCCGTCCGCAATCAGGACTTCCAGCCGATTGCGCGGGTAGTCATTGGCGAGTATTGAGTCGAGACAGACTGTGATGTACCGGGCCTCGTTGCGGCACGGAATCACCACGGAAACGAAAGGTAAGCTTTCCGCCTGTGGGGACGCCGCGGTCCTCGCAACGCTGCTGTTTGGTTCCCCGCTCACTCTAAAGAGCCCTGCTCGGCTGCCTCGCCACCGCGGCTAAACGGCTGCACCGCCCGCGAGACGGCGCACCCAGGCCTCCAGTGCGACTGGGTTGAAAATGTCCTTGAACGAAAGAGCGCCCTGGCCAGCGGGTTGATCGCAGTAAGCGTGGTAACGGCGCACCAACGCGTCGCGATCAACCAGCCCGAGATCGACCGTTACCAAGTCGCCGGCCAGCAGCGCGTCAACCCTTGGACGCAGCTCGTGCTTTAGCCATTCGCTTTGCGGGTTGATAAAGCCCTGCTTGTCCTTGCGCCAGGTAATCTGCGGCGGCAGAAGCGGCTCCATCGCCTTGCGAAAAATCCACTTCGTCCAGCCCTCGCGAAGCTTGAGCTCCGGAGCCGCCGGTAACAGCATCGACACCAGCCGGTAATCCAGGAAAGGCAGGCGGATTTCCCGCGCAAAGGCCATCGAGCAGCGGTCCTCGTAATGGACCAGCGCCGGCACCGAGAAGCGATAGACGTCCTCGCGCTGGCGCTCGCGCAAATGCTTTCCGTTCAGGCCCACCTCAAGGCGAAAGTCCTGATGCTTAAGCAGCGGGCCGCGAATATCGATCTCCGGCGGCCGCATAAACGGCGGCATGTAGCGCTTGGCCTCGCTCAACTCAAACTGCGAAAGCACGGTCCCGTTCTTCCAGAAGCCAACCAGTAGCCGCGCCGCTCTGCCGAGACGGCCGCTGCCGACAAGGTCGCGGACGTAGAAGCCGAGGAATTTGAGGTAGCCGCACAGAAGCTCGTCCGCGCCCTGCCCGCTTAAAAGCACGGTAATGCCGAGCCGGCGCGCCTCCTGCATCAGCAGGTAATGGGCAACGGTCGAGAAGCTGCCGACCGGCTCGTCGTTAGCGTAAATAACCTGCCCCAAAAGATCAAACCATTCATCCGGGCTGCGCTCGAGCCTGACCCAGCTAACCGGGCATCCCAGATGCTCCGCAGCCCGGCGGATGAACGGCGCCTCGTCATACTCGGGCCGATCGCTGGTGGCCGAAAGCGCATGCAACTCGCCGCCGTTGCCCAGCGCCTGGCCCATCGCGGCGGCGATGGACGAAGAATCGACGCCGCCGGAGAGCAGCACGCCCACCGCAACGTCGCTGCGAAGCCGGATACGCACCGCGTCGAGGAAGGTCTCGCGCACGAACTCAATGCTGCCTTCTTCGTCGCCGGGGTCGAGCGGGCTTGCCTCCGGGATACTCCAGTAGGCCTTTGGGCGAAGCTCGGGGCCGCGCTCGTCAGAGAGGTCCAGAGCCGCGAGATGGCCGGCCGGAAGGGCCCGAACCCCGGCAAGGAAGGTCTCCGGCTGCGCGTCAAGGAGGCTTTGCTCGAGGTAGCGCCCAACGACCACAGGGTTCACAGCAAAGCGGTCACCGCTGCCGGAGAGAATCGCCTTGATTTCCGAGGCGAAGAAGAGGCCGGTACCGTTGCGGTAGTAGTAAAGCGGCTTGATCCCAAAGCGATCGCGGCAGAGGATGAGCCGTCTGCCCCTTAGGTCGAGCCACGCCAGCGCCCACATCCCGTTGAACTTGGCAAAAGCGGCTTCGCCCCAGGTAGCCAGCGCCCAAAGGACAACTTCCGTGTCCGTCTGAGTACGGAATTGCGCGCCGGCGGCTTCCAGTTCCGCGCGCAGTTCGCGGTAGTTGTAGACTTCACCATTATAGATGACGCCGTGGCTCTCATCGGGCAGGAACATCGGCTGGCGGCCGCCCTCGCTTAAGTCGATGATCGCAAGCCGGGTATGTCCCAGGGCCAGTTGGCAGCGGCCGACTTGGCCGGACCAGCTAGCTTCGCCGTCAGGTCCGCGATGGCGCACGGTCTCGACCATGCGTCTAAGCGGTGCGGCGGTTTCCCGGCCTGGCTCGGCTACAATGCCCGTAATTCCACACACGGTTTGTCAGCGTCGGGAGGGCAGTCCCAGGGGCGACAGCCGGGGCTCGATATCGTTACGAGCGTAGCTCACGCAGCGATCTCCCTACCGCCGCTTCGCAGCCGCGCCACATTGGCCATTTCCGTGCGGTGCGTCCCCCCTCTCCCTTCGACTCTGCTTGCGCTCCGCTCAGCACGACGCCTCGATCCTCTGCCCCGGCGGGGGAGAGGAATCAGGAAAAGGAGGTGCGTGCGCCACCTTTGTCATTCCAGCGCGCGATGCCATCCCCCTCTCCCACTGGGAGAGGGCCCCGAGGACGGCGCCTGCCTTTCCTTCGCCTCTTCCTATGGGAGAGGGTCGCGGTGAGGGTGCTGATTGCGCCTGCCTGCACCCTCACCCGCGCAGCGACAGACGCTGCGCGGCCTCTCCCGCTTCGCGGGCGAGGCCAGGGGAGCAGAGCACGCGCGCTCGTTCCCCAAATCTCTTGGCGCACTCGCCGACAACATACAAGGGTGCTGGAGCCTCGTCCGTCGCGCTCGCCGCGCCCCTCCCAGAGGGAGGGGTCAGCAAGAACGGCGCCGCGCTGCTGCCCGGCAAATCGCTTCGCGCAGATGCTTCGCTTCGCTCAGCATGGCAGCAAAGGAGAAGCGCATCATCAACAGCAGGCAGCGTGCCAGCATGACGGGAGCAAGCGACCCGCCCGAAGCGTTGATGCGGCGGCCTCAGCCGGCGCCGGCGTTGCGCGCCATCCGGGTCTCAGGCCGGCGCTCGGCCAACGCGGCCTCGACGGCGGCTGCGACCTCGCCTACCGTGATCGACCTGATGCATTGCTTGTTGAATCTCTCACAGGTATCGAGCAGGCATCCGTAGCAGGGCGTTTGATGGTAGAGCACCCGATGGCGCTCGCCGTATGGGAACCACACCCCGGGCTTGCTGTGGCCACTAAAGACTGCAACGCAACGCGTGCCGGCGCTCGCCGCCAAGTGCGTCGCGCCGCCGTCGTGACCAACGAACAGCGCGGCGGATTGAAGCACCGCGGCGCATTCCCGCGGGCTGACCCTGCCGCACAGGTTTAGCGTCGGACCCGCCCACAGGGCGCTCACCCGCTGCGCAAGATCAAATTCATCCACCGCGCCGATCATAGCGAGGCCGTAATCGCGGTACTTGGGTGCCAGCCTCGCGGCCAGGGCTTGCCAGTTGCCGAGGCCCCAGTCCTTGACCTCGACCCTTGCGCCGACGGCCAGGGCGATGAACTGCTCTCGTCCCGGCCAGGCCTGAACCAGCTTCGTGGCTCGTTCTTGTTCTTTCGCTGTCAAGCGAAGGTCCCAGTTGGCGCGGTCCTGTGGCCGGGCGTCGCCTAGTGGCGCGACGCAGCGCGCGAGCCGCTCCGCCTCGTGCTCGTAGCGCCCGGCCCGAGGATTCCACAGGTGCTGCCGAAGTTCCTTCCGGAGCGGCACCCCCACCAACCGCGGGATGCCGCAAGACCAGAAGAAGGCCGCCTCGGCCAGGGTTCTGGGCAGGCTCTTCGGGTCGGTCAGGTAGACGAGCACCTGGGGCTTGCATTCGCGGATGCGCCTGCGCAAGGCCATCTGTTCCCCGAGCCAATACCTGGCAGCGGCGTACTCGACCTCCATGTACTCCGTCACGAGCGCCGAACCGTCGAGCACGGCCCGAGCCGAGACCGCCCTGGTCGAGCCCGGAAGCGTCGACAAAAGGCAGCGCTCAGCGTCCGGAAATAGCCGTGCGACTAGATGTAGGCAGGGCAGTGCTGCAACTGTGTCGCCCAGGCTCCCCGGTCGAAGGATCAGGACCCTGCGGATGTTACGGTCTCCGAGCATGGCGGCGTTAGCCGCCGGCAACTGCCGAGCCCGCTTCGAGTGCCAGCTCGTGGCGCTCAGCCTTCCTTGCCCGCCGTCCGGTTGCGCTGCACCCGCGAATGGTTCAGCCGTTCGTGTTGAGAGGAAGCGTTTCCTGCTGCCCGCAGCCGCGGGCAACGACCCCCGGAGCGTTCTCTTCGCCTTGGCCGGCCCCGTGGGCCAGGTGCGCTTAGGCCGGCGGGTGCGGCGCTTCGCCGCACCCGTTGACCGCCGCACCCGTCGCGTTGCCGCTCACCGCGAAAAGGCAGTACAAGCCGAACAGGACAAGACCCCCGTCGAACACGGTCTGGGTAAAGGGCGGCCCCGTCACGTAGACGGCCATTTGGTAGTACCAGACCAGCAGCGGGATGGCCCGCGGCCGGCCTCCCCTGACTACGGCGTAGGCCAAGCTGGCAAGCAGGGTCAGAAGCAGCAGCACAAGGGCCGAGCCCGGAAGCGTCCAGTCCAGCGCCAGCGGGCGGAACAGGCCGTAAACGTTCGTCACCGGCTCGTCGGGGTCCGCCGAGACATGAATTGCTTCGGGACTGCGCGTTACCCGGACCCCGAGCCATCCGACCGGCCCGGCGAAGTCATAGCGGCCGAGCCCGGGCGTCTCCCACGCGTCCCAATGGTTTGCCAACCATCCGGAGAAGGCCGAGACATGGCCGACATACTGATTTCTAGCGACGGCGAGCAGGAAACGCGAGGAAACGGGTGGCCTGTCTGCGTCAACGAACTGGAACGCGTCCATGCGAATCAAGTGCACCAGCAGGTAAAACCCGGTGAACAGACAGAGCGCAAGGAGCCCGCCCAGAAGATTGCGGAGGCTGACAACCACGAAATCCACCTTGCCCAGGCAAAGCCGCGCAGCCAGGTACGCGGCAACCCAGTTGATCAGGAGGCCCATGAAGGCGGTACTCGCCCCTAAGACCATCGTCTCCAGCGTCACAACGAAAAGCGGCAAGAGCGCGACCAACCGCCTGCGCCAGGAGCGGGTCTCAGCCCAGAGCGTTCCCGAAAGGTAGGCCGCGAAATAGAGCAGAACGCTCAGCAAGAGAAAAGCCGCCGGCTCCTCATAGTCAGGATCGGTATACCTGGCACCGGTGAAGGCGGGTGCAAGTTTCGCAATCTGCGTGGGCGAGAACAACGCCAGCGGCCCCTTGCCTTGCGAGGCGACGAGAACGACGAGGCCGAGCATTCCGAGGACCGAGGACAATACAATGAGCGGCATCCGATAGCGAAACTCCGCCGCCAGCGCAGGCCGAGCCGGCCGCAAAGCGCCGATGTGACGCAGGACACCTTGCGCCAAGAGGCCGCCCAAATGCGCGGTCGAGGTCATCAGGAGAAACCACAGCACCCCGGGCCAGATGCGGTAGTCCGGCGCGGCCACGAGCGTGCCGATCACCAAGCCGGCCCAACCGATCGAAAAGAGCGCTCCCGGAGCAAGCCAGCTTCCAAGCTGACGCCTTGCCAGCGCTGCCTGGGCAGCCATCGCCACCGCGACAAAGGCCGAGAACGGCCAAGTGGAATCAATCCGTGGCAAGAAATCACCAGGAGCGCCAAAGCGGGTAGCCGTAGCGGCGCAAAAGCGGCCAGGTTACGGCGGTCACCAGGCGGCGGGTCCGCGCCTTCATTGCCGTACGCCATTCGTCGTCCAGACGCAGCTCGACCTCGCCGACGACGAACTTAACCGGATTGGCGCTCACCGCGTGGCTGACGCCCAGGCGGAGTGTGCGCCCTTGAATAAAGCCGAGGTCGGAGGCTCCTAGGCCCAGGGCGGCAAGCACGCGGGTAATGCTTTCGGCAGGCGCGGCGACCAGGTCCTCGTAACGCAGGCGAACACTCCCCGGCTTTCCGGAGCGCGAGGCGCAGAGCTTCTCGCACCAGAAGTTGAGCCAGGTCCAACTCAACGCGCTCGACAGCGGCCTGCGCCAAGGCAAGTACTTGCGGCCCTCGGTGGTGTCAAACTGGACCTTTTGGCGCGTCGAGGAAAAGGCGACCGCCCGGGCGTCACGCACGAGTTGAATCACCTTAAGATCGATTTCAGACAGCCGGGCAAGCATAAAGCCGCGGCCCAGCACGCGGCTGGAATCCACGACTACCGAGGCTCCCGAAACTTCGGCGATCTCCCGGTAAAGACGGGCAGTCACGGCGCCGTAAGCCCGCGGCAGATTGGCGTGGGTAAAATCGCCCGGGACGTGGCCGAACAGCGCCAGCGTCGGCGCGTGACGTTCCCTGGCAGCCGAACGGTGCAGGCGTACCAAGCCAGGAATGTCCAGCCGCCCCGAGTTGTCCGCCAGGCGCTTGACGACCTCGCTCCAGAACTCGCAGGCGAAGAAGCGTTGCCCACAGCCGCACGGCTCGTTGTCAGGGATCGTCTCGAACCAGAGGTTTTGGAGTTCTCCGACGTAAAGGAAGCCGGGCACGCCGCCCAGAATGCGGCCGAGCACGGTGCCGCCGCTGCGGGGTGCCCCACCAATATAGAGGACCGTCACTCTTTGCATCTCTAATGCCCCAACCCCTCACGCGGATAGTGGAAATTGCCGCGGGCGGCGGCTGCGCAGACAACACCCCTGCTGCCGGGGCGCGGCCCTCAAGCCCCACACCCCAGACGGGCCCGGGGCTGGCCGCTCCGCGCTGCTCCCGAGGGCCGCTAAATGGAGCCGTTGGAGTCGCCTCTCCCCGCTGCCCTCGTCCACAACACCCCGGCGCGTAACAGGCTGCCCATGACTTTGAAGGATACCGTGCGGACGCCGAGGCGGCGGACCGCCAAAGCATAGACCCAGCCGTTCCAGAGCGCCGCCGTGCCGGCGGCAGCCACGGCCGCACCAATGGCGCCAAAACGCGGAACCAGAAGCAAGCTCCCTAGAACGTGGGCGGCTGCCGTTGCGACGGAGACCCAAGCGGTGAGGCGGTGCCCGCCGGTAAGCGTCAGAAGGTAGCCCACCGGGCCCGTGGCAACATTGACCGTTTGTCCCGCTGCAAGGATCAGGAGCGCCGCCCGGCCGGCCATAAACTCCGGGCCGAAAAGACCGAGGAGCGGTCTGCCCCAGACGGCGAGAGCCAGCGCAATAAGCCCCGCAGCGCCCCAGAGAAAGGCTGTCACGGTTTGAAGGGTCTGCTCCAGGGTCTGGCGCTCGCCCCTAGCGAACAGGTTCGAAATCACCGGTGCTCCCAGCACGTTGGCGGCGATGAGCGGCACGCCGACCAGCGATGCGGTGCCGGAGGCGGCGGAGTAGACGCCTACTTCACGGGAGCTGCGGAAGAAGCCTAGCACGAGAACGCCGGCCCATGCCGCGAGAAACTGGGCACAGTTGATGGCAAGCATCGGCAGGGAAACGCTGAGCCACGTGCGCGTCGCGTCAAGGGCGGGGGAGGACACGGCCTCGGATGCCAGTGCGCTCTCGGACAGGGCCGCCTGGGCACCTGCCGCAGCGAAGAGCGAGGTCCCTGCGGCCAACACGGCAGCGAAGCCGGAAAGCCGGCCGGCGTAGCGGAAAATCCCCCGCGCCAGCACAACCAGCAGCAGCGGCTGGAGCGCCGAAACGAGATAAGAGCGGGCAACCCGATAGAGAGCGCGACAGATTTCGCGTTCGAGCGTCAAAAATCCGATCGCCGGCACCAGAATCGCACAAGCCAGGGCCGAACGAGAGTCCAGCGCCGGCGGACGCGCCCAGACCAGCGCGCCGCCGCCCGCCATGGCCAGCATGGCGCCGCCCGCCGCGGTAACTCGGCGACTTCGGCTCACCAGGCCGCGAAGCCGGCCCCAATCTTTCTGAGCAACGTATTCAGGCGCAAATCGAATCGCCGCCGAGTCGAGCCCTAGGCTTGCCGGCACCGCCAGCATCTGCGCGATCGTGAGCGCATAGGAATAGCGCCCGTAGCCGGCCGGCCCCGACCACCGCGCCAGCACGACCTGGGCGAAATAGCGAGCGCCGAGCTCTCCGCCACGCACGAGCGCGGCGACCAGCGCGCCGCGCCAAATCGTGCCCAGGGCCGCAGATAAGGCCGGCCCTGGCTTTTCTGCCGGCGTCGGCGCGGCTGCGGCAGCGTCCTTGGCTTGGTCAAGCGATCGCATCACTCACCGTAAGGGCGGCCTGCATCGAGGCCGTCGCCGGCCCCCCGTCTTTTGCCCGTGCGGCCAGCGGCTTGCGGGCTGGCTACAAAGCCGATGCGGCTGAGCCAGTCGGCAATCAACACGCCCAGCGAAGTAAGGACCAGGACCACCACGGCCGCCAGCCCGCATACGAAAGGCGGGCTGGGGCTGTAGGGCCGGTCGGGAGAGGCCGGAGGATCGAGCACCGTAAAGGCGAAATTCGCTTGTACCTGAGCGACCTTCTGGCGCTGGATCTGGCGCGCGATAAGGCCCTCGAGCTGCGCGGCCAGCAGCGCGTCAGGCGTGGAGCCCGCTTCCGCCTCCAGCGACTTGACCGCCTCGAAAGCGTCGCGGACCTGGCGCTGGCGCAGCTTCTCGCGCAGATCGTCCACGAAAAAGCCCAGTATCCGCTCCGCCTCGCGCCGGTCGGGGTCCAAGTAGTGCAGGGTCAAATTGCCTTGGGTGATTGAGTACTGGACGTCGAACTGCTTCTGCAAAAGCCGATAGATGCGCCAGTTCGGCTCCTCGGGAGGGCCAAGCCGGAAGGGTAGCAAATGATGGCCGGTCTCCTTCAAGAAGTGGCCGCGCAGATGGTGCTCGTCCACCAACTCGATCGTAAAAGCGTAGCTCTTGAGCATCGGGATGAACTCGTACGCCGGTACGGCAGAAGGGCCTCGCAGCATGCCCAGGCTCCCGGCAACTCCGCCGCCCAAGGTCCCGAGCAAGCCGAGAACGCGCTCCTCGGTCGCGCTCGGAGACACCGGCCGCAGCACGGTGGTTGCCCGGTACCACTTGGTCATGACGAATTGGGTTAATACCCATGCCAGAAGCGTGGCGCCCAGGGTCAACGAGCTGATAAGGCGCCAGCGGGCTGCCAGCACGAAGAGCGGATCGCCCGAGGCCACCGCGGCGCTGTGGCCGGTGCGGTCAGGCGCTTCAGCGCCGTTCGCGGCCACGGCTATGCCTGCCTCCGGGCCTGCCTCTGGCCGGAGCCCTCGCAACTTGGCCGGACTGCGTTGCGGACGGTAACGGTCATCGCTTCCTCAGGCGCGTCGGCGCGGTTGGCCGCGCGTTGC
>JAKBJA010000006.1 GCA_021836225.1 Pseudomonadota bacterium | reverse complement strand
GGCTAACTGAAGGAGAAATGAAATGGACAGCATCAAAGACATCATCGACACCGCCGGCATGTTGGCCTCGATGGCCTGGGGCGCTCTTTCGTTCATCACAAACGGACACCCCGCCAGCGCGCTTGCCCTCGCCGTTGTCGGCGGCGGCTGGCTGTCTGGGGTGTGGATGATCGTCGGCAGTTTTTCGTGATTGCTGCCGCTTTCATTTTTGACTGAAGTAGTCATGTCGCCCCGGCGGCACAACACAGGAGAAACAAAATGCTGAAAGCAGACATGTTCACAAAAGACTTCAATTGCAAGAATTTTCTTGAGCGCATGTACTCGTTCAATGCGCTTGACCGTGAATCGCGCCGCGTCTGTGCCTCGGTTGACGGGGGCGGCGCAGTGTTTGTTTTTGATGATTTTCTCGGTGTTTGTTATGTCTGGCGCTACACGGAATCAAAGGATTTCTACGTCGCGGTCGAGGCGGTGTGCGCAGAAAACGTGCTCGCCGACTCCATCCGGGGCTTGCAGTTCGACGACGCACAACGCTGCGTCGGGTTCATCAGAGCAGCCGAACGGCTGATCGATGCGTGACAACCAACTTTTTGAAGGAGACACAATATGCCCATTTTTCTAAGAATTCTCGCCGCCGCGAACAACTTCCGCGAGTGGTTCACGTTCGCCAACGAAGGCCTCTCTCTTCTCAGCGTTGCGAAGCGCGCGGCCGTTGTCACCGCTGCCGTCGGCGTCGGCGCCGTGGGCTATGGCGCAGCCAAGCCATCGCCGGACTTGCAGCAACTCAAAGCCGCCCGCGAGGCCGTCCAGGTCGCCCCGCCGGCCGGCAAGATCGATCTCGAAGAGTGCGCGACGGGCAAATGCTCGGCGGTTTACCTCGTTCAAGACGAGCGGCGCGTCAAGCTCGCGTTGAAGATCGTCAAGGCGTGCGAGACCACGACCGACGTTTCTCAGGAGCAGTGCGCGGCGGCGATGCGCGTGGCGGCGGCTTTCCGGCACTTTGAGCGCGAGGAAGAGATGCAGCGCCGGGCAGCCGAGGCGCCGCCGGTCGGCAAGCTCTTGCTGCCGCACCAGATCGGGGGTGGCAAATGAGTCTCGCCCGCACAACGCTGCACGCGCTCGCCTTCTCGCTGCCAGCAATCTTCGTCGGTCTCGCTGCGGGGTTCCACCAAGACGCCGTGTTATACGGTGTCGCGGCGGCGGCGTGGCTGTTCATTTTCATCAACTACCAGCCGCGCTGAGCGCGTCGTTTCGTCACCGGAGAACGGAAAGCATGGAAAAGGCACGAATCGACCCGGCCGCATGGCTGAAGGACTGGCAGATCGCGCAGCGTGAGGCGCGGCGCTTGTTGCGCAGGCTGCGGCGGGGGGCGGGCAAAGGGGCTATCTGGTCGATTCGATGAATGTGCCCAGCTTATCAAGATCGTGGGACCAGAATAGAGCGAGTCCGCGAGCCTGTGCTTGCTTGAGGTTCAACACCTTGAAGACGCCGGCCAGCGCAGCGGCCGGGACGACCTGAGCCGTGCCGAACTGCGTGATCCAGTATTCGGCCTTCACTGCGGCGTCGTTGTTCAGGCGCTTGACGCTGTTGGTCGAGCTGTTGGACACCTTGCACTCGATGGCCATGAGGCGCGTGTCGTGCAGCCGCACCACCACATCGGCCTTGCGCTCGCCAAGCTGGCACTCGGCACAGAACTGCATGGCCTGCGGTCCTTTAACGATCGTGTTGATCGCCACGGCGGGGGCTTCGGTGAAGCCGAGCCCGCGAAGATAATCCTTCACTTTAGTCTCTTGGCTTTCCTTGCCGTCGTTGCGCCGCTCAGTGGCGATGCGCTGGGCGGCCAGGAGAACCGACGAGGCGAGCAATGCCGCCTCGCGCTGCTGATTGCTGGGGCCGACTCCCTCCGCTATCCAGGGAAACCGATGCGGGTCGATGACGCGCTCGATTACCCCGAACACCTTGCGGAGTGCGTCGGGGTTTCGCATTAAGACCCCCGGCGCAATGGAGCCAACATCAGCGATAACCTGCAGGTCATCGTCAGAGATTGGCGGGCCAGCCAGGTATCGCAGCGCATCCCCCAAATCCAGGCCGTAGGCTTCCGCCAAGCTGCCGTCTGTGATGGCTCCTGGGTTGAGGTCGCTCAGTTTGTTGAAAAGCAGCTCGAATTTTTCGCGAGCCTGTTTGTAGTGTGTTTCCCATGCGCCAGAAACGGCCAATCGTTCAGCTCGAAATTGAGCGGAAGATATTTCCGCATCGGCGGCAAGCTCTTCTTCGCTCCAGCGAGGCGGCGAACTTGTCATGCTTGAAGTGTTTCCAGGCTGGGGATGCGCAGGCGTTCGATTTCCTTGGGCTCGAACTTGGTCAAGCCGCCGGCATATGTTCTGCCGCTCCCCGTGCTGATGTTTGTATTAAGCCACGTCACCAGACGAGTCATCACCCCGTCGGCCAACTGCTGGCGCGGGTAAAGGCCATGCGCGACGTTGATGTGCCGCGCGTCGCATGCGTTAAGCGTGAACTGCGGCGGCCGTCGTGCCATGTACGTGCATAGAATCGGAGCCGGCGCCTTGAGGCCAACGGACCACCAGGCTTTCCGGTGTTGAGCGATGTAGCTCTGGTCGGCGCCGTTGAGCTTTGCCCAAGAAAGGAATGCGCTGATGCGTCGGCGCTCTTCTTTAGTGAAGTCATCCAGCTCGGCCGGCAGGTCGATCACGCGGCGCAAAACCTCGGCTGAGTGCAGGTGCGCGCCGGCTGCGATCAAGTCTTTAGCCTTGGTGACTGCCGGGAGCTTGACGTGATCGGGCAGGCCCTTCGCGTGCTCGCCGGCGATCCAGATCTCATTTGCACCCGTGACCTGGCCGCGATGCACGCGGAATAGCTCGCCAAGCTCGATGTCGCCGGCCATGGTTGGCTCAGGCGGGCGAACGATGATCGACCAGCGCGGGGCGGCTTGCAGTTTCTCGCGCGGGATGTCGGTTCCTTTGGTCAAGCCGTTGAGGCGTGCCAGTTCGCCTATAGAGCGAACCCGGATCGGCCTGTCGGTCTCGCCAACTCGGAAGCAGGTGATCGCGGCCGTTGTCGCCGTGCCTGGGAAGGCTTCGACGGTCGGCTCAAGCACATGCAGAGCGGTTCCGCCCAGCTCGTCAAGCAGCAGCCGGCGCAGGGCCGAACCGTAATTAACATCCATCCACTCAGCGGAGGTGATAAATGCGCCGACGTCGCCCGCTTTCGCCAGAAGGCGGGTTTGCAGGAAGAAATGTAGATGCAGGCCGGCGAGGGCGCTGGCCTTGATGCCAAGTTCGGCGAACCGGGATGCGTACCAGCCTTTCCAGTCCTCAGTGATGTCGTGATGCCGCACATAGGGAGGATTGCCGATGAAGGCCGTCATACCGGCGCAGCGCGGCAACTTGATCTCGCGATAATCCTTGACGAACACAGTCGCCCGATCAGTCCAGCCGCGTGCGCTCAGGTTCGCGCGCAACATCAATGCTGCCAACGGATCCATTTCGACGGCCACGAGTTGGGCGCTCGGGAAAGCCGCGCCTGCTGCCACGATGAATCGCCCCGAACCAGCCCCTGGGTCAACAATCCGAGCCGGCTCGCCTTGGCTCGCGAGCCAGGTCATCATCGAGCGCACGATTGGATGCGGCGTATAGACTGCACCGAGCGCACGACGGTCTTGAGCTGATCGGATCTTCGAGAAGACCTCGCCGAGGGGGTCGGCACCACGAAGGATTGACTTGCGCGCCGCCGAAACCTCGCGCTGGCTAATTGGCGTGGCCAGTGCGCTCTTTACCAACTTGCGCTCAGGAGCGGACAGTCCGGCCTGCCCACCAATCAGGGCAAGGCAAAGGGCGATTAGCTCTTGTTCGGTTTGCATGATCCCATTCGTTGCGTCGGCCTAATAAATTGAAAATCTTTGGGTAATGATTATAGGGCTTATCAAGAATACAGGCTGTCGGCCCAAGATTGCATGATGCCGCGACGCTTCTCAAATAGATCGCCCCGCCTGTATGCGGCCTCAACCTTGTTGCCGACGGCGTGCGCGAGAGCCATTTCGGCTACCTCGTGGGGGTAGTTCGTTGCCTCGGCCGCCCAGTCGCGGAACGTCGAACGAAACCCGTGAGCGGTCAAGTCGCCACGTCCCATGCGGCGCAGGACGGCAGTGAGCGACATATCAGATAGCTGTTGATCCGCCTTGCGCCCCGGAAAGAGGAGGCCGTCGTGGGTCGGCAAGGCTTCGAGCAGTGCTACGGCCTGCGACGACAGCGGGATTCGGTGCTCGCGCCCGGCTTTCATGCGTGTCGCAGGGATCACCCAGACTCCTGCATCCAGATCGATTTCCGACCAAGTTGCACCGCGCACTTCGCCGGACCTGGCAGCGGTTAGGATCGCGAACTCCAAAGCACGAGCACCAGTGCCCTCACGCTCTCGCAATGCCGCCATGAATGCAGCCGCTTCAGCATACGGCAGAGCGGCGTGGTGTTCGATGGGAGCGACCTTGCTTTTCCTGGGTAGCAGCTTGTCGAGGTGCCCTTTCCAGCGAGCCGGATTTTCGCCTTGTCGATGATGGCGAGCGGCGGCATAGTCGAGAATGGCTTCGATGCGGCCGCGCAGCCTAGAGGCAGTCTCAGTCTTGTCGGACCAGATAGGCTTCAGCACATTCAACACATGAGCTGTTTCAATCTGGTCAACGGGCTGCTTCCCTATCTCTGGATAAGCGTAGGTTTTCAGCGTGCTTTCCCACTGCGCCACATGCTTGGCATTTCTCCAGCCGGCCTTGTGGGACTCGATATATTCCGTGGCAAGGGTCGAGAAAATCGGCACCCCCCGCCGCTTCTGGCGCTCTAGCGCCGGGTCTGAGCCGCTGCGCCGCGCTACCCGCAGCGCCTCGGCTTCGGCGCGGGCCTCGGCGAGCCCTTTGGCGTATAGGGGTCCCAGCGATAGCTCATGGGCTTGCCCCGCGTTCGTGTAGCGGTACATCCACCAGGCCGCGCCGCCCTCGCGAACACGGAGGTACAGCCCGGGGCCGACGCGATGCATGCCGGGGATTTTCAGAAGCGCTCTCACCTCGCGGTCGGTCGTTGCTCGTCCCACAATTAATCCCACAAAAAAGCACAGGATAGGGGAGGATAACGCGGGATGATTGCAGACGCAATGCCGGCTGTAAATCGCGTATTTACTAGGTTTTATGGACGCCCTGGGATATGGGCGGATAGGGTGATGGCGGAAGCGGTGTCCGTAATTATCAAACTATAAGTACAAGAATAATAAGTAAATGTTGTTAACTTATGTTTTATCGTCCCACAAATCGTCCCACAATTGTTGAAGTTGAATCTCACGGGAGCCGACCAGCACCGTATTGGATAACAGTTTATCCAAGTTATTGTTTTTATTGAAAGTTGTTGACATCCTTGGTTTGCCTTGTTATTCTGGCACTGTCCTAGCGAAACCCGTTCGCTGGACGGCCAAGAAGGCGGGCATGTTGCCCGCGCCCGCTAAGGGGGCCTGGAGTTAACCTACGAGACGACGTGCCTTTGGTTATCGGCATGCAGCGCACAAAAGCGGCGCCGGCGTCTCAGTCAGAGGACTCCGGGCATGCAACAAAACCCCACCCCCAAAAACCGCATTTATGAGCTGTTTCCCGAACAGGCGTTAGTCAGCATCAAAGCCGGCGCTGCCGCAGTTTGCTGGGCGGAAAAAACCGCTCGGAACATGCTGTCAGACGGCACGTTTCCCATTAAAACAGTCCGAGTAGGGAGTAAGCGCCTCGTCGTCGTTGATGACTTGGCGCGGTACTACGCCGAGCTTGTCGGTCTCGATTCTGATACCACCGCACCCGCCGAGCCCGTCACGAGTGACGCCGCACCACGCCCGCGCGGACGCCCTCGCAAGTACCCCGCCGCCGGCACCGCCGCACCCGCAGCGAAGGAAGGGGGGGCAGCATGAACGCGCTCACTCTCCGCACGCTCGCCACGTTCCCCGCCGAGCTTCAAACATGGATCCGCGCTCACGCCGCACGCTTCGGCGACATCGACGAGCTGGTGCAGCAAGTCGCGGTGGTGCTGCTCGAAGCGAGCCGCGACGACACCATCCGCACGATTTTCAACCGCGCTCGCAGCGCGTGCCGCCGGTTTACGCAAGACCTGGCGCACTACGGGCGGGGGCTTGATGGCGTCGCCGATACCCACACGCACGCGCCGGACGGCGGGAAAAAAAAGCGCGAAATTGCGCGCTCGATCTCGGCCGATTACGGCGTCACCACGCGGCGCGCTCGGCAGATCATCGCCGCGCAGGTGAAGCGGGCGCAGCAGGGCGATTTGTTTGGCGGCGGGGGGCGTGTGTGATGGACAAAATCGACATCATACTTCTCCGCCTGTCGGGCGTCCGCAAAGCCCCCGCCCGCGCTGGCATTGCGCAGGCATACCGGGCGTGCTGCCCCGCGCACCAGGGCGAGGGGCCAAAGCCCGGCCGCTCGCCATCGCTGTCGGTCGCTGAGTCTGAAAACGGCGCTGTGCTGCTGCATTGCTTCGCCGGCTGCACTGCTGACGAGATCGCCCGCGCGGTCGGCATCGAGCTTGCCGAGCTTTTCCCCGACAGCAGCAGCGGCGGTGGGAGCGGTATCCCCGGCGGGCCGGCCGGCTGGGCGTCGGCAGCCGCGCTGGCGGACGCCGTGGCGGACGCGGCAGCGGGCGTGACCGCCGGCAGCATTGAGGCGTATGCAGAGTTGGCGAGCGCGGTGGCACGATTCCGTGCGGCAGCTCGGCAAGCGATGCGAAAGGGGGCGGCATGAGCATCGTCATCAATGATTCCGGATTCGCCTGGCCCGTTCTCGACATCGCACGCGCGCTCGATACCGAACCCGAACCGCTCGACTTCGTGCTTCCGGGGCTTCTGGCTGGCACCGTCGGCTCGCTGATCGCACCAGGCGCGACTGGCAAAAGTTTCGCGGCGCTCGAACTGCTTACACAGATCGCGACCGGCAAAGATATGCTCGGAATCGGTCAATACCCGACCGGAACGGCGGTCATTTTCGCAGCGGAAGACCCGGTAAACGCATTACACACCAGGCTAAAAGCTGTTGCCGGGCATCTTGGTGATTGCGAACGCGAAAACCTCAAGTCGAACTCTTTGATACTGCCGTGTCTCGGCAAAGCCGGCGACTTTCTTGACAACGGCAAGACCACCGCAGACATCGAGAAGGTCGCACGGGGCGCGCGTCTGGTTGTGATCGACACGCTTTCGCGCTGGCACACCGGCGAAGAGAACGAGCGTCGCGACGCGGCGAGAGTAATGCGCGAAATGGAAAAGGTTGCGGCAGACACCGGCGCGGCAGTTGTTTTTCTGCACCACACGAACAAAGCGGCGGCGATGAACGGTGATGGCGACAAACAACAATCGTCGCGCGGCAGCTCGGTATTCGTTGACGAAGCGCGCTGGGTAGCGTTTTTGCAGACGATGACAACGCAGGAAGCGCAGACGTTCGGGTACAACGAGGACGAGCGCAAACATTACGTCCGTTATGGCGTTACGAAAGCGAACTACTGCCCGCCACAGCTCGATATTTGGCTGCGCCGCGAAGAGGGCGGCGTGCTGGTGCGGCACGAGTATGAGATGCGGAAGACGGCGGCGGGTACGAGCAAGAAAGGGGGAAGCAATGAAATCGACCCATGGAACATCTAAACCCAAGCGCCCGACCCGGCCGACCGCATCGGCGGCGGAGTACCGCCGGCCGCTGTTCGCCGTCGGCCGTGCTCACGTAGCGGTAGGCGCAACCCCGGCGATCAGCGGCAGCGAATCTTACGGGTTCGTGCGGGTGATCGCCGGCGGCGTGACGCAGCATCACCGCGACTTGCTCGACGTGATCCGCGCGGTTGCGGAGCATCGGATCACCGACGGCGCCCGGCAGGAGCACTTGATCTTCGACTCGGCGAAGGTGCGCGAGCTGCTACCGAGCCGAGTGAACTGGCGCGATGTGCGAGAAGACCTTCTCGACATGCTCTCTACAGTCATGCAGCTCGACGGCGACACGCCGGGCGCATGGGGCGCCGCGTTTCCGCTCGCCACCTTCGTCGGCGATGCGAATTCGGCGGCGGTTCGCGCACCGCATCAATTCCCGGCGCGCTTGAAACGTCTTGTGCTGTCAGCCGGTTTCTCAAGTCTGATTGAGACGCATGCAACCATCACGCTATCGCGTGATGTGCTCGCAAAAGTGCTGGCGCTGCCGAACACGGTTAGCCGGGCCGTGGCGCGCTGGTGTCTGTCACACAGCCACGACCAGCACCACGAGATCGCGCGCGTCCTGGCGGCGGTCGGCGCTGTCCAGCCCGGCGAACCCATCACCGGGCGCGCAGCGTCGAGGCAGGCCAGGCGCTACGTGCAGCAGCTTCGAGAAAGCGCCGGGGCCTTCGCCGAGCTGGGTATCGAGATCGACGGCCTGCGGCTGCACTACTCTCGGCAAAAAGGCGCTTTCATCACAGCGCCGGGGCCGTCGGAAAGCCCGGAAATACAGGGCGTGGACGCAAAAACCCCGGTGGTGGACGCAAAAACCCCGGTGGTGGACGCAAAAACCCCGGTCTCTAAGGAATTTCCTATAAGGAAATTACCCCAAGGGGCCGGGGCCGGGGCTTGATGCCCCAGCCCGCTAAACCACGACACCCATGCCGCCCGAGGGCGGGCGGCTGAAAGAAGACGCGCAGTGGTACGCCCTGCGCGAATCCCCAGCCCGCCGCCCCGGCGGGCATAGGTGACACCCTCACCCGCCGAAAACCGCCCGCCACGACTCAATCGCCGACGCGGGCAACCCCAACCCCCGCCCGTCGTGCTGAGAAGCACCACGGGCTTTTTAACGTGCCGGCTGGACCCGTCCGCGCCAACAAAGGCTTTCAAGCCGGTTTCCGATTCCGAAAGGTGTTTCGGATTCGGAAAGGCATTTCCGAAAGGTGTTTCCGAAAGGCATTTCCGAAAGGTGTTTCGGATTCGGAAAGTTCTAATTAGGACAATCTGGCGCGGCGCGCTTCCGCTTTTTGCTGAAGTAGACATCCCCGGCATTTTTCAGCCGGGCGGAAAGGGACACATGAAACGAGAAACGAACGAACTCGCCTGGCGGATCAGATTGATTGTCGGCCTGGCGCTGCTGGGCGGCCTGACCGGCGGTTTGCTGTACCTGCATTTTTTTGTTTTCGAGCGAGAGCTTCAAGTGCTGCCGCGCTACGCGCTGGCTGTCTACCACGCTTTCACGCTCGACGCGCAGGGCGCGCTGATCGCTCGCCGTGAGCTTTTGTATTCAGCCGGGGCCGGCGCTGCGCTGCTCACCGCGCCATTTTTCTATCTGTTTTTTCGAAAAGGCTAAATCATGACTATCGTTTATTTTCTAATCGCCGCCGGGCTGTCGGCCTGGCTCTGGATCATCCGGCCGAAGCTGCTCGAAAAAGAATGGTTCGCTGCTGAGAGCTGGGCGCTCAACGCGTCGATCGGCGCGGCTTTTGTCGCGCTCATGGCGCTCGTCGGCCGGCAGCAGATCAATGGCATCGGCGACCTGCTCATCGGCGTCGCGATCTTTGCTTTTTTGGTTAACCTCGCGCGCCACGGCTGGCACTGGGTAGCAGTGAAAGCCGGGGTGGGCGTCGCCAACAAAAACCACCTGCGCGGCGCCCTGGTCGTTGACGAGCGTGCCGTCGCGAAGCAGCTCAAGCACTCTCAATCGCGCTTCAGCGTCGGCGCCGTGCCGGTGCCCGTCGAGTTGGAGACCAGGGGCTTTCTGTTGGCGGGCTCACCCGGAACCGGCAAGTCGCAAACATTGACGCACGCTCTCGACGCGCTGCGCGCAGACGGCGCGCTCGCGGTGATCGCCGACGCAAGCGGCATTTACACTTCGCGCTACTACCGCGAAGGCGGGCAGGACGCGATTTTGAATCCGTTTGACTCGCGCTGCGTGCGCTGGTCGCCATTGTCTGAACTTGAGAGCGTCGCCGACGTGCCGGCGCTTGCAAAAAGCTTGGTGCCGGACGGCGAGGGCAGCGCGGCCGAGTGGAACAGCTACGCTCAAACATTCGTAGAAGCCGTCCTCGAACATTGCCTGACGGCCGGCTTGGGGAACGGCGAGCTTTTCAGAATTTTGGTAGTCGCCGACATCGAAGAGCTGCGCGAAGTGTGCGCCGGAACGCCGGCTCAGCCGCTGGTGGCCGACGGCAACGAACGCATGTTCGGCTCGATCCGTGGCATCGCTTCGAGCGCGGCAAAATTTTTGCAATATCTGGACCCCAACGCCGACGCGCAGAACGGTTTTTCGATCCGTCGGTATCTGCATTCCGACCGCGCCGGTTTTCTCTTTTTGAGCTACCAGCAACAGCACCGGGACGCTCTGAAATCGATGATCGCTTGTTGCGTAGACGTGGCGAGCCGCGCGGTTTTGTCGCTGCCACCTTCTCATGATCGCCGGGTCGTGTTCGCGCTCGACGAATTGCCGTTGCTTGGAAAAATTCAAAGCATCATCGATTTGGCGACGAATGGCCGGAAGCATGGCGCGATGATTTTTGCTGGGCTGCAGACCGTCGCGCAAATTCGCGAGGCATACGGCAACGAGACGGCTCAGACGCTTCTCGCGTGCCTGGGTTCTTGGCTCGTGTTGCGAGTTTCTGACGCCGAGACGGCAGAGTACATGTCCCGCTTCTTGGGCGAAGAAGAGAAAACGCGAATCGTGAAGAGCGGCGGCGAAAGCTCGCAGTCTATGCAACTCAGCAGCTCGAAGTCTGACAACTGGCAAGAGCAAGTAGTCAAAGATCGAGTCGTCTTGCCGTCCGAGCTTCAGCAAATGCCCGACCTGCGCGGCATCTTCAACCTCGCCGGGCCGACGCCTTCCGCAGTCGTGAATTTGCAGATCGCGCGGCCTCACAAAGAAGCCGAAGTGTTCGTTGCCGCGCCGCCGCGTGTGCGCGTGAAACCACAAGTCAAGCAGCAAGAGCAGAAGCAGGCTGGCGGCACGGATCGCGCACAAGCGGCCGAAGCCGACATGCTCGACCTTCTCTAACTTTTTCACGCAGCGCCAGCCTTGCCCCGGTCTCAAAGCCGGGGCTTTTTTGGAAAGGGTTCCCACGATGAACAACACGATGCTTTATTACAAACGAGCGCTTGGCGCTTTCATTGGGCGCGGGATGTATTGCGGAAATCTGGAAGAGCTTTTCCGGAAGATCGTTTTTAAATCTGACAAAGAGCCGCGATGCTTTTACTGTGGTGCCGCGCTGACATTCGAGAATTTCGCGGCCGACCACTACGACCCATTGAACAACGGCGGCGCGCATTCGTTAGACAATCTCCGCGCGTCCTGCCGAACATGCAATCTCAAAAAACACGCGAAGGTTCCGCTTGATGTTGAGCCGAGAGCCGGAGAGAAAACGGAACGCGGTTTTGTCGTGTCCGGCGGACTGACATCGCCTTTCGTCAGACGAGAGACTTTCGGCAAGTCCAACAATACCGCTTACATCTTTCGCGGCTTCGTCCCTTCTGCCGTTGAGCTTTACCGTAAAACGCCAGGCCTACGCTTTGTGCGCTTGCATAGCGGGTATGCGGCAATCATTGTTTTTGAAATTCATCTCGAAGGACAAGTAGAGCAATTCTTCAAAAGCCTCGGGGCGGAAGTCTACGGCATGACGTAATACCCATTCTCATTTTTTCAAGAGACACCCTACCCACCACAGTGTCGTCGCTGCGCGGCTAAAACCTCGTGGCAACGCGGCTTTGCGCTGTCCGACGGTTGTCCGACGTGCGCCGACGTTTCGTTTCCGCTTTTCGCTGAAGTGTCTTAGCAGCGGGCTTTTCCGCTGTCCGACATTTCGTGGGAACAAGACATGAGCAAGACACACAAGATCGACGTTCGGCTCGAAGCCGCCGAACTGCTTGAACTCGAACGGCAGGCGAAGATTCTCAACATGCCGAAATCCCGCCTGGCGCGCATTCTGTTGACAGGCGGTGCGATGGCGAAACCGCAGCCGCAGCAGCCCGCCACAGCCGCCCCGGCTTTCGACGAATCGCGGTTTTCCGCCGTCGAAAGCCGGCTCTCAGAAATCGACGAATCGCTGTCGGCGAGCGCCCGTGCTTTCGACACGCTTTTGTCGCAGCTCGCCGAGTTCCTGCGCATCCCCAGCTTTCGCGAGTATCGCGCTCGGCTCGCCGTCGAGGGCGTCGAGAAAAGGCAAAACGAAGACGACACCTCCTTTCTTCTCCGCGCCGCGTCTCGCTATTTCGTGCTCTATCAGAATTGGCCCGATCCGTCCGATTCCCGCAGTTTCGGACCCACCCCACAAGCGTTTGACGCCGCCAAATTCCCAACCCGCCCGCCCGCCTGATGCGCTTCCGCGCTTCCGCTTTTTACTGAAGTAGTTGGCTGCGCATTGCCGCGCAACCCGTCAAAAAAAGGAGCAAAACCATGAGCATCGAAAAACTGAAAACCCGCCGCGAAAAACTCGTCTCTCAGATAAAACAGATCGACGCCCAGCTCGCAAAAGCCGAGCGGGCAGCCCGCGAGTCTGAGCAGCGCGAACTGGTGAAACTGATTCAGTCACGCGGCATTTCCGCTGCGCGCCTTTCTCAGATTCTCGACGCCAGCAGCGCCGCCCCCGGCGCGTCGGGGGACGCAGAATGACGCCGACAACCTGCCGGCAGCGTGACTGCCTGAATTTCTATGTACGCCGCGAGCGTATGGACGCGCCAAACGAGATTTTCTGTCTCGCCGGCATCCGGGAGCCGCGCGGCGCTTGCGTGCGATACACAGCGCCGTCGTGGAAGCCGCTTCATCAATCCGCGCGACGCGGGAGGGGTTAACAATGTTGTCGATCAAATCAATCCCTGCCGGCGGTGCTGGCATCGCCGCGTACTACGAAAACTACCAGCTCGGAGCCGAAAACCCGAACGCCAAGCAGCACGACGAACCGGCGGGTAAGTGGGTTGGCAGCTTCGCAGAAAAACGCGGTTTTGCAGGTGAGCAAGTCAGGCGCGGCGACCTCACGGCGACGCTGACCGGGTTCGATCCGCGAACCGGCGAAAAGCTGTCGAACAACGCGGGCGCGGGCAAGCACAAACCGGGCTACGACCTGACATTTTCCGCGCCCAAGTCTGTCTCAATCGCTTGGGCGGCGGCATCGCCCGAGCTTCAAAAAGCAATCAGCGAAGCGCAGCAAAGAGCGGTCGAATCCGCCTTGCGCTATGTCGAGCACAGCGGCGCATTCGTGCAGCGAGAAGGTCACGCCGGGGCCGTCAAGGTTCCTCACCACGAGATCGCCGCAGCCACCTTCGAGCACAGCTCAAACAGGGCCGGCGAGCCGCACCTTCACACCCACGCCGTTATTAGTAACATCGCCGAGAACGGCAAGCGCATCGACTTCCAGACGACGCACGCGCACGCCATCGGCACCGCGTACCGCGCCGAGTTCGCCGCCGAACTGGAAAAGCTCGGCTTCCATATCGACACCGACCGTAAATCTTTCCGCCTGGCCGGCTTCCCGCCCGACCTTGAAAAGCAGCTTTCCAGCCGCTCGGCAGAGATTGCCGCAGCCGCAGCCGCAACGGGCCAGAAGTCCCAGGCCGCACGCGACGTTCACGCGCTTTCTACCCGTACCGCGAAAGCTGACAACCCCCGCGCCGCCGCTTTCGAGTCTGCCCGCACCGCAGCCGCAGAAAACGGCTTTTCTGCCGAAGCTCTCAAGAACCAACCGACACCCGAACGCGACCCGGCGAAGCTCACCGAACGCGCGTTCTCGGAAGCCTCGACGCTCACCCGGCAGCAGCTCGAACGCTATGCTTTCGAGCAGGCGCAGACCGCTGGCGGCGGCATCGATGGTGCCCTGTCGAAGCTCGAAGAGCTGCGCAAGTCTGGCGAGCTGGTGCAGCTCGTCGGCCGCGACGGCGAAGAACGCTGGACTTCGCGCGAGATGCTTGAAATCGAGAAAGGCCTGTCGGACTACGCCGAACGCGCGGCACGCACTGAGACGACTGCCCGCGTCTCCGCCGACACCCTCGAATCCGTCATCAGCAAACGGACGCTCTCCGACGAGCAGAAAGCGGCCCTGGCTCACATCACCGACAACGCCCGCAGCTTCGCCGTCGTCGAAGGCACCGCCGGAGCCGGCAAGAGCTACATGCTCGGCGCGGCTCGGGAAGTTTGGGAGCGCGACCGCAACCAGGTTATCGGTGCGGCGCTGGCCGGCAAAGCGGCTTCAGGACTCGAAGAAGGTTCAGGCATCAAGTCAGACACGATCCATAGCACGCTCAACCGGCTTGAAAAGGGTGAACTGCAGCTCGGACGGCAAACCGTCATCGTGGTGGACGAAGCCGGCATGGCCGGCAGCCGGCTCATGTCGCAGCTCAAGGATCACTGCGACCGGGCCGGGGCAAAGCTCGTGCTCGTCGGCGACACCCGGCAGCTGCAGCCTATCGACGCCGGGGGCGCGATGCGCTCGATGCGCGACGCGGCCGGCAAGCACGCCGAGATGAACGAGATCCGCCGTCAGCACGACGACCGCGACAAAGAGATGGTGTTGGCGCTGAAAGCCGGCGACGCCGGGAAAGCAGTCGAGATCATGCAAGAACGCGGCTACTTGCGCGAGCACGCCGACACCGACACCGCACGGCGGGAGATCGCGAAGAACGTCATTTCAGACCTGGGCGAAGGCAAATCAAGCATGGCGCTCGCCGCCAGGCGCTCGGACGTTGCCGCGATCAACGAGCGGGCCCGCACGCTCGCACGCGAGCAGGGCATCCTGAAAGGCGACGACGCCCGTTTCACCACCCAAGCCGGCAAAGACAGCCCCGAGAAAGACAAGCAGTTTGCCGCCGGCGACCGGGTTATCACTCTTCAAAACGACCGGGGGCTGAACGTCAAAAACGGCCAGACGTGGACTGTGACCGACGCCCGGGACGGCCAGCTCACGATGAAGCGCGACGGAGACGGTAAAGAGCTGAAAGTCTCAGACCAGCAATACAAGCACATCGACCACGCCTATTCCGCGACCGTCCACAAGTCGCAAGGCGTGACGATCGACCGGGCGCACGTCGTACACGACAGCGCCATGAGCGACCGCAGCTTGAGCTACGTTGCCGCCTCTCGCCATCGTGAAAGCATGACGTATCACCACACGTCGGCGCAGCGCGACGAGCTGCTGAAGGAGATGAGCCGGGCGCGGGACAAGGACACCAGCGCGGACTATAAGCGCGCCGACGCCACCGACCGCCCGCGCTTTACGCGAGCCGACCAGCCGCGTCAGCCTAACCCCCAGCCTGACGCTCAGGCTGCCCCACAGTCAGGCCGTCAGCCTGACCACCGCACCGGCGAAGAACGCCGCCGCGACGGCGAGCTAGCCGCCAAAGCCCTCAAGACGAAAGGCCAGATGCCGCAGCCCGCCAAGATCGCGAAGGACATCGAGAAAGGCCGCGCAAAGTGGGAGTTCGACAGCAAGGGCGAACGCTATTTGTTATACAAGAACGGAAAGACGTATCACCGCGAGCTGCACGGACGTGTGCGCGAAGTGAAGCTCCGCCAGGCGAAAACCCTCGGCATGACTGCAAAGACCGCGAAGATCGTAGACAAGAAGCTCGAAGTCTTCGGCATCAAGACCTCGATCAAAATCGGCGAGAAAGTCGTCGTCGGCCGCGACACCATGAAGCAAAAGGCGTTCGGGCGCGACCGCGACGAGCTGCGCGGGCGGATTCAATCGAAGGAAACCGGAGCAGTCAGCAAGGCCTGGGCGAAGCTGCAAGACAAGACAATGCAGAAGCTCAACGCCGAAGGCTGGCGCGGCGCCTCAACACAAGAGTCTATCCGCGCGAAGCTCTCAGCCGCCATCGAGACCCGCGCCATGCGCTCGGAAGCTCGCGACAAGCTCGAAACAAAAGTCAAAGACGGCAAAGCGGCAACAGACCGCGATTTTGAACGATGATCGCTTCCTCAACCACCCGGCCGCGCGCCGGGTTTTTGCGCTTCCGCTTTTTGCTGAAGTAGACATCCCCGGCATTTTCGCCGGGCAGAAAGGATGAAGATGAAACAAAAAAGCATGATTGAAATGAGCGAAGAAAAGTCTGACTGGATTAGCGAGTTTGGCTGCGATGGTGGTTCCGATATGGTTTTTATTCTGAGCGATCATCTGGCATTTGCTAGCGCATGGACTAATGTGCCGAGAAATCAGATCGAGCGAGTGTCTTACGAAACCATGTCTGGGCGGCTGTGTGTCGAGCTAACGAATGGCGTCGATCTGTGGGTCGCAGGGGAAAAAGCTCAAGCGATTGAGTTTTCGCAAAAGATCGGCGTCGAACTTGGCGACAGGCCGAGCACCGGGCGCTGCTCGGTCTGACCTGCGCGAGATGCCTCACAAGAACCCGCTTCGGCGGGGTTTTTCGCGCTTCCGCTTTCGCCTGAAGTAGCCAAGCCCGGCAATTCCGCCGGGCGGAAAGGAACCTATGAACCACCTAAATGAACAGGTCGGCGGGATGGTCTGCACAAGGTGCGGCTCGCCTCATATTCAATCAGTTCCCGTCGTCGTCGCGCTCGAAACTCGAACCGTCGAAGCGGAGACTCGCGACCCCGCAAGCGGGGCTGCGAGGCGAGAAACGAGAGTGACGCGCTCTCGGCTCGCGGAAGAGCTTGCGGCGCCGGTCCGCCCGTCTGTTTTGCCGGGAGTGTTTTTCTCCGCTTTTGTTTTTCTAGCGTACTGGCTGGTTCTGCCGGGTGTGCTGCCGCTGCCTACCCTACCGATTCATTTTGTCGCCCTTCCTGTCGCTGCCGCGGTGGCGGCTTTTTTCCTGCACAGAAAGCATGTCCGCGCGCCGAAGCTCGCGGCCTGGGAGATTGAGCGCGAGAGGTGGGAGAGAGAGTTTTTTTGTCGCAAGTGCGGCAACAAGTTTGTTCCCTGAGCGGCCACGCGCCGGGTTTTTTGCGCTTCCGCTTTTTGCTGAAGTAGACAGGCCCGGCATTTCCGCCGGGCGGAAAGGAAACACATGAAAGACTCGCACACCCCTGTCGTCATTCCGCCGCTGCGCACGTCGCGAAACAAAACCGTGCTCGACTATCTGTCGAAACCCTCGCAAACACGACCGCGCACTGTTCTCGACCTTCTCGATCACTTGAAAAAAGGAGACCGCAAATGATCCGCCGCTTTCTTGTCTCAATCGCATTCGCTTTTCCAGTATCCGGCGCCCACGCCGGCGCAGCGACAGGCGGTGCTACCGAAGTCACCCAGATCATGAACCACGCCGAGCTGGTGATGCAGGTAAGCGAAGCCATCAACACTACTTCGAACACGCTTATGGCGGCGCAAGCGACGATGCAACAGCTTCGCCAATTGCCGCAGTCCGTAATAGATCAGTCCATGAAAGGGCTGCCTCTTGAGAAAGTGCGCGCGATGGCGGAAGCCTACCGGGTCATGTCGCAGGCGCACGGGGTCTACAAGGACGCGGAAGGCGTATTGCGCAAGGCGGCCGCCGACTCTCAGCGCCTCGGTATTACGCCGTCCGATCTGCTGCGCCTGAAGGCCGATGCCGCCTACAAGCATGGCGGCGTCTATCAGCAGACCTACGAGCAGGAGCAGGCGAAGCTGCGCCGCCTCGCCGAAACTTCGAAGGATGTGCAGAAGCAGGCTGACACGGTGAAGAGCATCGACGCCAACGTGAAGGGCATCCAGTTTCTCGCGACGCAGAACGTGCAGGTGCAAGCAACGCTCGCGGACATCGCCGGCTCGATCGCGACGGCCAATGCGAATGCCGCACACGAAGCGAAGCTCCGGCAAGACGAACTTGAGCGCGTGCAGCGCCGAGAAGCGGCAGTGATGGATGCGCGCCGCCGCGCCGAGCTTGAAGCGCCGCCGGTCGGCAAGCTGAAGCTACCGCACGAGTTCGCCAAATAATCATGGAAAACATAATCATGGAAAACAAGGCAGAAGCAAGAGTTGTTGATCTTGTCGCCCGGCTCGTCGAGCGCGGCGAAGTTGAGCGCGCCGAGCTTATGGCCGACGTTGCCCGCCGGCGCGAGGCCGGCGAGGACGTGGCCACCCGGCCGGATGGCTTCGACTGGCGGGCGTTCGCCATCGACTTCGCCCAGCAGAACCCCAGGCTCACCATGCTCGCGCCGGTGTCCGTCGCGTGCTACGTGTGGTTGTTTTACGACCTGATTTTTGGGAGCTGAAAAAATGGCACTTGGAGACATTGCTGGACTGCTAGATCCGCTCATCACTTCAGCAGAGAAGATGCACACTGTTTTCATTCCGATTGCTCTGCAAATGCTCGCGCTGGCGTTCGTGCTCGCGCTGTTGTTCGCGGTCTACCAGTGGTGGATGGGCGAAGTGTCGGGCGCGCTCGCTCGCATCACGCGGGCGGGCTTGATTCTCATCATTCCGATGACGCTTCTCAGCGGCGACAACTGGAAAAGCACGATGACCGCCACATCGAATTTTTTCAGTGCCGGGCTGACGCAGCCGATTCTCAATACCGGCGGCGCGACGAGCGGCCCGGAAGCGATCAGTCAGACGATCACAAAGCTCTCGCATGCGATGTTTCCGAATGCTCGAAATCCAGACGAGCGGACGGCTTACGAAAAAGTGAAGGCGTTTGTTGTATCGAATGAATCATTTGGCGGCATGCTTGTTTCCGGGCTTACTCAAGCCCTGCTCGAACTGATCCTGTTCGCGCTCGCGATCCTGCTGTCCGTCGCGCTGATCTTCGCTCTCTACGGCCCGCTGCTGGCGCTGCATCTGGGCATCATCTTCGGCCCGCTGCTGCTTGCCTGGATGCCGTTCGGCCCGGCGGCGCACCTGGCGCGCAACTGGCTGCAATTCATGTTGAGTCAAGGCTTCGCGCTTGTCGTCGGCATCACGATTGCGATGATCGCTGTCACGTCGATTGAGAGCTTCACTGACGCCATGGCGCTCATGAGCCGGGATCCGAATCTGCCGCTGGCTCAAGAGATTGCCGGCAAAATCGGCGGCTTCATGGCGTCGGCGGCGGTCATCGTGTTCGTCGCGTTCATGTTGTTCCGCGCCGACGACCTGGCGGCGGCAATGATCGGCGGCGGCGGTGCGGGTGCCGGCGGCGTTGGCGCGGTCATCATGAGCAGAATGGCGGCCGGCAGGATGCCGAAGATGCCGAAAGGTCCGCCAGGCGGCGGCGGTAAGTAATACGGGAACCCCGCTTCGGCGGGGTTTTTCTTGAGCATCTAATAGCGATTTTGATGCGCGACAAGCGCGCGCCGAGTCCGGCTTTTACTCGATGCAAATGCTTGCGCTGTTCACCGTTCTCGTTAGTTCCTCGCCCCCTTTATGTGTCAAGTATCGCCAGGCCGCTCGAAAGATCAAGGGACGCGCTTCGCTCGGCCGCTCCGCCCGACGCCCCGCGCAAAAAGCGCGCGGGCCGACGGATCGGGGGCGTCCGATCCCTTGATCTTTCGCTCGTCCCGTCGAAAAGCGACACAAGGGGCGAGGAACTAACGAGAACGGCGGCGCAAGCCAAAGCACCCGCAGAGCAAAGCCGGATTCAATCGGCGGGGGCTTCAGAATCTTCGAGTCCGGCGGCAGTAAAACACCACCCACTCCCCCCGGCTCGTTGGCCGGGGCTAACTGAAGGAGAAATGAAATGGACAGCATCAAAGACATCATCGACACCGCCGGCATGTTGGCCTCGATGGCCTGGGGCGCTCTTTCGTTCATCACAAACGGACACCCCGCCAGCGCGCTTGCC
>JAKBJA010000059.1 GCA_021836225.1 Pseudomonadota bacterium | reverse complement strand
TGGCTTCATTGGCACAGTACATGAGAAAACCGAGGAACTGGCGCGCTGCGCGGCCCTGAGCAAGTTCGGTGAAGAGGGCGAACGCAACAGCGTAGTTAATCCCGGACGAAAGCGCGAAGCCATCTACTATGATACACCGCTTTTCAGCAACTCGCCCTCGGCGGTACGCCGGGCCACCAGTCCCGGCAGCTTCTTGCCACCGCCCCACACCCACTTGTTCAGTTCCTCGGCAGCCCCCTGCCAGTCGCCGGCATCGACGCGCCGCTTGAGCGTGCTCGCCTTGTAGCGGGTCGTCCCCAGGTTGAAGCAGAAGTCGGCGATGGCCGAGTGTTTCGCGTCGCCTTCCAGCCACAGCACGGGCGACAGCTTGCCGGCCGCCCGGTGGAAGGTGGCAGCATCCTGCTGCATCATGGCCTCGGCCACGGGCTCGCTGATGGGCGGCATGTCCATGCGCACGTCCGGCCCGGTGTGGCCGTAGCCGATGGTCGGCACACCAGCCGGGCAGCGGTATGGCGTGAGGCGAAGGCCCTCAAACTTGCGAATGAGAGCCAGCAGGGCTTCGGGGATCATCGGCCGGACATTTTGCGCAGGCTGCGGTCGACCAGCCAGAAGCTCGCCACGCTGGCGGCCATAGCTTTTTCATCGACACCGAACGCGGCCTTGAGCGCCACCAGCGGGTCGGCCCCGGTTTGCACGGCCAGGGCAAAGCCGGCAATGATGACGGCCGGCCACAGCACGATCAGCCATTGCAGCGCGAGCAGTGGCCGGATGATGGCGTTGAAGGCATCCACCCACTTGATGCCAGTTTGCACGCCCTGGGCCTTGGTCGCCTCGATGATGGCCTGAATTTCGGCCGCCCCGATACTGGCGTCGGCCTGGGCGTTGATTTGCGCGAGCGCCTGGTCGCCTTTCAGCTTGTCGGCTTCCAGTTGCTTGTCGAACATGGAGAGTTCGTGGGCGCGCTCGTCCTTGCGATCCAGCCACTTGAGAACTTCGGGGGCCATACGGAACAGGCCGCCGAACAGAGTACCTAGCAGAGTTTCAATCATGTTAATGCCCTCCCACTTTGGAAACGATACCGGCCCACATGGCTGCGCCGAGGCCAATCACCACCAGGCCGACCAGCGCGAGAAGCCCATGGTCAGCAGCCCGGCGCATGCGCTTGCCGAAGCGCAAGTCCTCGCGGAATTCTTCGACGGATTCGGGTTTATCGACATCGACGCCCAGGATGGCAAACACCTTTTTGACCGCGCGGTCGGCGGCCCCTTGGCAGGTGTCGTCGGTGCAGTGTCGGTGTTGTTCTTGCATTTCTTTTTCCCTAGTTAGCAGTGATCCCCGGTGGGGTCGAATACATCGAGCAGCCGCTCGCAGATGCAGCCCGCGAGGCGGCCACGCCACCCCAAGTCGTCGCGCTTGTAACGAATCAGGCGCGACGTGACCAAGGCCTCGCGCGGCCAGTCGAGGAACACCAGCGGCGCGATGATCCAGTTGGCGGCCACGTCCATGGCGTAGGCGACGGCGACAACGGGCAAGGCAATCACCTTGTTGAGCCCGACGAGACGGTCGGCCAGGTGCGCCCGATAAATGCCCATGACGAGCACGTAGGCGCACCAGAAGGCGTAGAGGTAGGCCAGCATCGAGAGCAGGACGAGGCTCATAGCGCGGCCGCCGTGCGGAACAGATCGTCAAGCTGGGCGGTGCTCAAGTTCAGAGCGCCGGCCAGTTGCGCCAACAGGGCATCGCTGCGCTGCACGTCGCCCGCGAATTCCCAAGTAATGCGGGCCGCGTCGCCATCAGGGCCAGGCATGGCAGCGACGGCGGTATTGACCTGGGCCAGTAACCCGGCCTTCAACAGCGCGAGGCGAGCCTGCCGCATGGACACAGCAGCGGGTACAGGATCGACCGGAGGCTGGGCCTGAACAATCTCCCAATGGTCGCCGCGCCAGAAGCAGCCAGCGGTTGCCGGGTCGAAAGTGGGCGGGGCCACGTCGGTGAGTCCCATCCATTCGGCGGGGGTTTCGGTGCGGATGAGTTCCCCGGTGTCGGGGCTGTATGCGTGCTTGGTCATGGTGCGACTCCTAAACGATTTAGCAGGTTTAACGAATTGGCCCACTGCGCGTGGCCGCGCCATGAGGCAACGAAACGGGTGAGCGAAAGGGGGGATTGGGAGTATCACAACTTCCATCGCTCGCTTTCGCTCGCTATACAAGCGTCATGTGGTCACAGGCGGCCCGCAGCCCGACGTACCAGCCCGAGCTCCACGGGAAGAGGCTCCAGCTGGAAGACCGAGAACCAGAGTTCACATCGTTCGTACGCGCGCCGCCGAGGACGACGCGAGTCAGACCGTAAGTGCCAAAGGTGTATTCCTGACCTCGGCCAGTGCCGGCGCCGTTGTTGCCGTTCACGTCTTTCCAGCTTCCTGCCGGACTCGCCGCTTCGCTGTAGAAGTTGGAGTCCTGCCCCCAAACTTGATGATGGCCGGACGCTTGCTCGATGCCGTACTTCGAGGTGTAGCCTGCATTGCGCTGGGTCGTCGGGTAGGTGCTCGCCGTGGCGTCAATCGACTGGTTTTCAGTCACGCCGAAGGCCGCGTCGACGAACTCGGTTTCACACATGAGGCGCTTTTGGTTAGCGCGCGCCAGTTCGTTGGCTACCCACCAGTTCAGCGAAGGATAGGTGACCGTGCCATCGCCGCCAAATGCAGCCGGGATTTTCGGCAGCACGGTGCCCGAGGCGATGTTCGTCCCGGCCTTGCTGGTGCCATAGGTCGCCGTATCGGTCGAGCACAGGTAGATGTCCACCCAGGTGCGGCCGCCGACCAATGCCATGCCGCGCGGGTCGGCGGCCACCGGGCGAAACTTCAAATCCCAAATGCTGAACGAGTTGATGCCAGCGATGTTGTCGACATCGGTTTGCGTCCAGATCATGCCGTTGCCGGTCGTCGCAAAGCTGCCACCGGCCACCGTGGTGCCACTGGCAACCTGGCCGTAGTGGAAGCCGCCGATCTTGCGCGAGTTCGCCGTGGTGTAGCCGGTCGGTGCCGACCAGTTGGCGTCGGCGCGAATAGTGCCGTCCGCGCAGGCATAGATTGCGTAATCCGTGCCGGCCGTCAGGGTCGGCATGGTGATGGCGGTATCAGCAGCCCAGGTCACCAGAACACCCGCCACCATTGCAGAAGTTCCGGCTTTCACGCTGATGGTGTCGGCGCCGGTTTTGACGAAAGCCGGGGTCTGTGAATCGGCCTTGTAGAAAGCCATCGGGTCAAACTGATCTAAACGTACTGCATGTGCTGCACCGGTCGCTGGCGCTACACTGAATACCTGCGATGCGGAACCGGCGAGGGCCGCCACCTCCAGCGCAGTACGCGCCGCCGCCGCGGTAGTGGAGCCCGTTCCGCCACTCGCCACAGACAAGGGCAACGCGATACTTGCCGCACTATTCGCCGCCGCTGTCGCGCTATTGGAGGCATTCGTCGCCGCGCTCGAAGCCGTCGAAGCGCTTGTCGATGCGGCACTAGCAGAACTTGCCGCGTTGCTGACGTTGGTGTTTAGCTGCGCAATAAGCTGATCCGGCGTCGTACTGCTGGAAATGCCTACCTTGACCGCGCGGCCGACCTGTTCGGCCACCTGCTGCACGAGGATGGTCAAGCGATCGAAAGCGTCGTTGATGACCTTCGGATAAAACGCGCCCTGATTCGTCAGCGTGACAGGTTGCAGGTTTTGCACCTGGCTGGTGGCAGTAATCAGGTAGCCGGTAGCTGGCGCCGTCGTGGCAGTGATCGTGCCGCCTGGGTTCGCGTCCTGGTCAGCGTTGAGCGCTACCGTGTAGTCGGTGCCGAGTACGAGGTTGCTTTCCGCACCCACCGGGTCGGTGCGCACGACAAGGACATCGCTCGCGGAAAATACCTTGAAGGAAAAAGGGAACTGCGTCGTCGAGCCGTTGCCGGTGTAAGACCCCGCCTTTCGGGTAGTGGATGAAATCGACATGCGCGGCGCTCCTGGGAATTTGCCGCTAGGCTATCCACCAGAAGCGCAGGCACGTGCACTATCAGCGCTTCTCCTGAAACCCGAAGGCGACGGCGGCCGGGTTATCGGTTTTCCCTTCGGCCAGGGCCTTGGTTCCGGTGATCGTGCGGTTGATCTGCGCGCTGGGCAGGCCGAACATATCGCCCACGACATTGACCGATGCTTTGCGGAAGGCATCGTCGAACTCGCCCTGGTGCGCCTGTTTCGCCAGGCTCACCGTGTCGGCGATGAGGCGCAGGCCGGCCGGCCCGGTGTAGTCCCGCCCCATGTCGTTAGCGCCGGTCATCATCTTGGCCGCTTCGCTGAACTCGCGCACCACGACCATGAGGCCCATTAGGTAGTCGATTTGGTTGGCGAGCAGTTTCTTGGCGATCTTCTCGGGGTCATCGTCGCCCGAGTCGCCCGGCGTGAGGGCTGCTTTCAGGAAGTAGCCCAGCACTGCTGGCACCACGTAGAGCAGCGCGTAATCGACCACAAGCCGCGCCCGCTTGGCCGGGGTATTTGCGCTCATGATCTTTTCCACGCCTAGGTTTAGGGCCGTGTTCATGAAGGAATAGAACACGGTAAAAAGTTTGATGTAGGGGCTGCGCTCCATGGCCGACAGGTCTTTGGTTTGCCCGCTGCCCTGCGAGTCAATAACGGCCTGATCTGCCAGCGACACGGCGCGGGTTTCATCGTTGCCCTCGGCGATGGCCTTCTCGTAGGCTCCCCACCAGGTCAGAATGTCGACCATTTGCTGACAGCGCATCATGAGGAAGTAGGCGTAGCGCCCGACGAATTCGTCGGTTTTCCCGAGTACCCCGTTGATGTTCTGCACGCGGTCGCGCAACTCGGCCAGTTCGCGGAAACGAGTGCGCGGACGGTTTGCCATGAACGAGGACATTTCATTGACCGTGCGCGTGAGCCCCACGGGGTCGGCGAGGTACTTGGCAACCCCGCGCCCGATCCATGGCGCACCCACGCGGACGATGGACTGCGTGATGCCGAGCGGCTGAATAAGCGCGCTCATGACGTTGAAGCCGAGGCCGGCAGCACTCACCCCCTGACGTAGGCGCGCGATAGACACAAAGCCGGCATCGGCAATGCTCTTGTCGCCTTCGGCCACGTCCTGCACCCAGGTCTTGAACTGCTGCTTGGCCTCGGGGCCGTAGTGCTCGCGGATGGCCGCGTCGATGGTGTGCGAGCGCAGCAGCCGGTTGGCATCGATCAGCCACTCGTGCCAGGCCAGGTCGTGAATCACGTCATTGACGCCCGAGTAGAGGCCGGCCAGCGTGTAGAGCAGCGGCCGGCCTTGCACTTCCTCGACGCGCGACTTGGTGAAGCTGCGGCGCGTGGTGGCCGTGGTGTAGGCGCCCTGCAACTGGCGCTTGGCGCTTTCCGCGTCGGCGTGTTCCTCGGCCCGCTGGCTGGCGGCCGGGTCGTACTTGATGGGGTAGTAGCCGCCGCGCATTTGGACGGTCGTGCCGTCCGCCGTGGTCACGGCAAAGGGACGCGGCGCCACCCACTCGGGCTCTTTGCCATAGACCCGGCGCTCCTTGGCGGCGATCTGTGGCCGGTAGCTCTCGAAGTGATCCCACACGGCCTGCACCGCCTGCCATTCCTGCGCGGTCAGCGATTGCAGCACTGGGGCAAGCTGGGCCATCGTCCAGCCTTCGCCGCCGAGTAGCCGCTGCAGGTTGCCGTCGTTGCCGATGTTCAGCGCGATGGCGAGGCGCGCCTCGCGGTTCAGGCTGCGGTTGATGGTCGGGAAAAATTGCCCCTTGCCGCCCATCCGGCCCAGCTTGAACACCGGGGCGAGGATTTCCGACAGCTTGGCCGTGGCCTCGGCGCGCATCGTGGTTTCCTGGTCGCCGCGCTCGTTGGCGCTGCGCACGAAGTATTCCCACATCGGGCCGCCGTCCTTGCCGCCGTCCATGACGCGCGCCCAGGTAGCTGCCTTGATATGCGCCGCCCAAAACCGTTTCAGGCCCTGCACGGCGCGGCCCCTGTTCGTGGTCGGCGTGCGGGTGTCGGCCTCGCGGCCCTGGGCGTGCTGGTGGATGCTGCCGGCGATTTCATCGCGCACGGCCTCATAGGCGCGCTGGTCGGCGGCCGTCAGCAGCTTGTGCTTCAAACGGCCTAGGTGCTCGATCTGGCGCACGGTATCGACCAGGCCCCGGAATTCCTCGACCGTCAGGTTCTTGTACGAGGTGCGGAACGCCTCGTTTTCCAGTTCGGGCGGAATGTCGGGCTCGAGTCCAGCTTCGCGCTGGGCCTTGATCCACTCGGCCAGGGCGGTGCGCTTATCCACCGCCTTGTTGCTTTGCCCCTTGCGCAGGTCGAACCGTTCCAGCAGGTTGCCGATCTGGTCGGCGTAGTCGGCGTCCAGACTCTTGATGTCACCCTCAAACTTCTTGAGATAGCGCAGGCCCTTGTCGACTTCCTCTTGGGCGTCGTAGGCGGCGCGCGTGGCGTAGTTCTGAATCAACTGGTTGCGCTTCTCGGCCGCTGCCGTGGCGAGGTCGCCCGCCTTGCTGGCTTTCTCGGCGGCCTTGGCTGCGCGCACTTCCGCGTTGGCGTACTGGCCGGGCTTGATGTCGCGCACCTTGAGGCGGGCAATCATCGCGCGGGCGAATTCCTTGGCGGCACTGGCGAGCACCTTGCGCTGGCCGGTGGCCTTTGCCAGGGCGTTGGCCTCGGTCGCCACGAAGCGGGCGCGCGCGTCGTTGTGGATGGCCTTGTCGGCGGCCTTCTCGATAGCCTCGGGGCTCGACAGGTCGCCGAACTGTTCCAGCATGCGCACGTCGGTGAGCGCTTCGATTTCTGCGCTCGGGGTTTCGACCTGGGCCAGTTTGCGCACCAGTTCGTCTCCCGACGTGAAGCCGAACATTTCGGCCACGATGTCGGGATGCAGGCCGCTGCCCGCCGTCATCCGGCGCGCCTGCACCGCGTTGATTACCTCGGTCGGCAGGCCCATGACCTTGAGTTCGCCCAGGTCGAAACGCCCCGCGCCGAGGGCCTGGGGATTGACCACCTGGTCGCCGGCCCGCGTTTCCATGTCGGCCGCGTAGTCGTAGGCAGTGGAGTATTGCGTGTTGCCGCGCAGTTCCTCGAAGAACTTGTCCTCAAGCTGGCGCAAGTCGTGTTTGCCGTGCTCGTCGAGCGTGAGGTAGCCGTACTGGCCCAGCGCTTCGCCCATGCCGTCGATGGACAGGCCACCTTCGCGGCGCAGCACGTGCTTGCCGAATGCCGGCATGGGGATGCGCTCTTTCGGGTCGATGCCCCACTCGGACTGCACCGCCGCGCGGTTCAGGCCGCCCAGCTTGGCGATGGCCGCGAATAGCGAGTCCTGGGATTCATCGACGGAATCAGGGCTTGACGTGCGCTTGGCCGGCGCCTCGATCTTGTCGTCGGCGGTCAGCTTGCCGGTGAGGAACTGCCAGGCACGATAAATTGGCTGGCTCATGACCTCGCGGCGCACCTCGATCCGTACTTCGGCGCGCTGGGCCTTGGCGTCCTTCTGTAGCTGCTTGATGATGCGGCCGCGCGCATTGTGCAGCCACGTCATGTCGCGCAGGCCGCGCGCCTGCAAGTCCTCGATGGCCTGGGCCGTGGCATCGACGCCGAGCGCCTGGTAGGCGGCGAATTCCTCAGTCGTCATGCCGGCCTGTTCAGGCGAGGTGAACAGCGGCATCATGCTGCGCCCCTGCTCGGCCATGGCGATCTGCTCGTTGGTGGCGAGCATGCGGTCGAACACGCCCCGCACCTCGTCGGTGAGTTCGACGTTGAGGGCTTTCCGTTCCTTATAGACGTTGAGCATCCACGCGCGGAAGCGCTGGAACAGCCCCTGCATTTCAATGCTGGGCGCGGTGCCCTCGAACAGGTACGCCTCGAAGCCTCGCGCGAACTTCTCGTGGTAGCTGCGCTTTTGCTCAAAATCGAGGTTGTACCACTCTTGCAGCGACTCGATACCGAACCAGTCGAGCAGCGCGCTGGTGTCTTTGAGGATCTGGCGCTCCCCAGGCTTCAAGGTGTCCCGGCCGAAAATGTCGGCTTCCTGTTGCAGCTTGCTGGCGATGTCGGCCTGCACTTCCAGGAAGAAGTGACCCGCCTCGTGCAGGAAGGTGGAAAGGTCGGCGTTCTTGAGCAGGGTAATCGACAGCGCGGCCGGGTTGAAACTGCCGCGCGCGGTTTCGAGGCCCTGGTAGAACTCGCCGAGCTTCTGGACTACAATGTCATCTGAGGGGTGGGCTGGTAGCGAGTCATCTACCTGCGCTTCGGTGTTCGTGTCTGTCCTCGGAACATCGCCGCCCTTCGGAACATCGCCGCCCTTCGCCTCATCCTTGCGGAATGCAGTCAGCAGCCAGCGCTTCCGAACCCCATCCCACTGCAAGCGAACGCCACCCTTGTGCTCTGCTGATTCCAGCATGACGCGGTTCTCGCTGCGCTTCACCACCTGCATGCTGGCAACGATGTTTTGCAGGTCGCCCAGCACTTCGGGGTGCCAGCGCACCAGCTTGGACAGGCCGAAGCCGTCGTGCGCGTTCTTGCCTTCCTCGCCCCACACCAGATCGATGTCGCCGATGTCCGGGTGGTGCAGCGCGCCGATGGCCTCGCCGCCTTTCATTTCCTTGAGCTTGGCAATGGCGCCCTGGGCGTCGCCCTTGAACTCGGTCAGCATCGGGCCGAAAGGGCCGGTGCTTTGGTCGAACTGCGGGCCGTCGATGCGCTCGGCGCCGACCTTGAGCGGGTAGCGCTTGAACAGTTCCTCGGGCGTGGTTTCGATCTTGGCCGCCGTGACCGCGTAGAAGTTGCCGACCATGGCCGAGTAGGCGTCATTCACCTGCGCGGTGAAGCGCGCGGCCGTGTCGAGTTGGGCCTTGACCTCGGCGCGCACCGCTTCGGCGGACGCCTTGAAGGTGTCGTCGCCTTGCTTCTCGGCCAGGGTGCGCTCGACCTCGGCCTGCAATTCTTCGGCGTGGTTTTGCATGAATTCCTGCGCTTCGGCCCGGCTGAATCCCTCGGGCTCGACCTTGAGGTGATCGAGCAGGCTTTGCGCGTACTCGGTCGGCGCGATGCGCGCGGCGTACTCTTCCACCGGGATGGCGATCTGCCCGCCCGTTTGCAGAGCCTCGCCCAACTGCGCGGCGACAGTCGGCGACACGGCGGCCACCTGTTCGGCCACGCCGGACTGCATGAGGGTTTGCGCGTCGATGAATACCTGTTGCACCGGGCCGGCCTCGGCCGCTTGCGCGACGAACTGCTGGAAGGTTTCCGGGTCGCGTGCGAGCACCTTGTCGGCGACCACCAGCTTGTTCAGGTTGTCGAGGAATTCCGCGCCTTTTTGCGCGCGCTGGGCGCTTTCCATGGCGTGCCGATAGTTGCCGGGCACCTCGACAATGGCGGTCGGCATTTCGGCAAACGCTTCCATGAGGATATCGCCCGGCTTGTACTCGCCGGTTGCCAGTTGCGCCCCGGCCTCGCCGGCTGCACCGCCACCGGCCTGCAATCCAAGTTCGCCGACCGCGCGCCCGCCGACACTGGCGACGGTAGGCTTGGCGCCGGCCAGCAGTTTGCCCGCCAGGCCAGCGGTCAGGGCGTCAAAAATCGCCACCGGAATGCCGCGCTTGATGGCCTTGTCGCGCGCGGCCGCCATGAGTTCGGGGTTGTTCAGCGCGGCGCGAATCGAAAAGGCGTCGGTGGCGTTCACGCCCTTCTCGTCCATCACGTCTTGCAGGGTGTTGCTGTACTCCACCGCGAAGCTGCCCAGGCCGGCGCCTGCCGCCGTGCCACCGGGGCCGAACACGGAACCACCGGCCGCGCCCACCAGGGCGGGCGTGCTGGCGCCGAGAGATTGCAGCGTGGTTTCCAGCACGGCGCGCGGGTTGCTGCGAATGGCGGCGAAGGCGTCGCCTATGGTTTGCGCGCTGCTGATTTCCTGCATGCCCCTGGCGATGTCGTCGGGCACCGGGTAGCGCTCGACTTCGCGTTGCTGCTGGGCCAGGCGCACGGCCAGTTCGATGGAAGGGTCGTAGCTGATGCCGTGCGCGGCTGCGGCCGCTGCCTGCTGGCGCTCCAAGCCCTTGAACAGGCCCTTTTGATCGAACAGCAGGGTGAGCCCCCGGCGCCCCTGGGCCAGGCCGCGCTGCACCGGCTCGGTGATGTTGCCCAGGAAGCTGCGCTCGATGGCGGTCATGCTGGGCAGGTTGTCGTGTACCACCTTGGCGCGCTCAACGTCGGCCAGCAGCGCGGCCGTGGCCGGCGCCGTTTTCGCCAGGTTGTCGAAGTCGATGGCGCCCACCGCATCCTGGCGCGCCATTTCCTTGGGCATGGCGAGCACGGTATCCACGGGCACGCCCGTGCGCCGGGCGACGCGCTGCGCCTCGGCGTAGGCGTCGGGATTGGTGTCGGCGGCGACAGAAAACCCGACGCGGGCGGCTTGCCCCTGGTCGGGTTGCATGGCAGCGGCTACGGCCGTGTCGAATTCGTTGCTCATTTACGGGCGACCTTCATGTTCCAGTAGGCGTTGAGGATTTGGGCGTCGGTCGGGTTGTCGATGCCCTGGCGCTTGTAGGCGGCCTTGATGCCGTCCTTGGTGGCGCCGTCGATGTCGCCCACCTTCATGCTGAACATCGGCCCGGACGAGGTGGAGAACCAGCCCCGGAAGGTGGCATTCTTGGCGAACAGCGCGTCGAGGTGCTGCGACACTTCGGTGTCGGTGAATTTCTTGCCGGCCTCGCGCTGTGAGGCCATGAAATATTGATCCACGAAGCGACGGATAGCGCCGACGCGCGCGGCGTCGTTGCCGCCGTCATCCTTCGGCGAAGGGTCGATTTGCAGCATGCGCAGGCGCTCATCGAGCGACTGCTTGATGGCCTGGGTGTTGAGGTCGCCCGGCCCGTTGGCGCCCGCCACGTTGCCCGTGCGCTTGGCGCGCTCGCCGGCAAAGTGCTTGAAGTCGGCCTCGGACAATTCGCGGCGCAGCGCGAAGAACTCGTTGTCGTTCATGCGGGCCATGGCTTCGGGGTTGCCGGCCAGCTTGGCGTACAGCCACAGACTCGTGCTGTCGTCGCCCTTGGCGATCTTCTGCGCGAAGCCGATCAGGTTATCCACTTCCTTGGGCGGCACGGCGGCGCGAATTGCCACCGGTAGGTCTGACCAGCGGCCGCCGTTCTCGATGATGCCGCGCATGGCCGTGGTGACGGATTCTTCCTCGCGCTGCTTGATGGCCTTGGTTTGTTCCTCAAAGCGCCGGTTGGCTTCCTCGCGCGCCACCTTGTAGCGTGCCGGATTGGCGGCGAGGCGCGGGTCGGCGCGCAGTTGGTCGTCGATTTCCTGGAACGTCGGGCGCGTCGGCTGCCCCTGGCCGGACTCGAACGACCGCATGTTCTTGGCGACGTAGTCCTTAGTTTCCTGCGGCATGAAATCCAGCCAGGTGCGCCCCGCTGCCGGGTCAGCCTTGGCAAACTCGACCGACCGTGCGGCTTTCTTGACGGCTTCCTGCAAGCGGCCGGGGCCGGCGTTGTAGGCGGCGTAGGCTTTGGCGAGGTCGCCGCCGTTGTCTTGCAACTGCTTCTGGAAGTAGGCCATGCCCAGCGCGCGGTTGTAGGCCGGGTCGTTCTTGTAGCGGTTTTCATCCCACGGCAAGCCGGCCAGTTTGGCAGCCTCGGGGGCGGTGTCGGGCATGACCTGGGCCACGCCGATGGCGCCCTTGGGCGAGGTCAGTGGCTTGCCGTCGGCAGCGAACTGACGGCCGCCCGACTCGGTGCCCACCGCGATGTTGAACGCGCGCTCGCCCTCGCTCACCTGAATGCGAGGCTGCATCTTGCTCATCACGTCGGCAGCCACGCCCATGCCGATGCGGTTGTCCATTTCCTTGGTGATATAGCCGCGCACGGCGAGGATGTCGTCGGCGTCCATTTGCTCGGAATAGCGCTTGAGGTACGAATCGGCATAGGCCGGGTCGTTCTGTTCCAGGGCCGACATGAGCGCAACCTTGTGCGCGTTGCTGGTCAGCTTGCGGGCCTGCGCATCCTGCCATTCGGCTGACTTGCCGAGTAGCTGGGCCTGCCGGTAGGTTTCCGCGCGGATGCGCTCGACGGCGGAATTCACCGCGTCGGGATTGTTCCAGTTCAGGCCGATGTCGCGCAGGGCTGTGCTTTGCACGCCATCGGAAACAGACAAGGCGTAGGTCTTGAACTCGCCCGCCTCGTGCTGGATTGCCTGCCCGCGAAACGAGGTCAGGATGTCGTTCGAGTGCATGGCGAATGCCTGGCGCTGGTTTTCATTGCCCAGGGTGCCGGCGATCTTTGAAATTTGATCCTTGAGGGTGTCGCCGTATTCATCGGCCAGAGGTTTGCCGTCCGGCCGTTCCAGCGCGTTGATGCCTTTCAGGCTGGTGAAACCCTTGTCCTTGTCGTAGGTCAGGCGCAGCGATGCTTCCTTGGCTTGGTTCAGTGCGTCGTCGACGCGCAACTGGTTGGCCTGTTGCGCCATGTCGTTGGCGATCCTGCCGACCTCGCCGCCGAACTGCTGCATGGCTTGGCCCAACTGCTGACCTTGACGGCCGGCAATATCGGGCATGGGTTGAGCAGAAACGCCTCCGAAACTCGGCGCGGGCGCGCTGGTGGGTGCCACCTGCGGAGAGTCATAGCGGGGTACGGTGGGCATTTATTTGCCCTCCTTGTTGCGTTGGTAGTTGTACCAGGAGTTCGCCACGCCGCCCGCACCGCCCAGCAGTGAGGTGGCCGCCGAGGCAAACGGGCTGATGGTGTCGGCACTGGCTCCTTTAAGCAGTGCGTCGCTGCGCAGGTTGCTGGCCTGAATTTCCGCATTCATTCCCTGCGTCCTGTAGCCCCAGGCGCTGCGCACCGCATTGGCTTGCAGCGTGTTGGCGTCGATTTCTTTCATGATGTCGGTGGATGCCTGCACTTCGGCCGCGTTACCCTCGCCCAGGTCAATACCGTTGGCGGCCATGGCAGCGCGCTGGCTGCTTTTGACTTGCCCGGCTTTCATGGTCAGCGCGCCAACTTGTCGCTCGCCTTTCATGAGTTCGGACTGCGCCCCGAGTTCGGCAATTCGTGAATTGATATCAGCAATGCGAGCATTTATGCCCGACATATCGGATTGAAATTGCAGACTAGACGCTTGGCTCTCGGCGCTGTAGTAGCTTCCGACCGTGGAAGATGCTATCCCGCCCACCTGCATAGCAAGTGAAGCGGTAGCAAGCTGTGGAGAGGTAAAGCCCATGACGTAGCTCCTGCTTATTGGGGGTGACAGTAGCGCCCGACCGCGCGGCTACGTGCACCGGGTCAGGCGCCGAGTGCAACCTCTGCCGTCATGGACACAATGGACAAGGGCAAGGGGTCAGACTGGCGCACGAAAATCTGCCCGCTATCGGCCCACGAGGGCGACAGCAGGACTTGAATTTCCTCGCTCTTGAGCGCCGGGGGCGAGCCGTAGGGCTCGGTCGTGCGCTGCTTGGCTTCGGTCAGGTTGGTGGCGTCAGGCCCCACGAAGATGCCCGACGAACGATAGACACGCAGCCACACCTTGTTGACGTTCTTGTAGCGCCCCTGGCCGAAACTGCCGTCGATCTGTGCGGCCACGGGGAGGGTTTGCAGGTCGGCAGTAATCGGCAGGCCGATCTGCACCTTGCTGGCCGCTTGGTCGAGCGTGATAGTGCCGCCCGTGACCACGCGCTGCGGATGCACTGCGCCATCGGCCAGAATGCTGACCGTCTTACCTTCAAGATGCCCCAGACCCGAAATGGTCGTCGCGGGTGCGCCTGTGTAGGTCAGGCCACAATCGACGAAGAAGGCGTCGGCCTGGTCGGTGAATTGGCGCGAGGCCATGCGCTCAACGTAACGCACCGAGTTGCCGCCGATGGTGCGGCGAACGATGCAATAAAGCACGTCCTCGCCGCCCTCGGCCACCACCGTGCAGGACTCAAACACGCCGTCCGTGTCGTGCTGGTGCCACGCGCCGATCTGTTGCTCGGGCACGTAGGTGAGGCCCAGCAGCTTGCCCGAGGTCGAGACAAACCAGACGAGAGGCTGTGGCGCCTTGGCATAGGCCATATCCACCACGTCGAAGGTGTCGAACAGGTGCGCGGCGCGCAAGGACAGGTCGCCCGTGATGAAGCCGTTGGCCTGCCAGGAATAGCCGAGTTCGCGCACGTGGCCGCCACGGGCTGCGCCATAAATCAGGCTGTTGTTGATGATGACCGGCTGCACGTTCGACGCGCCGACGTAGGACTGCGGCCGCACGCTGATAGTGTTCGGCGTGATGGCGTCGGAATTGACCGAGGTAATGCGCCACTCGGCTGAACTGGTGAGCAGCAAAAGCTGGGTCAGCGGCACGATATGGCGGATGGTGTTCGCCTCGCGTGCAGCCACGCGGAAGGCGATACGGTCGTCGTCGCGGATAGGCAGCGAGTAGCACATGGCCGATTCAGTGCCCGACCGAGTGAGCCAGATATTTTGTGGCTTGTTGATCGTGCCAGCGAAACAGCGCCGTTGCTCGAAGTAGGACACGGCGGCCGGGTAGTCGCCGGCCGCGTTGAACACGGTTTCATAAATCGGCGGGGTCTTGCCCAGGTCGGGCGCGATGTTGTCGTCGGTAATCGAGAGCTCGGTGGTTTGCCCGATGTAGCCGTATAGGCCGCCTTGCAGCTTATAGACGTTGTACCGGGATGCGCCGGTAACAGCGCCCCAACTGATCGTATTCCAACGCCCGGTGGTGTAGAGGTTGTTCGTGCAGGTGGCAGCCGACGAGGCGGCCGATTCGCTGTAGCCATCGGCGGCGATGGCGGTCACGGCGTAGTTGTAGGTGTAGGTGGTGTCGGTCGCGTTGGGCGTTGCAGCCGCGCCCGTGGGCGTGGCGATGGCCGGCGTGAAGGCGATGGTGGTCAGTTGCCAGTCGAGCGCGCCGACGCGGCGCAGTTCGCACGGCGCATAGTTCGGGTGCGTCAGGGTCAGCACGTCGGCCGATTGCACGAAATGCAGGTCGAACAGGTCGGCCTCGGCGAACGGGTTGGCGATTTCGTAGGGCACGCCCCCGTTCATGAGCGTGGCGCCCAAAGTATGAAAGCGGAAGTAGCCCGCGCCCACCTCGATGACCATGGTTTGCGTGGTCGAATATGTGAAGGGAATCAGCCGCGTTTTCTTGGTCGAGTCCTTGACCGCGCACACGAACTGAAAGCCGGCCCGATTCTCGGCCGGGCCTTGCGGCTTGGTCACAAAGTTGCGGCACTTCGCCAGCCCGCTTTGGTACTTGGAGTCGTCGATCCGCCCGAACATTTCCGGGCTGACCTCGCCACCAGCGAAGGAGCGCTGCAGGGTGCGGATGCTCGACATGCTTACCTCCCGTTGATCCAGCCGACGCTATGCTGCGGCGTGATGCGACGTTGCGCGGCATCGGATTCGGTAGCCTTCGAGAGATAGCCCTGCATCAAGGCCGCGCAGCGCTTGGATTCTGCGGCGCCCGCTTCGCCCTTGAGCAATGGGCCGGCCAGCATCGAGGCCAGGTGCCAGGACAAGGCCATGGTGAACAGCGGCGAGAACTTGGTCGTGTCGGTCACGATGCTGGTATAACGCAGCACGGCGTCGGCCTGGTCGGAGAGAATCACGGCGTTGCCGCTGCCATCTACTTCGCAGGAAAACGCTTGCGGCACGTAGGAACCGCCAGCCGCTGCCGGCACGTTCGGCGCGCCCATGCTGTAGTCGTCGGTGGCATCGGGCGGCAGAATGGCAATGATGTTCAGCGCATCGGACGGCTGCATGTAGGAATAGTCCCACTCGGGCCAGCCGCTGCCCAATAGGGCCAGCGTGACGCGCCGCGTAGCGAATCCCCACGTGTGCATTTCCAGCAGCGAGTCGCGGGCGATGGGATAGAAGCGCGCGCAGTGTTCGGCCTGCGCCGACCCTTCGGGAGGATCTAGGCTTGTCACGGTCGCGTTGTCGCCCAGGTGAGCCAGGGCCAAATTACATACGTCAACCTCGGAAGCCATGATTTCCCCCTAGATAGTGGACGGCCTTTTGAAGAAGCTGCGGAGAATCCCGCAACGCACCAAGGCCAACATTGCAAAGGTTGCAGAGCAGGCCGCGAATCTTGCCGGTATCGTGGCAGTGATCCACCACGAACCGTCCGCGCCCGCCTGGGAAGTCGGAACCGCACAAGGCACAGCGGCCGCCTTGCGCCACCAACATTTCGTCATACTGCTGAACCGTGAGGCCAAATGCCTTTTTCAGCTTCGCCCGCCGGTTGATTAGCTTCACGCCTGCCTTGTCGGCCTTCTGTTTTTCAAGCGCCACGTGCTTGGTGCATTCCTTGCACCACGCGCTGACGCCATTCTTGGCGACGGCATGCGGGTAAAAATCGGCGCGTGATTTGTGCTCGCCGCATCGCGTGCATTTCTTCGGGTCGGCCAATTTCTTGCCCACTGCTATCTCCTAAAAAAGCAGGGGCACGAGGCCCCCGCTATCTCTGCTTCCCACGGAGAAGCGGTTAAACCAGACCTTCGCCTGCACCGGCCTGGTCAGTGCCCGAGGTGTCGGCTGCCGGTGCTTCGGCGGCCTTCTTCCCCTTCTTGACCAGTTCCAGGTTGTCGGAGACGTCGCCGTCGTACTCGATGACTTCGCCTTCCTCGACGATGCGGTTGCCAATGAAGGACTTTTGCAAAACGCGGTATTGCGGCATGGTTCAGTCCTCCTTACAGCACGGCGAAGCCGGCCGGGTAGAACTTCTGGCCGTCTTGGGTTTCGATGCCGAAGTCCGCCACGAAAGCACCAGCAGTGCCAATGCCGACGATGACATAGCGAACGCCCAGGTAGCGCTGGCCCTTGCTGCCGATGCGCGGGCTCAGGTCGGCCACGAAGCGCGCACCAGCCGTCAGCGAGGCCACGGGAATGGCGCCCGTGGTGCCGATGACAGTCACGTTCGTGGTCAAGCCGGCGTCGCCAGCGGCAATCGCTTGCACTTCGATAGACGTAGCGCCAACCACGGCCGTAACCACTTCGGCACGGACGGACAGGTTTTCGCCTTCGCCGATGTCGCGGGCTTGCAGCAGGTCGATGGTGTTGGTGGAAAGCACCGAGGTATCGGTGCCGGTGACGGTTTGCCCGGTCACGGTGTTGCCGGAAATGGAACCGGAAACGAGCAAGTTGTTGTCGACGATCATGGTAGTTTCTCCTTTCCGATTAGACGACGCGGGCTTCGGTGTTCAGAAGCTGATCAACCTTGCGCAGCGGCACGCCCAGGAAGTCCAGCCAGCGGGCGGGCTGACCGAATTGCGTCAAGCCTTCCTGCACGCTGATGGCGTTTTGGCTCTTGTTCAGGGCCTGAATGCGCATCATCGAGAACAGCGTGCGGTTCATGTAGAACGCAGCGCGGCCCATGGACAGGTTGGGGATGCGATCCAGCGCGCGGCTCATCAGCTTGATGAGGTCGGCGGCGCCGGATTCGTTCACCAGGTTGGCGGTGTTGATGTTGGCGATGCGCACGACATAGCGCCAATCCTTGACCACAAGGCCGTTCTTCCACTGGTAGTGGGTCTGGTACGCCTTGAAGGGGTTGTTGCTGCTGTCGTAGATGGTCAGGATGCCGTCGTCCTCGTTGATGAGGCCGGCCTTCGAGCCCTTCGGGAAAGGGCAGAAAACTGTGTTTTCCCCCCAAACCACCAGCCACACCGAGGCGTTGTTCGAGGAAGCGCCGCCCGCATCGATGATGTTCTGCGCATTGCCGGCGCCGGAAATGGTGCCGTAGCGAGTGGAGAGGCCGAGGTACTGGCGCGGGTCGGTGGCCGGGTTGCCGTAGAACATGGTCTGCGCCTGGGCCTGGTTCATGGCTTCCAGGAAGGCCACGTCTTCGGACAGACGGAAGGCGGCGGTGTTGCCGTTCAGTTCTGCCAAGTCCTTGTCGACCGCGCTGTAGGCTTCCAGCATGCCGCAGGATTCGTCGACCTGGGCCGTGGTGCTCTTGGAGCGCGGCACGCCCTGGTTCAGCGAACGCCAATAGACGGTCGGCAGGCCGGTGCGGATATTGACGCGGTGGCCGGTGGGCAGGTTGCCCTCGATGAATACGGCATCGTCGAGGATTTCGTTGGTCTGGTTCAGGATTTCGGCAATCTTGACCTCGACCTTACCTTCGGGATCAAGACGCTTCGCCCAATCGGCGAGGGTGAGTTGACCGCTAGTGAGAGTAGCCATTTAAGTGCTCCTTATTTCAAATTGCTGTTGGGATACAAAGACCGCGCGTCGTTGGCATCGGGCGGGGCGCCCTTGCCACCAACGAACTTGTCCTCGCTGATTGCTTTCCCGGCGCGGTAAAACGCTCGGATGACTTCCGGGTTGTTGCCAAGACCGGACTCATTCAGCAGCTTTTTCAGTTCAGGCGAACCGAAGGTGTCGAGTGCCTTCTTGGCCGTGGCAATGTTTTCGGGCAGCTTGTCGCCGCCGAACTCCTTGTCGGTCTTTGCACTCTCTGCCCAGGCGGTGCGTACCGCCTCGATCTGTTCGGCTTGGCGCGCCTGAATGACAGGTGCCACCTTGTCGAGCACCTTCTGCGCGGCGTCTTGCGGCAGGTTCAATTCCTTGGCAATTTCGGAGTAAGCGCCCAGGACGGTGTCGTCAAACTTCTGACCCTCGGGTGCTTGGAACTCGTACTTTTCGGGCGCGCCTTCCGGCTTTGCCTGTTCGCCTTCGGTCTTGGCACCTTCGGCCTGCCGGCCCTCGGTGTTCTGCCCTTCGGTCGCTTGCTGCTGTTGCGCCGTTTGTTCGCCACCGGCAGCCTGTTGGCCTTCGGTTTGCGAAGTCGCGGCTTGCTGTTGGTCGGCTGTTTGGGTATTTTGGCCGTCAGTCATCAGCGTTTCAGTGGTCATTCTTTGCTCTCCTTGAGCATTTCGGTATAACGGTCAGGGCAGTGCGCGGTGATCTGTGCCAACAACCTCAACCCCTCGTTGCGCGTGCCTTCGTTGAAGGCCATGGTTAGCGCATTGGTGTTGAAGGAGAGGCGCCACACACCTGCCCGCTCCAACAAGCGAGCCACGAATCGACGGCCTCGCTTGTTGCTCATGAGCCATTTCATGTCGTCGATCTCGATTTGCGAGGCCATGAGAGCGCGTTCCTCGGCTTCCGCCTGGGCGCGTTCTTGGCTGTGTATGTCGAGAGGATCGGAATAACTCATGCGCGGAACTCTAGGGGGCGCGCTCTGCGGTACGTGCACCAAAGAAAAAAGGCCGCCCGAAGGCGGCCAAGGTGGAGGCAGGAGAATGCCTATAGCAGAGTGCTGTTCGGGTAGAGCGAGCGGGCGTCTGTTTGCGGTGCAGCCGTGCCGATTTCCATGTCGGTAATCTGCAATTCAAGGAACACGTCGACGCCTGCATCGTCGCCGTCCTGTTCCGTGGTTTGCGTGGCGCTGCACACAAAGGCGGCCGCGCTGATCGTCACTTTGGTGCCGGCAGCCGGTGGCGTGGTAATGCCCAGCGCTTCGCACTGGTCGTCGTTCAACCGGATGCGCAGGCCGTAGCCGTAGGGGTTGGGCTCGTAGGCTTCGACGCTTGAGTCCTCGGTTTTCATGCTGACCAGTGCCATTATCGTATCCCCCCGATAACATACACCTCGGAAGCGGTTGGCGTGATGCCCGCTGCGGTGTTGTTGCTGAAGGTAATCGCCAGGGTGTTCGCTGCGCTCACCCGCGCACCAACAATGCCGAGCCCCGCCT
>JAKBJA010000165.1 GCA_021836225.1 Pseudomonadota bacterium | reverse complement strand
GCGTGTCGCCGACGAAGCGCGACAGGAAGCGGGTGGCGAGGATGTGGTCGGCTTCGCCTTCCATGCTGCACTGCTTGACGTCGGCCACGGTCGAGTCGAGGCTGCTGTCGTAGTCCTCGGGATAGGGGAAAACGACGATGCGCTCGCCGCTGGTGGTGGCGGCGCGCGAGGCCTGGTGCGCCAGCGCGCTGGACGAGGCGAACACGCCCGACATGCGGCTGCCCAGCGCATAGTGCATCGAGCCGGTGAGCGTGGCGAAGTCGGCGATCAGATCGGGCTTGCCCTTGTCGGCCAGCGTCAGCGTGTCGGCCAGCACCATGCGGCCTTCGGCGTCGGTGTGGACGACTTCGATGGTGGTGCCGTTCAAGGCCGTCACCACTTCGTTCTGCCGGTAGGCCTGCGGACTGATATGGTTTTCGGCGAGCGCGACCCAGCCGTCCAGCGCGACCGGCAGCTTCAGCTTCGACGCGGCGGCGAGGATGCCCAACACCACCGCCGAGCCGTTCATGTCTTCGTGCATGCCCTGCATGTATTTGGCCGGCTTGAGGTTGTGGCCACCGGTATCGAAGCAGATGCCCTTGCCGACGAATGCCACTTTCTTACCCTTGGCTTTGGGCCCCTTGTAGCTGATGCGCACGATGGCCGCGTCCTTCGCCGGCGAGCCCTGCGCCACCGCGCAGAACGCGCCCGCGCCCATCTTCTTCAGCTTGTCGAAAGCGTATTCCTCGACCGTCCAGCCGTATTGTTTGGCCAGCGCCTTGATGCGCTTGCGGTAGACGCCGGGCGTGAGCTCGTCCGGTCCCTGCACGGTGAGGCCGCGTGTGAGCAGGTTGCCCTCGGCCAGGGCGCGCACGCGGGCGAAGCCGTCGGCGGACTTGTGGCCAAACAGCTGAATGGATTTGACGGCGACATCAGCCTTGGACTTGCGCGCCGGCAGCGGCACGGCGTTGACCAGCGCGGTGTAGACAGCAGCCTCGGCGGCGCGCGTCTTGAATTCGGCGTCGCCAAACACAGCCAGCGTCAGTGCCTTCGGGTGTTCCGCCATCAGCAGCGCGAGTGCCTTGCGCACCTGCTCGTGGGCCTCGAAGGTGCTGGCGTCGGCTTTCAGCATGGCCACCACCGCGAGCGTGCCGCCGGGCAGCTGCACCGCCACCGGCGACTTCGCCAGCGTGTCGATCTTCAGGTCGCGCCGCTTCATCACGGCTTTCAGCTCGGCGCTGCCCGGCATCTCGGGCAGGGTTTTCGACAGCGGCAGCAGCATTAATGCATGGCCTGCGGTTTCGAGCGTTTTTGCGGTGATTTCCTGTTTGTTTTCAGTGAGTTTAGGCAGCATGATGGTTCCTTGGGGGTGGCGTTTTTCTTGATGGTTGGCGGGGTTTCCCGGATAATTGCGTGCTTTTGATTTTTTACAGCGCATTTTTCCGCCCCATCCAACAAGGGTAACCGAATGAAGATTGAAGACAAGAAACGCGTGCTGCGCGAAATGGTGTTGCATCGCCGTTTTGAGGAGCGCTGCTATCAGGCCTACATCGAACGCAAGATCGGCGGCTTCCTCCACCTCTATCCCGGCCAGGAGGCCTGCTGCAACGGCGTGATGGAAGCCGCGCGTCCCGGTCACGACTACGTGATCACCGGCTACCGCGACCACGTGCACGCAATCAAGTGCGGCGCCGATCCCAAGGAAGTGATGGCCGAGCTGTACGGCAAGGAAACCGGTTCCTCCAAGGGCCGTGGCGGTTCGATGCACATCTTCGACGCCGACAAGCGCTTCATGGGCGGCTACGCGCTGGTGGGCGGCCCCTTCCCGCTGGCCGCCGGCATCGCGAAGGCGATCCAGCTGAAGGGCGGCGACGAGATCGCCATCTGCTTCCTCGGCGACGCCGCCAACAACCAGGGCGTGTTCCACGAGACGCTGAACATGGCTGCGCTGTGGAAACTGCCGGTGCTGTTCGTGTGCGAGAACAACCTGTACGGCATCGGCACCTCGATCGAGCGCTCCACCGCCGTGGTGCACCAGCACAAGCGCGTCGCCGCCTACAACATCCCGGCCGACGAATGCGACGGCCAGGACATCGAAGTCGTCTACCAGCACGCCCGCAAGGCGGTCGACCATGTGCGTTCCGGCAACGGCCCCTACTTCCTCGAACTGATGACCTACCGCTACCGCGGCCACTCGATGTCCGATTCGCGCGGCTACCGCTCGCGCGAGGAAGAGGAACTGTGGAAGCAGCGCGACCCCATCTTCATCCTGCGCGACCGCCTGATCAAGGAAGGCGCGCTGACCATGGCCGACTTCGAGGCGCTGGAAAAGGAAACCGACGCCTACATCGAGAACGAAGTGATCAAGTTCTCCGAAGAGTCGCCCGAACCGCGCGTCGAGGACCTCGAAAAATACGTTTTCGCCGAGCGCGAAACCCAGCTCCCGTGGCTCACGGGCAAAGCCGCTTAAGGTTTAAGGAAAAGACAGCATGGCAAACATCATGTACTGGGAAGCGATCCAGCGCGCCCACGACGAAGAAATGGCGCGTGACCCCCTGGTCATCTGCATGGGCGAAGACATCGGCGTGGCCGGCGGCACCTACAAGGCCACCAAGGGCCTGTACGAAAAGTACGGCCCGCTGCGCGTGATGGACACCCCCATCTCCGAAGGCGGTTTCACCGGCCTGGCGATCGGCGCCTCCTTCCTCGGCGTGCGTCCGATCGTCGAGATCATGTCGGTCAACTTCGCCTGGCTGGCGATGGACCAGATGTTCAACTCCGCCGCCAAGGTGCGCTACATGTCGGGCGGCCAGCTGACCGCGCCGTGCGTGTTCCGCTCCGCCGGCGGCGCTGCGCACCAGCTCGGCGCGCAGCACTCGGCGCGCATGGAAAAAGTGTTCATGGGCATCGCCGGCCTGCGCGTGGTGACGCCGTCCAACCCCAGGCAGGCCTATGGCCTGCTGAAGTCGGCGATCCGCAGCGACGATCCGGTGTTCATCAACGAACACGAACTCATGTACAACATGAAGGGCGAAGTGCCCGACGGCGAATACTTCCACCCGCTGGAAGGCTCCGAAGTCGCGCGCTCCGGCACCGATGTCACCCTGTTCGGTTACAACATCTCGGTGCATTGGTGCCTGAAGGCCGCCGAAATCCTCGACAAGCAATACGGCATTTCGGCCGAGGTCGTCGATCTGTATTCGCTGTCGCCGCTGGATCGCGAAGGCATCAAGAAGTCGGTGAGCAAGACCCACCGCGCCGTCATCGCCGAAGAAGACGAAGCGCCGGTTGGCGTCGGCTCCGAAGTCATCGCCATCATCAACGAAGAGTGCTTCTTCGAACTGGATGCCGCCCCGGTGCGCGTGCATTCGGCGCTGGTGCCGCAGCCCTACAACCACACGCTGGAAAAAGCGGCGATCCCGGATCACGAGGATGTGGTCAAAGCGGTGCTGAAGATGTTCGGCAAGGCTTGAGGGATCAGGGGTCAGGATTCAGGGGTCAGGGCGTGAATAACTACCGTGATCTGAAAGTCTGGCAGATGGCAATGGAACTGACGGAAGACATCTACCAAGCCACTGAATCCTTTCCCTCCAGGGAAACCTACGCGCTGGCCAATCAACTCCAGCGCGCAGCCGTTTCCATCCCATCAAATATTGCCGAAGGTCACGCAAGAAGTTCGACGAAGGATTACTTGCGTTTTCTATCGATTTCGCAGGGTTCGCTGGCTGAAGCAGAAACACAGCTCGAACTCGCGCACCGGCTGGGTTACATGCCCCAAGCCGTGTTGCTTTGTCTGCTTGAGCAGACCAACGAGGTTGGCCGCACGTTGCACGGCCTGAGAAGCGCACTGGCCGCCAAACTATCGCCAACTCCCTGACCCCTGAATCCTGACCCCTGAATCCTATGAATCATTACGCCATCACGATGCCGCAGCTCTCGGACACCATGACCGAGGGCGTGGTCGTCACCTGGGAAAAGCAGCCCGGCGACCGCGTCGAGCGCGGCGACATCGTCGCCACCGTCGAGACCGACAAGGCCATCATGGACGTCGAGGTATTCAAGGCCGGCTATCTGGCCGGTCCGCTGGCCGACGTCGGCGCGACCATCGCCGTCGGCGCCGCACTCGGCTACATCACCGACACCGCGGGCGACGTGGCGATCGCCGCCGACGAAGTGGTGGAAGAAAAAGCCCAGACCGAGATGATCCCGCACCATGCCGGCACGCCGATCGTGATGCCGCAGCTGTCGGACACCATGACCGAAGGTGTCGTCGTCACCTGGGAAAAGCAGCCGGGCGACGTCATCAAGCGCGGGGACATCGTCGCCACGGTGGAAACCGACAAGGCCATCATGGACGTCGAGGTGTTCCAGGAAGGCTTCCTCTCCGGCCCCATCGCCGACATCGGCAGTGTGGTCCAGGTCGGCCACCCGATGGCCTTCATCGTCGACGACACGTCCAAGGCCAACGACACCGGCGTGACCATCAGCGCCGACCACAAGGTCAAGGACACCCACAAGGTCGCGCCGCCGTCGGCAGACAAACCGGCCCACATCCCCATGCCCAAGGCCGCGCCTGCGCAGATTTCGGCAGCCGGCAGCCTGCCGCCGGTGGCGCGCCCGCAGGGCCGCCAGGCCAGCCCCTATGCGCGCAAAGTTGCGGCGCAACTGGGCGTGAATCTGACCGGTCTGGCCGGCAGCGGCCCGTCCGGTGTGATCGTCGCCGCCGACGTGGCACGCGCACGGCCCAGCATGGCCGAGGTCGCGCACGCGCTGCCGCAGGTCGACGTGCCGGGCCAGGGCCGCGCGATGACCTCGATGGAAAAGGCGGTTTCCCACGCGATGACCGCCTCGCTTACGCTGCCCACCTTCAACGTCACGGTGAACATCGACACCGCCGCGCTGACCGCCGCCGCCAAGGCGAAAAAGGTCTCGGTGACGGTGGCGATCGCCAAGGCCTGTTCGGTTGCGATGGCGAAATTCCCGCGCATGAACTGGGCCTACCAGCCGATCGACAAGCTGGTCGAGCGCGCGAACCACGACTTCGGCGTGGCGGTGATGTCGAACGACGGTGGCCTGGTGGTGCCGATCCTGCACGGCATCGAGAAGAAATCGCTGGAAGCGCTGCAGTCCGACTGGACCGGCTTGGTCGAACGCGCCCGTGTGCGCAAGCTCGCGCCGGCCGAGTATTCCAACCCCACCTTCACCATCTCCAACATGGGCATGCTGGGCGTGTCGCACTTCACCGCGATCCCCACCCCCGGCATCGCCGCGATCCTGGCGATCGCCGCCAACGGTCCGCAGGGCACGCCCTTCACCATCACCGGCGACCACCGCGTGCTGAACGGCGCTGACGTCGCCCTGTATCTGGCCACGCTGAAGCAGACCATCGAAGCGCCTGACGCCTGGATGGCGGGCAGCGCTGCGGCGGCTGAGACCGTTGCCGGCGCACCCGCCGCCAGCGCACCCGTGTCGCCCATCCCCGAAGGCAACTGGGACTTCCCGGTCGTCGTCGTCGGCGGCGGCCCTGGCGGCGAGGACTGCGCGCGCGACCTGGCCGACCATGGCATCAAAGTGATGATGGTCAACAACGAACCCTTCCCCGGCGGCGAATGCCTGTGGCGCGGCTGCATCCCGTCCAAGGCTTGGCGCGCCGCGGCGGACGTGATCCGCAACCGCGCGCACGACGCCGAGATGGGCGTCGATGGCACGAATACCCCTAAATTGAACTGGGAACAGGTCGAGAAGCACCGCCGCTGGGTGCAGACCAGCCGCGGTGACATGGCGCTCAAGGCCGACAAGGGCATGAAGATCGACGTGCGCGAAGGCTACGGCGAATTCGTCGACGCCCACACGCTGAAGATCACCCCAGTCGAGGGCGAGCCCTACACCGTCAGCTTCGGCGCGGCGGTCATCGCCACCGGCGCCCCCGCCTTCGTGCCGCCGATTCCCGGCGCGCGCGAAAACCTGGCGACCGGCGGCGTGGTCACCTCCGATACCATCTGGAACCTCGCCAGCCCGCCGAAGAAGCTCGGCATTGTCGGCGGCGGCGTCATCGGCGTGGAAATGGCGCAGATCTTCCGCGACTTCGGCACCGAGGTGCTGATGCTCGAGCGCCACCCGCGCATCCTCGCCGAAATCGAGGAGGAAATCGGCAAGACCCTGATCGCCTCGCTGGAGAAGGAAATCACCGTCGTCACCGGCGCCGACATCAAGGAAGCGAGCGGCAAGCCGGGCAAGATGAAGCTGCGCTACGCCAACAGCGAAGGCGTCGAGTCCACCTTCGACTGCGACGTCATCCTGATGGCCACCGGCAAGCGCCCCGACACCAGCCGCCTCAACCTCGACAAGGTCGGCGTCGAGCTCGACGGCGCCGCGATCAAGGTCAACGTGCGCTGCCAGACCAGCGCCCCGCACATCTACGCGGTCGGCGACGTCATCGGCGGCTACATGCTCGCCCACACCGCCGCGACACAAGGCCGCGTCGCCGCCGGCAACCTGATCGGCCACGCCAGCGTTTACGACCAGGACAAGGACTGCGGCGTCACCTTCTCGCGCCCGCAGGCCGGCTTCGTCGGCCTCTCCGTCGCGCAGGCCAAGGCCAAGGGCATCGACGCGGTGGAAGCCAAGATGCCGATGAGCATCGACGCCAAGGCGATGATCACCGGCGAGACCGAGGGCATGATCAAGCTGGTCGCCGACAAGGCCACCGGCCGCATCGTCGGCGTGCACTACCTCGCCGACCACACCGATACCCTGATCGGCATCGGCGTGATGATGGTGGCGGGCGAGATGACGCTGACCCAGGTCGCCAAGGCGATCTTCCCGCACCCGACGCAGACCGAACTGTTCGGCGAACTGGCGCGGCGGCTGCAGAACCGCCTGCGGCGCACGGCGAAGAAGTAAGTCTTCTCAAGCACCAACGACAAGGGCCGCATCTGCGGCCCTTGTCGTTTCTGGCGTAAATACATGGCGAAGTGACTGTTAGAGTGCCAACGCGTCCTGCTACGGCCAGTTTCAGACGGTCATGATGGCTCCCGCGACCGTCCGCTCATCGGCCAAGCAGGCCTTGGCACGAAATCCGGGAGCACCCAGCTGGCGGCGCCAGCGTTACTGCCCAAGTGCCCTTGTGCTTCTCTGTGCTCCAGGCAAAGCGAGGCAATATTATTTCCTAAACGGTCTATATTTTTTAAGAGTGCGTGTCTTTACAGGGGAAAGCTATGAGAGTTCCGATCGCTGCTATCGCAATTGTTGTGGGGTTGTCATGCGTGCCAACTGTCGCGCAGGCTCAAAATAAACCTGACTTTGGAAAGGAAGAGTTCGAGTCAAAGTGTGCGAGTTGTCACGGGCAGAGCGGGAGAGGTGATGGTCCACTATCACGGATGTTCGCGACTAAGCCGACGGACCTGACCACGATGGCGAAGAAAAATGGCGGTGTCTTTCCCTCCCAGCGAGCCTACGAAATCATCGACGGACGGCAAGATGTTGAAGCCCATGGTCCACGTGCGATGCCTGTCTGGGGCAGGGACTACCGCGCAAATGTGCCAGACCTTGATGGATACTACGACCTGCGTACCACCGTCGCTCAAACCAAGATTCTTGCACTCATAGACTACTTGTACCGCCTGCAAGAAAAGAAGTAGCGGGATAGCGAAAAAGTAACTCCAGCCCTGCATCTGAGTGATCTAACCAACTGCCCGCTAAGGCCGAACACCCGGCGTTCACTGTGCTTTCTATAACGGTCCGCTTCGGGTCGAATTCGGGCGACTCAAAAGGGCCCGGATCGCATATTTTTTCCAGCATTCCAAGCAGGTATTTCGTCACGCCAGCCTGCTTCCGTTGCCCCCTATTTCGGCGGCGCGACCGAACCCGCGTAGAACACCTCGCACTCGCCACCCGGAAAGAGGCTCCCCACCTGCTTGAGCAGCCTGAGCACCGGCCCGCTGAGCGCCTTTAGGGTGCTCGGATTTTCAACCACCGGTTTCTTGAAGGCGCCATGGATGGTTTGCTGCGCCCGGATGCAGCCCTTGTCGTCGATCAAGGCCACGGTCACGTCGTCGAAGCGCTCGTTGACGAAATCGAGCCGGCCCTGGAGGGCGACCCGGTTCTTGTTCGTCGCGATGGCCACGTCACGCGACAGCGCAACGCCGCGCTCGACGTTCCAGTCGGAGACGAGCGTCCGGATCACGCTGCGGCCTTCCGAGCCCTGCAGGATGCTCGCGAAGTTGTAGCCCTTGGTGACCGCCAGGCCGACGGGGCCGGCAAAGAAGAAGGCGCCCACGTCGATGAGATTGAAGGTCTGGCTGGACTCGAAGCGGTCGAACTCCTGATCGAGATCGCGGCCCTTGAGGATAAGACTCTTGCCGCGCAGCGAGACCTGGCCTTGCAGGGTCTGCCTCATGTCCTTCACGGTCTTGCCCTGCATCGACAGGGTTGCGGTGAGGTCCGCCGACCCTTCCGGGACATTTTTCGGCGACACGGGCTTGAGGAACGCATCGACGTGGAACTGCGAAAGGGTATAGCTGAGGTGATAGCGGGGAACGGCGCCGGTAAAGTCCGCCCGCAGGTTCCCCGAACCCTTCCCTGAGTAGGCCCGCATCGTGAGCGGCTTGATGTCGAAGACCCCGCGCTTCCCGGCGACCGTCATTTTCAGGTCGGATGCGGCGTGCTCCTTGGTCCGGACCGTCCCGCAGACGATTTCCGCCGAGAGGGAAAGGTGCTTCATGATGCCCGGTCGATCCCGCTCTGCAAGCTGCAGGCGGTTCGCGTCCAGGCTGCACCCGACTGCCTCGAAGCCTTTTCCGGACTGCCTGTCCACATAGCGGAACGTGCCGTCCGTGAAAGATATTTTGGCCAGCTTCAGGTCGGGCAAGGGGCTCCGAACCGCGTCCGTTCTCTCGTAGTTGAACCGGCCATCGCGGCCCCGCTCGATGGTGATGCTCGGATGTTCGAGCACGACTTTCCTGATCCTGACGTCCTGCCTGAGGAGGGCGAGGAAATCGATTCCGATCCGGGCCTTGCTTGCGGTGACGAGCTCGGTCCCCCGGTTGCGGATATGCACGTCTTCGAGCGTGACCCGCAAGCCGGGGAAGAAGCCGACTCCCAGACGCCCGTTGACGCTGACTTCCATCCCGGCGGCAGCCGAGGCGGCCGCTTCCAGCCGAGGCTTGTAGGCGTTGATATCCAGGAAAAGCGACAGGGCGATCGCGGCAAGGACGATCAGTCCGATGAGCGCGCCGCTGGCATAGGTAATGGCTTTGAGTGTTTTTGTCATGGGCCTGATCCAAGCGCGCGCAAGGTCTACCGCTATCCTCCACGGGTTGGCGACAATTTAATCCAAAGCGTGGCGGCGCGGTAGGTTTTGGACGGCGCGTGCGCCCGGCCAAAAAAAAGCGGCCCGCTTCCGGGGGCCGCTTTGCACTGCAAGGCTCCGGCCGGGCTCAGCCGAACAGCCCCTTGAAGAACAGGCGGATACTGTCCCAGACGCGGCGGAAGAAGCCGCCCTCTTCGACCGCGTCGAGCGCGACCAGCGGCGCCTGCATGACGACCTTGCCGTCGGCACTCACCAGTTCGACGCGTCCCAGTGGTGCGCCGGCGGCGACGGGTGCGACCACATCGGCCTCCGCCAGCACGACGCGCGTCTGATACTCGCCGCTCGTGCGCTTGGGTAGTGCGGCGGCGAAGTCGGTCGCAACGCCGGCCTTGACCGTGCGCGCGGCGCCTTTGAAGACGTCCACGCTCTGCACCGTTTCGCCCTTCTTGAAGAAGGTCTTGCTCTCGAAGAAATTGAAGCCGTAGGCGAGCAGCTTGGCCGTCTCGGTCGCCCGTGCGTTTTCACTGTCGGTGCCGAACACGGCAGCAATCAGGCGCTGGCCGTCGCGCTTGCTGGAGGCAACGAGGCAGTAGCCGGCTTCCTCGGTGTGGCCGGTTTTCAGACCGTCGACGCTGGGGTCGCGCCACAGCAGCAGGTTGCGGTTCGGCTGCTTGATGTTGTTCCAGACGAATTCCTTTTCCTTGTAGAGCGAGTAGTGCGCGGGATCCTCAACGATGATGGCGCGCGCCAGCTTGGCCATGTCGAGTGCGCTGGAATAGTGGGTGGGATCGGGCCAGCCGGTGGCGTTGGCGAAGTTCGTGTCGGCAAGCCCCAGCCGCTTGGCTTCCTGGTTCATCAGCGCGGCAAAGGTTTCCTCGCCGCCGGCGAGATGCTCGGCCAGCGCGATGCTGGCGTCGTTGCCGGATTGCACGATGATGCCGCGCAGCAGGTCGTGCACCGCGACCTTGTCGCCGACCATGACGAACATTTTCGAGCCGCCCATGCGCCAGGCTTTTTCGCTGATGGTGACGAGGTCGCTCTCCTTGATCCGGCCGCGCTGCAGTTCCAGCGCCGCGACATGCGAAGTCATCAGCTTGGTCAGGCTGGCGGGCGGCAGGCGTTGGCTGCCCAGCTGGTCGACCAGCACGGCGCCGCTGGCGGCGTCCATCAGCACCCAGGATTTGGCGGCCAACTGCGGCGGTGGGGGAACGGTGTCAGCGCTTGAGGCGAGCGGCGCCAAGGCACAGGCAAGCAATACGATTCGTTGCAGGAAATGCGGAATAGTCATAGGTTGGAATTGAGTAAAAATTGCAGAATCCGATTCATGGCCGAGAAGCGCGCGGCGCGCGCGAATTCAGGATGATACCGCCTGACGGCGGTCCGATGTCTTTCCCCTGTTAAACTCGCACGCAGTATTCATCCCCGTTCTCGCACCATGCTTTATTCCCTGCTTCGCCCCGCGCTGTTCAGTCTCGACCCCGAGGACGCGCACCGCTTCACCCTCGCCAGCCTCGACGTCGCACACCGCCTCGGTCTGCTGGGTCTGCTGCCGCGCGCAACTGGAAGGCTGGTGCACGTGATGGGCATCGACTTTCCCAATCCGGTGGGGCTGGCGGCCGGGCTCGACAAGGACGGCGCGCACATCAACGCGCTGGCTGCGCTGGGCTTCGGCTTCATCGAAATCGGCACGGTGACGCCGCGCCCGCAGCCGGGCAACCCGACGCCGCGCATGTTCCGCCTGCCGAAAGCGGAGGCCATCATCAATCGCATGGGCTTCAACAACCACGGCGTCGACAACCTGGTTCGCAATGTGCAAGCAAGCGGATTCAAGGGCGTGCTCGGCATCAACATCGGCAAGAACAAGGACACGCCGAACGAGCATGCCGTGGACGATTACCTCACCTGCCTCGACAAGGTCTACGCGCACGCGCGCTACGTGACGGCGAACATATCCTCGCCCAACACGCAGAACCTGCGCGAGCTGCAGAAGGACGACGCGCTCGACGCGCTGCTTTCGGCGATCAAGCTCAGGCAATCCGAACTCGCTCAGCAGCACGGCAAATATGTGCCGATCGCGCTGAAAATCGCACCCGACCTCGACGACGCGCAGATTGCCGCGATTGCCGCGCTCTTGATGATGCATCGCATCGACGCAGTGATCGCCACCAACACCACCATCGCGCGCGATGCCGTCGCCGGCCTGCCGAATGCCGACGAAGCCGGCGGCCTCTCAGGTGCGCCGGTGCGCGCGGCGTCGACCCGCGTGGTCCGTGCGCTGGCGCATCATCTGAAGAACGAAGTGCCGATCATCGGCGTCGGCGGAATACTTTCAGGCGACGACGCACAGGAAAAAATCGCCGCGGGCGCCTCGCTGGTGCAGCTGTATTCCGGCCTGATCTATCGCGGACCCGAACTGGTGCGCGAATGCATCGAGCGCCTCGCCTGATCCGGATCGGAAATTCGCCGCACCCTTCTTGCGCATGACCGCTTTGGCTATGCTGCAGGCATCCATCCCCCATGAGGCCCGTCATGCACATCGGCATTCCCAAGGAAATCAAGAATCACGAATACCGGGTGGCGCTCACTCCCGAGGGCGCTCGCGTTCTCACCCAGGCAGGTCACACCGTAAGCGTCGAAACCGGCGCCGGCGCTGCAGCAGGTTTCGCCGACGAGGCCTATCGAGCTGCCGGTGCAGCGATCGTTGGCATCCCTGCCGAGGCCTATGCTGCCGACCTGGTCGTGAAGGTGAAGGAACCGCAGCCGGACGAAGTGAGGCTGCTGCGCGAAGGGCAGCTGCTGTTCTGTTACCTGCACCTGGCCGCCGCCCCGGCACTGGCGCGCGAACTGATGGCACGCGGCGTGACGGCGATCGCTTACGAAACCGTGAGCAAACCGGGGGGTGTCCTGCCGCTGCTGCAGCCGATGTCCGACATCGCCGGCCGGCTGGCGCCGCAGATGGGCGCGCTGGGCCTGCACACCTCGCATGGCGGCAGCGGCAAACTGATCAGCGGGATGCCCGGCGTACCGCCTGCGCGGGTGCTCATCATCGGCGCGGGCGTGGTGGGGATGAGCGCCGCGCGAGCGGCGGTCGGGCTGGGCGCGCGCGTCACCCTTATCGACCGCCTGGCCGACAAGCTCGCCCACGCCGAAGCGCAGTTCGGCGCACGGGTGGAAACGCGCTTCTCTTCGCCCGACACGATCGCCGATAGCGTTGAATACGCCGATATCGTGATCGGCGCCGCGCAGATTCCAGGCCGTCATGCGCCGCGCCTGATCAGCCTCGCTTCGCTGAAACGGATGCCGCCCGGTGCTGTGCTGGTGGATGTCGCCATCGACCAGGGCGGCATCGCCGAGACCTCGCGCCCCACTACCCACAGCAATCCCTTCTTCGTGGCCGAGGGGATCGTCCATTACTGCGTCACCAACATGCCCGGCGCCGTGGCCCGTACCTCCACCAAGGCGCTCACCCATGCCACGCTTCCCTACATGCAGGCGCTGGCCGCTGAAGGCCTGGCCGCGCTAGGTGCCGATGCCGGGCTGCAGGCAGGGCTGCACGTGCACGCCGGAAAAATCACCCACGCCGGACTGGCGCAGGACCTGGGAACGAACTGACTCAGGCGGCTGGGGCGGCGGACGGGATGTCCAGCCACTCGCGCCTGATCACAGAAAGATCGGGCGCGAAGCGAACCACCATCGGCACCCCGGACGGAATCTCCACCCGCTCCATGGCCTCGGCGGAGAGGCCGTCCAGATGCATCACCAGCCCGCGCAGGGTGTTGCCGTGACTCACCACCAGCAGACGGCGTCCCGCGCGCAGGCGCGGCACCAGCACGTCGTGCCAGTACGGCAGGGTACGCCGCTGGCAGTCGCGCAGGCTTTCGCTGGCCGGCAACTCCTTGGGGTCCAGCGCCGCATACAGCGGATCGAAGCGCGGATGGCGCGGGTCGTCGGGATCGAGCGCTGGCGGCGGTTCGAAATAACCGCGCCACCAGCGGCGTGAAGCCTCCTCGCCCCAGGTCGAAAAAATCTCGCGCTTGTTCATGCCCTGCAGCGCGCCGTAATGCCGCTCGTTCAGTCGCCAGGTGGTGAACAGCGGCACGTCCGGCGTGCCCATCGCGGCCAGCAGCGCCTCGACGGTCTGGCGAGTGCGCTGCAGCACCGAGCCATGCACCTCGTCGAAGGCAAACCCCGCCTGCGCCAGCCGCTGCCCCGCCGCGGCCGCCTCGGCGAGGCCGACTTCGGTCAGCGGAATGTCGGTCCATCCGGTAAAACGGTCGGTGAGATTCCACTCGCTGTGGCCGTGGCGGAACAACACCATCCAATCTACGGGTGCGTTCATTCCGGTGCCTCCGTCAACACCTCGTGCAGATGGTGACGATCGGCCCAGGCTTCCAGATGCCAGCCCTGGCCGTCGAAATGGAACCAGTTGAGCGCACAGTTGGGTATGACGAAATCGCGCGGCGTGTGCAGCGGACGCCCGGTGGCGCGACGGTACACCACATCCAGCACGCCGCTGTGGCTCACCGCGGCAATCGTCTGCCCCCTGTGATGCCGCACCAGCCAGTCGATGCCGTCCGCTACCCGTTCGGCGAACCGTCGCAGCGACTCGCCCGTCCCGAAATCGTAATCGAGATCACGCGCCACATAGTGCGCATACGCGTCCGGGTAACGCTCGGCACCCTGCTCGGCGGTGATGCCCTGAAACAGTCCGAAATGCCGCTCGCGCAACTGCGGCAGGCATTTCACCTCGTGATCCTCCCGCTGTGCCAGCACCTGCGCCGTTTCCGTTGCCCGCAGCAGATCGCTGCTGTAAATCGCATTGAACCGGTGATGCGCCGCGTTGAACGCCATCGCCAGCGCCTGCGCCCGTCCGGTCTCGTTGAGCGGGATGTCGGTATGGCCCTGAATGCGTTTCTGCACGTTCCAGTCGGTTTCGCCGTGGCGGATGATGCAGATGCGGGTCGTAGTGGGTTTTGAGATATGGTGCATATCGCTTGCGTGGAAACTGAGCTATACAGTATTCAAATCTGACATAAAAACAGGGATGCCTTTTTATTCGCAAGTAAACAACACTTTGCCAAAATATCCTGATCGCATCGGGGTGCGTCAACTTGACACATTCAATTATAAATAGATACATTTATCCTCATATGCGAAATACATCGCCACATTCGCATGTACCAATCCAGTTATCAATCACGGGAGACGTGTATGGAAGCGACAACCTACAACTATAAGGTCGTCCGCCAGTTCGCCATCATGACGGTGGTGTGGGGGATCGTCGGGATGCTGGTCGGGGTCATCCTGGCTGCGCAGCTGATCTGGCCGGACCTGACCTTCGGCATTGAATGGCTTTCCTACGGACGTCTTCGACCGCTGCATACCAATGCGGTGATCTTCGCCTTCGGCGGCTCGGGCCTGTTCGCAGTTTCCTACTACATCGTGCAGCGCACCTGCCAGACACGTCTTTGGGCCGAGAAGCTCGCAGCCTTCACCTTCTGGGGCTGGACGACGGTCATCGTGCTGGCCGCCGTCACCCTGCCGCTGGGCTACACCAGCAGCAAGGAATACGCTGAACTGGAATGGCCGATCGACCTCCTGATCACGGCGGTGTGGGTGGCCTACGTGCTGGTGTTCTTCGGCACCATCATCAAGCGCAAGACAAAGCACATCTACGTGTCGAACTGGTTCTTCGGCGCCTACATCCTGACCATTGCGATCCTGCATCTGGTCAACAGCGCTGAACTGCCGGTGACGTTCACCAAGTCGTACTCGGCCTACGCCGGGGTGCAGGACGCGATGGTGCAGTGGTGGTACGGCCATAACGCAGTGGGCTTCTTCCTCACCACCGCCTTCCTCGGCATGATGTATTACTTCATTCCGAAGCAGGCCGGCCGCCCGATCTACTCCTACCGCCTGTCGGTCGTCCACTTCTGGTCGCTCAACTTCATCTACATGTGGGCCGGCCCGCACCACCTGCAGTACACCGCCCTGCCCGACTGGGCGCAGAGCCTCGGCATGGTGTTCTCGCTGATGCTGCTGGCGCCGTCGTGGGGCGGCATGATGAACGGCATCATGACGCTGTCCGGCGCGTGGCATAAACTGCGCACCGACCCGATCCTCAAGTTCCTCGTCACCGCGCTGTCGTTCTACGGCATGTCGACCTTCGAGGGTCCGATGATGTCGATCAAGACCGTCAACGCATTGAGCCACTACACCGAATGGACCATCGGCCACGTGCACTCCGGCGCGCTGGGCTGGGTAGCGATGATCACCATCGGTTCCATGTACTACCTGATTCCACGCCTGTTCGGCCGCGAATCGATGTACAGCACCAAGCTCATCGAATGGCATTTCTGGTGGTCGACCATCGGCGTCGTGCTCTACATCGCCTCAATGTGGATCGCCGGGGTGGCGCAGGGCCTGATGTGGCGCGCGGCGAATGCCGACGGCACGCTGACCTACAGCTTCGCCCAGGTGCTCAACACCATGTACCCGTTCTACGGCATTCGTCTGCTCGGCGGCGCGCTGTTCTTCAGCGGCATGCTGCTGATGGCCTGGAACGTATGGATGACCGTTCGCCAGGGACGCGTGGTGAATGACGCCGCAATCCCGCAAGCCGTCCACGCCTAATAGGGAGACCGAAACATGATTTCGCATGAAACCATAGAAAAGAACATCGGTCTGCTGATCGTGCTGACCATCCTCGTCGTCAGCATCGGCGGACTGGTGCAGATCGTGCCGCTGTTCTTCCAGACCTCGATGACCCAGCCGGTAGCGGGCCTGAAGCCCTACACCGCCCTGCAGCTGTCAGGGCGCGACGTCTACATCCGCGAAGGCTGCGTCGGCTGTCATTCGCAGATGGTGCGTCCGTTCCGCGCCGAGACCGAGCGTTATGGCCACTATTCGGTGGCCGGCGAATTCGTCTACGACCGCCCCTTCCTGTGGGGTTCCAAGCGCACCGGTCCCGATCTGCAGCGTGTTGGCGGGCGTTATTCCGACGCCTGGCACTACGCGCACCTGATGAACCCGCGCGATGTCGTGCCGGAATCCAACATGCCGGCCTATCCCTGGCTCGACCGTCCGCTGAAGGACACCGCTATCCAGAAAAAGATGCGCACGCTGAACATGGTCGGCCACGGCTACAGCGAAGAAGAAATCGCCAACGCGCCCGCCGAGCTGGAAGGCAAGACCGAGATGGATGCAGTCATCGCCTACCTGCAGGTGCTGGGCTCCCACGCCCCCAAGAACTGAACCAGCATGGACAGCGGAACCATCAGCGGCATCGTTACGGCCATCTTCATCGTGGTGTTCATCGGCATCGTCTGGTGGGCCTACAGCAAGGGCAACAAGAAGCGTTTTGAAGACGCTGGCAAGCTGCCCTTCAGCGAAGACGACACGCCAGCCAAAAAAGGAGACAAGCAATGAGTGATTTCACACACGGCTTCTGGCCGATCTACATCAGCGTCATCACCGTGGTGAGCATCATCGGCACCTTTTTCTTCCTGCGCTCGCAGACCACCCGCAAGCTCGCACCCGGCGAGAAGCCGGAGCTGATCGAGCACACCTGGGACGAGGACCTGCAGGACTTCAACAACCCGTTGCCGCGCTGGTGGCTGGGGCTGTTCTACGGCACCCTGCTGTTTGCCGTGGCCTATCTTGCGCTGTGGCCGGGGCTGGGCAACTATCCTGGTCTGCTGAAATGGACACAACTGGGCGAATACGAGGCCGAAGTGCAAAAGGCCGAAGCCCAGTTCCAGCCGGTGTATGCTGGTTTCCTGCAGCAGGACATCGCCACGGTCGCCGCCGACCAGAATGCGCGAGCCATCGGCAGGAACCTCTACCTGACCTACTGCTCGCAATGTCATGGTTCGGATGCCGCCGGCGCCCGCGGCTTTCCCAACCTGACCGACGGCGACTGGCTCTACGGTGGCGATCCCGACACCATCAAGGCCACCCTCACCGACGGCCGTGCCGGGGTGATGCCCGCGCTGGGCGACGCGCTGGGCGCTGATGGCACCAAGGCCGTGGCCCACTATGTGCTGTCGCTGTCCGGACGTCAGCACGACGCCGCGCTGGCTGCTGCAGGCAAGCCGAAATTCGAGGAAAACTGCGCCGCCTGCCATATGCCCGACGGCACCGGCATGCAGGCGATGGGCGCGCCCAACCTCACCGACAAGGTGTGGCTGTACGGCGGCTCCGAAGCAGCCATCATCGAGAGCATCGCCAAGGGCCGAAACGGCGTGATGCCCGGCCTCGACCAGACGCTCGGCACCACGTCCAACAAGGAAGCCAAGCTGCATCTGCTGACGGCGTATGTGTACAGCCTGTCCCAGAAGCAGTGAGTAAAAGGCGCTCGCCGGATCGCATCCGGCGAGCCGCTTGAGTGCATTGGGCCGAGTTCATCTGACAGTGCATTCAAGCGGCCCAGCCTTCCACGGAAAATTGCAGTGACAGACGACAAGCAGCCCGCCTCCGCCGATGCCCCGATCGAGCAGCAGCTCTACGCGATCCGGCAAACCATCCAGACGCGTGCGGTGCATGGCGTGTTCGCCAACTGGCGCATCGCACTGGTGCTGCTCACCCAGCTCGTGTATTACGGCCTGCCCTGGCTGCAGTGGGACAACCGCCAGGCGGTGCTGTTCGACCTGGCCGCACGCAAGTTCTACATCTTCGGCCTGGTGTTCTGGCCGCAGGATTTCGTCTATCTCACCGGCCTGTTGATTCTATCCGCGCTGGCGCTGTTCCTCTTTACGGCAGTGGCCGGGCGGCTGTGGTGCGGCTATGCCTGCCCGCAGACGGTCTACACGGAAATCTTCATGTGGGTGGAAAGCTGGCTGGAAGGCGACCACATCGCGCGCAAGAAACTCGACAAGTCGCCGTGGAACGCCGAGAAGTTGCGCCGGCGCGGGCTCAAGCATCTGGTGTGGCTGCTGATCGCGTTGTGGACCGGATTCACCTTCGTCGGCTATTTCACCCCGATCCAGACCCTGGCGGCGGAAGTGATGCGCTTCAGCCTCGGCCCGTGGGAAACGTTCTGGATCCTGTTCTATGGCTTTGCCACCTGGGGCAATGCCGGCTTCATGCGCGAGCAGGTGTGCAAGTACATGTGTCCCTATGCACGCTTCCAGAGCGTGATGTTCGACTCCGACACGCTGACCGTGACCTACGACAGCTCCATCGGCGAACCGCGCGGACCGCGCAGCAAGAAGACCGATTACAAGGCAGCGGGGCTGGGCACCTGCGTCGACTGCGGCGTCTGCGTGCAGGTCTGTCCCACTGGTATCGACATACGCAACGGCCTGCAGTACGAATGCATCGGCTGCGCCGCCTGCATCGACGGCTGCGACCAGATCATGGACAAGATGGGCTACCCGCGCGGGCTGATCCGCTACACCACCGAGAACGTGGTCAAAGGCAAGTATCCCGACGCCGGCATCGTTCGCCACATCCTGCGCCCGCGCACGCTGCTGTACAGCGCGCTGATGCTGGTCATCGGCGGTGCCTTCGTCTACAGCCTCGCCACCCGCGTGCCGCTGCGTGTCGACGTGGTGCGCGACCGCGTGGCACTGTCGAAGGAAACCGACGAAGGCATGATCGAAAACGTCTACCGCCTGCAACTCATCAACAAGGACGGCCAGCCGCATCGTTATACCATCCAGGCACAAGGCATCGAAGGCCTGCAGGTAGTGACCGGCACGCGGGACATCGTCGCCGAGCCGCTGCAGACCATCGACATCCCCGTCAGCCTGATTGCGGATCCGGTCGAACTGAAGGGTCGCTCGATCGAGGTGACGTTCACCATCCAGGCCACCGACGATCCGCGCATCAAGGACGACGTGGCCACCAAATTCTTCAACCGGTGACGACATGACGAATCCCGCCCTGCACTCCAAACCCTGGTATCGCGAGCCCTGGCCGTGGTTTCTCATCAGCCTGCCGGCAGCGGCGGTCATTGCCGGAATCACCACCGTGTGGATCGCGGCCACCAGTGCCGACGGCCTGGTGGTCGGCGACTATTACAAGGCCGGGCTTGCCATCAACCAGACGCTGGCGCGCGATGACGCCGCGCGTGCGCTGGCACTGACCGCAACACTGCAGAATAAAGCGGGTGCACTGACGCTGGCCTTGGGTGGGCGCATGCAGGCGTATCCCGAGCTACTGACGCTCACGCTGGCCCACCCGACCCGTCAGGGCATGGATCAGACGCTCGTTCTCAGCCATGCCGGCGGAGGACACTACCGCACGTCGCTGCCCGCCCTGCCGGACGGCAAATGGCACGCCCAACTGACCGATGTCACGGCCGCCTGGCGGCTGTCGGGCGTGCTGCACACCCCATTCAGCCAGCCTGTCACCCTGAAGACAGGCGCTGAATCCACCGCGCAACCCAAGGGAGACTGAAATGGACGTCGTATTCAACTTGTTGTTTACCCACCCGATCGGCCTGTTGAGCCTGTTCACCATCCTGTTCATCATCGGCATGGCGGTTTACCTGGTGGTCTGGTACAAGCGCAAGATGAACAACCCGGAAGAGTGATCGCGATCTTGTCGAGGAGCACGCCATGATGCAGCGCATTATCCAGATTCTGTGGCCGTCCTTCCTCGTTGCCGGGGTGGCGGACATCATCTTCACCACCCTGTTCGACCCGCTGGAGATCATGTATCGCGGCGAGGCGCTGATCGAGCATCGTATCGCCGCCTACACCATCGGGTTTTTCGTGTTCTGGCTGCTGTGCATCTCGTCCAGCATGCTGAC
>JAKBJA010000128.1:8905-20148 GCA_021836225.1 Pseudomonadota bacterium | reverse complement strand
ACGAACTGGATCAAGGTGCCGTCGCGGCGGATAAAGAAATGGGCCGACACCTTCAGGCCGCGGATACCCTGGTAATACGGATGCGCATCCCAGTCGAGCCGATTGGTGAACAGGTCGATGACGGCATCGCCGTCGAAAACGCCCGGCGGCAGCGATATGTTGTGGATGACGATGAGTTCGATCGCCCTCCCTTCCGGGCGTGCGTCACAGTTGGGCGAGGGCAGCTGGCGGGCGGTGGAGAGCCAGCCGAAGACATCGAGAACGTCGGAATGGGGCGCGAAAATGGGCATGGCGCAAGCTTACTCGACCACTGCCATGTCTGGAAACATCGGCGCCCAGGCCTTAGACTGCCGACTTTTATTGATTCCGCTCCCGTCATGACGCTGCTTGAAGCGCAACAACTGCTGGACGATGCCGAATGTGTTGCGTCTGCCGACGCGGTACAGGGTGTGATCGATCGTTTGGCCGATGACATTACCTATGCGTTATCCGGCGAATTCCCGCTGGTGCTGGCAGTGATGGGTGGCGCGGTGGTGTTTGCTGGCCAACTGCTTACGCGACTTGGCTTCCCCCTGGAGTTCGATTATCTGCACGTGACGCGCTATCGCGGCTCCACCCAGGGGGGCGAGATGGAGTGGCGGGTGCTGCCGGGACAAAACGTGGTGGGCCGCACCGTGCTGGTGCTGGACGACATTCTGGATGAGGGGGAGACCCTGGCGGCAATCCGCGACAAGCTCCTGCACATGGGGGCGACGCGGGTATGGTCGGCCGTGTTGACCAACAAGGACAACGGCCTCGCCAAACCGATCCGGGCCGATTTTGTGGGCCTGGACGTGCCCAATCGCTATGTGTTCGGCTGCGGCATGGACGCTTACGGACTGTGGCGCAACCTGCCCGCCATTTACGCTTTGAAGGACAAATAACATGCTAGGCATCATCGGCGGCACCGGGCTGACCCAGCTCGCCAATCTGGAAATCACCCACCGTCAGGTGGCGCGCACGCCCTACGGCGAACCTTCGGGCGCGCTGACCTTCGGCCGCATCTGCGGACAGGAGGTGGTCTTTCTGGCGCGACACGGCTACGGCCATACCATTCCGCCGCATGAGGTGAACTACCGTGCCAATCTGTGGGCTCTCAAGGACCATGGCGTCGATCGCGTGGTGTCGGTGGCCACGGTCGGCGGCATTCATCCCGACCTGATCCCCGGCACGCTGGTCATTCCCGACCAGATCATCGATTACACGCACGGCCGTGCGGCGACGTATTTTGTCGAAAGCAACAAGCCGGTCATCCATCTCGATTTCACCTTCCCCTATTGCGCTGCCATGCGCGCCGCGCTGCTGCAGGCCGCGACGAGGGCCGGTATCATCCTGCGCGACGGGGGCGTGTATGGGGCGGCGCAGGGGCCACGCCTGGAAACGGCGGCCGAAATCAACCGCATGGAGCGCGACGGCGCCGACATGGTGGGGATGACCGGCATGCCCGAAGCCTATCTGGCGCGCGAACTGAACCTCTGTTATGCAGCGGTGGGTGCGGTGGTGAACTATGCCGCTGGACGCGGCTTGTCTGCCGACGGCATCCAGATGGAAGAGATCATGCCCGTGCTGGGTGAAGTCATGCTGCAGGTGCGGCATTTGCTGGAACAGCTGGTGACCAATGACGCCGCCGGCCTGTGCAACTTCTGAATACGCGATGAAGCTATACCGCGTCTTGCAGTCACAGGGGTTTGGCTCGCGCAAGGTCAGCATGGCGCGCATCCGGGCGGGCGAGGTCACGGTCAATGGCGTGGTCTGCGATGACCCCGAAGCCGAGGTCGCCCCGGAGCGGCTGGAACTGACGCTCGACGGGATCACCTGGCCTTATCGCGAGAAAGCCTATGTGCTGATGCACAAGCCGTCCAGCTACGAATGCTCGCACCATCCCAGCCATCACCCCAGCGTGTTTTCCCTGTTGCCGCCGCCGCTGCTGCAGCGCGGCGTGCAATGCGTGGGACGGCTCGATCAGGACACCACCGGACTGCTGCTGTTTTCCGATGATGGCCAGTTCATCCACCGGATGATCTCGCCGAAAAAACGCGTGGCCAAGGTATACCGTGCCGTCTGTGCCGATCCGGTGAGCGACGCCATGCTGGACGCGCTGCGCAGCGGCGTGCAACTCAACGACGAACCGGCGCCGATTGCCGCCCTGGCGTGCGAAAAGGTCGACGGCCATACACTGCGGTTGACGCTGGCCGAGGGCAAATACCACCAGGTCAAGCGAATGATCGGCGCGACCGGCAACCGGGTCGAAGTGCTGCACCGCGAAGCCATCGGCAGCTATGTCTTGCCTGAAACGCTGCTGCCTGGCAGCTGGCGCTGGCTGGAAGCCGACGATCTCAAACAACTGGAGCAGCCATGGCCATCCGCGATGTCCTGAAAATGGGTGATCCGCGCCTGCTGGAACCTGCGCGCCCGGTTGAGGATTTTGCCTCGCTCGAGCTTGCGCAACTGATCGTTGACATGCACGACACCATGCGGTCGCTCAACGGCGCCGGCCTGGCAGCGCCGCAAATAGGCGTCGGCCTGCAGGTGGTGATCTACGAAGTCAACGCCAATCCGCGGTATCCGGACGTCGAAACCGTGCCTTTCACGGTGCTGATCAACCCTGTACTGACGCCCCTGTCCGACGCCATGGAGGAGGGCTGGGAGGGCTGCCTGTCGGTGCCGGGCATGCGCGGGCTGGTGCCACGCCACGCCGCCTTGCGCTATCAGGGATTCGACGCCACGGGCCAGCCGATCGACCGCAGCGTGAGCGGCTTTCATGCACGCGTGGTGCAGCACGAAGTCGACCACCTGCACGGCATTCTGTATCCGATGCGAATCCGCGATCTGCGTTACTTCGGGTTCACCGACACCCTGTTTCCCGGGCAAAACCTGCAGGACGACTGACGGGCATCATTTTTGGACCCTGGACAGCCTAAAGTTGTCCTTGTCCTCGCCGCTAAGCTTGTTACGTAACCGTGGGCGAGGTGCCCCGGCACAAGCAGCAAGGACAATAATGATTTCAGAAGAAAAGATCCAGCAGACCCCGCGCCGCGTCAATCATGAAGCTGTGATGATGGGCGAGGCGGCCCAGCTTGACGACATCGCCGCACAGCTGATGGCAGTGCAGCGGCACTGGAACGAACCCACCCGCGAATTTCATCTGGCAACTGCGCTCAAGGCCAGCCGCAGCACCTGGCATGCCATTCAGGCCGCGCTGGCTGAAGGTGCGCTGGCGCTGCCGCCGGATGTGCAGCACAACGTCCTGATTCTGTCGGTATATGCCGACAGCAAAATCAATGCGTGCGAAGCCGACCCCAGCGCCGAGGTATTGGGCAGCCTCATTGCCCTCACCCGTACCCTGGCGGGGAGCCTGAAGGAATGGCGGGTGGCGGCATGAGTCACCCGGCGAGGGCCCCGCGCAGCGGGATCGACGGCCAGACGAATGCCGCCCAAGGCCGAAATGGAAAGGGCAGGTCCGGCTCGACTTGTAATGAGGCCGAGCGCATGAGTCACCCGGCGAGGGCCCCGCGCAGCGGTTTGCCGATTGCTGCAGCAGGGGTCGGCACAGTGGTGCGCCCGGGCCGCGTTCGCAACCGGACCAAAACCGAGCCGGATGAAAAGGTCAAAAAGCCGGCCGACGGCGTGCGCAAAAAAACGCCACCTGCCCGCAAGGCCCCCGCTCGCGGGCGTTACGTCGACGAATACGCGGGCCCGGCCTGCTAGACGCCCAGCGCTTCAGCTATCTCGGCTTCCAGCGCCTCGCGTCCCGCAGGCGTCTGTAAGGCCTCCCCCCCGATCAGAAAGGTGTCCTCGACCCGCTCGCCGAGTGTGTCGATCTTGGCGGCGTAGACGTTCACGTCGTGCCGCATCAGTGTTTCGGCCACCGCAAACAGCAGACCGCCGCGATCTGCACAGGTAATCGACAGCATGTGGCCGCGCCCCTGCGCGTCGGCCTCCAGCCTCACCGTGGTCGGGTAGGGATGGTGGCGCTGATGGCGTGACAGGCGTCCGCGTGGAACGGGCTGAATCGGTCGCGCCGGATCGAGATCGCGCACCAGTTCGTGTTCCACGAAGCTCAGAAAGTCGCGGTAATGAATGCCGCGATTGGCCAGATCCATCACCTGGAAGCTGTCAAGCGCATAGCCATGCTGCGTGGTGTGGATCTTGGCTTCGAGGATGGTGTACTGGATGCGGGCGAAGAAGCCGCAGATACGGGCAAAGATATCGGGCCGATCTGGCGTGTAGACCATCACCTGGATGCCTTCGCCGGCTGGCGAAAGGCGCGCCCGCACGACGGCATCGGGGCTGTCGGCGCGGCGCCACAGCATGCGCGCCTGCCAGGCCATGTCGCGGGCGTCGAAGCGGACGAAATAACGCGTGTCGAGATGTTTCCACAGCGCATCGGCGGCGTCGCTGGGCAGGCCATAGAGGGCGAGGTTGACGCGCGCTTCCGCCTGCTTGCCGGCTATGTCGGCCACCGCTTCGTCGCCGCCCGCCATCCGGGCCTGCACGGCGTGATAGAGGTCTTCCAGCAGCTTGCCTTTCCAGGCGTTCCAGACCTTGGGGCTGGTGCCGCGGATGTCGGCGACGGTCAGCAGATACAGCGCCGCCAGCCGGCGCGGGTCGACAATTTTGGCGGCAAAGGCTGCGATCACGTCGGGGTCGCTGATGTCCTCCTTTTGCGCAGTGCGCGACATCGCCAGATGCATCTCCACCAGCCATGCGACCAGCCCGCTGTCCGCTTTGTCGAGGCCATGCTGGCGACAGAAGCGCCTCGCATCGAGCGCACCCAGTTCGGAGTGGTCGCCGCCGCGGCCCTTGGCAATGTCGTGGAACAGCGCGGCCAGATACAGCAGCTCGGGTTTGTCGAAGGCGGCGATCAGCCGGCTGGCGAGCGGAAACTCGTGCGCCAGTTCCGGCACGGTGAAGCGCCGCATGTTGCGCAGCACGGTGAGGATGTGCTCGTCCACCGTGTAGACGTGGAACAGGTCGTGCTGCATCTGACCGACCACGCGGCCGAACGCCGGAATGTAGCGTGCCAGCAGCCCATAGCGGTGCATGGCGCGCATCGCCCGGGTAATCCCGACCGGCTGACGCAGCAGCGTCATGAACAGGGCGCGGTGCGCCGGGTTGGCGCGAAAGGCGGCGTCGATGCGGGTACTGCCGCGCCACAGCGTGCGCAGGGTGGCGGGCTCGAATCCGGCGAGAGAGGGGTGCTGGGCGTAAATGATGAAAGCGCGCAGCAGGGCGTCGGGTTTGCGCTCGAACAGATCGGGTTCGCGGGCCTCGAGCAGCCGGGCGCGCACCTGAAAATCCGCATCGATCGGCTGGGGCGGGGCGGTCACCGGAAATAGCCGCACGCGCAGCGACTGGATGAGGATGTCGTTGGCACGCTGGATCAGCTTGGCGGCGCGGTAGTATCCCTGCATCAGGCGTTCGCCCGCGCGCTTGTTGGTCGTAGGGGCGAGTCCCAGACGCTCGGCCAGCTCGGTCTGGTAATCGAAGGCCAGGCGGTCCTCGCGCCGCCTGGCCAGCAAATGTAGATGAATGCGCAGCGCCGACAGGGTGCGTTCCTCGCGCGCGATGCGCCGCGCCTCGGCCGGGGTGAGCAGCCCAGCACGTGCAATGCCGTTCCAGCTGTCCCGGATGCCACAGGCCTGCGCCAGCCAGTGGATGGTGTGCAGATCACGCAAGCCCCCCGGGCTGTCCTTCAGGTTGGGCTCCAGCTTGTAGGCGCTGTCGTCGAAGCGGGCGTGGCGAGTCTGCTGTTCGGCCAGCTTGCCGTCGAAAAAATGCTGGGCGTCGAAGCGTGCCTGGAAACGGCGCTGGAATTCGTCGAACACGGCGCGGCCGCCCCACACAAAACGCGCTTCCAGCAGGTTGGTTTCCACCGTGATGTCGGCGTCGGACTCGGCGATGCAGGTTTCGATGGTGCGCACGCTGTGGCCGATTTCCAGCCCGACATCCCAGCATGCCTGAACCCAGTTTTCCAGTATTGCCTGCTGTTCGGCGGTGGGGGCGTGCGACAGCAACAACAGCACGTCGACATCCGAACCAGGGAACAGTTCGCCGCGTCCGTAGCCGCCGACTGCGGCAAGGCAGAAGCTGGAGGGCAGCGCGAGCCGGACACTGATGTCCGTGATCACGCCGTCGACCAGTGCGGCGTGCCGGGCCAGGTAGCGGGGGGCGGAGGGTGTTTCAAGATAGGCCGCAGCGAGTGCCGCGCGGCCGGATTTGAGCCGCTCGCGAAGATCGGCGAACGGCGGATTGCTCACGCGGCGTGGCGGATGCGGTCGGGAACCGCCGGGCTGCCGGCCGACACGGTCAGCACTTCGTAACCGCTGTCGGTGACCAGGATCGTATGCTCCCACTGCGCCGACAGGCTGCGGTCCTTGGTGACGATGGTCCAGCCGTCGTTCATCTGACGGATGTCGCGGCGGCCGGCGTTGATCATCGGTTCGATGGTGAAGGTCATGCCCGGCTCCAGCACCAGGCCGGTGCCGGCCTTGCCGTAGTGCAGCACCTGCGGGTCCTCGTGGAAATTGAGGCCGATGCCGTGGCCACAGAATTCGCGAACCACGCTGTAGCCGTGGTTCTCGGCGAAGCGCTGGATGGCGTGGCCGATGTCACCCAGGCGAGCGCCGGGTTTGACGTGGTCGATGCCGACCCACATCGCTTCGTAGGTCACGTGGATCAGGCGTTTGGCCTGGATCGACGCCTCGCCCGCCACGAACATGCGGCTGGTGTCGCCGTGCCAGCCGTCCTTGATCACCGTGATGTCGAGGTTCACGATGTCGCCGTTCTTCAGCACCTTGTCGCCCGGCACGCCGTGGCACACCTGGTTGTTGACCGAGGTGCAGATCGACTTGGGGTAGGGGGTGTGGCCGTTTGGCGCGTAGTTCAGCGGCGCCGGGACCGTGCCCTGCACGTTCACCATGTAGTCGTGGCACAGCCGGTCGAGTTCGCCGGTGGTGACACCGGGTTTGACGAAGGGGGTGATGTAGTCGAGCACTTCCGAGGCCAGGCGGCCGGCGATGCGCATGCCCTCGATTTCGGCACCGGTTTTGATGGTGACAGTCATGTAATGGGTAGGGAGACTTAAAGCGGCATTCTAGCGCGCCCGCCCGTACCTGATAAAACCACGGGCAGGCCATGGACAATGAAAACGGGGAACGCCATGGCGTTCCCCGTTCTCATGAGCGGCTGAGCCGGAAGCTCAGTGATGGCGCTTACCGGCCTGCAGATGAACTCCTCTCACTGCGAACCTGTTCACGGTTTTCGTGGCGGAATTCGTAGCGGTTTTCATTGCGCTGGGCTCCGCCAGCATGGGAGCCGTCGCGTTTCTGGACACGATTCTGCACGCGTTCCTGATTGCGCGCCGGGTCAGCCTGGGTGGTGCCGGGGCCGGCCATGTTGCCCATGCCGCCGCCACCTCTGGCATAGGCTGCGCCACTGGCAAGACCGGTAGCAAGCAGGACGAGGGAAAGAACTTTCAGCGATTTCGATTTCATAGTTGTGCTCCTTAGTGAACAGGAATTACCGACCTTGACGTCTGGCGCCGCCGCCAGGACTTTGACCCGCACCCGCACCCGCACCCGCACCCGCACCCGCACCCGCACCCGCACCCCCGATTCCCTGGTGGCGGTGTTCGTAGCCGGCACCGTAGGGAAGGTAGGCCGGTGCTTGCGGGCTGCTTTGAGCTGGTTTGGGCGCGCGCAGGTTGCGCTCGACCGTCTCGTCGACCTGTTGATGGTCAGGTGTCTGCAACACGTCACGTGGCAGCGACAGGTTGAGGGGGAGGCCTTGCGCAGACTTCGTGCCCGCCGTCGCCCAGCCCGGTAAGGTCAAGGCCAGCATGGAGGGCAGGAGAATCAGGTTGAGGCGTGTCATGGGCGTGTTTGCGTTCGGGTTTCAGTCGTAGCCGGAATACGACATGAGAGCATTCTGCAGCGGCGGTGTTGACTCGGTATGTCCGATGGATGGCGCTGCGTGTCAGTCTGTGTCTGTTTGTGACGGGCCGGCTGAACGGCCTCGAACTGGGGTAGGATAAACAGCCGTCAGACAGTCCCGGGTTCGGCTGGATCGGTGCAGGATTGATCCGGCCAGATGGGTAAATGTTTCAGCATTCCAGCGAAGACTCTAACTCCGTGGTTTGCCGGATCGATCAAGCAGCCTGATAAAACCGGGAGTGTGAATCCCGTGAACCGACCCCCACCCTCGCATGATGCAATCCTACAAATCCGATTCGCCAACCGATACAAGAGGTCTGTCGTGACGGATACGGCTTTGGCACGCATTCTGGTGGTGGATGACGACCCGGGCATGCGCACTCTGCTGGGGGCTTATCTGGGCGACAGCGGATTTGCAGTGGAAACGGCGGTGGATGGCGCCGAGATGTGGCAGACGCTGGAGCGCGGCATGCCGGATGCCATCGTGCTCGACCTGATGATGCCCGGCGAGGATGGACTGTCGCTGGCGCGCCGCCTGCGCAGCCAGTCGAATGTGCCCATCCTCATGCTGTCGGCGCGCGGTGAGGAAGTCGACCGCGTGGTCGGGCTGGAAATGGGCGCCGACGACTACCTCGCCAAGCCGTTCAGTCCGCGTGAACTGCTGGCCCGCCTGCGGGCACTGCTGCGGCGTAGCCAGGGGCAGCGGGAACCCGAGCCGCAGACTTCGCACCCTGCATTCGGTCCGTATCAACTGGATGTTGCCAGCCACCGGCTGACCAAGGGCGGCGCCGAGGTGAAGCTGTCGACCGCCGAATTCGCCCTGCTGCGCATTTTTGTCGAACATCCCTTGCGGGTGATGTCGCGCGATACCCTGATCGACATGCTGAAAGGCTACGAACGCGATCCGTTCGACCGTAGCGTCGATACCCGCGTCACCCGGCTGCGCCGCAAGATCGAGCCCGATTCCAGCGAACCGGTTTACATCCGCACCGTGCGTGGCGAAGGCTACCTGTTCAATCCGCGCGGCGAAGAGGCGTGAGACTGTCGTCGCGCCTGAGCCTGACGCAGCAGAATGCCCTGTTGCTGGTGGTGTTCTTCCTGGCCTTTGAGCTGCTGGTGGCCGGCGCCGTCACCTATTTTCTGATGCTGCCGATGGCGCGCCGTTCGGCAGCCGATCTCGCCGGCCTGATGACGTTGTCGGCGCAGACCTGGGGCGAACTGCCGCCAGTCACACGCCCTGCGTTTGAAATCGAGCTGGCGCATTCACACGGTCTGGCGCTGCGCGCCGAGCCGCCACAGGACCCCCAGCCTCCTTCGTGGCGGGAGCCCTATCTGCACTTTCTGGTGGCGTCACTGAGTGCGCGAACGGGCGAGCCGGTGACGACTTCCCGCGAGGAAATCCAGGGGGATCAATGGTTCTGGGTGTCGTTGCCGGCAGGCGGCAGGCGTCTCTCGGTGGGATTTTCGCATAGTCGCATCGGCCCGCGCCCGATTCATGCCCTGCTTGCCTCGCTGACCGGCGGCGCACTGCTGACCCTGCTCGCAGCCTGGTGGCTGGCGCGCCGCGCCACCCGTCCGCTGCAGCGGCTGCAGGAGGCGGTGACCTCGCTGGGGCGCGGGCAGACACCGGAGCGCCTGCCCGAAACCGGGCCGCGCGAGATCGCGGCACTGAGTCGCCGCTTCAACGAGATGGCGAAGCAGGTGGACGACCTGCTGGCCGCCCGCACGGTACTGCTGGCCGGGGTGTCGCACGACTTGCGCACCCCGCTGGCAAGGCTGCGGCTGGCGGTGGAAATGCTGGTGCGCAAGCCGAGCCCGGAGTTGGCGGCGCAGGTGGAGGCCGACATCGAAGCAATGGACCGCCTGATCGCCGACGTGCTGACACTGGCGCGGGGCTTCGGCCATGAAGCGCCCCAGCGGGTGATGCTCCCCGGTCTGCTGGCTGATCTGGTGCGAACCACCCCCGGCGCGGCTGAGCGGGTGCAGATCGAGGCGGTCGATGTTGAACTGGATGTGCCTGTCGGTGCCTTGCGCCGCATTCTGGCCAATCTGCTGGAAAACGCTCTGCGCTATGGCGGCGGTCATCCGGTGACCTTGCGAACCGAGATCGCAGACGGCGTGTGCCGCATCGGCGTCCTCGACCGCGGCCCGGGGATTCCGGCAGCGGAGCTTGAAGCCGTATTCCGCCCGTTCTATCGGCTGGAAGCCTCGCGCAGCGTCAGCACCGGCGGTTCCGGGCTGGGGCTGGCGATCGTGCGCCAACTGGCGGCGGCGCAGGGTTGGGAGGTCAGTCTGCAGGCGCGGTCCGGTGGCGGGTTGGCCGTGTGGCTGCAGATTGCCCTGCCGGCGGTCGGCTGAGGTCGTGCCTTGAAATAAACGCCCGTTCGAATTAGAATCGCGGGCTGTCCGAAATGGTTCGGACAAATTCGCACACCTGTCATTAAAGGGTGGCGGCGCGTTCAGACATTCACGCGCGGCTGCTGACGGGTGGAGGCTCAACCCTTTAGGAGATTTTCATGTCTGTCACCATGCGTCAAATGCTGGAAGCCGGTGTCCACTTCGGCCACCAGACCCGCTTCTGGAACCCCAAGATGGCCCCGTTCATTTTCGGTCATCGCAACAAGATTCATATCGTCAATCTGGAAAAGTCGCTGCCGCTGTTCCAGGATGCGCAGAAATTCGTCCGTCAGCTGGCCGCCAACAAGGGCAACGTGCTGTTCGTCGGCACCAAGCGTGCCGCGCGTGACATCGTGCGCGAAGAAGCGCAGCGCGCCGGCATGCCCTACGTTGACCAACGCTGGCTGGGCGGCATGCTGACCAACTTCAAGACGGTCAAGCAGTCGATCAAGCGCCTGAACGACCTGGAGGCCTCGCTGGCCGAACCGGGTCGCCTGTCGAAGAAGGAAATCCTCACCGTGCAGCGTGAAGTCGACAAGCTCAACCGCAGCCTGGGCGGCATCCGCGAAATGGGCGGCCTGCCTGATGCGATTTTCATCATCGACGTCGGTTACCAAAAGGGTGCCGTGGTCGAGGCCAAGAAACTGGGCATTCCGGTGATCGGCGTGGTCGACACCAACAACAGCCCGGAAGGCGTGGATTACGTGATCCCCGGCAACGATGACTCCGCCCGCGCAATTCGTCTTTACGCCCGCGGCATGGCCGATGCGGCGCTGGAAGGCCGTGCCCAGGTCATCAGCGAAATCGTCGGCGGCGAAGAGTTCGTCGAGGTGGAAGAAGAAGCCGCGCCCGCAGCCGAATAAGCGCGACGCA
>JAKBJA010000128.1:2427-8625 GCA_021836225.1 Pseudomonadota bacterium | reverse complement strand
TCGCGATCAGCGCCGACGGCAAGTCGGCTGCCATGGTGGAAGTCAACTGCGAAACCGATTTCGTGGCGAAGAACGACGATTTCATGGCGCTCTCCAGCGCGCTCGCCGAGATGGTGCTGAACCAGAACCCGGCCGACGTTGCCGCGCTGTCCGCGCTTCCCTACAAGGGCAGCACAGTGGAAGCCTTCCGCACCGAACTGGTCGGCAAAATCGGCGAGAACATGTCGGTGCGCCGTTTCGCGCGCCTGGATGGCCAGGGCACGTTCGCGAGCTACATCCACGGCGGCAAGATCGGCGTGCTGGTCGACGTGACCGGCGACGAAGCGCTGGCGCGCGACATCGCGATGCACATCGCGGCGTCCAAGCCGAAGTCGCTGGATGCGTCCGGCGTGCCGCAGGAGCTCCTTGATACGGAACGCCGCGTCGCGATCGAGAAGGCCAAGGAAGCCGGCAAGCCGGAAGCCATGCTGGAAAAGATCGCCGAAGGCACGGTGCAGAAATTCCTCAAGGAAGTCACCCTGCTGTCGCAGCCTTTCGTCAAGGATGACAAGCAGACCGTCGAACAGGTGCTGAAGTCGAAGAACTCGCAGTGCCACGGCTTCGTGATGTACGTGGTGGGCGAGGGCATCGAAAAGAAAGTGACTGACTTCGCCGCCGAAGTTGCGGCAGCTGCTCAGGTCTGATCGGGCATGGCGCCAGTCCGTCGCATCCTGCTGAAATTGTCCGGTGAGGCCCTGATGGGGCCCGACAGCTTCGGCTATCACGCTGAAACCCTGGCCGGTTTCGTCGGCCAGATCCGTGAGGTGGTGGCGTTGGGCGTGCAGGTCGGCATTGTGGTCGGCGGCGGCAATTTGTTCCGCGGCGCCACGGGCGCGCTGTCCGGAATGAACCGCGCTACCGCCGATTCGATGGGCATGCTGGCCACGGTGATGAACGCGCTGGCGCTGAAGGACGCCCTGCAGCAGGCAGGCGTCGAGGCGCGGGTGCAGACTGCGGTCCACATCGCCCACCTCGGCGAGGATTTCGAGCGTGATGCCGCGGTGCACGAGCTGGAGGCTGGCCGCGTGGTGATTTTTGGCGGCGGCACCGGCAATCCCTTCTTTACAACGGACACCGCAGCAGCGTTGCGCGCGGCCGAGATTGGCGCCGACCTGTTGTTGAAAGCGACCAAGGTCGACGGCGTCTACACCGCCGACCCGAAGAAGGACGCGAATGCGCGGCGCTACGAAACGCTGAGTTTCGACGAGGCGATCGCCGGCAATCTGGGGGTTCTCGACACCGCCGCCTTTGCCCTGTGTCGTGAACAGAAACTGACCCTGGTCGTATTCAATGCCTTCAAGCCCGGCGCACTAAAGCGCGTGGTGATGGGCGAGAACGAAGGCACCCGGGTGCATCAATAATAAGGAGTTGACATGGCTGAAACCACCATCGCCGAGATCAAGCAATCCGCCGAACAGAAAATGGGCAAGACGCTGGAAGCGTTGAAGAACGATCTGGCCAAGGTGCGCACCGGGCGCGCCCACACCGGCATCCTCGATCACGTCATGGTCGATTACTACGGCAACCCGACGCCGGTGCCGCAGGTGGCCAACGTCTCGCTGGTCGATTCGCGCACGCTGGGCGTGCAGCCGTATGAAAAGAACATGGTCGGCAAGATCGAGAAAGCCATTCGCGATGGCGATCTGGGCCTGAACCCGGCGACACACGGCGATATCATCCGTGTGCCGATGCCCTCGCTGACCGAAGAACGCCGTCGCGACCTGATCAAGGTCGTGCGCAACGAGGCCGAAGGCGCGCGCGTTGCAGTGCGCAACATCCGCCGTGATGCCAATGGCACGCTGAAGGAAATGGTCAAGGCCAAGACCGCGACCGAGGACGAGGAGCGCCGCACCCAGGACGAGGTGCAGAAGCTGACCGACAAATTCATCGGCGAGATCGACAAGATGCTGGCCGAGAAAGAGAAGGACCTGCTCGCAGTCTGAGCAGGTCTTGCGAGCATATCCGGCGTGTCTACCCGCACGAAGCAAGCGATTCCGGCAAGCGCTGATGTGCCGCGGCACATTGCCATTATCATGGATGGCAATGGCCGCTGGGCGAAGCGCCGGCTGATGCCACGCGTGGCCGGCCATCGCAAGGGCGTCGAGGCGCTGCGCGGAGTGATCCGCGCCTGCGCCGAGCGTGGGGTGTCGCATCTCACCGTATTCGCCTTCAGTTCGGAAAACTGGCGGCGCCCGCAGGAAGAAGTCACCCTGCTGATGGAGCTGTTCATGCGCGCACTGGAAAACGAAGTTGCCCGGCTGCACGAGAACGACATCCGCTTTCACGTCATCGGAGACCTGATGGGTTTTTCCGAGCGCATCCAGGCGCTGATCCGTGACGCCGAGGCGCTGACGCGCAACAACACCCGTCTCACCTTTACCGTCGCTGCCAATTACGGCGGACGCTGGGACATCGTGCAGGCCGTCAGGAAACTGATGGCGGCAGGCGTGGATGCGGAATCGGTGACCGAGGACATGTTGGTGCAACAGCTCAGCATGGCCGACATGCCCGAGCCGGACCTGTTCATCCGTACCGGTGGCGAGCAGCGCATCAGCAATTTCCTGTTGTGGCAGCTGGCCTATACCGAGTTGTATTTCACCGACGCGCTATGGCCCGACTTCGACGCGGCAGCACTGGATGAGGCGATTGCTTCGTATCGTGCCCGTGAACGCCGCTTTGGCCGCACCAGCGAGCAGGTCCGATCCGCCTCGTGACCGTATTCCGGGAATTGCATCCATGACGCCGCTTATGAGGCGGGTCCTCACCGCCGCCCTGCTGCTGGCTGTTTTCGTGCCGGCTGTGCTGTGGGCGCCTGCGTGGATATGGGCGATCCTGATGGCAGGAGTGGTCGGCATGGCCGCTTATGAATGGGCCCGCCTAAGCCATTTTCCACCACTGGCCGCGCGCGCCTATGCGATCCTGCTGGCGCTCTGTACGCTGGCCTTGCCGTATGGGCTGGGCACCAACTGGCCGGCTTTCCAGACCGCACTGATCCTGCTGGCCGTCGTATTCTGGCTGCTCGTTGCGCCGTTTTGGCTGCTGGGTCACTGGCATGCGCAACTGCCATTCGTGCGTGCTGTGGTCGGCGTCGTGCTGCTGGTGCCGACCTGGGCGGCACTGCTGTATCTGCACGCACGCGGCCCTGGCGTGCTGCTGGGCGTAATAGCTATCGTCTGGATTGCCGATACAGCCGCCTATTTCTCCGGCCGCCATTTCGGTCGGCATAAACTTGCGCCCGCCATCAGCCCAGGCAAGACCTGGGAAGGCGTGGCGGGCGCATTCGTCGCACTTGCGCTGTATGCCGGCGCATTGAGTCTGGTTATCGGGATGCCGCTGCTGTCGTTGTTTGTCATGGTGTCCGGGCTGCTGTATCTGTCGGTGCTGGGCGACCTGTTCGAATCCTGGATCAAGCGCGTCTCCGGCATGAAGGACAGCGGCCACATGCTGCCCGGCCATGGCGGGGTACTCGACCGCATCGATGCCCTGACGTCCACCCTGCCGATCGCCACCGGCATGCTGATGTGGCTGGAGCGCTCCGCATGAATACAAGCGGCATGAAACGGCGCGTACTCACCATACTGGGCGCCACCGGCACCATCGGCGTCAATACGCTCGATGTGGTGGCGCGCCATCCCGATCGTTTCGAAATCTTCGCGCTCACCGGCGCCACCCAGGTCGAGCGCATGGTCGAGCAGTGCCGTACCCATCGTCCGCGCTTTGCGGTGATGAGCGAGCCGGCGGCGGCCGCAGTCCTGCGCGCGCGGATTGCCGAAGAGAAGCTTGCGGTGACGGTGCTCGAAGGCGCAGCAGCCCTGACCGAAGTGGCCACCGCGCCCGAGGTCGATACCCTGATGGCGGCGATCGTCGGTGCCGCCGGCCTTCCCGCTACCCTGGCTGCGGCGCAGGCCGGCAAGCGCATCCTGCTTGCAAACAAGGAAACCCTGGTGGTGTCCGGCCAGTTGTTCATGGATGCCATTGCCGCCAGCGGCGCCGAACTGCTGCCGATCGATTCCGAGCACAACGCCATCTTCCAGGCGCTGCCACGCGATTTCAACGGCGATTTCCAGCAGGCCGGGGTGAAGGCGCTGTGGCTTACCGCCTCCGGCGGTCCGTTCCGCACCCTGTCGGCAGAGGCCATTGCCGCTGCCACCCCGGCGCAAGCGGTGGCGCACCCCAACTGGGTGATGGGAAAAAAGATATCAGTCGATTCGGCGAGCCTGATGAACAAAGGGCTTGAGGTGATCGAGGCGCGCTGGCTATTCAATGCCCGTCCCGAACAGATCAAGGTGGTAGTGCATCCGCAGAGCATCGTGCATTCGATGGTCGAATATGCCGACGGCTCGGTGATTGCGCAGATGGGCACGCCCGACATGCGCACGCCGATTGCCTACGCGCTGGGTTTTCCCGAGCGCATCGATGCCGGCGTGTCGGCACTTGAATTGATGGGCATGCAACTGACCTTCGAGGCACCCGATACGCAACGCTTCCCCTGCCTGCAGCTGGCGTTTGACGCGCTTGCTGCCGGCGGCAACGCAGCGGCGGTGCTGAATGCCGCCAACGAAGTCGCCGTCGCCCGTTTCCTCGACGGCGCGGTGCCGTTCGGCGCCATCGCCGCCAGCATCGCCCACACGCTCGACAAACTGGCAGGCGGCGCCGCCGACACGCTGGACGATCTGCTCGAATCAGACCGGCAGGCGCGCAGCCTGGCCGAGACCTTTCTGGGACAGGTGCACGCATGAGCGTGCTGCACACCATCCTGTGGTTCCTGATTGCCATCGGCATTCTGGTGGTGGTGCACGAATTCGGCCATTACCTCGCTGCTCGGCTGGCCGGGGTCAAGGTGCTGCGCTTTTCGGTCGGCTTCGGCAAGCCGATCGTCAGCCGTCGTTTCGGCCGCGACCGGACCGAGTGGACGCTGTCCGCGCTGCCGTTCGGCGGCTACGTCAAGATGCTCGACGAGCGCGAGGGCGAAGTTCCGGCGGCAGAAGCGCATCGCAGTTTCAACCGTGCGACGGTGTGGCGCCGTATCGGTATCGTCTGCGCGGGACCCGTCGCCAATTTCCTGCTTGCCATCGTGTTCTACTGGGCGCTGTTCCTCCACGGGCTGCCGGCGCTAAAACCGATGATCGGGGAGCCGCCTGCGGGTACCTCGGCGGCGCAGGCCGGGCTGGTGGCGGGCGATGAAATCCGTCGTGTCAATGGTAGGGACACCCCGTCGTTCCAGGATTTGCGCCTCAACCTGCTGCGCGCGGGGGTGGCGGGGGATGTGCTCACGCTGGAACTGGCCGACGGCCGGAGCGTGCGGCTCGACATGCCGGCGATGGATACCGACAACCTGGAACGCGATACGTTGCGCCCGCTGGGTATCGTTCGCTACGACCCGGATATCCAGCCGATCATCGGCAAGGTGTTGCCCGATGGCGCTGCTGCGCGTGCCGGCTTTCAGTCTGGCGACCGATTGATCGCGGCGAATGGACAATCGGTGGCGAATTGGCAGGATTGGGTGCAGGTGGTCCGCCAGCATCCGTCCAAGCCCTTGCGCATCGAATACGAGCGGCATGGGCAGCGCGGCGAATTGACCGTGACGCCCGACGCGGTGGACGAAGCCGGCCAGCGCATCGGCAAGATCGGCGCCGGCCCCCTGGTCGACGAGTCGGTGCTGGCCGCGTTGATGACCGAAGTGCGCTACGGCCCGCTCGAGGCGCTGTGGCAGGGCGCTGCGAAGACCTGGGACATGAGCCTTTTCACGCTGGAAATGATGGGGCGCATGGTGCTCGGGCAGGTGTCGTGGAAGAATCTGTCGGGGCCGTTGACCATTGCCGATTATGCGGGCCAGAGCGCCACCCTCGGCTGGATCAGTTTCGTCGGCTTCCTGGCGCTGGTGAGCGTGAGCCTGGGGGTGCTGAACCTGCTGCCGATCCCGCTGTTGGACGGGGGACACCTCATGTATTATGTTGCCGAAGTTTTGACCGGCCGCCCGGTGTCCGAACGCACCATGGAAATAGGCGGCCGGATTGGCATGGCGCTGCTGCTGCTGCTGATGTCGTTTGCCCTGTTCAACGATTTGCAACGCCTGATAGGCGGATGAAAATAACCATGATCCCAAACCGTTTGACGCTTGCCCTTGCCGCAGTATTTGCCGTGCAACCCGTGTTTGCC
>JAKBJA010000128.1:0-1997 GCA_021836225.1 Pseudomonadota bacterium | reverse complement strand
CCGTCCAGTTTGACGTGGTGGAAGGCGACAGCGCCAAGATCCAGCAGATCAATATCGTCGGCAACCAGGCCTTCAAGGAAAAAGAACTGCTGAACCAGTTCACCTCGACCACGCCCGGCTGGCTGACTTGGTACACCAAGAACGATCAGTATTCCAAATCGCGTCTGGGCGGCGACATCGAGGCCCTGCGCTCGTTCTACCTCAATCGTGGCTACCTCGAGTTCAACGTCGATTCCACCCAGGTGTCGATTTCGCCGGACAAGCAGGGCATCTACATTACCGTCAACATCACCGAGGGCCCGCAATACCGGGTGTCCGACGTCAAGCTGGCGGGGCAGATGCTGGTGCCGGAGGCTGAACTGCAGAAGCTCGTCACCATCAAGCCGGGCGAGGTGTTCGCGCGTGATCGCCTGACCGAGACAACCAAGAAGATCAGCGACCGTCTCGGCAACGACGGTTATGCGTTTGCCAACGTCAACGCGGTTCCCGAACTCGACAAGGACAAGAACACGGTTGCCTTCACCCTGTTCGTCGATCCGGGTCGCCGGGTCTACGTGAACCGCGTCAACGTGGCGGGCAACACCAAGACGCGCGACGAAGTGGTACGCCGCGAAATCCGTCAGATGGAAGGCGCGTACTACGACGCCGAAAAGATCAACCGCTCGCGCGACCGCCTCAATCGCCTGGGATTTTTCAGCGAAGTCAACATCGAAACGCCGAGCGTGTCGGGCACCACCGACCAGGTCGACGTCAACGTCAGCGTGGCGGAGAAATCGACCGGCAACATCATGCTGGGCGCCGGTTTCTCCTCGTCCGAAGGCCTGGTGCTGTCGGGATCGGTGTCGCAGAGTAATGTGTTTGGCACCGGCAACCGCCTGTCGGCGCAGATCAACTCGGGTAGCGTCAATACCGTGTATGCGCTGTCGTTCACCAACCCCTACTACACCATCGACGGCATCAGCCTGGGCTACGACCTGTACCGCCGCGACGTGGATGCCAGCGAACTTGACGGCGTCGGCGACTACGAGACCTCCACCTACGGTGCCGGGGTGCGATTGGGCCTGCCGATCAACGAACGCGATACCATCTCGTTCGGCCTGACCTACGAGCAGACCTCGCTCACCATCGATCCGCTGACTGCGCCAACGCAGTACAAGTTATTCGTCGATGAGTTCGGTGAAGACAACGACACGCTGCGTCTCGATACTTCGTGGGCGCGCGACACCCGCAACAGCTATCTGTTTCCGACCAAGGGCCTGATGCAGCGGGTGGCGGCCGAAATCGGCACCCCCGTGGGCAGCCTGCAGTATTACAAACTGTCATTCCAGCATCAGCAATACTTCCCGCTGGGCAAGAGCTTCACCCTCATGCTGAATGGCGAAGTGGGGTACGGCGATGGCCTGTCCGGCAAGCCGTTGCCGTTCTTCAAGAATTTCTACGCCGGCGGGACCAGTTCGGTGCGTGGCTTCGAGAATGGCACCCTGGGACCCAAGGATATCAACGGCGACGCCCTTGGCGGCGACAAGCGCGTGATCGGCAACGCGGAACTCTTCTTCCCGCTGCCGGGACTCAAGGATGACCAGTCGTTGCGCATGTCGGCGTTTATCGATGCAGGCGCGTCCTTCGGCCCCAATGATGCAAACGGCCTGTATGAAAAATTTGCGTTCGGGGATTTGCGGTATTCGGCTGGCATCGCGGTGCTGTGGGTGTCGCCGGTCGGACCGCTCAAATTCAGCCTGGCGCAGCCGATTGTCAAGAAGGATGGTGACAAGACCGAAGTGTTCCAATTCACCCTCGGCAATGTGTTCTGAGGGATAGCCGTTGATGGAGTATTTGATGATGAAGTTCAAGCAGCTTGCAGTCTCCCTGATTCTGGCGTCCGCGTTCGCGGCGGCGCCCGTCCTGGCCCAAACCAAGATCGGTTTCGTCAACACCGAGCGACTGCTGCGCGAGGCGCCGCTGTCGGTCGCCGCACAGAAGAAGCTCGAGCGAGAATT
>JAKBJA010000035.1 GCA_021836225.1 Pseudomonadota bacterium | reverse complement strand
CACCGTCAGCGGCATCGTGAGTTATACCCGCGGCGAGAACCGGGACACGGGCGACAACCTGTACAACATCATGCCCTTGAACGCGAAGCTGGCGTTGACGCAAAAACACGAACGCTGGACCAATACGCTGGAAGGGCAGTTCGTCGCGGCGAAGAACGATGTCTCGGATGTCCGCAACGAGATCGAGACCGCTGGCTACAGCCTGATCAATCTGCGCAGCAGTTACGAATGGAAGCAGGTCCGTCTCGACGTCGGGATCGACAACCTGTTCGACAAAGGCTACGCGCTGCCGCTGGGCGGCGCCTATGTCGGCCAGGGCATGACGATGTCGATCAACGGGGTTCCCTGGGGTATCGCCGTTCCCGGCCCCGGCCGTTCGTTCTACGCCGGGGTGAATGTGCCGTTTTAAGCTGTCGCCCGAAGCGTTGCCCAACAAAAAGCCCCGTGAGCCAAACACGGGGCTTTTTCAATTCCGTCACCGCCCGATTCGGCAGCCCCGGCAAAAAAATCCCGCCAGCAGGCGGGAAGGGAGCGGGGAAATAACGCGATGAAGCGTGATCCCACTTTAGGCGGGACGCGCGCCGCACACAATTGGACAAATTGTCGCAGCGCGCAACCCGTGGCGACGCGGGCATTACAATGCCGCCATGTCGTCGCCGGCCGATTCCACCCTGCTGTCCACCCTGCCCGCCCGCGCCCTGCTGGGGCGGCTGCTGGCCGTGCGTGTATCGCTGATCGCCGGCTGGGCAGCGGGCATCGCCTGGCTGCACTGGGGTCTCGCCATCCGCATGCCGCTGTTTCCGATGACTGCGGTGCTGGTGCTGATGGGGCTGTTTGCGCTGTCCACTGCGTGGCGTTTGCGTCTGGATGTACCGGCCACGCAGATGGAATTCCTGGCGCACCTCCTGGCCGATCTCACCGCGTTTGCGGTGCTGGTGTTTTTCAGCGGCGGCGCGACCAATCCCTTCGTGTCGCTGATGCTGGTGCCTGTCGTGATCGCTGCGATCAGCCTGCGCCCGCGCTGGGTGTGGATGCTGGCGGCCGTGGCGGGCGGCTATTACGCCTTGTTGCTGTTCTATTACCAGCCGCTGGCGATCGCCGACCCGGTGGCCGCCTACGGCATGCACCTGGGCGGCATGTGGTTCAACTTCCTGATCAGCGCAGCACTGATCGCCTTCTTCGTCACCCGCATGCACGCCGCACTGCGCGCGCGCGCCCAGGAACTCGCTGCCCTGCGCGAAAAGCAGCTGCGCGACGAGCGCATCGTCGCGCTCGGCACCCAGGCCGCGCTGGCGGCGCACGAGCTCGCCACCCCGCTCGCCACCATCCAGACCACCGCGCACGAACTCGCCACCGAATTCGCCAACGACCCCGACATTGGTGCCGACTGTGCGCTGCTCGAAAAGCAGGCGCAGGCATGCAAGCGCATCCTCACCCAGCTCGCCGCGCGCGCGCAGGACACCCCGCCCGCGGCACAGCCGCTCGACGCCTGGCTGAATGACGTGATCGAGCGCTGGCAGGTGCTGCGCCCCGACGCGCGCATTACGACCCGAATGCCGACCGACCGCCGTGAATTCAGCCCGCCTGACGGGTTCGAGCAGGCGATTCAGAACATATTGAACAACGCCGCCGACGCCTCGCCCGATGCCGTTGAATTCAGTGCGGAAGCGGAGTCTGGCGTACTCGTCATCGACGTCGCCGACCGCGGCCCCGGCCTCACCCCCGAGCAGAAGGCGCAGGCCGGCCGCGTGCTGTTCAGCGGCAAGCCGGGGCGCGGCTGGGGCGTGGGGCTGGCGCTCACCCACGCCACGCTGGAGCGGCTCGGCGGCAGCCTCACCCTGACCGAGCGCGACGGCGGAGGCACCCGCGTGCGCCTCCGCCTGCCCTGGAGAACGATTAAATGAAAGCTGCTGCGATGAGACTCCTGATCGTCGAGGACGATGCCGATTTTGCTGTTGCGCTCTCCCGCGCGATGCAGAAACGCGGCTGCGAGGTGGCGCTGGCGCACGACGCCATCGAAGCCCAGGCCGTGGCGGAACGCTTCGCTCCCAGCCACGCCGTCGTTGATCTCAAGCTGCCCGGCGCTTCGGGACTGAAAGTCGTCGAACAGCTGGCAGCGCGCAATCCCGCGCCCGCCATCGTCGTGCTCACCGGCTACGCCAGCATCGCCACCGCGGTCGAGGCGGTGCGGCTGGGCGCGCGGCATTACCTGGCGAAGCCGGCGGATGCCGACGAGGTCCTCGCAGCGCTCTTGCGCGGCGAGCCCGATGCGGCGCTCGAGGTCAGCCCTGAACCGCTGTCGGTGGCGCGGCTGGAATGGGAACACATCCAGAAAGTGCTGAACGAGCACGACGGCAACATCTCGGCCACCGCGCGCGCCCTGAAAATGCACCGCCGCACGCTGCAGCGCAAACTCGACAAGCATCCGCCCAAGGCGGATTAAGCGCATACGATCTTTCACGGGCTTCAGCCCGTAGGTAAGTCGGAGTCCTTAAGGGCTCAGACCGCCACGCCCCAGTCGACCAGCCCGCTGTACGCGGTGGCCAGCACCACGCCGCCGAAGAGGATGCGATACCAGGCAAACAGCGTGTAGTCGTGGCGGCTGACGAACTTGATCAGCGTGCGCACCGCCAAGAGCGCGCTGGCGAACGAGGCCGCCCCGCCGATGGCGAACAGCGGGATGTCGCCGGCGTCGAACAGGTGCCAGTTCTTGTAGAGGTCGTACGCTGTCGCGGCGAACATGGTGGGGATGGCGAGGAAGAACGAGAACTCCGCCGCCGCTTTTCTGGACAGTCCGAGGAACAGGCCACCGATGATGGTCGCACCCGAGCGCGAGGTGCCGGGAATCATCGCCAGCGCCTGCGCGAAACCCACCGCCAGCGCGCGGCGCCAGTTGAGGTCGTCTACCGCAGGCGTGCTGACGACGTGCTTGCGGCGCTCCGCCCACAGGATCAGCAGGCCGCCGATCACCAGCGCAGAGGCCACCACGATGGGGTTGAACAGATAGTGTTTGATCTCCTTGTAGAACAGGAAGCCCAGCACCGCCGCCGGCAGGAAACCCGCCATCAGATTGAGCGCCAGCCGCCGTGACGCCGGCTCGGTGTGCAAGGTCGTCGCCACGTGCGAGAGCCGCGCCCGGTATTCGAACACCACCGCAAAGATCGCCGCCAGCTGGATGGCGATCATGAACACCTTGGCCTTCTCCCCGTTGAAGCCCAGGAGCTGTCCCGCCAGAATCAGATGGCCGGTGCTGGAGATCGGCAGAAATTCGGTGATGCCCTCGACGAAGCCGAGGATGAGTGCGTGCAGGATCAGGGTCGGGTCGGCCATGGAGTCGGTTCGGACATAAAAAAAGGCGCACCCAACGGACGCGCCTGCGGATTATACGCGGGGTGGCGCCCCGCTTTTCGATCGCCGTCCGCACGCTCAGCGCACCGAACACTCTCCGGCGAGACAAGCGGCCACCCGGTTACGGCCCTGCTGCTTGGCTTGGTACAGGCACTCGTCGGCGGCAGCGATCAGCGCGTCCAGCGTGACATGATGGTGCTCCTGCTGGGCAATGCCGATACTCGCCGTGACCGCAATTTCTTCCGGCCCGGCCGCGACACGCATGTCGGCAATCGCGGCGCGCAGCCTTTCCGCCAGCGCCATCGCTTCCGGCCGATCGGTTTCGGGCAGGAACACGATGAACTCCTCGCCGCCCCACCGTGCCAGCGCGTCGCCCTGCCGGATCGACTGTCTGAGCAGGTTCGCCGTGGCCTTCAGCACCTCGTCGCCATGCGCGTGACCATGGGCGTCGTTGATCTGCTTGAAGCGGTCGATGTCGAGCAGCATCACCGACGTGGCATGGCCATGCCGCACCGCTTGGCTCCACAGCGGGCTGGTCTTGTCATAGAAGGCGCGCCGGTTGTTCAGTCCCGTCAGCGGGTCGAGCTGCGCCAGGCGCTCGGCACGCAGCCGTTCTTCCTGGCCGACGCGGAACTGGTAGCCGAGCGCCAGGGCAAGCAGCGTGGCGTCGACCAGCATGCCGATTTCCACCGCGCGGAAGGTCCAGCTGTTGTGCGGAATGAAGCCCCAGGTCGACAGCGTCGTCAGCACCGCCCCCACCATGGCGGCAAAGGCGGCGATAAGAAAGTATTTGGCCGGCTTCTGGCCGGCGCGGACCGAAATGACGCCGAGGAACAGCATGATGCCGGTGAACAGCAGCGCGAAGGTGAAGGCCGCCAGCAGGGCGTGCTTCTGGCTGTCCAGCAGGAAAGCGGCCGCCAGCAGCACGCCGAATGCCGCGCAAAACGCGATGACGGCCTTGCGCACCTGCGGGAAAACCTCCCGCAGATCGAGAAAGCGGATGGCGAACACGAGCCCGCTGGTGCCATACAGGAACATCAGAAGCGGGTTGGACCACTGCTGCCAGGCCGGCGAATCGGGCCACAGCCAGGCGTAGCCATGGCCGGTGTAGGCAACGTTCATCGCCACGAACATCGCAAGATAGAGCGAGTAGAACAGGTAGCGCGTACTGCGCAGGCTGAGGTAAAGAATGGCGTTGTACGCCATCAGCGCGAGCAGGAAACCGTACACGATGCCGTAGCTGAATTCCTGCTGCATCTGCCGGGCCCGCGACGCCTCCGGATTCAGCAGGTAGATCGGGACGACCATGGGATCGGGTGTTTCCACACGGATGAACACATCGCTGGTGCCCGTCCCGAATGTGCGATCGAGCATGAAATGGCGGCTCGCGACCGGGCGCTGCGTGAAGGCCTGGCGGTCGCCGACGCGATGGGTCGCAACGGTCTGTTCCTGATGCTGGAAATAGATTTCGATGCGATCGAGCCAGGCGGTTTCGATCGACAGCCGTCGCTCGACCGGCGCTGTGCCCGGATTGTCCACCGAAAAATGGATCCACACCGGCCTGGCGCCGATGCCGAAGTTCAGGACCGGACTTTTACCGGGTGTGAATTGGCCTGCCTGGTAGGCGGCCATCGCATCAGCCAGCTGGAGCCGGCCGTGCTGTTCCTGCAGAAAATGCGTGGACTGCCCGATGGCGGACCTGTGGGCCAGGGCGGTGGACAGGGGCGCCGCGGCAGCCGGCATGCTGAACAACAAGGCCAGCACGGCCGCGAAGCCGATAAACCGCCTGAAAAATGTGTTCAGCAAATTCTGCCGCCGATTCTGGTCTGGGCCTGGCGTGGTCAGACCTTGCGGTAGACCTCGGCGCCCTGCTTCACGAATTCCACCGCCTTCACTTCCATGCCCTTCGCCAGCGCGGCGGCCTCGTCGAGGCCTTCCTTCGCCGCGTACTCGCGCACGTCCTGGGTGATCTTCATCGAGCAGAAGTGCGGGCCGCACATCGAGCAGAAGTGCGCGACCTTGGCCGACTCCTTGGGCAGGGTCTCGTCGTGGAAGGACTTCGCCTTGTCGGGGTCGAGGCCGAGGTTGAACTGGTCGTCCCAGCGGAATTCGAAGCGCGCCTTCGACAGCGCGTTGTCGCGGATCTGCGCGCCGGGATGGCCCTTCGCCAGGTCGGCGGCGTGCGCCGCGAGCTTGTAGGTGATGATGCCTTCCTTCACATCATCCTTGTCCGGCAGGCCCAAATGTTCCTTCGGCGTGACGTAGCACAGCATCGCGGTGCCGTACCAGCCGATCATCGCGGCGCCGATGCCGGAGGTGATGTGGTCGTAGCCGGGGGCGATGTCGGTGGTGAGCGGCCCGAGGGTGTAGAACGGCGCCTCGGAACAGGACTCCAGCTGGATGTCCATGTTCTCCTTGATCAGCTGCATCGGCACGTGGCCGGGGCCTTCGATCATCACCTGCACGTCGTGCTTCCACGCGACCTGCGTCAGCTCGCCGAGCGTGCGCAGCTCGCTCAATTGCGCCTCGTCGTTGGCGTCGTAGATCGAGCCGGGACGCAGGCCGTCGCCGAGCGAGAAGGCCACGTCATAGGCCTTCATGATTTCGCAGATCTCCTCGAAGTGCGTGTAGAGGAAGCTCTCCTTGTGGTGCGCGAGGCACCACTTGGCCATGATCGAGCCGCCGCGGGACACGATGCCGGTCATTCGGTTGGCGGTCATCGGCACGTAGCGCAGCAGCACGCCGGCGTGGATGGTGAAGTAGTCGACGCCCTGCTCGGCCTGCTCGATCAGCGTGTCGCGGAACATTTCCCAGGTCAGCTCTTCGGCCTTGCCGTCGACCTTTTCCAGCGCCTGGTAGATCGGCACGGTGCCGATCGGCACGGGCGAGTTGCGGATGATCCACTCGCGCGTCTCGTGGATGTTCTTGCCGGTGGAGAGGTCCATCACGGTGTCGCCGCCCCAGCGGATCGCCCAGGTCATCTTCTCGACTTCTTCCTGGATGCTGGAGCCGAGCGCCGAGTTGCCGATGTTGGCGTTGATCTTCACCAGGAAGTTGCGGCCGATGATCATCGGCTCGGATTCCGGGTGGTTGATGTTGTTGGGGATGATGGCGCGGCCGCGCGCGATCTCGCTGCGCACGAATTCGGGGGTGATTTCGTTCTGCAGGCTGGCGCCGAAGTTCTGGCCGGGGTGCTGGCGGTTCATCAGCGCGGCGAGCTTCTCGCCCATCGGGCCGGACTGCTTCAGCGATTCCAGGTAGGCGGCGCGGTTGTTGTTCTCGCGGATGGCGATGAATTCCATTTCCGGGGTGATGATGCCCTTCTTCGCGTAGTGCATCTGGCTGACGTTCATGCCCGCCTTGGCGCGGCGCGGATGACGATGCAGGCCCGGGAAACGCATTGTGGCGAGCGCGGGATTGGCGGCCTGCTGGCGACCGTATTCCGAACTCAGATCACCCAGCACCTCGGTGTCGCCGCGCGCTTCGATCCAGCGCGTGCGCAGCGCGGGCAGGCCGGTGCGGATGTCGATCTTGGCCGCCGGATCGGTGTAGGGACCGGAGCAGTCGTAGACGAAAATCGGCGGGTTGGGTTCCGAGCGGGCAGGGGCTCCGCCCGGCCCGGGCTCGCCGCTGAACATCAAGGGGGTGTCGGCCTGGCTGATTTCGCGCATCGGCACGCGGATGTCGGGCTGGCTGCCCTGCACGTAGATCTTGCGCGAATTGGGCAGCGGCCGCACTGCGGCCTCGTCGACGTGGGCCGTGGCTGCGAGAAATTGGGGGTTGGCGTTCATGTGGCGCTCCAGAAAAGCAGGAGGCGTCGGACGCACCTCGCTGTAATAATTCAAAGGAGGCCTGTCGGCCTCCCTACGACGGTCTCAACCGCATCAGGTTCGAAGGGTATGTCTCACTCCCTCCGCAAACATCCGGCGGGAGACCCCTGGCGAGCGGCTCAAGGTAGCCGAAATGTGGAATAATTGCAAGGCAAGACCCCATCTAACTTATTGATAATCAAGGGTACCGCATGGACATCGAGCAGTCGCGCTACAACATGGTGGAGCAGCAGATCCGCCCCTGGGATGTGCTGGATCAGGATGTGCTGGACCTCTTGTTCAAGGTGCGTCGCGAGGATTTCGTTCCGGAAGCGCACCGCGCGCTCGCCTTCGTCGACATGGAAATCCCGCTCGGCCACGGCCAGGCGATGTGGACGCCCAAACTGGAAGCGCGGGTGATCCAGGAGCTCGACATTCGCCCCACCGACCGTGTGCTGGAAATCGGCACCGGCAGCGGCTACCTCGCGGCCCTGCTGGCATCCCGTGCTGCCGAAGTGGTGTCGGTCGACATCGTTCCAGAATTCACTGCCGCCGCGACGCAGAAACTGCGTGCACACGGTTTCAGCAATGTCCACCTGCACAGCGGCGACGCCGCCCGCGACTGGCCCGACGAGGCCGGGTTCGATGTGATCGTGCTGACCGGCTCGACCCCGCTGCTGTCGGACGCATTCCGCCGCCGCCTGAGGGTCGGCGGACGGCTGTTCGCCATCGTCGGCGAGGCGCCGGTGATGCAGGCGCAACTGGTCACCTGCACGGCGCCGGGCGCATTTCGCAGCGTGACGCTGTTCGAAACCTGCGAGGCGCCGCTGCTGAATGCGCCGCATCCCTCGGCGTTCGTGTTCTGAATTCAGCGCCATGCGCCAGTTCCGCCCTGCCGAACTCGCCGCCCATATCCAGACCGGACACACCCCGGTGCTGCTCGATGTGCGCGAGCCGTGGGAGTGGAACCTGTGCCGCCTGCCCGGCGCGGTCCTGATCCCGATGCACGAGTTGCCCGCGCGCCTGGCCGAATTGAACAAAGACGCCGAAACGGTGGTCATCTGCCATCATGGGGTTCGCAGTTATCACGCGGCCCGCTATCTTGAAACAGCGGGGTTCGGCGACGTCATCAACCTGTCGGGCGGCGTCGCCGCCTGGGCCGATGAAGTCGATCCGGCCATGCCGCGCTACTGACACAACAATTAGGACTGGATCCATCATGCAACTCAAGCCCCTGTTTCTTGCGCTGACGCTGGCCCTGGCGCCCGCCGCCCACGCCACCAACCTGACCGACGTGTACCGCGACGCGCTGACCTACGATGCGCAATACGCCTCTGCCCGCGCGGCCTATCAGGCCGGCCAGGAAAAATCCGTACAGGGTCGCGCCGGGCTGTTGCCCAATGTCAATCTGGGCGGCAACGTGCGCTACAACAGCGTCGATTCCAGCCTGCCCGGCGGCGACGCCGATTTCGATTCCAACGGCATGTCGCTCACCGGCGCACAACCGCTGTTCCGCAAACAAAACCTGGTGCAGTACGAACAATCGAAGAACCAGGTGCGGATCGCCGAGATGCAGTTCAAGACCGCCGAGCAGGATCTCATCCTGCGGGTCGCGCAGGCCTACTTCGACGTGCTGCAGTCGCAGGACAACATCGCCTTCATCAACGCGCAGAAGGCCGCGATCACCGAACAGCTCGCTGCCGCCAAGCGCAACTTCGAGGTCGGTACCGCCACCATCACCGACACCCACGAAGCGCAGGCGCGCTACGACCTCGCGGTGGCGCAGGAAATCGCCGAGCAGAACAGCCTCAACATCCGCCTGCGGGCGCTGGAAAAACTCATCGGCAAGCCGGCCGGCACGCTCGACAGCCTGGTCGACAACAAACTGCTGAAGGCCGAATCCGGCACCCTCGACGAGTGGGCCGCGCGCGCCGCCGAAAGCAACCTGCAGGCCGAAATCCAGCGCATCGCCAAAGCCATCGCCGACCAGGAAGTCGAACGCAACCGCGCCGGCCACTATCCGACACTGGATGCGGTGGCCGGCTACACCATCAACAACAACCAGAATTTCGGTACCCAACAGGTCGACACCCGCACCGCCAGCATCGGTGTGGAACTCAACCTGCCGATCTACCAGGGCGGACTCACCAGCTCGCGCGTGCGCGAAGCCGTGGCCAACCAGGAAAAAGCGCGCCAGGACCTGGAGAACGCCACCCGCGAAGCCAGCCTGCAGGCCCGCCAGGCCTGGCTCAACGTCAACAGCGGCGTCGCCCGCGTGAGTGCGCTGGAACAGGCGCTGGTCTCCACCCGGGCGCAGCTCGATTCCACCAAGCTCGGCCTGGACGTCGGCGTGCGCACCAACCTCGACGTGCTCGACGCCGAACAGCAGGTGCTGTCCGCCCGCCGCGACCTAGCCGGCGCGCGCTATGCCTACCTGCTGGCCACCCTGGCGCTCAAGGCCGCCGTCGGCACCCTCAGCCCGGCCGACCTGGCCGAGATCGACCAGCACCTGCGTCCGCCAGCAGCGGTGCAATAAGTCTTTCCACCCGCGCCGCCGCGCCGCGATGGCGCGCGGCGAAAGCGAGGCCGGCCTCGCCCATGCGCGCGCGTTCCGGACCATCGTTCAGCAGCTTCAGCGCATTCGCCAGCAGGTCTCCGGCATCGTTCACCCGCAGCGCCGCATTGGCTTCGATCGCCAGCCGCGCCGCCTCCTCGAAATTGAAGGTGTGCGGCCCCACCAGCACCGGCCGCCCCACGCTCGCCGCCTCGATCAGGTTCTGCCCGCCCAGCGGCATCAGGCTGCCGCCGACGAAGGCGACGTCGCACGCCGCGTAATACGCGAACAGTTCGCCCAGGCTGTCGCCCAGCAGCACCCGCGTGCCGGCATTCAAATTCGTACCGTCCAGCGCGCTGCGGCGCTGATACGGCAAACCCGCCGCTTCGATCAGCCCCGCCACCGCATCGAAACGCTGCGGATGGCGCGGCACCAGCACCAGCAGCACCTCCGCCGGCGCGGCGTCGGCGAAGGCGCGCAGCAGCGGTGCCTCCTCGCCTTCGCGCGTGCTCGCCGCGAGCAGCACCGGACGCTGGCCCCATTTCGCTTTCCAGACCATGCCGCGCTCGAGCTGATCGGCCGGCGGCGCGATGTCGAACTTGAGATTGCCGGTGACGTGAACCGTCATCGCGCCCAGGCTGCGCAGCCGCGCGGCGTCGGCCTCGGTCTGTGCGGCGACCACCGCCACCCGCTCAAGACATGCCCGCGTCAGCCTCCGCAGCCGCGCATAGCCGCGCGCCGAGCGGGCAGACAGGCGCGCGTTCGCCAGCACCAGCGGAACATCTTCGCGCGCGGCAGCGTGGATGAGGTTGGGCCACAACTCGGTTTCCATCAGGATGCCGACGCGCGGCCTGACACGGCGCAGGAAGCGCCGCACCAGCCACGCATAGTCATACGGCAGATAGACGATGGTCGCGAAGCTGCCGTACAAGGATTCGGCGGTTGCACGTCCGGTCGGCGTCATGCAGGTGAGCAGCACCGGTGCGTCGGGATGCGCGTCGCGCAGCGCATCGATCAGCGGCTGCGCCGCCCGCATCTCGCCGACCGACACCGCATGGATCCACAGCGCGCCCGCCGGTGCCGCACCCAATCCAAGCCGTTCGCCCCAGTGCTGCCAATAGCCGCGCTCGCGCTGCCCGCGCCACAGCAGACGCAATGGAATCAGCGGCGCAGCCAGCAGCAGGGCCAGCCGGTAGAGCGTCCAGTCGAATAGCAGGCACAGGTTGGGCATCGCCGGATTGTAAAGGCGCCAGTGCTTGTGCCCAAGCCGCAAGGCTGTCGGGTGCTAGAATCGATGCGACTTTGGAGGCCTAACAATGAAAATCCTGCTCACCGGCGCCGCTGGGTTTATCGGCATGCACGTCGCGCAAATCCTGCTCAAGCGCGGCGACGAGGTCGTCGGCATCGACAACCTCAACGACTACTACGACCCCGCCTTGAAGCTGGCGCGGCTGGAACAGCTGAAGCCCTACCCCAACTTCCGCTTCCTCAAGGACGACATCTCCGACCGCATGGTGATGGAGGACCTGTTCGAGAAGGGCCACTTCGACGCCGTCATCAACCTCGCCGCGCAGGCCGGCGTGCGCTACTCGCTGAAGAATCCGCACGCCTACGTGCAGTCGAACATCGTCGGCTTCGCCAACCTGCTCGAAGGCTGCCGCCACCACGGCGTCAAGCACTTCGTCTACGCCAGCTCGTCCAGCGTCTACGGCGCCAACACCAAGATTCCGTTCTCCACCCACGACCCGGTCAACCACCCGGTCAGCCTGTACGCCGCGAGCAAGAAGGCCAACGAGCTGATGGCGCACACCTACTCGCACCTCTACGGCCTGCCCACCACCGGCCTGCGCTACTTCACCGTCTACGGCCCGTGGGGCCGTCCCGATATGTCGCCGTGGCTGTTCACCAGCGCCATTCTCGAAAACCGCACCATCGACGTCTTCAACCACGGCGACATGATGCGCGACTTCACCTACATCGACGACATCGCCGACGGCACCGTCAAGGTGCTCGACCGCATCCCGCAGCCGAATCCGAATTTCGACCACAACAACCCCGACCCGGCATCGAGCCACGCCCCCTACCGCCTCTACAACATCGGCAATCACACCCCGGTGCAGCTGATGGACTTCATCGGCACCATCGAAGCCGCGCTCGGCCAGACCGCGAAGAAGAATTTCCTGCCGATGCAGGACGGCGACGTGCAGGCAACCTACGCCGATGTCGACGACCTCATCCGCGACACGGGGTTCAAGCCGGCGACGACGCTGGAGTATGGGATTGGAAAGTGGGTGGAGTGGTATCGGGGGTACAAGCGGCAGGGCTAATACGCCCTACTTCACATCAGGCATCGCCAATCGGGAAATCAAGCGGTGGAAAATAGCGAAGGATTAGAATCGCGACTTCACAAGTGGCTGGCCACCCAGGGCTATCCGCTAGAAATGAAGTTTGCCGAGCGCGTCAGAAAGCTTACCAAACTGAGTGTGCGGCAAGGGTGGCATTTCGAGGACCCCGAACAAGGAACATCGCGAGAGATAGACATTGTCTGCTCTGCAAACGAGATATATGGTTTTGCTGAGGTCAATTTCGTTGTGGAGTGCAAGGCCACAAGTAAACCATGGGTCATTTTCTCATCGGAAGATGCGATAGCGTCGTATCATCGGTTGTCTGCTTTCGGGATATTCTCCGAAGAAGCATTTTCGGAAATAGCCGACAAAGCGTTTGATCTTGAAAATAGTTGCGCGACCGCCAAGGAAATACCGTGGTTTTGGAAGGAAGGCCGCGTGGGCTATTCCATAGCTCAAGCCTTTGAGGGTGGTGGCGAGGCACCTTATGCCGGCTGTATGTCGGCTTTAAAAGCGTCGCTTTGGCTTCAAGAAAAAAGCCTTTGGCAATCCGCAGAACACAGAAAGTTCGTTGCTACGTTCCCTGCCGTCGTAACTAGTTCACCCTTGTTCGAGTGTTACCTTGATGAAACTGGTGAGTTACGCCTCGAACCAATAGAGGCAGGGTTCTTGTTCTTCCCCCAAATAGTCGGACGATTCGGCGGGACCTGTATCTCTGTGGTATCAAGCGCCGGCATCGACAATTTTGTACGCGAGTGCGGGGAAGTCGCCGACGCACTTATGGGTTTGCTTCAGCCGGCCATAAATAAAGAATGGGCCGATTTCAAGAAATCGCGCCTAGCCAACAGCTAAGGCCAGTCTTGCAACAAACACATGCGCGAATGAAGTAGCGCTCTGGAACTACGCTGCCGCCGCCAGCGGATGAATCGCCGCCAGATTCTCGGCCAACACCTCGCGCGTGAGCGCCAGGTCGTAGTGCGCTTGCAGGTTCAGCCAGAACTCAGCTTCCATGCCGAAGTAGACGCCCAGGCGCGCGGCGGTATCGGCCGTGATGCTGCGCTTGCCGGCGACGATTTCCCCGATGCGGCGCTGCGGTACCCCGATTTCCTTGGCCAGCCTGTATTGGGTCACGCCCAGCGGCTTGAGGAATTCTTCCAGCAGGATTTCGCCGGGGGTGGCGAGCGGGATTTGACGTTTTGCCATGATGGCAGGGGCATTGCGCAGCTTCACTACGCGGCCTTCAAATCAAGCAAAGCCTCCGGATGCGCAATCGCAACACGCAGCAGCGTTTGTGCCGCGCCGGTGGGTTTGCGGCGGCCTTGCTCCCAGTCTTGCAGCGTGCGGGTAGACACGCCCATCAGGCTGGCCAGTTCGGCTTGCGACATCCCCAGCCGGCTACGCGCTTCGGCGATGGGCGACAGGGCGACTTGAGTTTTCCGGGCGCCCTTGCCCGCCTTCATCTGACGGACGGATTTCAGCAAATCCTTCTGGAACTGTTCCATTTCCTTATCCATGTTCTATTGCCTCTCGCAGTTGTTTCAAAAAGGGTGCGGGCAGGTTGTCGAATTTTGCTTTCACGTACACCATCAACAGCCAGATCTCGCCCTGTTCCAGCCGATTGAAATAAATGACCCGCGCACCGCCGCGTTTGCCCATGCCGGGGCGCGTCCACCGGACTTTACGGCACCCGCCGGAACCCGGAATGACGTCGCCCGCATCCGGGTTGGCCGCCAGCCAGTTGATGAACGCGACGCGCTCGGCATCGCTCCAGACCTGGGCTGCCGCACGTACGAAAACGTCCGTTTCGATGACGGTGTACATTGGACAAGGATACGGCAGTGCCGTATTGTAGGCAACATCTAAAACGATCGCCCCTGGGCAGCGCTGCCCGCCACCACCACGACACCCGCACAGATGAACAGCGCCACCGTCAAAACCTACCTGCCCTGGGTCGTGGCCGTGGCGCTGTTCATGGAGGGGCTCGACACCACCATCGTCAATACGGCGGTACCGGCGATCGCGGAGGGTCTGCAGGTGACGCCGCTGAGCCTGAAGGCGGTGGTGACGAGCTATATCCTCAGCCTGGCGGTGTGCATCCCGGTGAGCGGCTGGATGGCGGACCGGTACGGCACGCGGCGCGTGTTCGGCATCGCGGTGGCCGTGTTCACCCTGGCCTCGATTCTGTGCGGCCTGGCGCTGAACGCGCCGATGCTGGTGGCGGGGCGCATCCTGCAGGGCGTGGGGGCGGCGATGATGATGCCGGTGGGCCGGCTGGCGATCATCCGCACCTTTCCGAAAGCGGAGCTGCTGCGGGCGATGAACTTCGTCATCATTCCGGCGCTGATCGGGCCCTTGCTCGGGCCCACGGTCGGCGGGCTGGTCGTGCACTGGCTGTCGTGGCACTACATCTTCTTCATCAACGTGCCGGTGGGGCTGATGGCGCTGTGGCTGGCGCATCGCTACATGCCGGATTACCGGGGCGATGCACGGCGCCCGCTGGACGTCGTCGGCTTGGTGCTGTTCGGCAGCGGCGCGGCGCTGCTGTCCTGGCTGCTGGAAATCTTCGGCGAGCACCAGATCGACGCGACCTCGGCGGCCGTGCTGCTGTTGCTCAGCTTCGGCCTGCTGGGCGCGTACTTCCTGCATGCGCACGAGACGCCGCATCCGCTGCTGCGCCTGGCGCTGTTCCGCGTGCGCACGTTTCGCGTGTCGGTGGTGGGCGGCTTCATCACGCGCCTGGGAGTGGGGGGCATGCCGTTTCTGCTGCCGCTGCTCTACCAGCTTGGCCTGGGGATGCCGGCCTGGCAGTCGGGCCTGCTGATGATGCCGGTGGCGGCGGCGGCGATGTACATGAAGTTCATCTCGTCGCGGGTGCTGGCGCGCTTCGGCTACCGCCGCATCCTGATCGTGAATACGGTGATGATCGGCGCCGTCGTCTGCCTGTTTTCGCTGGTGAGCCCGGCGACCCCGATTGCGCTGATCGTGCTGCTGGGCCTGGCGATGGGCTTTTTCAATTCGCTGCAGTACACCAGCATGAATTCGATGGCCTTTGCCGACATCGATGCGCCCGATTCGAGCATGGCCAGCACGATCTCCAGTTCGATGCAGCAGATGTCGATGAGCTTCGGGCTGGCCTGCGGCTCGCTGATCGCCGGCTGGTATCTGGGCGAGCTGCCGCAGACCGACCGCGCGGCGGTGACGACTGCGCTGCACTACGCCTTTCTGACGCTAGGCGGCCTGACGACGCTGTCGTCGCTGTCGTTCTGGTCGCTGCGCCCCGGGGATGGGGAAAGCGTCAGCCGGGGGATCGTGCGCGTAACGGAGTAAGCGCACCCAGCAGCATGATGTCGCTGGGCTCATGGGGTATGTCGTCATCCGACGACATACCAAAGCCGTCTTAAGGTTTTGTTTTATCTGATCATTCTTCAAATCAGCCGGAATTGATGTCGCCATCAGGCGACGTTTTGCCCGGTTTTTTGCCTTGGGCAAGCCCCGCAATTTACTCATCTGACTGTTTATCAACAGGTTTTCAGTGCTGGCACGTGTACTGCTCTTAAGCGCTCGTGCCCAGATCCGGGCGCAACCACACCAGAGCGCTTTACAACCCAGATACCGAGAGAGACCCACCCCATGCTCAAAACCTTCATGCAACCCGGCACTACCAGCAATTCAAGAACCGATTCGAACCGGACGAGCCATTCGGCGCACGAATCTGCCAAGCATGCCGAAACCCCCAAGGTGGTCGAGGCGACCAAGGCGGACTATCTGGCAGCCAGAAGCGCTGCGTCGAGCGACGAGGGTAGCAAGCTCATCGTCGGCCCGAACATCAAGCTGAAGGGCTCTGAAATCACCGATTGCGAGATTCTGGTGGTGGAAGGCCGCGTGGAGGCGTCCATGAACAGTCGTGATATCCGTATCGCCGAGGGCGGGGTGTTTTCGGGAAAGGCCGAAATCGACGTGGCAGAAGTGCGCGGCACCTTCGAGGGCGAGCTGACCGCACGCAAGCGGCTGGTGGTCTATTCCACCGGCCGGGTCAACGGCACCATCCGCTACGGGGCGCTGATGGTCGAGGAAGGCGGCGTCATTTCCGGGAACATGGCGACGCATACAGCCGGCCCCAGCCTGGCCAAATTGCCGGATGCCTCGGCACACACCATGACGCCCGAAGCGGTTGAAGAGAAGAAGGCCTCGGAACCGGAACCGCTCCATTCCGGTTCCACTTTTTCCCGCACGCATGCGGGGCGGCGTCAGGGCTGATCGGCGGCTTGAAGTCCATGCGCTGTCGTCGATGCGCGACAGTTTCGCGGACCCTGCATCGCAACACCCTGCGCTTTGGCTCGCGCGGGGTGTTTATGCCCTTAAGGGTTCTTGTGCCCTTCAGGGTACTTGTGCCCTTCAGGGTGCTCATCATCACGAAGCTGAAGCATTCGGCGACACCCAAAGCCTGGCGCTCCACCCGCCGCCCTCTGCCCGGGTCTGTCCCGTCACGTCACGCGTGCCCATCGCGAAAAGGCGCATCGCTTCGCGCCCACGAACGGCTGGACGGAATCGGTCGGCGCTTTCCTAGAAATTTTCGGCTTCCACCTCCAGCCAGACGTGGCTGATATTGCCGCCCATCATGTCTTCGTACCGGGCAAGTCTTTGCCACTTGGGCAGGTCGAGTTTCCTGCGCACATCGGATTCTGCGCCACCGGATTTGTAGACGTCCTCGACCACGCTGTAAAAGCCCGCGATCAGGGTGCGGAATTCGGCCCCATCCTGAGGCTGCATCAATGCGCCATGCCCTGGCATGACGGTTTGCAAGGGCATTTTGAGAATGTCATCGACGACCGCAATCCAATTTTTTAGATTGCCGTCCCTGAAACTCGGGTTGACGGCATGCACCAGAATATCGCCCGTGGCAAGGCTGCCCTCCTCGGGCAGCCACACCATCATGTCGCCATGGGGGCCGTCTGGGGTGCGATCAGTTCGAGCTTGATTCCGTCGATCTGCATGTCCTGATACGATTCAGAAGCGACTGTCTTTTGCGGCGTGACCGGCTTCGTATCCCCCAGGTGCAGCCCGGTCACACGCGACATCCAGGCCACCATTCCCCGGCCATTGTCTGCTATTTCCTTTGCGCAATTGCTGGAGGAAATGACCTGTGCATCCGGAAAGGCAATGCTGCCGAGATGGTGGTCACCGTGGTGATGCGTGACCAGAATATGGGTGACGGGTTTGGGGGTGAGTTGCGCAATGGCCTTGCCGATATGCTCGCCGACCGCCCGGTGCGCACCGGAATCCACCAGGATGACGCCCTTGTTTCCGATCACGGCCAGACTGTTGTTCATGTAGCCGCCATTTTGCTTGTTCGGCACGTCGATCGGGCCAAGCAAGGCATAGACACGGTCATTGATCTTCTGGGTCTTGACCGCCGGAAACGGGTCGGCAACCGCCCAACCGGTAAAGGCCAGACATGCGGCCACGCTGATTAGATAGCGCCTCATTAACCCTCCCCCTGAAAGTCGGGCGCTGATCTTACATCCGCATCAAAGCTTTGCGTTGCGCCCGCCGTCCACCGCCAGCACCTGGCCGGTCACATACGGCGCATCGATGGCGAAGAAGCGCACTGCGCGGGCGATGTCGTCGGGGCCGCCGGCGGTCTTGAGGATGGTGTGGGAGACGATGCGCTGGCGCGAGACTTCGTCGAAATTGGGGTCGTCTTCCGGCCACATGATGGGGCCGGGGGCGACGGCATTGACGCGCACCAGCGGGCCCAGTTCGCGCGCGAGCGACTTGGTGAGGCCGACCACGCCGGCCTTGGCGACGCTGTAGACGACGTAGCTTTTCATCGGCCGCTCGGCGTGGATGTCGGCGATGTTGACGATGCAGCCGTGGCGCTTTTTAAGTTCCGGCGCGGCGGCCTGCGACAGGAACATGGGCGCGATCAGGTTGCTGCCCATCAGGTTGTCCCAGTCCTTCATGGTGATGCTGCCGACCGGGGTGGGATAAAAGCTCGACGCATTGTTGACCAGCACGTCGAGCCCGCCGAAGGTAGCGACAGTCTGGTTGACGAGGCTGGGCAGGCCATTGACGTCGAGCAGGTCGGCCTGGATCAGCGCGACCGAATCGGGTCGGACGGCATTCAGCTCATCCTGCAGCGCGCGCGCCTCGTCGGCCGAGCTGCGGTAGTGGATCATCAGATTGGCGCCGCTGGCGTGCAGCAGGCGGCCGATCGCCGCGCCCACACGCTTGGCCCCGCCCGTAATCAATACGACTTTGCCTTGCATCGGGGTTCACCCTTATAGTCACTCGATTCTGGATTATCCAGCCATTCCGCATTATCCCTGAACTGTCCCGCCGCATGCTGCCCTCCCCCACCCCCGACGCCCTTGCGCACAGCCAGCGCGTCACCGCGCACCTGCGGTCGTTGATCGAAGACGCGGGCGGCTGGATCCCGTTCTCGCGTTTCATGGAAGCGGCCTTGTACGCGCCCGGCCTCGGCTACTACGCCGCCGGCGCGATGAAGTTCGGCGCGGCAGGCGACTTCGTCACTGCGCCGGAAATGACGCCGCTGTTCGGCCGCACCCTGGCACGTGCGATCGCGCCGGTGCTGGCCGAGACCGGCGGCGAGGTGCTGGAACTGGGCGCCGGCAGCGGGCGGCTGGCGGCGGATGTGCTGGGCGAACTGGAACGGCTGGATGCGCTGCCTGCGCGTTACCTGATTCTTGAAGTGAGCGCCGACCTGCGCCAACGCCAGCAGGAAAACATCGCACGCGAATGGCCGCATCTGTGCGAGCGGGTGCAGTGGCTGGATGCGCTGCCCGAGCATTTCAATGGCGTGATTCTCGGCAACGAAGTGCTCGACGCGCTGCCAGTGGACCTAGTGCGCTGGACGGAAGCGGAGCCACAAATGCGCGGCGTGGTTCTGGAGGGCGACACCTTCGCCTGGCAGGACCGGCCTATCGCCGACCCCGGGCTGCGCGCCCGCGCCGACGCATTGAAGCTGGTGCCAGGCTATGTCTCCGAAATCAATCTGGCGGCCGACGCGCTGATCGCCTCGCTCGCCCACGCGCTCGATCGCGGGCTGATCCTGATGATCGACTATGGCTTCAGCGTAAGTGAGTACTACCACCCGCAGCGCCACATGGGCACGCTGCGCGCGCATTACCGGCATCACGCACTGGACGTGCCATTCTACCTACCGGGGCTGTGCGATCTCACCGCGCACGTCGATTTCAGCGCGGTGGCGCGGGCGGGAATGGCGGCGGGGCTGGAACTCGCGGGCTACACCAGTCAGGCGAGCTTCTTGCTGAACTGCGGCCTCACCGAGCTGCTGATGCAGACGCCGCCCACCGATGCCGCGGCGTACCTGCCGCAGGCGAATGCGGTGCAGCAGCTGGTGTCGCCGGCCGAGATGGGGGAACTGTTCAAGGTGATCGGGTTCGCCAAGGGCGGCATCGCGCCGCTGGCCGGTTTTGCGCGCGGCGACCGCCGGCACGCTTTATAAAATCAAACCAGCGGCAGCTGCACATCCTCTTCCGACGGCAGACGGGTCACCCGCACCGCATGCAGGCGGCGGCTGTCGGCACGCAGAATGCTGAACAGGAAACCGTCGAACTTCACCGATTCGCCGCGCTTGGGCAGGTGGCCGAAGCGCGAGACGACGAGGCCGCCGACGGTATCGAACTCCTCGTCGGAGAAATGCGCACCCAGGGTCTGGTTGAAGTCCTCGATTTCGGTGCCGGCCTTGACGCGGAACACGCCTTCGTTTTCGCGGATGATGTTGTCCTCGGTTTCGTCGAAGTCGTATTCGTCCTCGATGTCGCCGACGATCTGCTCCAGCACGTCCTCGATCGTCACCAGCCCGGCGACGCCGCCGTATTCGTCGACGACGATGGCGATGTGGTTGCGGTTGGAGCGGAATTCCTTCAGAAGCACGTTCAGCCGCTTCGATTCCGGAATGAACACGGCCGGGCGCAGCATGCCGCGAATGTCGCTGTCGGACTCGGCGTAATGCCGCAGCAGGTCCTTGGCCAGCAGAATGCCGATGACGTCGTCGCGGTCCTTGTCGATGACCGGGAAGCGCGAGTGCGCGGTTTCGATCACGAAGGGAATGAAGACCTCGGGCGCGTCGTTGATGTCGACGACGTCCATCTGCGCGCGCGGGATCATGATCTCGCCG
>JAKBJA010000055.1 GCA_021836225.1 Pseudomonadota bacterium | reverse complement strand
AGGCCGGAGCGCTCGGCTTCCTGCAGCAGCTCTTTGAGATATCGCCCGTCCGCAAAGTAAGGTTCGAGTTCGAACTTCCACGAGGAGTCGGCGGTTGCCAATTCTTCCGAGAATCGCTTGGCAGCGCGACGTCCCTCGGCAAGGCTCCTACTCAAATCGCGAAGTTGGCCGGCCTTCGCGCTACGCCGGGCCTTTTTGAGCTCAGCCAATGCAGATGCGGCGGCCCTGGAGGCCGCCGCAAGCTGGTTCTCGAGAGCATTCAATTCCTGTTCAAGACTCGAATCCATTACATTACCTTTACCCAAGGACGAGATGGCATGCCCCCTGGTCGGCGGGACGCGCCATCCGACCGGTGGAATGGGCTTGATTCGGGTTTGTTGGCAAGCATCCGAAGGCGCTTCATCCGAGGGTTTCCATTATGACTCCCCGACTTTGGGCTCCCGTATGGGTTAAATAGGTTAAAGAGGCTCCGTTTGCAAGGCCCCACTCCGGGATTCGTCCACACGGGCCGGCCGGGGCGGCCGTGAGGGGTCTGCGCGGCGCCTGGCGGCCAGGTAACACCCGGGCATGCCGTTTTCTCCTTCGCTTCCTGCGAGAATTCTCCCTCGGTGCGGCCAGCGACCGAAATCCGCTCCGCTCCGCACCTCGACTTAGCCCCAGAGCGGGGCAGCAGCACGACCTTCTCCAGCACGCCGCCAAACAGCCACCGGGTCAGGTGACTCTCCGCCAGCAGCAACCGGTAGCAGCGGGCATCTTTAACCAAACGCCCGCCGGTTTTCACCAGCCGCCTGCCTGCCGCGCCCCGTGCCTGTCTGCGTGCAACGCACAGGCAGGCCGCTTCCCGAAACCGAGGGAGGGCCAAATCACCAAACCGGAAGAGCGACCAACGGCCTGGCGCGTCCAGGGCTTACTTCATACTCGACCGACGAATCCAAGATACAAAGGACAAGGCAGGTGAGCACCGCTCAAGATCCGCTCACGGGTTTATGGAAGCCGTTCTAGTGTCCCGTCTCTGAATTAAATATGGGTTTGTTCGTCTATGCAGCATGGGCGTAAAAGCAGGTGGAGTGGAAGTGAGGGCGGCAGACCGCGAGCAACTGGAGGCGTGGTTGCGCACCCATAGCATCCCGCAGGCGCTGGCCACGCGCGCGCGCATCGTGCTGGGCAGCGCGGCCGGCGAGAGCATACGCGCGCTGGCGGCCAGGCTTGGGGTGACCGAGCGAACGGTTTGTCTGTGGCGGCGGCGCTACCGCGAGGCGGGAGTGGCCGGGCTGCGTACGCTGCCGCGCGCGGGCCGGCCGCGCCAGATTACTGCAGCCAAGGAGAAGGCGGTGCTCAGCGCGACACTGCGCAAGCCCGCGGCCGCGACTCATTGGAGCACCCGGCGCCTGGCCAGGGAGGTCGGGCTGTCGCGCGCCAGCGTGCACCGCATCTGGCGCAAGTACGGGCTGCAACCCCATCGGGTGGAGAGCTTTAAGTTCAGCACCGACCCCGAGTTCGACCGCAAACTGGCCGACATCGTCGGCCTGTATCTGGACCCGCCGGAGCGGGCGCTGGTGTTGTGTGTGGATGAAAAGTCGCAGATCCAGGCGCTTGACCGCACCCAGCCGCTGTTGCCGATGTGGCCGGGTCTGCCCGAGCGGCGCACCCACGACTATGTTCGTCACGGCACCACCAGTCTGTTTGCGGCGCTGGAGGTGGCCAGCGGCAAGGTCCACGCGCGCTGCTTTCGTCGCCATCGGCACAAGGAGTTCATCGCCTTCCTCAAGTCGCTGGTGCGCCGCTACCCGGGCCGGGAACTGCACCTGATCTGCGACAACTATGGGACCCACAAACACCCGGCGGTAAAGGAGTGGCTGGCCGCCCATCCGCGCATCCAGCTCCACTTCACGCCCACCGGCGCATCGTGGCTCAACCTGGTGGAGCGCTGGTTCGCCCTGATCACCGAGCAGGCCATCCGCCGCGGCAGCTTCGAGAGCGTGCCCCGGCTGGAGGCAGCCATAACGCGCTGGCTGGCGGAATGGAACGAGAATGCCCGCCCGTTTCCCTGGACCAAATCGGCCGCGCGGATCAAACGCAGCATTCGCAACGCTGCACTTATTTACGAGACGGGACACTAGAAACCTCGATCCAAGAGCAACTGATCAATAAGTATTTGCAGGGTCCGGATTGCCAGCATGCCATCTACCTTGTTGGCTGGTTCGACTCCAAGAACTGGGACGACAACGATTACCGAAAAACAGACGCTCCCCACTGGACTATCCAAGAGACGCACGAATTCTTTGCGCAGCAAGCCGCTCAGCACTCAACGCCAGAGCGCACTGTCCGATCATTCCTTCTTGACGGCACCTTCTGAACCATCGCCACAACGAACAAGGTGCAGAGTCTACCGGCGCGCTCAGCTATCTGGTGAACATGATCGGCTTGCTCCGTCCCCTACGTTGTTCCCGATCGGAACATCGTAGCGAGTTAGAATCAGCCGAGACCGTCACTTCCCCGGACAAATCCCGCCAGACTTCACGCGCACGGTTTTTCTTCTTCTTCCTCCTGCGCTATGCCTTGCGATTGCTCCAAATGAACGCGGCAACAGGGGCCGACCTGTCGACACCAGCACTGCATAGCAAGAGCGCAGGCTTTGGCAGCTGATCGTAGGCGGCTAGAGCATCTCTCCGAACTTGCTCAAGCTTTGCTCGCTTCTTTGCCGCTTCCGTCCTCTTATGATGCGGATCTTCCCACGGCAAGTGGCAAACTCGAAACTCTTCGCTTGACAGAAAGTCCATGAGGTTCCGCCCGCCCCAATCGACGGCGCGATAGCATGCAAGATCTCTGTCGTGCATGAAACTAACGATGCTGACGATCCCCTCTATGCGAATCTGCTCCACCCAGTCCAAAATTAGTGGCTTAGCGTCTTCGGGAATTGGCTGCCCGTTTCCGCCATAGATGCGGTGGTGTCTGAGTGGCCGGTGAGCACAAGCTAGGGCGTTCGGGATGACCCATACTAAGAGTTCTGAATCGTCGCCCGACTCCAGCCTTCGGCCAAGCGCGCTCATCTTGCTAGCTATTTCTGACTGCTTGGTTTTGATTTCCTTCTCCAATGCAGTATTAACCTCGCACACCGGTCTGGCTTGGGTACACGCCCGCTCCACTCGAAGAACCATACCCCCTTTGCCCACTCCACCTTCACGTCGAGCCGCCAACCAAAAAAAACATCAGGTCCAGTAAAATGACTGAGTGAACGGGTTTTCCTCGAACCATTCGACGAACTTCCCCGCCGCGGGATCGAATTGTGCAAGCGCGAGAAAGCGATACGTGCCATCCCCGGCCGAGTGCAAAATCGGAGAGGTCGTCCGACACAACCGCTTTAGCTCTTCGGTGATTGGGTCACCCGTAATGAGAAACCCGTATCGCGCCTCAAAGACCTCTTTATATAGCTTCGCCTGATATACATCATCGAGATTCGGACATGCCTCTTTGACTTCCACAGTAATCAAGTCCTTTGTGTATTGATTTTCGATGAAACCAAGAATGTCTGGCTTGTGGCGAAGAAACGAAAACACGATTTCCTTGCCTTGAGGGATCGCCTGCTTCGCCGTTTCACTGAAGCCTCGTTTCGCAGCTACTTCGAGGTAACAACGCTTACCGACCGCTATCAGTGA
>JAKBJA010000028.1 GCA_021836225.1 Pseudomonadota bacterium | reverse complement strand
CTAACCCTTCCTCTTTTGTGCCCATCCCGCGTCCGCGGACCTCCTTGCCGTTCGAATGCCGTTAAACAGCGCGAAGACGATCACGATGCCCACCGCTATTATGAGCGCTGCCGCCAGATATTGTCCCAGGAATAACGCGATGTCCTTGACAGGAAACGTCAGCGTCGTCAGAATATTCGTCCGCGGCGAAGGGGCCTGGAGCATCGCGTATGAGACTAGATAGCCATTCAGAGCGCCGAGAAGGGCGCCGCCCGCTTTCCCTGGCCAGGTCGTGCGGCGGTCGATTAGGCGCGACGACAGAAGATAGACGATCAGAATGAAGAGCCCGAAAAGCAGGGCCAGAGGCACGTCTGGATGCGCTAAATCGGCGAGCTGCACCTTGCTGAGCCTGACCGCCATCTGCGCCGGGTCGTCGGTCTCGATGCCACCCTGCGTGAGAAAGAGTATCGCCCGCGCAACTCGGTTGACGAACTCGAGGATCGTCCCTCCGAGCTTCGCCACCACCATCCACGAGACGAACACTCCCGCCAGGGCAGCCGCGTCTCGTGCCCATCCCCGTGCTAATCCCATCACTCCAAACGCTGCCAGCAGCAGCACCAACACGTAGATGTATGGTATGCTAATCTCCATCTCCTCCACCACCCCTCTCGTGAAACATTGTCTCGCTACTCCGCCTGGCTTAGGTGCGCGCTTCGCGCTCTCACGCTTTTGATCGCTGGCTCGGCCCCCTTGTTGCGATTCTTCTCCGGCACGAATCCCACTTGATGTCTCGATACGTTCAACAGAATGCCGATGGCGGCAAAGGAAACCAGCATCGACGAGCCGCCGTAGCTGACGAAAGGCAGGGTAATGCCCGTGAATGGCACCGTCGAGGTCACCACGGCGATGTTCAGCAGCGCCTGGAACGTTATCCACGAAGTGATCCCCGCCGCCAGCAACATGCCGAACGAATCCGGCGCTTTCATCGTCGCTTTGTAGCCGCGATAGGCCAGGAGCGCAAACAATCCGATCACGGCCATCGTTCCCAGCAGTCCCAGCTCCTCGCCGATGACCGCGAAGATCGCGTCTGTATGCGCGCTGGGCAGGTAATAGAACTTCTGCCTGCTGGCGCCAAGCCCCAATCCGAAGATGCCGCCCGAGCCGAGGGCGATATTGCTCTGGATGATGTGCCAGCCGACCCCCAGCGGGTCCTGTTCCGGGTCGAGAAAGGCCGCGATGCGCTGTGAGCGATACGCTTCCGTCAAAGCCAGCATTACCAGCGCGATCGTTCCCGCGATGCCGCCGGCGATGAAATGCTTCAGGTCGGCTCCGGCGATGAAGAACAGGCAAACTGCGCTGAGGGCGATGACGAAGGCGCTGCCCAGGTCGGGCTGCATTAGCACCAGGCCCGTGATCAGGCCGAGCATAATGGCGAAGGGAATTGTGCCGTTGGACAGGTCCTTCAGCCGCTCGCCTCGGCGCGACAGCCAGTTAGAGAGATACAGAATCAGCACCAGCTTCGCGAATTCGCTCGGCTGAATCGCGGGTAGCGGACCCAGGCTCAACCACCTTTGCGCGCCATAGGCGCTGTGCCCGAGCCTGGTGGCGATGACGACGAAGAGCAGCAAAATGATGACGACCATCCCCGGCACGGTGAATCGCTGATACTTATGATAATCGACCTGCATCAGCACCAACATGGTCACCACGCCTATCCCCACCCACAGCATCTGTCGAACGAGGAAATAAGTATCGCTGTGGTACAGCGGGCTGTTGTGAGCGATGACGAAACTGGCGCTGTAAACCATGTCCACTCCCAGCACCAGCAATATGGCGATGATGCCCATCAGCGCGTAATCGGGATGTCCCTTGCCTTGAAACTGATTCTTATATGCCTTGCTCAGAAAGCGCATGCTCATTTCTGGTCGTCCTCACCAGGCGCTTTCCCGGACAGCGCCTGCACCAGCTTCTTGAAATACTGCCCCCGCTCCTCGAAATCCTTGAACTCGTCGAAGCTAGTTCCCCCCGGCGACATCAAGACGATGTCTCCAGGCCGCGCCACCTCAGCCGCTTTCAGCGCAGCTTCGCCCAGAGTGGCGAAATGGCACCTCGGAATGACTCCATCCTCGTCGGCGCCTGCCAGAGCCTGCTCTATTTCCAGGCCCAGCTCGCTGGCAAGCACCAGATACTTCACCTTACGCCTCATCGTACGAATCAGCTCGTCTAACGGCAGATGCTTGCTCTTGCCGCCGGCGATCAGGATCACCTGTTGTTCGAAGGACAGGAGGCCCGCGATGGCTCGCTCGGGCGACGTCGCGATCGAATCGTTGTAGAACTTGATGCCGTCGATTTCCCGCACCAGTTCCAGCCTGTGCTCCACGCCTGCGAAGCTCGTCAGCACCGCGGCTATGCTCTTCGGAAGAGCCCCCGCGGCCGTCGAGATGGCGGCGGCGGCGAGAGCGTTCTCGACGTTGTGCTCGCCAGGAAGCTTCAGTTCGCCGACCTGGCACACCTCTCTGTCCAGCCCGCCCAGCCTCACGTGAATCGTTCCGCCGCGAAGGTACGCCCCTTCGCGCACCTCGCTCTGGCGGCTGAACAGCAGAACTCGGCCAATCGCTTCGGACGCGACGCCGCAGGATGCGGGATCGTCCAGGTTGAACACGGCGTAATCGGCGGGACCCTGGTAGTGGATGATGTTCTTCTTCGCTTCGAGGTAGTTCTCGAAGGTATGGTGCCTGTCGAGATGGTTCGGCGTGACGTTGAGGATCGCGGCGATCTTCGGGCTTTTCCTGGCGTATTCGAGCTGGAAGCTGCTGAGTTCCAGCGCCACCCAGGTTTCCGTGTCCATTTCGTCGATCCGCTCGATCAGCGGCACTCCGATGTTGCCCCCCACCATCACCTTGCGTCCGTCGGCCTTCAATATCTCGCCAACCAGCGTCGTCGTGGTCGTCTTTCCGCTGCTCCCTGTGATGCCCACGACCGAGGCAGGGCATATTTCCAGGAGCAGCTCGATCTCGCTGCTGATCGGAATGCCCCGCTTCTGCGCCTCGACCAGGACTGGCAGCTCGCGCGGCGCCCCGGGCGTCACGAAGATGACGTCGGCGTCCAGCACGTCCTCGGCGCGATGCCCACCCAGCGAAAGCCTTACCGGAAGGTCCCCCAGCAGCGCGATCTCCTCCCGCAGCCGTTCCTCCTGCTTGGCATCGCTGATCGTCACGGCAGCTCCCCGCCTGACCAGATAGCGCGCCAGGCTAACGTGCGTGCGCGTGCCCAACCCGATCAAGACAGCCCTCTTGCCTGTGAAAACCTTATCCTTCGACAGACTCATCCCTCACCCTGCTCCTAGAGGTGTGTCGACGCAACGTAGCGCGGGGGGCTTGTCCCCCGCTGGTATCTGGCCTTGGCAACGTCCTTCAACCCGTAATGTGACTTATGCGTCTTAGGGAGAGGGGATAAATCGGTTTCCCCTCCGTGTCTCTGTGTCTCCGTGGTGAGCCCGCAACCCATTGTCTCTTACACCTCTGCAAGGATTATACCCACCACCGCGGCCAGCGCTCCAACCAGCCAGAAGCGCTGCACGATCTGCACCTCTTCCCAGCCGCTGAGCTCGAAATGATGGTGCAACGGGCTCATCTTGAAAATGCGCTTGCCTTTCGTCGCCTTGAAATGGGCCACCTGTAGCATCACCGACAGCGACTCCACGACGAACA
>JAKBJA010000008.1 GCA_021836225.1 Pseudomonadota bacterium | reverse complement strand
GAAGCCACCATCATCAACACCGCGCGCATCAGCACCACCAACCAGCGCCTCGCCAACGGGCACGAATTTACGGATCGCGACCGCGCCCTGCTTTACCAGTTGCTGCGCGATCAGCATGGCACCCCCTTCGAGACCGTCTATTTTCGTTTCCGCTTCATCGCGCCGATTTTCGTGCTGCGCCAGTGGGTCAAACACCGCGTTTCCAGTTGGAACGAGTTTTCCATGCGCTATCGCAAGCCCATCTCCGTCGCCTATGTGCCCGATGTCGCCGCGCGCACGGTGGATGGCTTTGCGGTTTTGGATGAGGCCGCCATAGACGAATATGAAGCGCTGATGGCGCAACTCTTCGCCTGGTATGAGAAACAATATAGCGCGGCATGCAGCCGCATTGACGGTGCGCGCGAACGCGGTGAACTGGCTCCCAAAGAAGGTGGGCGCGACCCTTACCGTGGCCGGGTCCGCGAACTGCTGCGCAATGTGATGCCGGTCGCGACCTACTCGGACGTCTACTGGACGGTCAACTTCCGCAGTTTGATGAATTTTTTCAAACTACGGCGCAAGCAGGACGCCCAGTATGAAATTCGCGAGTATGCCGATGCGGCCTTCGCGCTGTTCGCCGCTCGCCTGCCGCTACTCGCCGAAACCATGCAGCGGGTGCTGGACGAATCCGCGGCTGCCGGTGCCACACTGCAGGAATCGTCCGGGCATGCCTGACCTGGCCTCTCCGGGACAGCCCGGGGGCTTGGCGCCATACGCCGCCGACCCCGCGCAGAGCCGTGGCCGCAAACACGCAGAGGAGCCGCCCGCCGGTCGCAGCGCCTTTCAGCGCGACCGCGACCGGGTCATTCACTCCGGCGCGTTCCGCCGTCTGGAATACAAGACCCAGGTCTTTGTGAATCACGAGGGGGATCTCTACCGCACCCGCCTCACCCACAGCCTGGAAGTCGGACAGGTGGCGCGCGCCATCGCCCGCCAGTTGGCCTTGAACGAGGATCTGGTCGAGGCCATCGCCCTGGCCCACGATCTGGGTCATACCCCTTTCGGCCATGCCGGACAGGATGCCCTGCAGGAATGCATGGCCGACCTCGGCGGTTTCGAGCACAACATCCAGTCCCTGCGAATCGTGGACCATCTGGAAAAGCGCTACGGCGACTTTCCAGGCCTGAACCTGACCTTCGAAACCCGCGAGGGTATTCTCAAGCATTGCGCCAAAAATAAAGCCCCCGACCTGGGCGACGTGGGTGAACGCTTTCTGCGGGGCTCCCAGCCCAGCCTGGAGGCACAAATCACCAATCTCGCCGACGAGATCGCCTATAACAACCATGATATCGATGACGGCCTGCGCGCCGGTCTGCTGAACCGCGAAGAACTCTGCGCCAATACTTTATACGGGACGATTTTCGCCGAGGTGCAGCAACGCTTTCCCGACGCTTCCGCGACCATATTGCGTCACGAAACGGGCCGCCGCCTCATCAATCTGTTCATCCACGATCTGGTCCGTGAGACCCGGCGCCGCATCGCGGCCGAAGGCGTCACCACCATAGCGGAAGTGCGGGCCGCGTCGCAGCCACTCGCCGCCCACAGTCCGGCCATCGCCCACGAAGTCGCCACCCTCAAACGCTTTCTCTTTCAGCGCATGTATCGCCACCCCCGGGTGCACCGTCAGGCGGAAAAAGCCAAGCGCCTGGTACGCAAGTTGTTCCATACCCTGCTCGAAGATCCGCGGCTGCTGCCACTGAAATACCAGGTGCGCATCAACGAGTGTGACGGCGCAGCGAAGCGTCGGGCGCGTGTCGTTGCCGACTATGTGGCGGGCATGACCGACCGCTTTGCCATCGCCGAGTATGACCGTCTGTTTGACCCGCACGGCGAGGCCTGAACCTTCTCTTGTCCATCCGGCCCCGATATTCCGGGAATGATCCATTCGCACCCTTGGATGGTACCCATGAGCGCGTTATAATGCTCGGCCCTGCTTTGCAGTCCGGCGACAGGGTGATGTGACGACCAGGTGACGATATGACGCAAAGCTTATATTCCTCCGATTTTGAACGGGACTCCTGTGGCTTCGGGCTGATTGCCCAGATGGACAACCAGGCCAGTCACGCCATCGTCGCGACGGCCATCGTCTCGTTGGCGCGGCTCACCCACCGCGGCGCCATAGCCGCCGACGGCAAAAGCGGCGACGGTTGCGGCCTGCTGTTGCAGATGCCGGAGGCCTTTTTCCGCGCCATCGCTGCCGAACAGGGCATCACTCTCGGTACGCACTTTGGTATCGGGCAGTTTTTCCTGCCTCGGGACGAAACGGTTGCAACGACTATTCGAACAGCCCTGGGTGCTGAAGCGGAAGATCTCGGACTGCGCTGCCTGGGCTGGCGCGAGGTACCTACCGACCTTGGCGCCTGTGGTGAAGAAGCCCTGCAGAGTCTGCCGGGAATCTGGCAGGCTTTTGTGGACCTCCCCGATGGTATGGATACGAACAACCGGGAGCGCCTTCTCTACCGCATGCGGCGGCGGGTAGAGAAACGCTTTGCCGACGAGAGCAGTTTTTTTGCGGTGACCTGCTCCTCTCAGGTCATCGGCTACAAGGGCATGGTATTGCCGGAAAATCTCCCGGTTTTTTACCCCGACCTCCGCGACCCGCGCTTTGCCTCCGCCCTCGTCACCTACCACCAGCGTTTTTCCACCAATACCTGGCCGGAATGGCGGCTGTGCCAGCCTTTCCGCATCCTTGCCCACAATGGCGAGTTGAATACCGTGCAGGGCAACCGTCTGTGGGCCAGGGCCCGCGAGGCGCAGCTCCAATGCGAGCTGTTACCCATGGCGGAAGTGCTGCCGGCGGTGGGCGGCGGCAGTGATTCCTTCAGTCTCGACAACATGCTGGAACTGCTGGTGCAGGGCGGCATGGACTTTTTCAAGGCCATCCGTCTGCTGGTTCCGCCCGCCTGGCATAACGTCCCGCGCATTGAACCCGCCCTGCGTGCCTTCTACGAATATCACTCCATGCGCATGGAGGCCTGGGACGGCCCCGCCGGACTGGTGCTCAACACCGGACGCATCGCGGCCTGCGCACTGGATCGCAACGGTCTGCGTCCGGCCCGCTATGTCATCACCAAAGACCGGATCATCAACATCTCCTCCGAAGTGGGCGTCTTCGACTACGATCACCGCGACATCGTCGTGCAGGGCCGAGTCGGGCCGGGACAACTGGTGGCGGTGGATATGGCCACGGGAAAATTTCTGGAGTCGGCGGACATCGACGCGCAAATCCAGAACAGCCACCCCTACCGGGAATGGCTGGATCTGTATGCCGAACATCTCGACAGCGACGACCGGACTGCCACCCCCGCGTTACCGGTGAACGACCTGCTGGTCAGTGAAAAGGCCTTTGGCGTCAGCTTTGAGGAAGAAGACCAGGTGATCCGCGTCCTCGCCGAAGGTGCCCAGGAAGCCGTCGGTTCCATGGGTGACGATACCCCCATGGCGGTCCTGTCGCGGCAGACCCGGCACATCGCCGATTATTTCCGACAGCAGTTCGCCCAGGTCACCAACCCCCCCATAGACCCCCTGCGCGAAGCGCTGGTGATGTCCCTCAACACGGTCATCGGCAGCGAAAGCAATCTGTTTGCCGAGCGACCCCAATATGCCCGGCGCATCGAGGTGCACTCCCCGGTGCTCTCCGATGCCATTTTCAGCGCCCTCAC
>JAKBJA010000062.1 GCA_021836225.1 Pseudomonadota bacterium | reverse complement strand
AATCACCGCGAATCATCGTGAATCTGAAGGCCGCGCCGCCGTTGCGCGCCGGGCGCGAATCGCGATGAATCGCGATGAAGCCGCATGGCGCGCGCACCGACAGGTGCGGTGGGGTGTGATCAAAAAAATGGCTCATGGCTGGGGCTGATCGGCGTCCTCCTGGTCTGGGCTGAGGCCGCCCGCAGCCTCGCCACCGAATAACGCCGAAGCTTGCCTGACATAATGAAATCGATCAATAGAATTCCCAGCCATTGAACAGGCGACACGCAAAATCAACGCAGAATAATGAGGCGGCGTTCCAAACTTGGCGGAAATCATTAAGGCGATTTTCTCGGGCGACTCCACCTCATATTCCAGGTCCGAATTGAGAATCAGGGGGAGAATTTTGTCGCGCCCGATAACTGGCCGGTGGAAACCGAATCTCAGAGTTTGCTGCTCGAATTCGAATTCAATCAGCGCAATAACCCTTTTCTTGTGCCGGGGGAAAACAATATCGCCGTCCTGCACTTTCCTGACTGAAATGCTGACTCCAAAAACTTCATTTTCGGAATCGGTCGGGTCATAAAGAAAATCAGCATTTTCTGAATTGAAGGGGTCGTAAATCATTTAATGCTCCTTTTACGTGCGATTAATTAAATACTGATTTCGATGCCGAGCTCACGCGCGGCGTTGTAAATGGTTAATCTGGCATAACGCTCTGCGTCATTTCCTTGCCTTCTCCCCATGCGTTGATTCCTTTCGATTAAGTTGTGCATAATAAAATGCGGCGGTTTGCCGCGACGAAGTGAGTTAATCGCAAAACCGAATTCGCGCTCGCTCTCCCCTTCCCCGGAATTGGATTTGTTTTTGTCGCGCGTTGCTGGCATTGAAGGCACTGCCCCGCCCCCGTTGGGGCGGGGGTAAGGCTTATTATTCAAATGCTCGGCGGCATTTAGTTTGCGACCCGCTGAAAATGGCTCGCCGATAATTCGGACGGCGGGCGGATTTGCGGCGTAAATCGGTTTTCGATTATGGAAACCGGGCACACGGCCAATTTGATTACCATTGCTGGCGCCAGCGTCGGCCCGGTTTTGCGGTCCGTGATTCAGTTTCCTGATAATCGACAACTGGATTAAATGGCGCTCATCGAAACTCAGGCCTAGATCAGTCATAATCCAAGCCTGATATTTTCCGGGGCTTGTGTTAATGACCAGTGATGAATAGCGCCGGGCGATTTTGAGGGAATCACCTTCGTCAAGCAAAATCAGGGGCGAGCCCCCGACCGGCCGAAAATAAATCGACCCGTTTTCTGATTGATTCTTGGCCCACAAATGCCCACGCAGTTTCTCGGCGCGCGAATTATCACAGCCGGCCAGATAATGCCCTGACGAGCGATCTGGGTGAATCCAAATATCGTCATGATCTTTTCCGGCGCCGTGCAAACAAATCGCAAAATCAATTTTCCGACAAACTGAAAAAACCGATTTGTGGAATAATGTGGTGGAGTTTTTCATTTTCCAATCACCATTTTCTTTTGTAGTTTGGATAGCTTCTCCGAAGCCGCGGCTCGGGCAGCCGCGGCGGCGACCTGCTGGGCTGGTGTTGGCTCAATTGGCGGGGGGACCTGGGCATGTTCCGGACGGGCGCGCGCAGCCGCAGCCGCACTGGCTTTGCGCATGCGCAGCAGGATGGCCAGAACCGCCGCTGGCCAGGCCTGGGGCGCGACGGCCAAGGCCTCGGCCACGGCGGCCTCGACGGCCGAGGGTTCGAATCCACGAATCCGGCCCAAGGCCGCCTCATCCCTGGGGTCGCCGGGGCAGTACCAAATCCCCTCGGCAGCCTGCCCTGGGGCTTGGCGGGCTTGGCCTTTCCCCCCGCCCCCAGCGCGGCGGGCGGTGCCTTGAGGTTGGTCAGCTTCGTGCTCGCGCGCCTCTCTCTTTTCTTTTCCACTTTTTTTCTTCAACCCCTTTTCTTCTTCTTTATCCCCCGGTTTTCCGTGCGCGAGTTCCCCATCCATGAGTCCGCCATCCATGAGTCCGCCATCCATGAGTCCGCCATCCATGAGAAATTTCGCGTCGCGCGCCGCCTGAGCCAAGCCGCGCTCGTGGTCAAAAACAATGTCCCACACCCATTGCCCGTGCGCGTCCTTGGGTCGCGTTCGCTCGCGCGTGAGATAGCCCGCCGCCTCAAGTTCCTTGGCCACCGAAAGCCACCGGAACTCGCTCAAGCCGAGCACGCGGCGCATCGGGGGGATCGCTATTTGCCAGTCCTCGGAATGGCTGCCTAGCCAGCTCGCAACTGCCCTCGCCGCGAGCCCCAGCCTCTGATCCTCCAGCAACTCACGTGGGACGACTGCGAACTTGGTGCCGGGGGCCATCCTTGCCCGCACCACCCCTCCTCTGTGGTTGTCCCGGATGCTCATCGCACACCCCCAAGCTCCGGCGACTGACGCTTGCGGCCCCGGCGGGCAGTGGGTTGAGCGGGCTCTAGGTCCAGAGCCTCGGCGCCCGGGGCGACGATCCCAGCTTCACGCAGGAATCTGTCGAATTCATGTCTCGCCACGACCCGCGAACCGCCGAGCTTGAGGGTCCTGATGATGCCGACGCCCAGGTCGATTCTTCCAGTCCGAGCATCCAGCAGTTTCTCGAGGCTTCGCTGAGTTCGATGCAACGGCGCGGCGACCTCGCGCAAATTAAAAACAAGCTTGTCCTTGTCCACTTTGAAACTCCAAACTCTGGAGCGCCGAGGGGGGCGGTGGATGTCTAGCTAGTGCTGCGGCTGGTGGTCGGCCTACTCGTCATGCCCGCGCTGCGAAATGCAAAACGCGAGAGCCACCGGGCGCGCGCGCGCCGGGCGGCTAACTAAAAGAGATCGAGGGGCCGCCCGGGGCTAGACGCGCCGGGAGATGGGCCGCTGGGCCAGGATGCGGGGGGTTAGCGTCAGCGAAGCGAGCGCCCGCGCTCTGATGCGTGGGGCGGGCGGCGCAGGGTGGACGCGTGGGGCAGGTGGAGCGACCGCGACGATGGCTGAGGCATGCAAGGCTGTCAACTGGAGCAGGCCCTGGGCCTGCTCAGCGAGCCGGCGCTGGGCCTCATCCACCGCCAGCATCGCCAAAAACACGCCAGAAAAGACCACCGTCGTGAGAAGGACGGCCTGGCCAGATCCGAGGATGTGGGCCAGGGCCGGGCCGCCGCCCGCCAGAAGGCCAAGCAACGGCATCAGCCACATGCCGCGCCGGGCGAACCGGCGCTCGCCGGCGCGGAGCGCGGCGGCGGTGGAGACGGGCTGGGTTGCTTGGCTCATTATGAAATGATCGTATCACACATTTTGCGAAAAAGGAGAATGGCACGCGAAAATTTCTTACTACCTACTAAAACATGCACATCATGCGGCATAGCCTGCGTGCATGGCTCTTTTGCGCATCGTAATCCAGGGGGGAACCCTGGGGGAGTGCTTTGGCGTAGGTTTGCGCAGGTTTGGGGGAATTTAGGGGGAATTGCGTCTCAAAATAGCCCCCTGAAGCGCCAAAAAAGAAAAAAGCCGCAACGTGTTCGTCTATGTAACCTGTTGATTTATTAGGTATTTTGTGGCAAGCCCGGCTGACCAGCCTAGTTCACCATTCCGCTGATGACGCGAAATTACAACTAACCTGTAACCCGCATGGATACTAGCTCTGCTAGCATTGAAACCATCATTTGGGGGAAATGAGGGGGAATCGAACGATCGTTCGAAAATAC
>JAKBJA010000058.1 GCA_021836225.1 Pseudomonadota bacterium | reverse complement strand
AGGTGTAATTGTACGTGCTGCTCCCGGCAAGCGCCACGGTCGAGCCCAGCGCGTCGTGCAAGGGCACCTCGATATCCCCCGATTCGGTAAGCCCCAGTACCTCGCCGCTGCCCGGCAGGGTCAGCAGGTCTTCATCGGCCGTGAAGGGACACCAGTAGGTCGCGCAGTCGCTGGGGTCTCGGCTCCGGCCGACTGCTGACAATCTCGGTTGCATTTTAAGGGCAAGGTCGGCGTAGCTTTCCAAAATGTTTCTGCAACTCTAGATGCGAGAGCGGCCACAATCCTGCCGCGACCGCTATAAGTAACACGAGTCCAATATCATGCAGAGGTGTCCAATACATCCAGCCGCCTACCAGAAGTGCCCATACGTCTGAATAGATAGCCTGACGCTTTAAAGCGATGGAGCCACCAAACTGTACGGATAAGAACAGATCGCGCACTAAGAGACCGATGCCCCTCAGAAGGACCACAAGGCCGAAGGCAGTGGGCAAGGGCCAGGCATATCCCCACATCGTTCGAAGTATGACGAGCGCCAGCACTGAACACCGGAAAGCCAATCGAATATGTCCAAGCCATGAGCTTTGGCATTCTGAAATCCCACACTTGCCAAGCTACCTGCCTGTTGAAAGGGCGGCGCAAAGTCCATAGTGTACTGCGGCACCTGGGCAGTTTGCGGCAGCCTGCATGCAGCCTGGCACCACCGCTATGGGACCTGCTCCTCCAAGGCATGCGTATGTACCAGCTACGCAACCCACCACGGGTCCCGGGTAAAAGACTGTCATGACAAGTGAGCAAAGGCCGAATGAACGCAGACTGAAGTGCGAGGATACCTGAGATTCCTGGGGCGAGGATCGCAGCCGCGCTATATGCTGCGCAATCTGGGCGCCGAGCAAGGCGGCCGGTGAGACGGGCGCCGGTGCGGACGCCGCAGGCAGGGCGTGACCCTTCCCGCCTCGGCCGCCTCAAGCCAAGATAGCGGGCTAACGAGAATGTCGTCAATCCCAACCGCGACCGTTGCGGCGCACTCAAAGAACCCACCTCCGGACGCAGCCACCCAAGAATCCGAGCAGGCAGCCACTCCCGGGGCCTCCAAACAGCGCGTTAAAAAACCCTGTCAAACCCTCCGGAGCGGTCCCACCGATCGGGTCGTTGCCGACGTAAGCGTACAGATCGGTCCCGTTGCCGGCAAGGCTGCCGGGTGGGGAGCGACGAGGCGGTACATCGCAGGGCGACATTTGCGCGCCCGATTGTAGCAGAGCTGCATTTGACGAGTTGCCGCGTCGCTCCACAGGCAAGTACGAGCAGGCACCGCGCATGGAAGTTCGCTACTTCGCCCTAAGTGTCTTCCTGTATGCCTGGAACGCGTTCTGCATCTGTCGCGCGGCGGCTTCGGGATAGTATAAGGCCTCGATCTCCAGGTCGCTCGAATCGTGACTGCCGCATCGCTGCCTATAACGAAATGCGTATCGAACGATGTCTCCTGACGAATCTTTCCAATCGCCAATCCACTGCCGCAGACAGACCCAGGGCTTTGTCGTGGCCGTCAACCTCTCCTGCCAAACTCGCATCTGCGACGGAGTCGAGCCGGGACCCAGGAAGTCGTAGGCGAGGGCGTTCCAGCCCCTCTCACGCAGCTTCTGGGAAATCCGACGGATTACCGTAGAAGCCGGGAACTTGGCGCGGACGCGATAGGTAACCTGGTCGCTGAGTCCGCGCTTGCTGAAGCGAACGTTAGTGGCATCGCGCAACACAACGAGAGCCGCAGGGTGCTCAGCGGCGCCAGCCAGGGCCCGCGGACCGGCTTGCGCGACTATGCACGCAGCTAGAAGAAGCGGAACTGGATACCGGCCCGGTTTGGCCATTACTCTTGCCTCACCTGCGCTATGCATTAACGGGTGCGAAATTGAGGGCAGCCTGTCGCAGGCCCGGGATCGGCGCAGATACATCCCTCACCCCCGAGTACGCCGGGCATCCATGGCCGATCCGCGATGTTGTTGTACAGGTCCAGAGAACCATCACAGGCCCTACATCCGAAGCGACAGAGACAGCCAATCGCACTGCCCGTCTTCGCATCGGAGCCGACCGGTACGCCAAGTTCTTCCGTACCCATCGTTATCCAGTATCCGTTGCAGGCCTTCTGCGGTTGGCCCGACTTCCCGCTGGGGACGGGCGCGTCAGCGACGGTGGTGAGGTAGCGGGGGTCGAAGTGGCGGCCGGGTGGGGCCGGGGTATAGTCGTTGCGGGTGGGCGCGAAGCCCGGGCGCTGCGCCAACTGCGCGCTTAGCTCGCTGCCGGTCAGGGCGGGCGGCGCGGAAGCTGGGGCCTGTCTGCCGCCGCCCGAGGTCGAAGTCGCAACGCGCAGAAAACTACCGAACTCGGTCGCTGCCACCGCCCCCAGACAGGTGAAGAAGTCGGCGCAGGAGACTGCCCAGGTGAAATCCCCGCTCATCACGCTGCTGAACAGGTCCGCCAGCGCGGCGAAAAACCCCATCAGTCCCAGGGGATCGGTCGCGTTCACCGGGTCGTCACCCACGTAGGCGTACAGGTTGCTCCCGCTGCCGGCAAAGCCCATGGGGTCGGACGAGATGAAGCGGCGCAGCCCGGACCTCAGGGCGCTCGCGCAATTCTTCGCGCGACCACTGGGCGGCGGGTGCTTTTCAACCGAAAGCCTGATAGCCGGTCTCGGCCGCCCCAGTGCCCGTCCAAACGCACTCCGTTGGCGCGATCCGGCCACCGTCCGTTCAACGTGTGAATTGAGTCGCACTGCGGTCACGTACGAGCGGCAATCGCTCTTCCAGATAGTTGAGAATTCGGTCGAGAGAAATCCCGAGTCCGCGCGCAACGCATAAGGCCGAAAATCTGCCGCGACCCGTGCCAAAGTCTCGGCCGTGAAGCTCGTCACCGCACCAGGACTGGCGCTGTTGCCGCGGCGCAACCAGGCATGCACGCTCAGCCTACGCGTTCAAGCGGGCGGGTGATGTCAGTGACCACCCTTAGGATAAGTAGAACATCGATTACAACGAAGGTCACGATGCAAAGCGGGATCGCTATTGTCTCAAACAGCGCTACGAGTATAAGAGCCGTGCAAACAACATTGTCTCCAACGGCGAGCCATGTGTGGACGCGGCGGTCTTCCTTTCGCGAGGCCACCATCACCTCATAAGCGGCGCCAACCGCGTAACCAGCCGCCACGAACAAAAAGAGGCTCGGAAATTTCCTTAGAGTCTCCCGGAGCATGCCTGATGAGGTCAAATAAACTTCTGCCGCGATTGCCACTGCCAGCGCAAAGCCGGCGATGGCCTTTGAAGTTTTACCTAGATTCCCCAGATCCATCTCGGAGTCTCCGACACCTAAGATTATGGCGCGTGGGGCGCTTGCGGTAGCGATAGGCCGCGGCCTTGTGCGTAACAGAGTGCCGTGAGACCACCCACGATCGAGCATGGACCCAACGCGGCCACGCAACCTGCAAGGCCGCCCGGATTGCCAAGAAGAGCGGAGCCGCATAAGACGCCATTAACGGCACAGCCGGTAGTGTAGGGCGCCGCCAACGTCAATGCCATCGCTTCGCACAGTCCGAAGCTCAGATGTAGGCCGGGAGCGCTCGGCGCCTGCCGGTATTGCGGTTGGCCCGACTTCCCGCTGGGGACGGGCGCGTCAGCGACGGTGATGAGGTAGCGGGGGTCGAAGTGGCGGCCGGGTGGGGCCGGGGTATAGTTGTTGCGGGTGGGCGCGAAGCCTGGGCGCTGCGCCAACC
>JAKBJA010000030.1 GCA_021836225.1 Pseudomonadota bacterium | reverse complement strand
CGAGTGTGATCACACCGGCATCGGGATCGTAAAAACGTGGCACCAGATTGGCCAGCGTGGTCTTGCCCGAACCCGAGGCGCCGACCAGTGCCACGGTCTCGCCGGGCGCGATGTCGAGCGTGATGTTTTCCAGCGCGGGAGCGGTCTTGCCCGGATAGGTGAGCGCCACGTCGCGAAACGCGAGGCGGCCCTCGATGCGGTCGAGCGTGCGGGAGCCGCTGTCGCACTCGGCGTCCTGGTCGAGCATGGCGAAAATGGTCTCGGCTGCGGCGAGTCCGCGCTGCAGCTGGTCGTTGACCGAAGTGAGCCGCTTCAGCGGTGCGAACAGCAACAGCATGGCCATGAAGAAGGCGACGAAGCCGCCCACCGTCGTGGTGTTGCTGGACGCCTGCCCGGCGGCGATGTAGACGATGATCGCCAATGCAATCGCGGCGATGAACTGGATCACCGGCTCGTACACCGCGTTGGCGGCCACGCGCTTCATCTCGAACAGGCGCGCCAGATTGGCCGCGTGGCGGAAGCGTGTCTGCTCGTAGTCTTCCCCACCGTACAGCTTGACCACGCGATGCCCGCCCACCGCCTCGTCGACCACCTGGGTGAGGTCGCCGATGTTCTGCTGCGCCTTGCGCGACAGGCCGCGCAGACGGGTGCTGGCGACGCGTACCACCCACAGCGTGAGCGGCACCATGCCGAACACGATCAGGGTCAGCTGCCAGTTCAGCCACAGCAGATAGCCCAGCAGACCCAATACCGTCACGGTGTCGCGCACCAGCGTGGTGAGCGAACTGGTGGCCGACTGCGTGACCTGGGTGACGTTGAACGCCAGCTGCGCGATCAGCTGACCGCTCGGATTCTGGTCGAAATAGCGCGTCGGCAGCGTCATCAGCCTGTCGAACATCGCCGCGCGCAAATCCATCACCAGCCGGCTGCCTACCCACGCCATGCAGTAGGTACTGACGAAGCTGGTGATGCCGCGCACCAGGAACAGCGCCAGCAGCAGGATCGGCACCCAGCGGATGAAATCCGGGTCCTTGGCGACGAAGCCCTCGTCCAGGAGCGGCTTGAACAGCGCGGGCAGCAGCGGTTCGGTGGCGGCGGTGAGAATCAGCGCGATGAGGGACAGCGCGAACATGCGCCAGTAGGGCTTCACATAGCCCAGCAGACGCAGATAGAGAGCCTTGCTATCCGGCGCCGGCTTCACAGCAGCAGCAGGGTGGCGAGCCCGAGGAAAATGAAGAAGCCCATGCTGTCGGTGGTGAAGGTCAGCAGCACCGACGAGCCGACGGCCGGGTCGCGCTTCATGCGTTCCAGCGTCATCGGAATGAAAATCCCCGCCAGTGCCGCGACGATCAGGTTGAGCAGCATGGCCAGCGCCATCACCCCGCCCAGCGCGACGTTGTCGTACAGCAGCCAGGCGAAGACGCCGACGACCGAACCCCACAGCAGGCCATTGAACAGGGCGACGCCGAGTTCCTTCACGATCAGGCGGCGCGCGTTGGCCTGGGTGATCTGGCCCAGCGCCAGGCCGCGCACGATCAGCGCGATGGTCTGGTTGCCAGAGTTGCCACCGATGCCGGCGATGATCGGCATCAGCGCTGCCAGTGCGGCGAGCTTTTCGATGCTGCCTTCGAAGGCGCCGATCACGCGCGACGCGATGAAGGCGGTGGCGAGGTTGATCGACAGCCACATCCAGCGGTTCTTCGCCGAGCGCCAGACGGTGGAGAACAGGTCCTCCTCTTCCTTCAGGCCGGCCATCGACAGCATGTCGGCGTCGGCCGATTCGCGGATGTAGTCCAGCACCGCGTCGACCGTGAGACGCCCGATCAGCCGCCCCTGTACATCCACCACCGGCGCCATCACCAGGTCGTAGCGTTCGAACGCCTGTGCCGCCTCGTGTGCCTCGTCATCGGGATGGAATTTGACGAAATCCTCGACCATCACCGCCGCCACCGAAGCCTCGGGGTCGGAGGTCAGCAGCCGTTTCAACGGCAGCACGCCGATGATCGCGTCGTCGCGGTCGACCACGAACAGCTTGTCGAGCTGGTCCGGCAGTTCGCCCAGCCGGCGCAGATAACGCAGCGCGACTTCCAGCGTGACGTCGGCGCGGATCGTCACCATCTCGAAATCCATCAGCGCGCCGACGGTGTCCTCGGGATAGGCCAGTGCCGACTGCAGGTGGGCGCGCTTCTGCGCATCCAGGCTGGTCAGCAGTTCCTGGATCACGTCGTGCGGCAGGTCGGCCGCAATATCGGCGATCTCGTCGGTGTCCAGCGATTCGGCGGCGGCCAGCAGTTCCGCCTTGTCCATGGTCCGGATCAGCGATTCGCGAACCGAGTCCGACACCTCCAGCAGAATCTCGCCGTCGTGTTCCGCGCTTACCAGGCTCCACACCAGCCGGCGCTCGTCCAGCGGCAGCGCCTCCAGAATGTAGGCCACGTCCGCCGGGTGCAGCGCTTCCAGATGCCGCTGCAACTCGGTCAGGTTCTGCTTGTGCACCAGGTTCTCGACCAGATCCTGCCGCGGCCCGCCCTGCTTGTGGACGAGCTCCTCCACCAGCCGCATCTTGGCGAGCAGGGTCTGCACCTGCGCCAGGCTGGCTTCGAGATTGTCCTGCGACTGGTTTTCGAGGGCGTCGGTCATGGGGGCGATTGGGCAAAAAGCCCCGCGATTGTAACGTGCTATGGGGTGGGGGCGAGTGCCGCAACGGGATTCCCAGGTAAACCGGTTGGGCATCGGGAGCGGGGAACGCTAATTGGGGGCTTGCAGGTATCGGCAGATTGTTGGGACCGTCGACAGACAGATCGGTCGCGCGATAGACGCTCCTCGGCGCGGGCCTGCTTGGCAGTTCCGGGGCTTGATCTGTGTTGTATATGTTCATAATATACAGCCATGATTGACCTGACGCTGATTGAAGGTTTCGAGTGGGACCAAGGCAACGCCCGCAAAAACGAAAAACATGGCGTGACCGCATCGGAAGCGGAGCAGGTGTTTTTCAATCAGCCGCTGTTGATGCTGGAAGACGCGAAACACAGTCAGGCAGAGCCGCGCTTCCATGCGCTGGGGATGACCCATACAGCGCGAAAGCTGCACATCACGTTTACCGTGCGCGGGACAAGAATCCGGGTGATTTCCGCGCGCGACATGCACCGGAAGGAGCGAACCATCTATGAAGAAGCGCCTTAAACCTGTCCCGGCCTTTGTTTCGGAGGCCGAAGAACGCGCATTCTGGGAAACCCATGACAGCGCCGATTATGTCGACTGGTCGAAAGCCCAGCGTGTCGTCCTGCCCAATCTGAAACCCACGACCAACACCATTTCGCTGAGGCTTCCCCAGCATCTGCTCGACGCCATCAAGGCCGCAGCCAACGCGCGCGACGTGCCATACCAGTCGCTGATCAAGATCTGGCTGCAGGAGCGGGTCGAGCATCAGTGACCCGCAGGCTTTGTAGCGAAGGCGCAGCTTAAACCGCAAAACCGCTTTCGATCCGATTTCGAGTTCTGATTCCGAACAGCCCCCTGATCCAGGGGGCTGTTCCTGTTTGTGCTGTGCCTCAACGTTGAGCAGGGCAGTGGAACCCAAAGGGGTCAGCTTGAACTGACCCCTTTGGTTCTTGGCGTGCACTATTCGACCGTGAGCAGGATGGTCAAGCATTATGAAACCTAGATCAGCTGGGCATGTTGCATTGCAGCAGGTGGCCGTGCCGTTTGCCGTTTATTGGTCTTGGTCGCAACGTACTACGACTAAAGTTGTATAGACGGCTCGCGCGCTACTGAGTCACAGTCCGGAAAAACCCTCGGGCGCAATACTTGGGGACCGGAAAAAATACAGGGGGAAGTGATGCACCGCACACTTGGAAATGACCGCGCGGAAAACACGCGGGAGGCTCATCGTGTCAATCGGCTCTGCACGCTTTGTGCGTGATGCGGAGAAGACTGCGCATGAGAAATGAGATGAGAAACAAATCGAAGCTGACCCCTTAGTTGGGTTCCGGCCTACCCCTTGCGGGTGCGACCTCGCAGAGAACACCTTCATCAGCCACTTCACCGACAGCATCCCGCTCACCGAACAGGCGCAGACCCTGCCCGACATGCAGGGCAGCGGCCAGGTGCGGGGGCTGGGTGAAGCGGCGAACGATGTTGCATGGGAAAGGGCAACCTAATGAATTGGCTCTGGGTTCGTATAAAGGCGATGCACTGGGCAGCCAAGCTATTTTCGGTGGTGTTCCTGGTGCAGGCCGGGGTCTATCTCGCGCAGGCGTATCAGCTCAAGCATCTGAAAATCCCGGCATTCAGTGAACTGCGCCGGGTGGAGGGCAAGCTCATTCTTGTCAAGAAAGGACGCGACTGGTTGACGGGTGTGGAGCATCCGGATGGGACGAGGGAATTGTTTACTTGCCAGGGGCCGGGGGATAGAACGAAATTTTGTTTCATGAGCGACGTTGTCCAGAAATACAAGCTGGACACCAAACCAGAGGTCGCGCTGTGGTGGTATCCCATGACTGCTCCGCTGGAGGACGGGATTTATCCCTTCATCTTTCAAATACAGATGCGGGGGTCGAGTCAGCCATTTGCTTACACCCTTAGTTATGGGCGGCGTATTGAGTATTCGTATAAAGCTAGCATTGATGGCGTTACATACGACAAAACTCATGGGGTTCGAGGGAAATTGGGCATGGCAATTCTGTATGTCTTAGGGGTTCTTTTTCTGTTCATGTGGGAATCGTACAAATACTCAATGAGGGAGGAATAAATCATGGCAATCAGTCAGCACAGGACTAAAGGGGTCAGCTTGAACTAACCCAGGTATTTCGGACATTTTTGAGTGGAGTCACAATTCACTTGGAGGTGTCAGATGGGCAAGGAAAGAGGCAAGGTCAATCCGGAGCGGGTGCGGCAGAACAACAGGGGACAGACCACGGTTTCTAGCAAGACGCCATCAGCTATGAACACAAGGAGAAGACCTTGCCTCGTCGCGCCCGCCTGTCGTTATCCCATGTCCCGCTCCACATCATCCAGCGCGGCCACAACCGGCAGGCCTGCTTCTTCGCCGACGAAGATTACCGCTTCTATCTGGACTGGCTGGCTAAGCACGCCGACAAGACAGGCTGCCGCGTTCATGCCTATGTGCTGATGACCAACCACGTGCACCTGTTGATTTCAACCGAACGAGCCGAAGCGCCTGGCGCCTTGATGAAAGGGCTGGGACAGCGCTACGTCCAATACGTAAACCGCACCTACCGTCGCAGCGGCACGCTGTGGGAAGGGCGCTTTCGCTCTTGTCTGACCCAGGAGGAAGACTACCTGCTGGCCTGTCATCGTTACATCGAACTGAACCCCGTGCGTGCCGGCATGGTTGAGCATCCGGCGGAATACCGCTGGTCGAGCTACCGGGCGAACGCGCAGGGCGAAGCCGACGCGCTATTGAAACCGCATCCGCTATACGTAGCGTTGGGGCTTGATTCGGCAAGCCGGCAGGCAGCTTATCGTGAGCTATTTCGTTACGAAATGGAGCCAGGCTTGGTGGATGAGATCCGACGCGCGACCAATGGCAATTATGCGTTGGGCAATGAACGTTTCGCGACACAAGTGGCGGCGACTTTGGGGCGAAGAGCCGTAGCCGGGAAATCAGGGCGGCCATGCCGGATGCGAGAACTAGAAAACAAGGAGTTGTTTTAATGAATAGAAAAAACCGTGGTCTGTCCCCTGTTGTTCCGGCGAAGAAAGCCGGGGTAAATCTGATTTCTGCGGAGATGGTGAGCAGGATCAACAACGCACCCGTGGCGGCTGGGGCCGAGCAACCTCAGTACAAGGCCATCCTGCGTGAGCCGATGAAGCCGGGTGCGTTAGATTGCCCGGTCATGGTGCGAATTAAAGGCGGGTGGGAGTCGCCCGGCGGATCCAAGGCACCCATACCCATCAAGCCAACAGTTTCCAACGAAGCGAAATAAATAACTTACCGAGGAGCGCAAATCATGGTGGCGACACAATTTTAAATCGATAATTCATTGATGGCAGGCCGTGCCTATTTCGATACACGAGCGTCCATCAATCGATTTCCCGTTCCTCAAGGGTGGGTCGAGTTTAAGCATCGCGCACTCGACAGTGGCTTTGAAGCCATTTCCTTCCAGCAATCAAAGGGGTCAGTTCAAGCTGACCCCTTTAGCTACCTTTAGCTAGCAGACCCCTTTAGCTAGCAGAAACGGCCGGGCAGACCCGCTGGGACCTCGAATCAACCCGACGACACCCAAGGCCAAACAGATTTTTAGATTCTGAAGCGGAGAGCACGCATGCGAAACGGGACGAGTGATGACCCGAGTCTGGCTCCTTCACCCTCTGCGCGGTCCCGACTGATCACAACGTACTACGACTAAAGTTGTATAGACGGCTCGCGCGATACTGAGTCACAGTCCTGCAAAACCCTCAGGCGCAATACCGGGGGATCAGAAGAACACAGGGGGAAGCGATGCATCGCACACTTGAAAATGACCGCGTGGGAAACACGCGGGTGTCTCACCGGATTCCCCGTTTCTTCATCCTTGCTGGGATGCAGCCAGGACGGCGGATGAGAAAGCAGATGGCAAGTAAATTGAAGCTGAACCCTTTAGTTGCTTTAGTTGGGACGCTAAGGGTAAACGATCCGTTTGCCGCGACCGGCACGACCACGCTCGAGTTTGCAGCGGGCATGGCCTCACATCATCAATCGACCTGGAAGGAGGCGGCGTAATGCTCGGCCTCGTCGTATTGCTCTTCATTGGCGCCTACCTGCTTGTCAGCGCGCTGGTCGTGTGGCTGGCCGCCAGGTGGGCACACAAGCACAACCGCAGGGCATGGATGTGGGGCGGGCTTGCTGCGTTTGCCATGTACAACCTGGTGTTCTGGGACTGGATTCCGACCGTGGCCATGCACAAGTACTACTGCGCAACCGAGGCGGGGTTCTGGGTTTACAAGACGCCGGAGCAGTGGGCGAAGGAGAACCCGGGGGTGTTGGAGACACTGGCACCCTGGCCGGCATCAAGGATTTACGGCAAGGACAAAGTCGAATTCGAGCTGAACGGCGGGACGGTGAGGCAGTACAACGATCGGTTCGGTATCTGGGGTAAGGGGACGGAAAACCTAGGTGGTCTATTGATAGACCGATACGAGACTGGAATTGTCGATGTCGAATCACGGGAATTGCTTGTTCGCTATATCAAATTTTCTTCGGGTCCGAGAGGGGCCGGAGTGATGTGGAAAAGCTGGCTCAACCGAAGGGGCTGCGTGATGCCGACCAAGACAGTGTCGATTCGCCAGATGGCCGCTGAACTCAACATGGGGGATATCTAAAAATGACGAACTTGGTGCGGTTTTTTGAGTTGGCGCAATTGGCAGAAGCATCTTATGCGGATTTCTCAGATCCAGATGTTGAAGCCAGGGCTGCGTTGATCGACAACGGGGACGGCTTTTCCCCCACCCAAGCCGACCTCTTCCTAACCGACTGGCAAATCGTAAGCGATGGCCATCGCCCCAACACCGACAGCGGCTATTCCTCCACGCTGTTCCAGGACCGGCACGACCCGACACGTTTCGTCCTGGCCTTTCGCGGCACCGAGGGATTAACCTCGAACGATTTGTGGTCCGAGGATATCGGCAATATCGCCACGGACGGCATCGCCATCGACCAGATCGTCGATCTTTACAACGAATGGCAGCGCATTTCCCGCAACACTTACAACGCGGCTTATCTTGAAACGCAGTGGACGGAGACGGCGCTCTACCAGCTGGCCCTTCTCGGGCAAGCTGTCAGTTATGGGCTGGTCGAATTGACTGCTGACGCGTATCTGGAGCTCCTGCGTTCGCGCACCGACATCATCATCGACGAGCCGACTGGCCTGGTAAGGACCGTGAAGTTCGAGGACAGCGCATCAGCCGGCCTGGGCCTGGCAATCGACCCCGGCAAACTCACTGTCACCGGCCACAGCCTCGGCGGCCATCTGGCCGTTGCCTTCACCCGGCTGTTCCCCGAAATGGGCGCCGAGGCATTCACCGTCAACGGCGCGGGCTTTGCCACGGGAGAGATTTCCGTACCCGGCGTGGGACTGTTTGCCAGCACCAATATCCGTAATCTGTTCAGCATGCTGGATGAGACGGAAGGTCCCCATTCGGGAGACAAGTTCGAAAGCGCCAACATTCTCAATCTGTATGGCGAGCGGTACCCGGAAGTGGTCACCCAAGACGGCTCCATCGGGCTCTACCAGCAAGGCGGGCACGAAGCCATCTACATTGAGCACGTCGACCTGCTGGAATCGGCCCTCGGACATGGTGGCCGGGGCATGGCCGACAGCCTCGCGGTCTACGACCTGTTCTTTGCAATGGATGCGAGCCTGCAGACCATGCCGCTTAAAGACGCGCTGGCCAAGCTCAAACCCATCTTTGAAGGGGCGAGCAGTGACGACGGCCCAGGGGAACTGCTGAACCCCGCCCCCAATGCCAGCCTCGAAAATCTCGTCAATGCCCTGGCCGACCTCTTCGGAACCGGCGTCAAGATTAGTGACGAACAGACCGACCAGCGCGAGGCGCTGTATCGCGCCATTAACGCCATCAGAAATAGCGTGCTCTACGACCAATCGCTGGGCCTGCTTACCATCCAGCCGCTGACGGGCTTGAGCCGCGATCAGCTCGTCGCCAAAGCCCAGCTCGACAGCGCCGAAGGCCTGGCGTACCGCTACGCCATCGCCAACCTGATCCCCTTCGCAATCAGCGGCGATGCAGCTTTGTATGCGCCGCACAACGCATCCGGCGAACTCGACCTCTACGACCCCTCGACCGGCCAAGGTGCGCTGAGCGAACGCTACCTGCGCGACCGCGCCGCGATGCTCACGTGGCAAATGCAGTTCAACACCGACGACATCCAGCCCGAAGGCAACACCTACTACAAGTTCCGGGGGGGCACGCCGTACTACTTCCGGGATATGGGCACCGACACTCGGATCAGCATCGGCGGTGGCTATCGGCTGGACATGCTGCTGCCGCTTTCGGAGTTCAGCCATGTCGTCTTCGGATCCGAGAACGCCGATACGATCTTCGGCCAAGGCAAGAGCGACTGCCTCTACGGCGGCGCCGGCGCCGACACACTCACCGGCAAAGGCGGCAACGACTACTTCGAAGGCGGCCAGGGGAATGACACCTACGTCATCAATGCAGGCGACGGCTACGACACCCTCCTCGACACCGATGGCCTGGGCTTCATCAAATTCGGCACCATCGAAGCCAAAGGCAGCGCCGGGCTTGACCCCGCCAAATGGACCCACACCGCTGGCACCGACACCTGGACCGACCGGCAGAACGGCATCACCTACACCAGGAGTGTCGTCGCAGGTGAAACTCAGCTGCTCGTCCATAAGGGCGACAGCAATGTCCTCGTCAAAGGCTGGTCCGAGGGCGAACTCGGGATTGCGCTGGGTGCCAGCACTCCCTCGATCACCCCACCGGTTGCGGGTGCCGACATATACGCGCTTGTTGGCGTTGCCGCCTATGGCACCGAAACAGGCGACCGCATGATCGGCACGGGGCCCGACGCCGGCTGGAATCTTTTCCATGCGCAGGGTGGCGACGACCAGATCCACGTTGACGGCCTCGTGGCCGACCCCCTGGCACTGGCCATGGCCGAAGACGGCATCAATGATCAAATCTACAGCCCCAGCCTGGTTCAGAACACCGCCTACGGTGGCGCGGGCAACGACTTGCTGCTGGGCGGCGGGGAGTTTGACGCGCTGCATGGTGGTAGCGGCGACGATGTCATCGTCGGTGCGGACGGAGGCGACCTGTTGGTGGGCGACCAGGATAACGCCGCGGCAGACGACGGCGCCGACACCCTCTATGGCGGGGATGGCGACGATGCCATTTTTGGCGGTGGTGGAGCGGACCTGATTTTTGCGGGGACGGGGGACGACACTGTCATTGGCAACGCGGGTAACGACGTGATCATTGGCGGTCTGGGGGCCGACACCCTGGCGGGTGAATCGATATACGAAACCGAGCCAGGCCTGCCCTATGAGGATTACCTCGATGGTGGCGAAGGCAATGATGAATTGCGCGGCATGAACGGCGCCGACATCCTCTTGGGAGGCGGGGGCGACGACCTGCTGGTGGCCGATGATGCAGCTTTGGCCCCGCTGATGCATGGTGCAGATTATCTGGACGGGGGCGAAGGCTTGGACACCCTGATTGGCCAGGGTGGTGCCGATATTCTGTATGGCGGCGCGGGCAACGATACGCTGCTCGGCGATAGCGAGGAAACACCTGTTGCCTACCACGGGGATGACACTTTGGATGGCGGCAGTGGCGACGACATCCTGATCGGCTATGGCGGCGATGACGACCTGCATGGAGGGGATGGCATCGATGAGCTGCAAGGGGGCGCTGGCAATGACGTACTCGATGGCGGCGATGGCGACGACGTTCTATTTGGCGAGGCCGGGAATGATGTGCTTGTGGGCGGCGCAGGCGCCGACTATCTGGCCGGCGGTGCCGGCGACGACACCTATCTGAACGTCACCAGCCTCGACGCCGTGGACGACACCGAAGGCGCGAACACACTCAGGTTCGATCAGTCAGCCGGGCTTGCTGCGGGCAATGCTCTGAGCGTGACGGACGGCGGTACGACGCTGCATGTGGCCCTGGACAACGGCGAGACGATCACGCTGCAGAACGCCCCGTTCGGTATGAGCGCGAGTCTGGAGTTCTCGAACGGAGACAGCCTGGATCTGGAAACGCTGGTCGGCACCACCCTCGCCACCCCGCTTTACCTTGCCATGGACGACAGCGGCGGGCGGCTGTATGGCGGGGCGGGGGCGGATGCCCTGTATGGGGGCGCGGGTGATGACAACCTCTCCGGGCACCTGGGTAACGACACGTTACAAGGCGGCTGGGGCAATGATGTCTATTCGTTTGCAGCAGGGGATGGAGTGGACACGATCATTGAGACTGGGGGCAGTTCGGATGTGCTGCGCTTTGCGGCTGAGATCACTCCGCAACAAGTTGGGTTCAGCCCTGACAATGGCGGAGCCGGCAACCTTTACCTGATTCTGGACGATGCGAACGGGAATCCAACGGGGGAAGGCATCCACCTCAAATCATACTTCAGCGCGGACGAAGCTCAGCGGGTAGATCGCATCGAGTTTGCCGATGGAATCGTGTGGACGTTTGCGGACATCCAATTGCGTCTGCACTCGGCAACCGATGGCAGTGACTTGATGAAAGGCTATGCCGGGGTGGATGTCATCGACGGGCTCGGTGGCAACGATTCCATCAACGGTAAGGCCGGCAACGACACTTTGCAGGGCGGTGCAGGCGATGATGACCTGCAAGGCGGTTTGGGGGATGACACGCTCTTGGGCGGCGAGGGAACCGACCGGCTCTTGGGCTACGGCGATTGGGTGGATGACTCGCTTGCCGTGAGTGATGACCCGGGGAACGATGTCCTGTACGGCGGACCGGGGAACGATCTCATGTACGGTGGAAAGGGCAACGACACTTATCTGTTTGGCCGGGGTGACGGATTTGACACGATAGATGAGACAGCAAATGCCAGTGGCCCCAGTGTCGACGTGTTGCGCCTTGGGGTGGGCGTACTGCCCGAGCATGTGACGTTGCACCGGGTGAGGGATGGCTATGGTTCTGATGACCTGATGGTGGTGCTTGATGGCTCAAGCACGCAAATCATGCTCAGCAGCTATTTCTCGGAATATGACTCTCGGGTGGAACGTATCGAGTTTGATGGTGGATCCGGAGAGGTGTGGACGGCCTCGGACATCGAGTCGCGTGTCCAGGTCGGCACGTATGGCAGCATGGTGGGAACGTCGGCGGATGATGTCTTTGTCGTCGATCACGATGGAGATTCCGTCACGGAAGCAGCAGATTCAGGCACGGACACGGTGCTTGCATCAAGAAGATTCACGCTTCCCAGCAATGTCGAAAACCTCACCTTGACGGGCTTCCTGAACATCAACGGTACAGGAAACGAGCTCAACAACATTTTGGTAGGAAACGCCGGAATCAATTCCTTGACCGGTGGAGATGGCTTCGATATCGCTATTGGCGGACAAGGGGACGACACATACTTCAGTGTTGAGGAGATTATCGAATACGCCGGGGAGGGAATCGACACGTGGTTCAAACCCAATGGTGGGACGCTGCCGGACAATGTGGAGAACCTTTACATGGGGACCTATGGGCCGCAGTGGACGCCCCTCGGCTCGAGTTCTAGCTATACGTATTATCCGGGTACCGCCATAGGCAACGATCTGGACAACGTTCTGGTCAGCCCAGGCAACGGCACGTCCGGAAACGCGCTGGATGGGCGCGGTGGTGCCGACACCATGGTGGTCAATGGGTCGGACAAGGTGACTGTCTACGTGGACAACCCTGGCGACAAGATCATAAGCGTGTCGAAGCCGCCCTATGAAATCAGGAGCACCATTGATTATGCGTTGGCCGAGCCAGCGCGCTACGTGTGGGACAACCAGTACATTGCGGACAGTGTCGCCAACCGTTTGGCCTTGTTGGGAAGCAACCCGAACAACGGTTTGGGTAATCCCGTTAACAACATGCTGATCAGCCACGAGAACGCCGCGTCGAATACGCTCATCGGCGGCGGGGGGAACGACACCTACGTGATCGGGTTGAACGACCATGCGGTCGAGGTTGCCGGAGAGGGCAACGACAATGTTTATCTCTACCTTGACGCGTCCGATTCGGGCCGTGAAATCTGGCTCGCGGAACTAGGCATGCATCACATCGAGCGCTACGAACTCGCGGGCAATGCCAATAATGTCTCGCTGCACGGCGATGCAAGTGAGAATGAACTCCGCGCGGATCAAGGTTCCTACGGAAATTACGGCACAAAACTGTACGGAGGCGCCGGCAACGACCTGCTGCGTGGCGGGGCCGAGGGTGATGTGCTGGACGGGGAGGCGGGTGCCGATGTCATGCAGGGCGGGGCAGGAAATGACTTGTACATCGTCGACGATGCCGGTGACCAGGTACTTGAAAGCCAGACTACCTATTACAACTCCTTCGACGGCTGGGAAGACCAACCGTACTACAGCTGGGTTGGCAAGAGCAGCGGCTCTGACACGGTTCATTCTGGCGTGACCTATACCCTGGGTTCCAGTGTTGAGGACTTGTTGCTGACAGGCACCGCTGAAATCGACGGAACGGGTAACGAGTTGAGCAATGTCTTGACTGGAAACAGCGCCAACAACACGCTAACCGGCGATAAGGGAAATGACACAGTCGACGGCGGCGCAGGCGACGATATGTTGGTGGGAGGAGAGGGCAATGACGTCTATATCTTCGGAAAGGGTTCCGGGATGGATACGATCAATAGCCTCGACCCCACTGTAGGCAAGATCGACACGGTGCAGTTTGGCACTGGGATCACCTCGTCCGATGTGCAGGTCAGCCTTTCGGGCAATGATCTGGTACTTACAATCAACGGAACCGCAGATATGCTCACGGTACTGGGTTACATGGATCCCGGAGGTGCCAGCGCGGTCGAGCAAATAAAGTTTTACGGGGGAGTGATTTGGGATGCGGCGGTAGTTGAGGCAAGGCTGAACAACCATGCCCCGGTTTTATCGATCGCTCTTCCAGACCTGGTAGCAGCACAGGGTGGCGTCTTCAGCCATACATTGTTCAGCAATGCGTTCACCGATAACGATGCGGGCGACTCACTGAACTACAGTGCAGCACAAAGCGATGGTAGCCCATTGCCAGCTTGGCTTACGTTTAATGCTTCAACCCGGACTTTCAGCGGAACGCCTCCGGAGACCGGAACCATCAGCGTGGAGGTGACGGCCAAAGATACGGGGAGCCTTACCGCAACGGACACGTTCGACATTGTGGTTAACGTGCAAGATCTCACGTTTAGCGGGACAGCCAATGCAGACACGCTTGCGGGCAGCTGGGGCAACGACACCCTAAATGGCGTTGGTGGTGACGATACGCTCTACGGCGATGCGGGTAACGATTGGCTCAATGGTGGAACCGGCAACGACTCAATGACTGGCGGAACGGGCAACGACACCTACATTGTTGACAGCCCCACCGATGTCATCACCGAATCCTTGAACGAAGGCGCCGACAGTGTGCAAGCTAGCGTGACATATGCGCTCGCGGTCAACGTCGAGAATCTGCTGCTGACTGGAACTACTGCCATCAACGGTACTGGAAATGCGCTGGACAACATTCTCACCGGCAACAGCGCAGCCAATACCTTGGTTGGGGATGCGGGAAATGACCGTCTCGATGGGAAGGCAGGCGCCGATAAGATGTTTGGTGGGGTGGGCGACGATACCTATGTCGTCGATAAATCCACAGATGTCATAACGGAGAATGTCAACGAAGGCGTTGATTCCGTCGAATCCAGCGTGACGCTCACGCTCTCTGCCAATGTTGAGAACCTGCGCCTCACTGGCTCTGCAGCCATAAACGGCACCGGAAACAGTATTAACAACGTCCTCACTGGCAACAGCGCAGCCAACACGCTTTCTGGCGGGACTGGTGCCGATACCTTGATCGGGGGCGTAGGCAATGATACCTATGTGGTCGACAGCGCTATGGACGTCGTCATCGAAAACCTCAACGAAGGCACCGATCTGGTTAAGTCTGGCGTCACCTATACCTTGGCTTCCAATGTCGAGAATCTCACCCTTACCGGATCCTCTACCCTCAACGGCACTGGCAACGCGCTGAACAATGTCATTACCGGCAACAGCGCGGCCAATACGTTGGCTGGTGGCGCAGGCAATGACACCTTAAATGGCGGTTCAGGGAGCGATACCATGATGGGGGGCACAGGCGATGACATTTACTTCGTTAACGTCGCCAGCGACAAGAGCATCGAGCTTGTCGGCGAGGGCAACGATACGGTTAATTCCAGCGTGACCTATGCTTTGGCTGCCAACGTCGAGAATCTTACCCTCACTGGCACCACCGCCATCAATGGCACCGGCAACACCCTCGACAACGTGCTCAAAGGCAACAGTGCGGTCAACAGCCTGAGCGGTGCTGCGGGCAGCGACACCCTGGAAGGCATGGGTGGCACCGACACGTTGACTGGCGGCACGGGCAACGATACCTACATCCTGGGACGCGGTTACGGAGCAGACACCGCAGTCGAAAACGACGCCACTGCAGGCAACACCGACATTGCACGGTTTCTGTCAGGGATCAGTTCCGAACAGATATGGTTCCAGCACGTTGGGAACAACTTGGAAGCCAGCATCATCGGCACCGCCGACAAACTGGTGGTCAAGGACTGGTACCTCGACGCGGCCTACCACGTCGAACAGTTCAAGACTACTGACGGCGCCCAGACCCTGCTCGACAGCAACGTCCAAAATCTGGTGAATGCCATGGCGAGCTTCGTCCCCCCGGCAGCCGGACAGACTACCTTGCCTGCCAACTATCAGGATGTGCTGGCTGGCGTGATAGCCGCAAACTGGCAGTAACAGGCTCTCAAACATCCCTTCGTCTTGCTTCCTCGGGCTAGTAAGACGAAGGGTGTTTCCTTCTGAGTTGAGTTGCCCATGACAGAACAAGAATTGCCGTGTGACGCCACGCCAGACACAGGCCTCACCTGCCTGGTGATGCTGGCGCGCTTTCACCAGATCGCCGCCGATCCCGATCAGCTTGCGCATCAGTTCAAGGCATCGGGCGCGGCTTTCGGCCATACCGAAATCCTGCTCGCCGCAAAGCACCTCGGCTTGCAGGCGAAGCCGGTCAAGACCAGCATCGACCGATTGGATCGTACCCCGTTGCCCGCCATGGCGGTGGATAAAGACGGCAACTATTTCATCCTCGCTCGCTTCGACGCCGACAAGGCGCTGATCCACGACCCCAAGGCCGAACGGCCTCAAATCGTGTCGCAGGAGGAACTGCTGACACGGTGGAACGGCGAGCTCATCCTCTTCACCTCCCGCGCCTCGCTGATCGGCGAAATGGCGAAGTTCGATTTCTCCTGGTTTATCCCGGCCGTCGTCAAATACCGCAAGCTGTTGGGCGAAGTGCTGCTGGTGTCGTTTGTGCTGAATCTCTTCGCGCTGGTCACCCCGCTGTTCTTCCAGGTGGTGATGGACAAGGTGCTGGTGCACCGGGGACTGACCACGCTGGACGTCATCGCCGTCGGCTTGCTGGTGGTGTCGATCTTCGAAGTGGTCTTGTCGGGCCTGCGCAGCTACGTGTTCGCCCACACCACCAGCCGCATCGACGTCGAACTCGGCGCACGCCTGTTCCGCCATTTGCTGCACTTGCCGCTGGGCTACTTCCAGGCACGCCGGGTCGGCGATTCGGTCGCCCGCGTCAGGGAACTGGAGAACATCCGCGCCTTTCTCACCGGCAATTCGATCACCGTGGTGCTCGACGTGCTGTTCTCGGTGGTGTTCATCGGCGTCATGCTGTTCTACAGCGGCTGGCTCACGCTGGTGGTGCTGGCGTCCCTCCCTCTGTACTTCGTGATCGCCCTGCTGGTCACGCCGCTGCTGCGTGCGCGGCTGCACGAGAAGTTCAACCGTGGCGCCGAGAACCAGGCCTTCCTGGTCGAAACGGTGTCCGGCATCGACACCCTGAAGAGCATGGCGGTGGAACCGCAGATGCAGCGCCGCTGGGATACCCAGTTGGCAGGCTATGTCTCTGCCGGCTTCAAGTCCGCCACGATTTCCACGCTGGCGCACGAGAGCACGAACCTGGTCGGCAAGCTCGTTACGGTTGGCACCCTGTGGCTGGGGGCGAAGCTGGTCATCGAAGGCCAACTCACCGTCGGCCAGCTCATCGCCTTCAACATGCTGGCCGCCCGTGTGGCGCAGCCCATCATGCGGCTGGCGCAGTTGTGGACCGACTTTCAGCAGACCGGCATTTCGGTGCAGCGCCTGGGCGACATCCTCAACGCCCCCACCGAAGCTGCGACGGCCAAGAGCAGCCTGCCTCCGATTGCCGGACGCATCACATTCAATGACGTGCATTTCCGCTACCGGCCCGACGCGCCCGAAGTGCTGAAGGGGATCGATCTCGACATCCAGCCTGGTGAAGTCATCGGCATCGTCGGCCGCTCCGGTTCGGGCAAGAGCACGCTGACCAAGCTGATCCAACGGCTGTACGTGCCGGAGCGCGGCCGGGTGCTGATCGACGGGATGGATTTGACGCTCATCGATGCCGCCAGCCTGAGGCGGCAGATCGGCGTGGTGCTGCAGGAGAATGTGCTGTTCAACCGCACCTTGCGCGAGAACATCGCGCTGGCCGACCCCGGTGCGCCGCTGGAGCAGGTCATCGCGGCGGCGAAACTGGCCGGCGCGCACGAATTCATTCTGGAGCTGCCCGAGGCCTACGACACCATGGTCGGCGAACACGGCTCGACCCTGTCCGGCGGGCAGCGTCAGCGCATCGCCATCGCCCGCGCCCTGATGACGCAGCCACGCATCCTCATTTTCGACGAAGCCACCAGCGCGCTGGATTACGAATCCGAGCGCATCATCCAGCAGAACATGAGCGCCATCTGCCAGGGGCGTACCGTCATCGTCATTGCCCACCGGCTATCCGCCGTGCGCCATGCGAACCGCATCCTGGTGATGGACCATGGCCAGATCGTCGAAGCCGGTACGCATGCCGAGTTGCTGCAACACGAAGCGGGGCATTACTCCCGCCTGCATCGATTGCAGCACGCCTGAGATAGACACATGAAACGCCACGCCTTCGCCGACCTCTTCAAGCGCTACGCCAAAATCTTCCGCCACGCCTGGTCGCTTCGCGAGGAAACGGACGCGCCCGCGCTGCAACCTCACGAAGCCCAGTTCCTGCCCGCCGCGTTGGCATTGCGCGACACGCCTGTCCATCCTGCGCCGCGCATCACGCTGTGGCTCATCATGGCCTTCGCCCTGATCGCGCTGCTGTGGGCGATCTTTGGCCGCATCGATGTGGTGGCGACGGCGGTCGGCAAGATCATCCCCAACGATCGCACCAAGGTTATCCAGCCGATGGAGACAGCCGTGGTCAAAGCGATCCATGTGCGAGACGGGCAAGATGTCACGCTCGGTCAGGTATTGATCGAACTCGATGCCACCACCGCTAACGCTGACAGCGAACGGCTGCGCAACGAAGCGCTGACCGCGCGACTGGAAGCGTTGCGTGCGCAGGCCTTGTTGTCGGCGTTGGCAAGCGGCGCGCCACCCAGGCTGCAACCGCTGGCGGGTGTCGATGCCGCCCGCCTGCTCGCGGAGCAGAGCCAGGCCTCCGGCCAGTATCAGGAATACCAAGCCCGCCAACTGCAATTGCAGGCCGAGATCACCCGCCGCCGGGCGGAACTCCAGGCCACCCAGGATCAGGTCGTCAAACTCGAACAAACCGTGCCCATCGCCCGCCAGCGCGCGCAGGACTACCAAAAGCTGGTGAAGGAGAACTTCATCTCCCAGCACGGTTATCTGGAGCGCGAGCAGGCGCGCATCGAACAGGAACAGGATCTGGCCAGCAGCCGATCCAAGGTCGCGGAAATCCGCGCTGCGCTGATGGAAGCGCAACAGCAGAAAGCCACCCTTGCCGCCGAAACACGCAGGCAGCTGCTGGATCAGCACAATCTGGCGGCACAAAAAGCGGCATCGCTCGAACAGGAATTGGTCAAGGCCGACCAGCGCGGCCGTTTGATGCATATGACCGCGCCGGTGGCGGGCACCGTACAGCAACTCGCCGTACACACTGTCGGTGGCGTGGTGACGCCTGCTCAACCGCTGATGGTGATCGTGCCAAAAGACAACGTGCTCGAAGTCGAAGCCATGCTGCCCAACAAGGACATCGGCTTTGTGAATCCGGGACAGGATGCCGAAGTGAAAGTGGAAACTTTCCCCTTCACCAAATATGGGACGCTGCACGGCAAGGTTACCCAGGTGTCATCCGACGCGATTCAGGACGAGAAGGTGGGACTGATCTACTCGACCCGGGTGAAACTCGCCAAGGACACGCTGCGCGTGGAGAACAAGACCGTGCGGCTCACGCCTGGCATGGCAGTAACGGTCGAGGTCAAGACGGGTAAACGGCGGGTGATCGAGTATTTCCTGAGCCCGCTGATGCAGGTGACGAGCGAGAGTTTGCGAGAACGGTGAAAGCGTTTGCTGTGATTTTCAGCGTGGCACCTGCGCGCTGCCCATATAGCGCTTGATGACCGCAATGCGACGCTGATACGCGCGTGAACTGCGGTGGGTTTCATACCAACGCGGGTTGGGCACCATCGCAGCCATGCGGGCGGCCTGGTCGCGGTTGAGCTTGGCAGCGGAGGTCTTGTAATAGCGACGGGCGGCAGCTTCGGCGCCGTAGATGCCGTTGCCCCATTCGATCACGTTCAGATACACCTCGAGGATGCGGCGCTTGCTCCAGGTGGTTTCGATCATCAGGGTGATGATCGCTTCCTGACCCTTGCGGATGAAGCTGCGCTCGCCTGAGAGGAACAGGTTTTTGGCGAGCTGCTGGCTGATGGTGGAGCCGCCCGCGACCAGGCGGCCTTTCTTCAGGTTCTTTTCGACGGCCTTCTGGATGCCCTCGACGTCGAAGCCTTCGTGCTCGATGAATTTGGCGTCTTCGGCGGCGACGATGGCGCGCTTCAGGTGAATGGAGATGCGGTCGTAAGGGACCCACTTGTGGCGCAGTTCGGCGTCGGGGTTCTTCTCCTGCTGGCGTGCCAGCCCCGCTTCCATGAAGGCGGTGGAGCCGGGGTTGTGATCGATCCACCACAGCACGTGGGCAAAGATCCAGAGTTGATAGAACAGCAGCGCGGCCACGGCCACGGCCAGGCCCTGGGCAAACCAGCGCAACACGGTGCGCATCATGTGCGCAGGCTCGCGATGACGGGTGCGGTGTCGGGGCGCACGCCGCGCCATAGGGCAAACGCTTCGGCCGCCTGCTCCACCAGCATGCCGAGGCCGTCGGCGGTGGCCGCCCCCTGCGCACGCGCGAAAGCGAGGAAGGGCGTGTCGCGGCCGTACATCATGTCGTAGGCCAGTGTGTCGGCGGTGAACACGCGCGGCGACAGCGGCGGCAGTTCGCCGGCGAGGCTGGCAGCGGTGGCGTTGATGACGAGATCGAAGGGCGTATCCGCCGCGTCGAAGCCGCACGCACGGATGCCGCGGCCAAACAGGTCGGCCAACTCCTGCGCGCGGCTGACGGTGCGATTGGCGATGACGAACTCGGCAGGGGATTGGTCCAGCAAGGGTTCGATCACCCCGCGCGCGGCGCCGCCGGCACCGATCAGCAGGATGCGTTTGCCGGCGAGGGGGCAGTGGAGGTTGCGGGTGAGATCGGCCACCAGCCCGGCACCGTCGGTGTTGTCGCCGAAAATGCCGTCATCGAACATCAGGGTATTCACTGCGCCGGCGCGCTTGGCGCGCGGGCTCAACTGGCCGGCCAGCTTGAACGCTTCCTCCTTGAACGGCACGGTGACGTTGGCGCCACGTCCGCCCGCCGCGATGAACTGCGCGACGCTGTCCGCAAAGCCGTCGAGCGGTGCGAGAATTGCTTCGTAGGTCATGTCCTGCCCGGTCTGGCGGGAAAAGGCGGCATGGATCTGCGGGGATTTTGAGTGGGCAATCGGGTGCCCGAATACGGCGTAGCGGTCGGTCATGGCGCACTATTCTAAAGCGCGCCGGCATGACACGACCAGCTTTGTGCATCCCTAGCCTTGGGTCCAGGGCAAGCCGCGAAGTTTCCAGCCGTTGAGTTCGTTGCGGTGGCCGGTGGCCTTGTTGAGGTCGCCTTCGAGGCCTTCCAGCACGTTGTAGCAGCTGCCGCGCCCGGCTTCGGTGCTGGCGGCGGCGGCGCGGTGCGAGCGCGCGCCGGTGCGGCAGATGAATATCAGCAGCGATTCCGGATCGGTGGCGTGTACAAGCTGGGTCAGGAAATGGGGATTAAGCACCCAGCCCGGCCAGGACTGCCATTCGACGTGTACCGCACTGGGAATGGCACCGTTCAGCTCGATTTCCGCCCGCGATCGCACGTCGATCAGTTGCGCGCCGGGGGCAAGCTGCAACAATTCATGTGCC
>JAKBJA010000174.1 GCA_021836225.1 Pseudomonadota bacterium | reverse complement strand
GAGTTCTACCGCGTTGCCTTCCGCAAAAAGATCTACCACAGCATCGATGAGCTGCAGGCCGACCTCGATGCCTGGATCGCCGATTACAACACCAACCGTCCCCATCAGGGCCGATGGTGCTTCGGCCGTGCATGTTGTAAACTTCCCTGTATACATCACGTAAATATGCAAACCAGCGTTTCCGCGTTATACCCGCCAAGCTACACCTTGAAGCCGGACTAGAGCGAATAATGCCGGACGGCACCGGACGGATAGCGGCCAGCGTTAGGACAGATGACGGCCAGCGTTAGCGCGCTCGCGGAAGCGTGATCGGCTCTGATATCGCTCTGCTGTCAGGTGGCATCGGCCGCCTCAGCGAACCTGATGGCAGGCCGCCGGTGGAAGCATCCCCCCAAACGCCGTGCGCACGTCTCGCGGCATGAGAGCGGCGCTTGTTTCCCCCTGAAGGATCAGGCCGCGTCAGAGGGCCTGATATGAGGCGCGCGCCAGCCTGCTTCGCCTGTTTTATCAGGCACGCGCGCTCGCCAGCGGCGAGATCACCCCTCGGGCTTCGGCGTGCTGGGGCCGGCCGCTTTCGCCAGGCGCAGGGCCTCGATCAGCAACCCGAGCTGCGCCTCGTTCATGCGGTTCACATCGATCACCGGCGCCGGGGCATCGGGCTGCATCTCGCGCGGGCGTCCGAAGGCGCGGTTCAAAATCCCCTCGATCGCCACAATCCTGGCGCGGGTTTCCTCGTCGGGGTTGCGCATGATCTCGATCATGGCCTTCATCGCTTCCGGGCTGGCCTCGCGGGCTAGGCGGACTACCTCACCGTATCGGCCGCTCAGGCCCGAAGGATTGCCACTCTCGCCGGGGCGGATCACCCGCAAGCGGCCGTGCCCATGGCTGGGGACGCGGTAAGCCGGTTCAGGCGGCGTTGATGGCATCGGGGTTTCATTGCTCATGGTTCAGTTCCTTTCCAAAGATCGTGCAAGCTTGCGGGCTTCCTCGGCGAGTTCGCTGCGAGCCTCGAAAAACCGCTCGGGTTGCTGCCAGTTTGGCGCCAGGCGGGCGATCTCACGCGCCAGCGCAGCCAGACGCTGGGCCGGGGATGACGCTTCACGATCGGCACCCGCGCCGCGCCAGGCGGGTGAGCGCGGGATCATGGCGTCACCCCACGCGAGCAGGCGAAGCAGATATCCGGCGGCGATCCCTGCCATGACGGGCTGCACCAGATACCGCGCCCGCAGCCCCTACAGGCTACCGCGCCGGGCACGCCATGGAGCGGCGATCCAGCCAGCAGCAAGCCCGCCACGGCCGCACTGTGAGCATCAGGGGCGGCCATGGTGGCGTGTTCCTCGGCCATGAGCGCGGCTCGCTCGATATCCTCGCCGGTGGTGGCATCGAGCGCGCGCCGGCCGATCAGTTCGAGCCGGCGGCGGGCTTCGGAGCGGAAATACGGCATCGCCGCCGATCGATCGGGGATGCGCGTTGCCGGGTGGCGCTCGGCGATGGCGAGCAGTTCCCGCGCCAGCTCTTCCACCGCATCGGCGTCATCCGGGGTGGCGGGGGCAATTTGCGAATCCGCTACCCCTGCTAAACCTGCTAAACCTGCTAAACCATCTTCCGCCGGCTCATAAGGTATTGAAACAGCTTGGCTTTTAGACGCGCCAGGTTTAGCAGGCCCATTGCTAAAGTCTGCTAAGCCGGCTGCTAATCCGTCCGGGCTCTCGGCTTTAGCAGGCGGATTAGCAGCGCTTAGCAGGCCACCTGCTAAAGTTCGGGGCTCAAAAACCCTAGGCAAACTGCGGATTTCAGCGGACGGCGCGGCCGGATTAGCAGGTTTAGCAGGTTTAGCAGCCTTAGCCGTTTCCGCTTTTGCGATGGCGTGCGGATCGAAGCCCGGCAGCAGGGGCGAAGGGGCCGCGCTCATGCCAGCACCCATGATTCGCGACGTGGCGAGCCGTCCAAAATCACCCGCTCAGGCAGGCGCCGCAGCCATCCGTGATCGAGCAGGATGCCGATCGCGTGTCTGGCGGTTTCCGCATTGCGCGCGCCGTAGGGGCCTTTCTGGTAAATCTCGGCGAGATGCGCGCGCGGATCAGGCCGGGCCTGCCACCATTCGAGAAGCCTGGCCGCTAGGCGCAAATCCGGCTCGATGCGGGCGCCTTCACCTAGTCGCAGCAGTTCGCCAGCATAGTGCAGCGCCAACGTGCAGGCGTTGGCCGCGTCCTCGGCGCCGATTTCGCCGGTGTCGGGATCGGAAAATGCCGCCATCACGGCCGCGAGCCGGCCAGCGTGTTCCATCCCCTTGCCGGCAAATGCCCGGATCGTGGCGAGCGTGCCGGACGGCGCAAGCTGACGCTCAACCGCGTCATGGAAGGCGATCAGCACCCGCCGCGCGTCATGGGTGAACGGCAGGGGCAAGGGATCGAGCGCGCCGGCATCACCCATCCGCGGGGTTTTGCGCAGCAGGGCGAGCAGGCGGCCGTTGTAGTCCTTGAGAGTGACATGATCGGCCTGATCCGGCTCTCGCCATAGCCGCGTGCCGGCGGCACTCGCAGGCGCCGCCACCAGCAGGCGCGCGAGCGTGCCCATCGATGCGAGCATGTCATCGCCGAGCAGGCGATCAGCCACGGCCTCTTGCATCATTATATGGCCCGCCAGGCGCCGGCCCGGCGCGTATCGATGCCCGGTGAGCACCCGCAGGCGACGGATAGGCGAGCCATCCCATAAGCCGTTCAAGAGCGCCCCGGTGCGCATCCGAGATTCGTCGGAGAATGAATGCCCGCCGATCAGCGTGCCGCCTTCATCCGTGAACAGGCCCCCGAACGGCCGGCCATCGGCGAGCGTGAGAGCGATTCCCTCGGGCGTTGGATCAGCGATCAACAGCATCGGCAGCGGCGGGGGCTTAGGCTCGGGGCCTATATCCACCAGCCGCTCGCGAAGCTGATCTCGGCTCAGTTTGCTCGCCATTTTCTTGACGGCGGACGTGGCGGCAGACCAGGCTTCTTTGTCCGCCCAATACTGGCGCCGCACGCCTTCATCGCCGGCCGCAAGTTCAGCTTCGCGGGCGCGAATCGGTGCCGTTGCATGACCGTCAACAGCGCTTTTCCTCTCGCCTGATGATGCGATCGAGACGAATAGGCAGGCCGTTGGCCTCGCCGCGCCATGTGGCAATTCAACGTCATAATGCGGACACACCGCGAGGCTGGCAGCCGCCATAACCGATTGCGCGCAGAGCGCTGGCGGCGCTTGCGTCAACGCCGCGATGGCATCAGCGGCCGGCTGCAAGGCGCCTAAGGCGTGCATTGGGAAGGGTGGCGCTGGCGGCGTCTCGCGATATAGGGGGCGGCGCTCGGGGCCGGCTTCGGTGTGAGTTTCGAATCCCGGAGGAGGATCATCGTCGCGGGGGCTCATGGCGCATCACCGCGCAGGATATCGGCCGCATCAGCGCCAGGCCGGCTCGCTCGGATGATTCGGACGGCTCGGCCTTCATCTCGCCAGCGTAGCGCGGCATCTTCCGCCGCTCGCAGGCCGGGGGCGTCGTGATCAGCGGCGATCGTCAGGGATCGAACGGACGCAGGCAGCGCCATCGTTTTTCCGAGATTGCCGCACGAAACAGCCGCCCATGCCGGCATCCCGATCAGCAAGCCAGCGGCGGCGCTTGTTTCCACACCTTCGGCAACGGCCAGCGTATCGCTGCAAGGTTGCAAACGAACAGCCCCGCCAGCGATCAGGCCGATGGAAGCCTTCGCGGGTTCGACGTCGGCTTTCGTGCCGTCCTGTTTCAAGAAAATCCGCTGTATGCC
>JAKBJA010000046.1 GCA_021836225.1 Pseudomonadota bacterium | reverse complement strand
TTCTCGCTCGAGCACGTGCAGCGCGCGCCGGCCGTCTTCGATCCGAAGAAGCTCGACTGGCTCAATCAGCACTACCTCAAGACCCTGCCCGAGGAACGGATCCGCCGCGAGCTCGTCCCGTTTTTTGCGCGCGCCGGTCTTCCGCCACCGGAAGCGAGCCCCGTCTGGCTCGAAGCCCTGCGCAGCCGCGCCCGCACCCTGGCCGACATGACGGCGCAGGCGCGGGTGTTCTATACCCGCGCCGAGAACTACGACCCCGAGGCCGTCCGCCGGCATCTCGGGGACGGGGCCCGCGCGCTCCTCGCCGACCTCCGGACCCTCCTCGCGACTCTCCCTTCGTGGAGCCCCCCGTCCCTTCACGCCGCGCTCGCCTCGTTCGCCGACTCGCGCGGCGTGAAGCTCGGAGCCGTAGCCCAACCTCTTCGCGTGGCGCTCACGGGAAGCAGCGTCTCCCCACCCATCGACGTCCTCCTCGCCGGCCTCGGGCGTGATGAGAGTCTCGGGCGGCTGGAGATTCTTCCTCCTCCCGCACCGGAAGCGTGAAAACCCACGACCGAGGGAGCCGGCACGTCCCCCCTATAATGGAGAGCTCTACGGCCCACGTCCCTATCGTCTAGAGGCCCAGGACACGGCCCTTTCACGGCCGCAACACGGGTTCGAATCCCGTTGGGGACGCCACTTGATGGCTTTTTTCTCTGGCCGTTTCTAGAAGCCTTCCGGCCCGGGTCAGGCCGCTCACCTCGTACGCCCTGTGACCGAGCGGCTGGAACTTCATTGGCTCGGCCAGAAGCTCGACGAAGGCCGACCATGCCGCGGCGGTTTCCGAAGGCAGGACGTGGCGCAGATGCGCCGCGCGCTGAGCGATTACCAACCCGCTCAAACGCATCCGGATTCGAATCACCGCCCGAGCGGCAGATACAGCGTCAAGGGTTGGTCCGTACAAGGGGTGAATCCGAAGTGCTCGTAGAACGATTTGGCGTGCTCTCCCTTGGCGTCCACGATCAGGGCATAGGCCGCCACCTTTTCCTTCGCGTGAAGACAACGGTCCACCGCCAAGCCGAGAAGAATCTTGCCCAGACCCCGCCCTTGTGATCCCTATGGACAGCCAATCTCCCCATTCGGAAGCATGGGACCGGGAACCGTGGCAAGCGTTTACGATCTGCGTCCGTGACCTGCGCCGTATGCACTTCAGCCGCACTGAGCGTGTAGTAGCCGAGCACTGAGGAAGGCAGGGAAGAGTCCACCAGGACGTAGATCTGCGCGATACCCCGGCGGCGGTGTTGTGTTGCAAAACGCACCAGGTACTCGTTCAATACCGGCGTCCCGCAGTCGAAGGCGGCGCAATCATGAACCTTGGAATCGAGGCGTTGCTCCTCAAGCACGACGCACCGAACGACGCGCGTTCTTGAGGGCCTCCTTCAATGCAGGGTTGGGAGTGAAGGCCTTGTCCAAGGCGACGCTAAGCTTGGCGAAGTCACGCACTCTGATAACGACGTGCCTCCCGTTCCAGCAAAGCCCAAGCTTTTTTCTTGGCCGAGGCACGCACAAACTCGACCGTGGTCGTGCCCATCAGGGCGGCAGCCTGAAACCAGAGAGTCGTTGCCAGATCTGTCGTGGCGAGAGGATAGGCAGTTCTTCTATCATCCGAAGTTCGAGTAGCGCCTCGTCACCGGTGACGAAAACATCGGCCTTGGCAGGGAGCGCGCACGCGAGGATCGGAATATCGTCGGAGTCGGGGACGGGCGTGTTCAGTGGCGTTTCTACCGAAGGCGCGTGTTCGAGGGCGAGCAGACCCGATTCCAGTTGGTGCCACAATTCTGCCGGAACGCGGAATTTCGAGGTGAGGAGCCGGTGCAGTTCTTCATACACCGAAGCACCGAGCAGCACCGTGTGCTCGATGAGGATGCGATCCAGTAGATCGTGGCACAGTCCGTGGCCCATCAATCCACTGGCGAGGACGTTGGTGTCGAGAAAAATCCTCAAGAGATGTTCCGGAAGAAATCCTCGTCGGTCAGATAACCTGCGTCCTCGGCATAAGGTCGAAGCCTGTTTCGGGTTTCGTCCAGCTGGCGCGCGAGAATATGTCGGCGTAGCAGTTCGCGTGCGACCTCGCTCTTCGTCCGGTGCTGCGTCTTGGCGAGCCGGTTCAGTGCATGCTCAAGCTGGTCATCGAGACGGATCGTCAGGGCACCCATCGTTACGTTCCTGTTAACCATGCGTAAGACATTGTAATAATGAAGGCCAGTGGCTTGATGTATCACAAAAACTGTTGACGTTTAACGAACCTGCCTCTCCCTCAAGTCGTCCAGGTCGTCACCTTTGAAAAGCCTGCCCATCGGGATCCACACGGGGATCTCCGCCTCTCATCGCGGGGCCATCCACGATGAGAGGGGCTGTCGAACGCTTCGCGAGATCCTTGAAGCGCTTGAAGCGAGAGGGATCCGAAGACGGCCCGTTTCAGCCAGACCGGGCCGGGCCGCTCAACCGGCGGAGACGTCCGACCACCGTCGGTCCGCGCCACACCGGTAGACACGCCCATCCTCCTCGATCTGGAAAAGATGAATCCAGGCGTTCTCGACGAGCGTGCGGACCTCTTCGGCACGGGCCACCACGGCGTCGATGCCCGATCGAGGCGCCTCGATGAAGACATGAAGACGCATGGGTTCATGGATCCAACGCCGTCCGTCGTGCAGCGACTGACACGCGAGTCCGGTCCTGAGATCCCCTCCGTTGCCTTCGAGGACACCGATCGCTCCACCAACGACGTTGTGGAGAACCTTGTTCCCGCTGCCGAAGCGGCGGGGATCAACGGTCGAGCCGAAGTATTGAAGACTGATCCAGCTCGCCACGACCATCGGCGCGGTCATGAGGAGCTCGAGCGTGCGGAAATCGCGGTCCTCACACCAGTCGTAGTCGTGCAGGAAGACGCGGCCGGCCAGGACACAACCCCTCGTGCGGGCACGGGGTGCCACGATGAACGCGGCGTTGCCCGCAAGTCCCCACTCCGGGCGCACCTCCGACCAGTCGCGGCTGCGCCGGCGGAGCTCTCGGGCGACCGCCCGAGGCAATCGGACGTCGAGCCCAAGAGCGGAAGCCCGCTCGCGGCGCGCCGCTTCAGCGGTCGCCTCGAGCCACCGTCGCGTCCGGCTCAGATCTTCGGTGTGCGAGGCCGGCAGACGCTCCGTATCGAAGAGCCGCACCTGATCGGTCGTGGTGCAGTGAAGGGCGGGGACAAAACACGTGTCCTCGGGGACCACGATCCCGCGTGGTGCGAGACCCCGGCGGGTGCAGGGATCGTTGAGGAGTGCGGCGGCCACGCGGGCGTTGGCCTCACCGCTCTGTCCCCCGCAGGCCCCACAGTCCAGCCCCGTCCCCTGGGGATTGTTGGTGGTGGCGCTCCCGTGTCCGACGAGAAGGACCAGGCGGGCGAAGTTGGTGGTGAGACCCAGGGTCCGAAGAAGGGCTTCGGCGAGCGCAGGACGATCCTCTTCGGGAATGCCCGTCGCACAACCCCCGTCTGCCGTGGCATCGGGGTCGAGCGCGGGTCCGAGACGCGCAGACACCCGCTCCCCCAAGCCCCGGGTCTCGGGCCGCGGGACCGGACGGCTCCAGCCGATGCTGTCGCTGAAAATCTTGGCGACATAGAGCAAGCCCACCGTCTCGACGAAGGTGAAGCACGAGACGGCCGAGGTTTTGAACGTTTTCCAGGCGCTGGCCACGCGTAACCGCGTGCGGCGGAGGGCGGTGAGCTTCTCGGTGTCTCGGGGATCCACGCCGGCGGGGCGTTCACGGATTCGGTAAGA
>JAKBJA010000172.1 GCA_021836225.1 Pseudomonadota bacterium | reverse complement strand
TCGATCAGCCGGCGGTGCCGTTCGAGATGATCGGCCTTCAGCGCCGCCAGCCCTTGCTGCAGGCGGGTCAGCGCAGGAAAACTCACAACGCGGTCAGGCCCAGGCTGTCGAACAGGCGCTGGTCGCGCTCCCACTCCGGGTTGCCGGTGGTGAGCAGCTTTTCGCCGTAGAAAATCGAGTTGGCGCCGGCGAGGAAGCACAGCGCCTGCACCGCGTCGCTCATCTGCTGGCGGCCGGCCGACAGCCGCACGAAGCTCTGCGGCATGCAGATGCGGGCGACCGCAATGGTGCGCACGAATTCCAGCGGGTCGAGCGCCTCGGTGCCGGCGAGCGGCGTGCCCTCGACCTGCACCAGCAGGTTGATCGGCACCGATTCCGGCTGCGGGTCGAGACTCGCCAGCTGCGCGATCAGGCCGGCGCGCTGGGTGCGCGATTCGCCCATGCCGACGATGCCGCCGCAGCACACGTGCAGGTCGGCGTGGCGGACTCTTTCAAGCGTGTCGAGGCGGTCCTGGTACTCGCGCGTGGTGATGATGTCGCCGTAGAACTCGGGCGCGGTGTCGAGGTTGTGATTGTAGTAGTCGAGTCCGGCCTCTTTCAGCTGCTCGGCCTGGCCGTCCTTCAGCATGCCCAGCGTGGCGCAGGTCTCCAGACCCAGGGCCTTCACTTCACGCACCATGTCGAGCACCGGTTCGAGGTCGCGCTGCTTTGGCCCGCGCCACGCCGCCCCCATGCAGAAGCGCGAGGCGCCGGCGGCCTTGGCGGCCTTGGCCGCTTTCAGCACGTCGTCGAGATCGAGCAAGCCCTGGCTCTCCACCCCGGCGTCGTAGCGCGCCGACTGCGGGCAGTAGCCGCAGTCCTCGGAACAGCCGCCGGTCTTGATCGACAGCAGGGTCGAGAGCTGCACCTTGTTGGGGTCGAAATGCGCGCGATGCACGGTCTGCGCCTGGAACATCAGGTCGGCGAACGGCAGCGCGAACAGCGCGTCGATGTCGGCCACCGAACGGCGCACAATGGGTTGAGTCATGTCATTCATGTATTGCCACCTCGATGGTCATGTCCTGCCACGGTTCGCGCGCGGCCTTGTAAATATCAAACAGCGCCCACGGCACGATGATCAACACCGCCAGCCCCAGCACCAGCATCAGCCCCTGCCAGCCGCCGAGCAGGCCGTAGATCGCCGGACCGATCACCATCAGGCTGCCCATCACGCCGTAAAAGCGGTAGCCTGCCCACTTGTTGTAATGTGCGGCACGCGTATTGGGATGGTGGGCGATGCTGGCATAGACGAAAATCGATGCGCCCAGCCAGATCATCACGGGCGGCAAGGACAGCACGAAGGGCAGAAATCCGATCTTGTGGCTGGCCAGCAGCTTGCCCAGCAGCAGGGCGGTCAACGAAAGCATCAACGCCACCACGGTCAGGATGTTGAACAGCTGGGCGGCGAAGCGGGAGGATGAGGCGGAAATGACGCGTTTGGCTTTCATGGACCGGATTTTCGGGGGCGACGACCCCGCTGTCAAATTCAGACGGTCGCCAAATTGAACATCAGATCATTTTTTAGTCGGATTTTCCCGCCCACCTGCCTGCTCTGCGGTGCGCATGCTGCGTCACATGCGCTATGCAGCGCCTGTGCGGACGGCCTGCCCTGGCACCGCCAGCCGCAGTGCCCGCAGTGCGCCATTCCCACGCCCGACGGCCAACGATGCGGCGCCTGCCTCAAACATCCGCCGGCATTCGACCGCACCCATGCCGCGCTGGCCTATGCGTTTCCGCTCGACCAGATGATTCCGCGCCTGAAGTATCACGGCCAGCTCGCCATTGCACCGGTGCTGGGCGAGTGCCTGGCCGAGGCCGTGGCCGCCGCGCCCCGCCCCGACCGCCTGATGGCCATGCCGCTGCATGCGTCCCGCATCCGCGAGCGCGGCTTCAATCACGCCAGCGAGATCGCACGGACGGTGGCAAGCCAGCTCGGTCTGCCGCTCGACCTCGACAGTTGCCGGCGCATCCGCGACACCCCGCCGCAAATGGGGCTGAAGCACGATGCGCGGCGCCGCAATGTCCGCGGCGCATTCACGAGTTCGGGCGAAATTCAGGGGCAGCGCATCGCGCTCGTCGACGACGTGATGACGACCGGCACCAGCCTCGATGAACTGGCCGCGACGCTGAAGCAGGCCGGTGCATGCGAGGTGGATTGCTGGGTGGTGGCGCGCACGCTGCCGCCGGGCAGCTGAATCAGCCGAGGATCGGGTGCAGCGCGCCGAGCGCAGAAGCCGCCAACCCGAGCGCAAGATTGGTCGCCATTACCGGACGGATGCGCGTCATCGCCTGCGCGGCGGCAGGCGTGTCGGACGCCGCCACGGCCCGCTTGAGCGATGCGAACAGGACAAAGTACAGATAGGCGAACAACAGGCTCATCGTCCAGCCGATCGCGGCCATCGCCAGCAGGCTGCTGCGCGCCGGCGCCAGTCCCATCAGCGCATGTCCGCTGACGAGCAGCACGGCGATGAAACCCCACACCCAGGGAAAGAAGCGGCCAAAGGTCGCCGCCCACAGGCTCAGGCGCAGCGGCGCGTCGAGCAGCATGCTCGCCGGCCGCAGCGCCATATAGGCGAAGAAAACCCCGCCCACCCAGGCCACCGCAGCAAGCAGATGCAGGACAAGCAGGCCGGACGCAAACTCCGCCATCAGGCGGCCTCGGCGTAAGCCGAACTGGCCCTCTGCGGGAAACCTTCCTCGATCGGCAGCGACGGATCGCGCGACCACTCGTTCCACGAACCGAAATAGATCTTCACGTTCTTGATGCCGGCTTCCTTGAGGATGAGGAAGGTGTTGGAGGCGCGCGCACCCTTGAAGCAGTAGACGATCACCGGCGTCTCCGGCGTGATCCCGACGGTCAGGCACTCGGCCAGCACCTCGTTCTTCGCCTTGAATACCGGGCCGTCGGCGCCCGGCTTCATCAGGCGGTACCACTCGATCCAGCGCGCGCTGGGGATACGTCCCTTGCGCGGGCAGAAGTCCGGACCGTAGGGCGAAGAGCTCACGCCGATCCATTCGTCGACGTCGCGCACGTCGAGCAGCGCCGCGCTGCCGGACTTCACCGCCGCGAGCATCGCGTCCTTGTCCACCATCACGTCGGCCGCGGTATGCGTCGGAAAGGTCGCCGGGGCCGGCGCCACCGCTTCGGTGCTGGTCGGCAGGCCCGCCGCCAGCCAGGCCTGATAGCCGCCGTGCAGCACCTTGATCTTCGGGTAGCCGAGATAGCTGAGAATGAAATAGCCGCGGCACGACTGGCCGAAGCCGGTGTTCATGGCGTCCTCGTACAGCACTGCGGTCTCCTTGCCCGACAGGCCTGCCGCGCCGAACGCCTCGGCGAATTTTTCCTTCAGGCCTTCCAGCCCGTCCGCATCAGAGGTCGCCAGGTAGGTGAAGATCTCGCGCAGGTTCACCGCGCCGGGCAGGTGTCCCTTGGCGTACACGCCCGAGTCGCGGGTATCGATCACGACCATGGGCTCGCTTGCCATCGCGGTTTGAAGGTCGGCGGGTTCGATCAGTACGCTCATCCATTTCTCCTGGGCTGGAATGCAGATGAGTGTGCTTCTGCAGCAAGCGTGCCAGCGATCGAAAACGCCCAATCACAAGGCCTGGCATGGGGTGCGCAAATCCACCCCCGCTGCGCCTGCTACGGATCGTCCACAAAATGCTTACACAATGTAGCGCCGCGCTCTGGGCTGGGCGGACGACGCCTCAGCCGTAGATTTCTTCCACCGCAAAAATCCGTCGGTGCTCGCGCATGGCGTAGCGGTCGGTCATGCCGGCGATGTAGTCGGCCACCGCGCGGGCGCCTTCCAGCGATTCGCGCTCCTGATGCTCGGGCGGCAGCAGGCGGGCATCGCCGGTGAACGCGGTGTAGAGATCGCTGATGATGCGGCCGGCCTTGGCGCTCATGCGCGCCACCTTGTAATGGCGGTACAGGTGGCGGTGCAGAAAACGCTTCAGCTCGCGGTGCTCGTCCAGCAGCGCCGGGCTGAAGGCCGCCAGGGGCGGCGCGTTACGCACTTCAGCGATGGTTTGCACGCCGCTGTTTTCGATATTGATCCGCGTGGTGTTGACCAGATCGAGGATCAGCGTGTTGATGATGCGGCGCACGGTTTCGGTCACCACGCGGCGGCCGCTCAGTGCCGGATACAGGCTGCGCACCTCGCCCAGATGGCGCGCGAACAGCTGCACCTCCATCAACTGTTCCAGCGTGATGAGCCCCGAGCGCAGGCCGTCGTCGACGTCATGGTTGTTGTAGGCGATCTCGTCGGCCAGGTTGGCGATCTGTGCCTCCAGTGAAGGCTGCTGCCCGTTGAGAAAACGCTCGCCGACGTCACCGAGTTTCTCGGCATTGATGAGCGAGCAGTGCTTGAGGATGCCCTCGCGCGCCTCGAAGGTGAGATTCAGCCCCTCGAATTCGGCATAGCGCTCCTCCAGCAGGTCGACCACGCGCAGCGACTGCAGGTTGTGCTCGAAGCCGCCGTGCTCGCGCATGCAGGCGTTGAGCGCATCCTGCCCGGCATGGCCGAATGGCGTGTGGCCGAGATCGTGCGCCAGCGCCACCGCCTCGACCAGGTCCTCGTTCAGGTTCAGCAGGCGCGCGATGGTGCGGCCGATCTGCGCCACCTCGATGCTGTGGGTGAGCCGGGTGCGGAACAGGTCGCCCTCGTGATTGACGAACACCTGGGTCTTGTATTCCAGCCGGCGGAACGCGGTGGAATGGATGATGCGGTCGCGGTCGCGCTGGAATTCGGAGCGCGGCGCGGCGGGTGGCTCCGGATGCCGGCGTCCGCAGGATTGACTGGAATGCGCTGCGTAGGTGGCGAACGACGGTTCCATCAATAATTCCTCAGTGTGGCGCGGTCAGCACGCCGGTCAGCACATCGGCCGGCACGTCGCCGGTGATCACCGCCTCGCCCAGCTTTTTCAGCAGCACGAAGCGCATTTTTCCGCCCTCGACCTTCTTGTCGTGGCCCATGTATTCCAGATACGTATCGACGTCCAGATCCGGCGCCACGTCCGGCAGCCCGGCGGCGCGGATCAGCGCGCGGGTGCGCTCGACGTCCGCCCCGGAAAGCCAGCCCATGCGCTGCGAGGTCTGCGCCGCCATCACCATGCCCGCCGCCACCGCCTCGCCGTGCAGCCAGGTGCCGTAGCCCATGCCGGTCTCGATCGCGTGGCCGAAGGTGTGGCCGAGATTGAGGATGGCGCGGATGCCGCCTTCGCGCTCGTCCTGCCCCACCACCTGCGCCTTGATTTCACACGAGCGGTGAATCGCATGGGCAATCGCCGCAGGGTCGAGCGCGCGCAGCTTGTCCATGCTGGCTTCCAGCCAGGCGAGAAAGCCGGCGTCCCAGATCAGGCCGTACTTGATCACCTCGGCCAGCCCCGCCGACAGCTCGCGCGGCGGCAAGGTCTTCAGCGTGTCGGTGTCGGCCAGCACCACCTTCGGCTGGTAGAACGCACCGATCATGTTCTTGCCGAGCGGATGGTTGATCCCGGTCTTGCCGCCTACCGACGAGTCGACCTGCGACAACAGCGTGGTGGGAATCTGGACGAAGGGCACGCCGCGCTGGTAGCACGCGGCGGCGAAGCCGGTCATGTCGCCGATCACCCCGCCGCCCAGCGCAATCAGCGTGGTTTTGCGCTCGGCGCGGTCGGTCAGGAGCGCGTCGAAAATCAGGTTCAGCGTTTCCCAGGTCTTGTAGGCCTCGCCGTCCGGCAGCACCACCTGCGCCACGGTCACCCCGGCTGCTTCCAGCGTCGCCGTCAGCTGCGCCAGATACAGCGGCGCCACCGTGGTATTGGTCACCACCATCACCCGCTTCTGCGCCAGATGCGGCAGGATCAGCCCGGCCTGGCTCAAGAGGCCGGCGCCGATGTGGATGGGGTAGGAGCGGTCGCCGAGATCGACGGTGAGGGTTTGCATGGGGCAATCAGTGAATAAGCGCGATCACCGATTGTAACCAAAGCCGACCGCCCCGAGGGCGGGCCTCCCGTGCAATGCAGCGGGAAGCACTTTGCATCCCGGCCCACTCAACCCATAATCCGCCCATGGATAAGTTCGACCCCACACTGATCTCCGTCGTCATGCCCTGCCACAACGCCGCACCTTATGTGGAAGAGGCGATCGCGAGCGTGCTCGGGCAAAGCTACCCGCAGGTGGAACTCATCGTGGTCGACGACGGCTCGACCGACGGCTCGACCGATATCCTGCAAAGGCTGGCCGCCGGCCATCCCGATCGCATCGCGCTCGTCTTCCAGAATCGGACGGGGCCCTTTGCCGCGCGCAACCGCGCGCTCGCCCACGCCAACGGCAACTACGTCGCCTTTCTCGACGCCGACGACAGCTGGCATCCGGATGCACTGCGCCTGATGCACGACGCGCTCGAAACCATACCCGCCGATGTCGCCTATTGCGGCTGGCAGGACATCGGCGTCGCCGCAACCGACACCAGCCCGAAAATTCCGCCCATCCTCGATGCCAGTGAAGCGGCCAGCCATTTTCTGGAACACGACCCGTGGCCGAACAACAGCGTGCTGATCCGCCGCCCCCTCATCGACGAACTGCGCGGGTTTTCCGAACGCGCACCCACCGCAATGGACTTCGACCTGTGGCTGCGAATGCTCGCGCGCCAGCCCCGTCTTGTGCGCGTGCCCGAAGCGCTGGCGTTTTACCGGCGTTATCCCCGTGGGGGTTCCCACATCCCCCGCTGGCGACAGGTGTTCGATGCCGTCTCCGTGCGCCAGGACTTCGTCCGCCACCACCCCGAACTGGTTGCCCACCTCACCCCCGCCCGCGTCAACGAACTGATCCACGACCCCCTGCTGCGCGAGGCCTACCGCTGCCACTGGCGCAACGACACCGAATCCGCCCGCCGACTGTTCCGCCGCGCCTTCCGCAAGTCCGACTGGAAAGCCGGCGACCTCAAACACCTGATCGCCAGCCTGCTGCCCGCCCCGCTCTACCGCAACCTGGTCGATTTCGTCACCCGCCGGCGTAGCGCGCACTTTCAGGGGTGATCGCCCCACCCACCAATAATGATCGGCCAGCCCCCACTGGCACACCCCTTGCTGTCACCTACGGCAAACACACTATCCGCCCATGCGACCCAATACCCCGCCCCCTCGGTCCGCAAAGCACCGCCTGCCCATCTCGGACAGGGCAGAGCCTGTCTGCCCAAGCTGCCTGACGATCCGCAAGTGGGTGTATACAATCTCGACACATTCGACAAACCTGCGACAGCCCTGTGCACCGAAGTTGACCCTTTCATAAGCCCATGCTCACCATCGCCAAGAACCTATACGACTACCGTGAACTGATGGCCACGCTCGCGTGGAAGAACATCGCCCTGCGCTACAAGCAGGCCTACCTCGGCATTGCCTGGGCCATCCTCAAGCCGATTGCGTTGATGCTGATCTTCACTTTGGTCAAAAGCTTCGTCGGCATCGAAAGCGGTGACATTCCCTACCCCATCCTGGTGTTCGCCGCGCTCATACCGTGGACCTTCTTCCAGGAATCGGCCTCCCAGGGCGTCACCAGCGTCGTCAGCAATACCGCGCTGATCAAGAAGATCTACTTCCCGCGCGAAATCTTCCCCATCACCGCGGTCCTCACCAAACTGGTCGAGCTGGGCATCAGTTTTTTCATCCTAGCGGGGCTGATGGCGTGGTACGGCATGCTGCCCACTCTTTACATCCTGTGGGTGCCGCTCATCATCGCCTATACGATATTGGCGGCACTCACCATCGCCTTCGTCGGCGCGGCCATCAATGTCTACTACCGTGATGTCGGCCAGGCCCTGCCTGTGGTTCTCTCCCTTCTGATGTACGCCTCGCCGGTCATTTATCCGCTGCAACTGGTCAAGGATAAGTTGCTGGTGCAGCATGCCGCGGGCGAATGGTCAGACGCGCTCTACACCCTCTACACCCTCAACCCCCTGGCCGGCATCATCGACGCCTTCCAGAGCGTCGTCCTGCGGGGCACGCCGCCGGACCTGAATGCCATGATTCCCGGCGCCATCATGATCGCCATCCTGCTACCTTTGAGTTATTTGTACTTCAAACGCGCCGAGAGCTATTTCGCTGACGTCATATAAGTCCGCAACCTATGCCAGCCATCGAAGTCAACCACCTCACCAAGGAATACCGCCTCGGAGCCATCCAAGGCCTTAAGCAGACCCTGCTTAACACCGCCGCACGTTTGACCGGCAAAGAAGTTGAAGAACGCCCTCTGTTCAAGGCCCTGGATGACGTCAGCTTTTCCATCGAGCAGGGAGAAGTGGTCGGCATCATCGGCCACAACGGCGCCGGCAAATCCACACTGCTGAAAATGCTGGCCAGGATCAGCACCCCCACCCGCGGTTCGGTCAAGGTCAATGGCCGCATCGCACCACTGATTGAAGTCGGCGCCGGCTTCGTGCCCGACTTCACCGGACGCGAGAACGTCTATCTCAACGGTGCCATCCTCGGCATGTCGAAACAGGAAATCGACAAGAAATTCGACGAGATCGTCGACTTCGCCGAGATGGCCGAATTCATCGATACCCCGGTCAAGCGCTACAGTTCAGGCATGCAGGTCAAACTGGCGTTCGCCGTGGCGACGAGCGTCGAAGCGGAAATCCTGATCGTGGATGAGGTTCTGGCAGTTGGCGATCTGGCGTTTCAGCGCAAGTGCTTCGATCGCGTGGAGGATTTGATCAAACGGCAGGATAGAACCGTTCTGCTGGTCAGCCACAATATCCGGCAAGTGGAACGCATCTGTAGCCGGGGCATACTCATGAATCACGGCAAGATTGAATCCGATGGCACAGCGACCGAAATCTGTGAATTGTTTTATCAGGAAAGCAATTCCAAGATCCAGGCTCAGGCACAGCATGCTGCCGTGGCCAAAATATCGGGATCAGGTGAAGTAACGCTAAATTCCATTGAGATTCTCGACGATATCGGTACAGTCGTGAACGAAATCGAATCCGGTGGAAAACTACGAATCAGGATCAGATTCACGCTGGAACATGACCTTGATGGTATCGAGATCGTCGCGGGAACCCACCGCACCGATTTCATTTACATCAGCTCCGCCAGCACTCGCGAAATATTGCCAAATGCGGCATTCAGCCACGGCGCTCATGAAATCGAATACATAGTACAAAATTTTCCACTGTCCGCTGGAACCTACTCCGTACGGCTCGCATTCGTGGATAAAAACACGCGCATCCTCTTCAATGGCGAATCCCTAAAAACATTTACCGTGAGGGCAAGGCGAATGGAGCGACTGAATAATCAATGGAAGACAGTCAATCTGCCAACCGAGTTTTGCGTAGACGGTAAACGTTATGCAGTTCCTTACTAAGCTTCCCGCGACATTGTCGGGCCCCAAAGAAATGGGCTTCCCTGGAAGCACCTTCTAACCTCATGCGTCGGGTGGCCAACCGTGCATGACACTCAAAGCCCCGGGTCAATCGGACAACACGCCGACTACAAAGCCATCTTCAATCAGCGCGGGGATTCTTACCACAAGGCCATGGCCGAATTTCCGGAAGCACGCGATCAGGAATTCATCAATATCATCAGATTGGCCGCCCCCCAACAAGGCCGAGTAATTTGCGATGCGCCATCCGGCGGCGGTTATTTGCAGCGCTATTTACCCTGTGATGATTACGAAGTTATCGCCCTTGAAACATCAAAGGCCTTCTATCAATATTGCAAATCAAACGGCAAATGCCGTGCCGTCTTAACCGAACTCGACAACATTGACCTGCCTGATGCCTCGGTAGATTGCGTCATCAGCCTGGCAGGTTTACACCATCTTCCCGATCGCCCCGCTTTTTTCCGCGAGGCCAGCCGCATATTGAAAACCGGCGGGTCATGCTGCGTGGCCGACGTCAAGGCCGGTACACGGACAGCCGATTTCCTCAACGTGTTCGTTGACCGCTGGAACTCGATGGGACACAAGGGCGATTTCTTCGATTCAGATGCCCCAAAAGAACTCGAGTCCGCAGGTTTTAAAGTTGTCGATCATGACCTGAAAAATTACCACTGGCACTTTCAGCGTATCGAAGACATGTGCCGTTACGTGACCCTCCTTTTTGGCCTGGACCTTGCGCAACCCGGGGATGTTCTGAAGGGAATTGAGAATCACCTCGGCTATCAAGTAGCCGGCGGCGCCTGCCGAATGAACTGGAGCTTGTTATTCATGAAGGGAATCAAGTGACGCTGTTCGCAGGCATAGTCGATCCCGATGCAGCACATGTCAGCCAGTTTATTGAAGGCAGTCGCAAGCTCGCCCCTGAACTGCCCTGGCTCACACACGCAAACACTCGTCTTGGACGATTATCTCTCACGCTTGATTGCGCGCCCCAATCGCCCTATTCCACCCATCAGGATGCAACGGGGCGAGCTGTTTTTGTCCTGGGTGACACCCTGCCCCAGGCCGCAACCGACAATGCCACCAGGCTGAATGCGCAATGCCTTGAGCGAGGCCCTGAGATGCTGGCCAGACAAGATGGCTACTACATTGCAGGCATCGTCGATGAGCATGGCGCCATATATCTGGCTGCTGACCAGCTTGGCTTGATGCCGCTTTATTACTGGTCCGGACCTGAACATTTCTGCTTTTCCACCAGCCCCAACGCTTTCCTTTCCCACCCTTGCTTTGCCGCAAAGCCGGACCTTATGGGGGTGGCTGGAATACTCCTGACCATGCACGCCACCGCCAATCGCACCACATGGCAGGATGTCAGTCGCCTTCCCACCGGCCATCTATTGCGCTGGCGGGCGGGAGAAGGCGTGCGGCTTACCGACGTCAACTCGCTCAAGGTACACGACCGGTATTTCGGCTGGACCCTGTCGCGTTGCCAGGGCCTTATCCAGAACAGCTTCAATGAGGCAGTGAAGCGGCTGGAGAAACTCGGCGAAACCTCCGTCCTCCTGTCAGGCGGCCTCGACTCGCGTCTTGTTGCAGGCTGCTTGCGTTGGCACGTACGTTACAAAGTACCCGTCATCACCCTGGGCGAGCCCAGCGATTACGAAATGCAATGCGCACGGCGCGTCGCCAAGAGCCTGGGCTGGCCCATGCACCCCGTTCCAGTGAATCTGGACGACTACCCGGCCTGGGCGCCAGTCCAGACACGATTGGAAGGGCTGCAGAGCAGTTTCGTCGAATTCATGTGGTGGCAGGCGCTCGAAGCGTTATATGGCCGCAAGTCACGCATCATGACCGGTTTGTTGGGTGATCCCGTAATGGGGGCGACTCAAATCGCCTACGGCCTGGACAAACAAACCCAGGAGTATTCGTTCGATACTCAAATCGCCCGCACAAATCGCTATGGCTTTTCAGCGGCAGACACCTCCAAACTACTTAAGGAGCCAGGGCTCGGTGAAGGGATCATTGAAGAACTTCGCGCAAAGTGGAATGCCTATGAGGGATTGCCTTTTCAGAAATGCTGGCAGTTCGATCTACATCACCGCCAACGACTTCATGTCGGACCTGCTGCTTGGCGCCTTTCGTTTGGGGCATGGCCGACACTCCCATATACCAGCAGTGAATTCATGGAAGTAATGGCTGGAATGGCAGTGCCTGTCATGGGTGGACGGCGTGCACAATACGAAATGCTTAAACAGAAATTCCCAAAACTGGCTGTCCTTCCACTTGATAGAAGCGGCAAAGACACCATCCCAGTCGTGCCCACCCGGTCATGGGCTCTAAAATCACAGTTATCCAAGCTATTCGAAGCCCTAGCGCCACAAAATAATATCGAACGTCGTCAGTATGTACGGCATTTCAACGTCAATGGAACTGGCTGGCAGGCCGTACGTGAACTTGCTGAAAGCAGTCGACCAGCAGCAGAAAAGATATTCGATCCCAAAGTTTTGGCGGCCGCCCTGCCCACCCCTGGCGTTCCCCTGCACGCCACCGACCCAATAATCGATAGTGCACGCTACAAAACTTTAATGGGGCTCATGATGCAAGTTGGCACGACGATTGCTGGTGTTCAAAAATGAACCAATTCACAATCGGACCGGTTATTACGCAGCAGGATGGCGACGGCTTTAAAGTCAGCGCGCAGATATCAAGTCCTGCCCACATCACGGAACTATGGTACCGCACCAACGGAATCAACCCATGGGCCGGTGAAGACCTCCTCATACCCGCCAGTCTTTTCTGCGCCATGCAGTCAGGCTTGCCCTTGCATATACGCGGCGCCATCTCAGCGCGGCAGGCTAATAACCTGGATTTACTCCAAACCATATTCAACAAGTGGTATCCACAGTGCAAGAAGATCCCCGTTAGCTGGGAATCGCTTGACGATACGCCTGGAAACGGAAACCGTGGTACGGGCTGTTTCTTCTCGGGGGGATTGGATTCGTTTTATACCTATCTCAAGCATGAATCCGAGATTGACACACTTGTGCTGGTACATGGCTTTGATTTCTGGCTCGACGACCACGACCTTCGGCATCAAGTATCCAGGGAATTGCAGGCCATCGCTGCCGAGCTTGGCAAACCGCTCATTGAAGTTGAAACCAACCTCCGTGAATTCACGGACCAGTTTCTTGATTGGGGATTGCATTGCTTTGGTGGCGGACTTGCCACCATCGCCATCCTGTTGTCTAACTCCCTAAAGAAGATATACATCCCTTCTTCCGAAAGCTATGCTCATCTTGATCCCTGTGGTTCACATCCGATGCTTGACCACCTGTGGGGAACAGAGCGGCTTGAAATTATCCATGATGGCTGCGAATCGACACGTGTAGACAAGGCCCAACGTGTAGCCCAATCCAGTATTGCGCTGTCCCATCTCAGGGTGTGCTATCAGAACCTGCTAGAAAAAGGCCGCTACGGCGCCCGTCCGGAAAAATGGAATTGCGGTCGTTGCGAAAAGTGTGTGCGAACCATGCTTAACCTATATATCGCAGACGCCCTGGTGAACTGCCCAACCTTCCGCACGCCACTATCAAGTGAATTGATCCGGCAAACCGATCCAAAATATGATCTGGCATTTTTCCACATGGAGGAAAACCTTCTGCATTTGATGCAGAAGGAAGGGGATACCGAACTAACAAGGGCATTGTCGGAATGCGTGGAAAACTACCGTCGTCGTCGAGTGATCCGCATGATGAACGAGCAAGGTGAGGGCTTCTTTGCGTCCGAGCCATGGAAAGCATTTGCAGGTAAGCGCCGTAACACCCTGTTCAAATCGCTCCGACCCATATGGGGATCCTGGATGACACGCGAATCAATAAAGAGTGAACTCAAGCGTCTAATCGGGAAAGAAAGCTGAGATCACCATGTTTGGCAAGCTTGAACGCCACGCCCTGTTATGCCGACTGCGACGCAGTGCCAAGCCCCCGGGGCGCGCGGCCCTTATTCTGCCGCCCGCCCGACCCGGCAGCCTGGGTGATCAGGCCATGTTTCTTTCCACCCTGGCCGCACTTCGACAAGCCGACTACAATCGCATTGGGGTGCTCACCTACGACCTGGAAGATCGCTATACCTCTGATGAGGACATACATCACCATCAACTGAAAGACTTTTTACGTCACGGTCTTGAACAAGGCCTAATGCGCTTCATCCTTCACGCCCAAGGGTACACAGATTTCTTTCTGATTGGCGCGGACGTAATGGACGGTTATTACTCAGCAAAAGATACGTTGGCCAAAATCCAGCTCGCGAGACTAGCCAATCGCTGCGGATTAAACACTCGATTGCTCGGGTTCAGTTTCAATAACCATGCAGACAAATCCTGTGTAGTCGCACTGCGCACTTTGCCTGCAGCAGTCCGCATGCATTCACGTGACCCCGTGTCGCACCATCGACTCATGACGTTACTTGGCCGCGACATTACACTAAGCGCCGACCTGGCATTTCTACTGGCCCCCAATATGGCCCGCTTTGAAGTTAAAACCTTACTCGACAGGTTGAGAGCACTCAAAGATACCGGCCAAGTTCTGATTGGTATTAATGTTGCTTATTTAATTTTAGGAACACACCCAACAGAGTCACAAGTGAGCACCCTGCTTACTCAGGTGAAAGAGGCGATCATTGCTGTTGCCGCAAGGCACCGGAACATCGCATTCATATTTTTTGCGCATGATAATCGTGGCCAGACAAGCGATGTCATTCTGGCCCGGCGGCTGGTTGATAGCTTGCGTGAAGATTTATCTGAAGGTCAGATCGTACTTCCCCCCGCGCCACTAGAGTGCGACGAGATCAAGGCGCTTTGCGCGCCACTGGATGGCGCTTTTACCTGCCGGATGCATTTCGGCATCGCCTGCCTCTCACAAGGCGTTCCCATCGCAGCCATCGGCTACCAAGGAAAATTTGAGGGTTTGATGGAGCGATTTGGCCTTGATGACATGCTTTTTCCCAATGCAAATGTTGTGAAAAGCCACGATCTTTACTCAATGGTAAGTAAACTAATTGAGGAAAAGGCTCGCTTAAAGACTAGTGTTCGAAAAAGTCTACCTGCAAACCTGAAGTTGTCCGCCAGTAATTTTTCCGACTGCCTGCCCAGTGAAGCTCTGACCGAGATCATCCAACGTGGCGTTGATACACGCAATCCAGTTACAAACAATCAATCGATGAACCTTAATTTGCGTAAGCTGCACTTGGATTCATCAACTTAAGTTATTGTTTTGCAAAAGCGGGGCACGCAATTACACAAGCGATCTGCAATACATAGTGCTATCGAAATAATTAACAAATCAAGAACGAAAAATTTGGGAATTTCCAATTGTCAGCAGAAAGTTTTTTGCAATCCAATTTCGATTTTGTATAGGTATTTGAATAAAAAATGCCCGCCATAGAAGTCAGCCACCTCACCAAAGAATACCGCCTTGGTGCCCTACAGGGCCTCAAGCAGACTTTGCTTAATACCGCTGCACGTCTGACCGGCAAAGAAGTTGAAGAGCGCCCTCTGTTCAAGGCGCTGGACGACGTTAGCTTCACCATCGAACAAGGCGAAGTAGTCGGCATCATCGGCCACAACGGCGCCGGCAAATCCACACTGCTAAAAATGCTGGCCAGGATCAGCACTCCTACTAGCGGCTCGGTCAAGGTCAACGGCCGCATCGCACCACTGATTGAAGTCGGCGCCGGCTTCGTGCCCGACTTCACCGGGCGCGAGAACGTCTATCTCAACGGCGCCATCCTCGGCATGTCTAAACAGGAAATCGACAAGAAATTCGACGAGATCGTCGACTTTGCCGAGATGGCCGAATTCATCGATACCCCGGTCAAGCGCTACAGTTCCGGGATGCAGGTGAAGCTGGCTTTTGCCGTGGCCACCAGCATCGAAGCGGAAATCCTGATCGTGGATGAGGTTCTGGCAGTTGGCGATCTGGCGTTTCAGCGCAAGTGCTTCGACCGCATGGAGGACTTGATCAAGCGGCAGGGGAAGACCGTGCTGCTGGTGAGCCATAACATCCGGCAAGTGGAAAGACTATGCTCACGCGTCATTCTGCTAGACCATGGCAGCACATTAGCTGACGGAGATTCTCGTCAAGTATGCGATCTGTTTTTTGCACGAAACGATGAAAAGGTCAAACAAACCTCATCCGCAGCCATGGCCTCTCGTGCAAAAAGCGAAACGACTGGTGACGTCGAGTTATTAGATGTCATATTTTCAGACTCTTCCGGCAAGCCAACTGACCGTATCGCATACGAATCTGATATCACCTTGAAAATCGTATATCGAGTGAACAATGCTTTGGTCAATCCCATATTTGGAATCGGCATTCACACTATCGATTTTCTCTACCTGGCCACCGAAATCAGTGAACAGAAGTTCGATGGACAGTGCCTTCAGCCTGGAATACATGAGGTCACATTCCATATCCTGAAATTCCCATTCCTACCTGGCGTCTATTCTGTACGTTTGGGCCTCAACGCAGGCGAGGTTACACGGCCCGTTTTCTACCAGGAGGGGGCACTCAACTTCCAGGTTGAAGCTTTAGATCAGCATCGAACACAAGCTATGCAAGAGGGATTTGTGGCAATAGATGGCGAATGGTTATTGGACGAGAAAATGGATGAGAAGCCGGTGCATTCTTTAACACCTCAACATATGGCAGAAGGATAATTATCCTATGTGGAGACTAAAACAATGGCTTAAAAGAATCGTACTGTCTTGGCGCAACAGCAGGGCAATTTACGAAGCCAAGAAAATTGAACGTAAATGGTCAGCCTTCGCGAAACATCTCCCTCGTAGCGCTGATGGCAAGATGATGTTTCATATTGGTTGTGGCGATATAAACACACCTGGTTTCATAAACATAGATGCAAGGCCGCAACCCCACGTTCACATTGTTACCACTAGCCTGTTCAGGCTAAAAATGATCCCCGCCAATGTGGCCGATATGATCTACATGAGTCACGTACTGGAGCATGTAAGCCACCGAGACATCGTTGCCACCTTACGGGAAATGCATCGAATACTTAAAGATGACGGCGTATTGAGAGTTTCTGTGCCTGATTTCGACAAAATTATCGATATCTATCAAGCCAACGAACGTGATGTTGCTGCCATCGAGCACCCATTAATGGGTGGGCAAGACTACCCCTTCAATTATCACTACGCCGTCTTCAATGACGCCCACCTTCGAAGATCAATGCAAAAAAGTGGGTTCCAGGAGACTAGAACGTGGAATCCGCAAAACTGCGCTTACCACTACTTCGATGATTGGGCTTCAAGGAATGTTTCTTGGGGTGGTCGTGAATTTGCAATCAGCCTGAATATTGAAGCCATCAAATGAGCAATTTCCCAAACAAATATCCGCCGAAAGAAGAAAGAAATGAAAAAAGCCCTCATCACCGCTTCACCGGCCAGGACGGCACCTAGCCCATGACCTCACCCAAGTTCACCGTCGTGACCCCGACATACAACCAGGGCCAATTCATCGAAAAGACTATCGATTCGGTGTTATCTCAAGGCTATCCGAATCTTGAGTTCATCATCATCGATGGTGGCAGCAAGGACAACACGGTAGAGATCATCAAAAAACATGAGCGCCATTTGACCTATTGGGTAAGCGAGCCGGATCGGGGGCAGAGCCACGCCATCAACAAGGGCATGACAAAAGCGACCGGTGATTATCTGACTTGGCTAAACTCGGATGACTGGTATCTGCCCGGCGCCCTTCAGCAGATGCATGAGCTATTCGCTGCACACCCTGAGGCCGGAATGGTGGTGGGGGAAGGCCGCATTATCGATCAAACAGGCAAGGAGGTGCTTCACATTTCGCCCACGCCGGAGATTACGCTGGCGACCCTCTATACATGGCTAAACGGCGGAAATTTTTTGCAGCCTTCCAGTGCATACACACGGAGGGCATGGGAGGTAGCGGGACAGATAGACGAAGGTATCCATATCGCCCTTGATCTCGATCTCTGGCTGCGCATGGCCAAGGCCGGCGTCAAATTTGTAACAACGGATGCTCTTCTATCCGAAGCTCTTAGCCATCCTCAAGCAAAGACTACCGCCTTCGAGGATCTGATGCGCCTCGATTGTGCTCTCGTCATAATCCGGCATGGCGGCGAACACGTCGTCCGCAAGACCCTTGATGAAATGATTACCCGTTACTCCTGGTACCGCAGAAATTACGAGGCCATCATCAGCAACCCGCTTCTTAAAATGCTAAGGCCTATCGTAAAAAGGTTCGCTAAACCCGGCGAGTATTGGAGCGACTTCGTCCCGCCTTGGGTGAAAGACTGATGCCCATTTGCGTTGCCTATGGTGATGAACTAGCCCTGTGGGGAGCCAGGCATATAGACCAACCTATGAGTTTCCCCGTTGCCAGGAAGCTTCATTGATATTTGCGGAATTAATGAAGGTTATAGTTGTGCACAATTTTCTTATTATCGCAGATCGCTTTCCCCAACCTGACATAGCCTCTGGCTACCTTCGGTTTTACACACTACTTATCTTGCTGGCACGCAAGCACCAAGTTGTTTTCTGTGCACTAAACGATGACGGCACTGTCCAGGACCCCAATGAGGCCGCTGTGCTACTTGAAGAGGCTGGCATTACGTTAGGCAAAGTGGGCTTTGCACATGTAATCAAGCACTACCAGCCAGACATTGTCTGGTTCGAGTTTTACCATCAGGCTCGGCAGGTTTATCTAGGGCAATTGCAGCGTCACTGCCAACGAGCCCGGGTTGTGGTGGACTCGGTCGATGTGCACTTCAACCGACTTGAGGCTCGCGCCAGATTGACAGGCGATTCGAGGGACGAAGCCAAGGCAAAGGAAGTAAAGGCTCGCGAACTCGCTGCATACTTGAGCGCGGATATGGTTATCGCGGTAAGCGAGGATGACAGGAAGCTGCTCCAACGCGAATTACTGAACACGCCCATTGAGGTTATCCCCAATATCCACGACGTGCCCGCGTTTCCCGACCCCAATCGTCGTCGCTATGGCGAGCTGGTATTTGTTGGTGGTTTCAATCACGATCCCAATGTCGACGCAATGTTGTATTTCTGCAAAGACGTGATGCCCCGCATTACCGCTGCTTGCCCAGAGGCGCGGCTGAAGATTATTGGAAGCAATGCGCCACAAGCCATCCATGAACTGGCGAGCGAACACGTTGAGGTGCTGGGTTACGTACCAGAAACTGCACCATATCTTGAAGCGGCTTATATTTCGGTCGCGCCATTGCGCTACGGTGGCGGCATGAAAGGCAAGGTTGGTGAAGCCATGTCTTACGGTCTACCGGTTGTGACAACCTCGTTTGGCGCGGAAGGCTTCGGACTCGAATCTGGCAGGGACTTACTAATTGGTGACACGCCTGAGAGTTTCTCTGCTCAAGTAATTTCCTTGCTGAACGATCCTGTCTTATATAACTGCGTTGCAAAGAACGGCTACGATTTTGTCGCGCAACATTATTCAATTCCTGCTGTTGGACAGATCCTCGATGCAAGCCTGGCGCATCTGGGGCAGTTACCCCGACACAGGATTCCGCTCACACGTCGACTAATGATCCAAATACGGAATGTGTATTCGCGGCATTTGGCATGGCGCCTGCGCTATTAGTAGAAGTCGAGTTGAAAGCAAACAACAAATTTTACGTAAATCCTAATAACGCCAGTAAGGGCAGGACTGAGATGGGGAATTATGAATTCAGCCAGTGAACTCCGGTGCCGCATCTGTAACGCCCAGGGGCCCCATCAACAGTACAGAATTCGCGAGATGATGTTCGGCACACGCGAAGAGTTTACGTATTTCATGTGCCGTGAATGCGGTTGCCTCCAGATCGATCATTTTCCATCCGATATGGCCAGGCATTATCCAAAGAATTATTACTCGCTCAGCACAAACTATCGCATACCAAAGGGACACGGAATCATGACACCCCTGGTTCATTGGAGGACTGAGGCAGCCCTTTTTGGGAAAAAGCTAAGACTAAGCCGATTGGTTCGTCCTTTGGTTCCTCTTCCGGAAGAAATTCATGAGTATGGACCGATGCTTAAAAACGCCGGGATATCAAGCTTTGATGCACGCATAGTTGACGTAGGCTGCGGAGCCCGCCCATTCAGGTTGGCCGCTTTTAAGCAGCTTGGTTTTCGGCGGCTTCTTGGCATCGACCCATTCATCCCTGGTGACACCACTTTCGTTGGAATTCCAGTTCTGAAAAGGTCGATTGACGCGCTGGACGAGCCATGTGACCTCATTATGTTTCACCACTCTCTCGAACACATTCCTGACCAGCTTCCTGACCAGCTTAAAACCCTAAAACAGGCCAGCACGCTCCTCGTCAAGGGTGGGTTTTGCCTAATTCGGATACCCCTCGTTGATTCGGCGCTTTGGGAGCGATATGGAACTGACTGGGTTGAGTTGGACGCCCCTCGGCATTTCTACTTGCATTCTCATGACAGCATTAAGCGCGTTGCACACGCTGCTGGCTTGACATTCAAGAAGGTGGTGTTTGATTCGCAGGCATGGGAGTTCTTGGGAAGCGAACAGTATCGTCGGAACATCGCCATGCGAGACCCGCAATCACACTTCGTTGACCCAGACCATAGCAGTTTTACTAAAAACGAGATTCTTGAATTCAAGAAAGAGGCAGAGCAAATCAATTCAGCTGGCCGTGGCGGTCGGGCAGCTTTCTACTTTGAGAAAGAGTGAATCTTGAGTGAAACTTCCGTGCGTTTATATACTTGTGCTTAACTATTGTTCGCTCGATGACACGCTTGCTTGCGTGGAAGCGATTCGAGGCATCACATACCCGAATTTCCGGCTGCTCGTTATAGATAACCAGTCGCCGGATGGCAGTGGCAAACAGTTGGCACACGCGATCCCTCCGTACGAATTCATGCAGACGGGCAGGAACCTTGGCTATGCCGGCGGGAACAACCGGGGAATACAACGTGCCCTGCAGGATGGCGCGGACTACATATTAATTGTGAACCCAGATGTGCGCCTGCCGCCAGACTGCCTGCGTGATTATGTAGGAATCATGTCCATGGATGCGGATATCGCTGGGCTAAACTCGATACAGCTTCAGGGGAATGGCATGGATATCGACCGGGGATTTCGAGTGGGAGTGCTGCAACCCAACGGCCGCGACCAGGAACGATTCGATGCGTCCGCTTTCCCCTCGTTCTTCGAGAGCCCAACACTTTATGGCGCGGCCCTGATGCTTTCCTCAGCGGCGCTTCGGCAAGTTGGCGGATTCGACCCCCTCTTCTTTGCCTATTACGAGGAAATCGACTTGTGCAGGCGTCTGCGGCTACATGGGTTCCGGCTGGTTGTAACTCCAAGATCGCCCGTCATCCACATCCGAACGGTTTACGCCAAACCGCTCAGCCGCCGAGTGCGATTTCTGCGGTTGAAGGGGTATTACCTGTCGCGTCTTAAAAACCGGGAACACAGCATAAGGCCCACGTTGAAGGCTATCCTGCGGGAAATACGTGCCGCGCTGGAGGGACGTGCCGGTACTATCTATCCATTTAACGCCTATCCCTATGATCGTGGGATTGTGCTGCAAACCCTGGGCTGGCTGACGTGGTTTCTTCCACTGATATGGCTTCACAAGAAACGGGAAATGCGACGTGCAATGCATTACATATGACAGCCTGCTGGCCATGGCGACCAAAAACATAAAAGTCCGGAGCTGACACGCTTGACCCAAGCTATCGCCATTTTGCGCAACCTGTATTGGGGTGGGTTAAGCCGCTTACGCATGTTGCGTAAACGATCTATTCCTGTTTTTAAACGTTATGCACGCGCGCCGGGCAGTCGTTCAGGCGAAAAAAGGCCAGGTCAATTTGCGGGTAGGAAGCTCATCCTCATTACCTGGGAATTCCCCCCCCATGTCACCGGCGGGGTCTATCGCCCCCTGTCATTTGCACGTCATGCGGCCGCATCCGGCTGGCAGGTCGAGGTGATCTGCGGGCCCGCCCCATCCACGCCGAATCATGCCGGACTCTATTTGGCAGACCTGCTTCCAGAATCCGTGCCGGTGCACCGGGTTGCCGCTGACCAAGGCCCCCATCCCTGGCCTCTGCCTAAAATCGACGGCGGCATCGTCAATGCGCTGGCATTGTATGAAGCCGCCGCAGAAAGAATCAGTGCTGACGAATCGGGCGTGATCCTGGCATCCGGCCCCCCGTTCTGCAATTTCGTCGCTGGATTGTGGCTGGCCAGGAAAACTGGCTGGCGGCTGGCGCTGGATTACCGGGACGAATGGACCGAGACGCCGTTCCGTTTTGTCGCCACCGATGGGGCGAATCGTGAATGGGAAGCACGCTGCCTGGCACGCGCCGACCTGGTGATTTTTACCACCCCGTCTCAGCTGGCTCATGCCGAACGCCGCTTTGCCGAACTGGCCCACAATCGACATGCGGTCGTTTACAACGGATGGGAACCGGGAGACTTTGCTGCATCACCGGTTGTGGTTCAAAAGGATCCCGCTGCGCCGATCACGCTCGCCTACCTCGGCAATCTGGGTGCGATGGCCGCGCCCGACGCTTTTCTCGATACGCTCGCCAGGGCGCTTGCGACATGTCCTGACTTGCGAGTCCGGCTCAAGGTACGCATGGTCGGCCACAAACGTCCCGACGCACTGGACAAGCTGCGGTCCTTTCCTTATCCCGACGTGATCGAATTGATCGATACGGTTCCCAAGATCGATGCCTGCAGCATGATGCGCGAAGTCGACGGTTTGCTGCTGCTCAACCCGCCTGGTCTCGCGCGCTATATTCAGGGCAAGCTGTATGAATACATCGCCGCAGGCACACCCATACTGTCGTTTGGCAACGGGGGCGAAATGGGCGAAATAATTCTCAACCTGGGTGCAGGCATGACGATTGCCGAGGATGATGCCGATGGCCTCGCCGAGGCGCTACTGCGTCTGCGCAACTTTCCGACAGTTGGCGCGGAGGCCCGCACCGCCTGGCTGGCGAGCCGGGAACGGGCAAAGCTCGCGCGAACGCTTTACCAAGAGCTCGACGCCTTAATCGCCGTACCCGTGACGGCAGACTGACATGCGCATCCTCTACGCCAGCGAACGCCCACCCTATCCGTTCTTCCTCGGCGGCGCAGCGCGTGCTGCGCACATGCTGCTGGTGCGCATGGCGGCGATGCCGGACATGGCCTGCGAAGCGGTCGGCTCGCGCGATTACGCGGTCAGTCCATGGCGCTTTCCCGATACGGCCGATCACGCCACGCTCGGCATCCGTTCCGTCGACCCGGCCCACAATGAGCTCGATTGCGGCTATTCCGTCCGCCTGCTGCCCGACTTCTATCCCACGCTCGCCGCCGAAATCGAACGCACGCGCCCCGATCTCGTATGGTCGCAACTGGAAGGCGCGTTGCCGGTGCTGCAAACCGCGCATCGGCTTGGCGTGACCGGCCTGTGTTACGTGCATGATGCCGAATTTGACCTGGCGGAGATGCGTGCGATCGCTGCGCTCGATTGCCACCTGATCGCAAGCAGCGGGTTTCTGGCCAACAAGGTGCAGCGCGCCACCGGTCGCCGCGCCGGGGTCGTCTACCCACCCGCCGAACTGTATTTCGACACCCCGGGCGACCCCGAGGGCAGCGTGACGATGATCAACCCTCACCCGGTCAAGGGGCTGGACACGTTCCTGGAAATTGCGCGCCGCCTGCCGGCCGTCAACTTTCTGTTACAGGAATCGTGGAAGCTCGCCGATGCGGCGCTCGATACGCTGCACCGGCGCCTGGCGGAACTGCCCAATGTGCGCTTCGCGCATCGGGTGTCCGACATGCGCAGCGTGTATCGCCAAACCCGTCTGCTGATCGCACCCTCGCGCTGGGAGGAAGGCTTCGGCATGGTCGCGCTGGAAGCGCAGTCATGCGGCATTCCGGTGATCGCAAGCCGGCGCGGCGGACTGCCCGAGGCGGTCGGCGATGGCGGGCTGCTGATCGACGATTATCTGAACGTGGACGCCTGGGTGAAGGCCATCGACGGTGTGGTGAACGACGCGGTGCACTATCGCGCCCTTGCGGAGCGCGCCCGCCGCCATGCCGCATCCGACACGTTTGCACCAGATGCGCTGGCACGCCGTTTGTATACCATTGCGCACAGCCGGCCCAAACGCCCGGGTTGGCTGGCTCAGGGCGCGTTTGCCGCACAGCAGCGCGCGCGCAACTGGCCGCTGTTTGGTCGCCTGCTCCGTCGCCTGGCCGGCTGACCGAAACCCATCAATGCTGTTGAGGAACCTTCGATGATCGTGCACTCACGCCTGTTCGTACTCTGTCTAACCGCTGCGTTGGCAGGCTGCTCGCCGTCCGAAAAATCGCTCACCGTGTTCGAGGACATCACCGTCCAGTCCGGGCTGGGCGACTACGAGGGCATGACCCACGGCGCGGCCTGGGGCGACTACGACGGCGACGGCCAGCCCGATCTGTATGTCACCAACCACCTGAAGCAGGCGATGCTGTTCCGCAACCTGGGCGGAGGCCGTTTTGCCAATGTGACGGCCGATGTCATGAGCCCGAACGATCTTGGCGGCGACAAGCACGGCGCAGCCTGGACCGATTTCAATAACGATGGGCAGCTTGATCTGGTGCAACTGACCGGCGCGATCCAGGGTGTGGGGGTCGAACCCAAGCGTCTGTTCGTCAATGAAGGCGGCAAGCTGGTCGAGCGTGCGGCACTGCTCGGCGTCGACAACCCGCCGGGGCGCACCCGCATGCCGCTGTGGCTGGACATCGACCTGGACGGCAAGCTCGATCTGTTTCAGGGTGCGGAAGCGCGTTTCGACGATCAGACGCCGCCCTTCCTGTTCACCCAGCAGGACGGCCGCTTTGCCGATGCCACGTCGCGGCTCAAACCCAATTCACGTTCGGCGCCATTTTGCGTGCTGACCGCTTTGAACGACGACCGCTACCCCGAGGTCGTTTGCCGCCTGATGGGCAAGGGCCGCCCAGTGCAGGTGTTCGATACCGCCACCTCGCCCGCGCGCACGCTCGACCTGTTGCCCAACACTGCGTTCGAGGATCTGGTCACGGGTGATTTCGACAACGACGGCGCCATCGACCTGTTCATGGTGCGCAAGAATCCCGGTGGACGTGTCGCGCTGGCGCGAGGCGGGGAAAATGAACTCACCGCCCAGATCGAGCTCACCCCACAAAACATCAACGACCCCACGGCGTTCCGTTTCCGCACCCATGGTGCGCTGAAAGTGACCCTGGCGGGGCAGCACACCGGTGATCTCGTCGCAGCGGATGTGAAGATCGGCGAGCAGGCCGAAACTCCGGCCAGCCTGGTTTTCGAACTCGCCGCCGACGCCGCGCGTGGCTTGCCCCACCCGCCCGGCGGCGACCGCCCGGGCGTGCTCATTGGCAGCCCCAAGCCGGAAAACTGGCAGATCGAATTCCACGCCCGGCCCGAATTGTTTGGGGGCAAGGCCAAACCGCGCTATCTCACGATCCGAATCCACTCGACCGCGCCAATCGAAGACGTCAAAGCGCTTGCGGACGGTGCAAAGGACGAAACCGCGCCCGCGCGGCTGTTCATGAATCGCGGCGGCAAACTCGTCGAGGACGGCGATAAGCGCGGCGTGAATGCAGTGCCCATGGCTGCGATGAATGCAGTCGCGGGCGACTTCGACAACGACATGGATCTGGATATCTTCGTGCTCGGCTCGGGTAACGCCGGCAAGACGGCAAACCTGCTTCTGCTGAACAACGGTGGGGGCGAGTTCGAAGTTGTGCGGCATGCCGGCGGCGCATCGGGATGGCTCGTCGGTGTGGGCGATTCGGTCACCACGGCGGACATCGACAGCGACGGGTTCCTGGACATCCTCACTGCCAGCGGGGGCAGCATGGGCCGCAGCCTCGGCCTGCCGTCTGATAATGGGCGCTACCAGCTATTCCGCAATGTCGGCAATGGCAATCACTGGATAATGGTCGACCTGGAAGGCACCGCCACCAACCGCGACGGCATCGGCACGATCGTGCGCGTAACCGCAGGCGGGGTGACCCAGGTGCGGGTGCAGGATGGCGGCGTTCACCACCGCAGCCAGAATCATTCGCGCCTGCACTTCGGCTTGGCGAAAAACGCACAGATTGAGAAGATTACGGTGCAGTGGCCAAGCGGAGTGGCACAGGAGTTGCTAGCGATAAAGCCCAATCAGGTTCTGCGAGTCAAGGAGCCGTCGAAGTAGCAGGGGTGGCCTTGGCGCGGAAGCCAAACAATAATCAGGACACATAAAAGGGACGAAGAAAATGCTTTTCTGGCGAAAACAAAAACCAAGCCACGAACGGGCGATGGACTGGTTCAGGCAGAACATGGTGCCGGGTCAGGGGATCATCGTTCACACCAGACAGCGTGTACCGTACCCCGAGGTGACGGGTTATTTCATTCCCACCCTTTACAACTGGGGCGAGAAGGAACTGGCGCGCACCTGCACCCGCTGGCTGCTCTCGATCCAGCTTCCGGATGGCGCTTTCCCTGCGCCCGATGGCGTGCCCTACACCTTCGATACCGCGCAGATCATGCGTGGGCTATGCGCCGCCCTGAATGACGTAGAGGGCGCTGAATCCGCGTTGCGGCGGGCCTGCGACTGGACCCTGACCCAGATGGATGCCAGCGGCCGCCTCAATACCCCTTCGACCGAACTGTGGACCGATATCGCCAGCGACCTGATCCACACCTACGCGCTGCCGCCGCTGGCCGAGGCTGGCAGGCTGCTGGGGGTAAAGGAATATGAGGAAGCGGCGAACTTTGCGCTCGCCCACTACAAGCAACGGGAAGACCTGGTGCCCTTCAACCGTCTGTCGCATTTTCATGCCTATGCCATGGAGGCATTGTGCGAAATGGGCGAGCTGAAACTTGCCGCGCAGGGCATGGCCGACGTGGAAAAATGCCAGCGGCGTGACGGCAGCATTCCGGCCTATCCGGATGTGGACTGGGTGTGCTCGACCGGGATGGCGCAGTATGCGATCGTCTGGTACACGCTGGGCAGGAAGGAACTCGCGAACAAGGCCATGCGCTATCTGGAGAAGATCCAGAACAAGTCCGGTGGATTCAACGGCAGCTACGGCAAGGGCGCTAAATACATCGCAGGCGCGGAAATCAGCTGGGCAGTGAAATATTTCCTCGACGCGCACCTGTTGAAAATGCGCGCGGAAGGCAAGCATGCTTAAGGTGTTAACCGTATTCGGCACCCGACCGGAAGCGATCAAGATGGCGCCGCTGATCGCCGAACTTGAACGTCATCCCGGGCTCATCGACAACCGCAACTGCCTGACCGGGCAGCACAAGGACATGGTGGCGCCACTAATCGACCTGTTCGGAATCCGTGTTGACCACGACCTGAACCTGATGCGGGACAACCAGACGCTGGAGCACATCACCGTCAGCGTGCTGCAGGAAATCGGCAGGATGTTGCGAGAAGAGAAGTACGACCTGCTGCTGGTCCAGGGCGACACCACAACCTCGATGGCAGCGGCGCTGGCTGCCTTCTATGCCGGCGTCAAGATCGGCCACGTCGAAGCCGGTCTGCGCACTTTTGACAAGCACCACCCTTATCCCGAGGAAGCCAACCGCAAGATTATCGACTCTGTGGCCGACCTCTTTTTCGCGCACAGCGAAAAGGCAAAGCAGCATCTACTGAATGAAGGCATCGCAGAATCGGCGATCGAGGTCACCGGCAACACCGTGATCGATGCCCTGCTCGATGTTTCGTCGCGTCCATTTGAGATGGCGGGCTCAGCACTCGAAGCGATTCCATTCGACACGAAGCGCGTCGTGCTTGTGACCGCGCATCGGCGCGAAAGCTTTGGCGGCCCCTTCGAGTCGATCTGCAAGGGCTTGGCCGAGCTCGCGCGAAAATATGCCGACGACATCGAACTCGTCTACCCGGTGCACAGAAATCCCAATGTTCGCGCGGTGGTCGGCAAATACCTCGCGGACATCCCCAACGTACGGCTGCTCGACCCGCTCGAATACCTGCCGCTGGTGCAGTTGATGAAGCGCTCGTACCTGGTGCTGACCGATTCCGGCGGCCTGCAGGAAGAGGCGCCCAGCCTCGGCAAACCCGTACTGGTGTTGCGCAAGGTCACCGAACGTCAGGAAGGGGTGGAGGCAGGCACCCTGAAGCTCGTTGGCATGGATGCCGCCGACATCGTGCGCGAAGCAAGTCGTCTGCTCGACGATCCAGCCGCGTATCAGGCGATGGCGACGCGCGCCAACCCTTACGGTGATGGCACGGCCAGCATCAAGACCGTGGCGCGAATTTTGACGGATATCAATACCCCCCCGGCTACTGTCTGAAATTGCATGGCATTTTCAACGTAAAAAGAGGCTCGTTCCGTGTTTGATCGAATGAAAGACCTGCTCGCCCCACCGATCAGGAATCACAGGATTTTCTTTTTCCATATCGCCAAGTGCGGGGGAACCTCGATATCCAATGCCATCGTCAAGTGCTACAAGCCATGGCGTGCACGCGACTTGAACTCGATTGTAATTTTGAACGAGGAGGCAGCCCGATTTGCCGAGCGGAATACAGTCGAAACGACCCACTACCCTCTTGTTCGTCGGGACCTCTTGAATTACATGATGTCCTTGCCAAACGTCAGATGCATCTCTGGGCATTTTCAGTACAGCAATTCCGCGCATGACGCATACCAGGACGAGTGGCACTTTGTCACAGTACTCCGTGATCCGGTTGCCCGGTGGCTCTCACATTATCGTTATAATGCGCTCCAGAAAAAAATAGAGATGCCGATCGAAGAGTTCATCGAAACAAAACAGGCAAAATCCTTCGGTAGAGCTTTTGTCGATGAAATTACTGAGGATTTGAAAAAAAGCAGTATCGACTCAGAGGAGTTAATCAAAATTGCCCTGGGTCGATATAAAAGGTTTTCGATTCTAGGCAGGCTAGATGATCTGCCCGACTTCGCCAGAAAATTTGAAGAGAAGTTTCAGCACAAGCTGGACATTAAGTACTTGAATCGAACTCCCGAGGGCAGAAAGGACGCTCGCCTTTCGGATTCCGTAATGTCGAGAATCGCCGAGCTCTGTGCGCCAGACATTAGCTTGTACACCCAGCTTTTTCGGGCCGACTAATCATTTACTGTTCTGGATGCGGCCAATACTTTGCCAATGATGGCTATGCGGAATCATCTTTTTTCGAGCGAAAAATAAGCATGCGCAGGTTCGTCATAATCGATAGCGATGACAGATCGTGTTACGGCACCTTTATGATTCACATCCCCTCAATTGCGCTGGCCGGGCTCGTACGCACCCCTCTTTTGCACACTCGAAAAATTGAAGCATTAGTCAATTTGTCCTGCCAACAGCGCAGCCGGACGCTCTTGAGAAAATGAATAGCACGCCACGCGCAAGCCAACCCCTGGTAAGTATCGTGCTTCCCACCTACAAGCGGGCACAGGTACTGCCGAACGCGATTCGAAGCATCCTGTGCCAGACCTACACGAATCTGGAGTTGATCATCGTCGATGACAACTCGCCCGACAATACGCCGGAGATTGTCGAGTCCTTCAGCGACGCCCGCATTCGCTATGTACGCAATGCGCCCAACCTGAAATTGCCCCGTGCACTCAACAAGGGCTTCTCACTCGCTCGCGGCGACTACCTCACCTGGACATCAGACGACAACCTCTTCGCCGAAACGGCCATTGAGAAAATGGTCGCTCGTCTGCAACAGGGCGACTGCGACTTTGTCTACGCGGACTATTACCTTTTTGCAGATATCGACGCCGCGGGGAATGCGCTGGAAAAACGCCATGAAAAGCTCCCAGGCCAATTGCAATTGGAGAAAAGCAATCACATTGGCGCCTGCTTTCTCTATACCCGCGAGGCCTACGATACTGTCGGCGACTACGATCCCGATTTGTTTCTGGTCGAAGACTACGACTATTTCATGCGTATCGCGGAACGTTTCAAATCGTGTCACATTCCCGAGCCGCTCTACTACTTTCGGCGACATGACGACGCGCTCTTCTGCTCGCGGTACTGTGAAGTCAAGGCATCCGATGTACTGGTCCGTTACAAGAACGGCTTTATCAATGAGGAGGATGCAGTCAATGCGGTGGTTGCTCTGCTTCTCCAGAATGTTGATGGCATCAATAACCTCTTGCTCAGATGGAGCGGAAAGCTGGTCCACAGCATCTCCTATCGCCTCACGAAAGCCCATCATGACTATTGCCGACAGTACCTCATGGCTCGGCTCAGCCCTGAGGTGACAGCCCTTTTAACGCGTTATCGCGCCGGCCAGACGGATTTCAAAGAGGCGAAGGAGACCCTGATGGCATTGATGCAGAGTGCCGGAACAGTTGAGTACGTGCGGCCCGCATTCCTCAAATCGGCGCCGGGAGGCAACCAGTAAAGTGACGAACATTCTGGAATACTTGTCAGCGGCCCTTCGCGGTACCGCAAAGGCCAGGTCAGCCCATCAGCGGGCACTCCAGCACAGGCCAAGCGTTTCTACAGGCGTCAGGGTGCTCCAGGCGAGGTGTCCGCCCAGGGTTGCCGATGATAACGAGGAGCCGATATTTCTGCTTTCCGCCGGCTGGCGCTCAGGCTCCACCCTGCTGCAACGGCTCATCATGTCCGATTCCCGGGTGCTCATCTGGGGTGAGCCCTATGACGAGTGTGGCTTGATCCAAGCGCTGTCAGACAGCATGCGGGCATTCCGACCCGGCTGGCCGCCGCAGGCCTATTTCTACGAAGGCACGCCACCAAATCAGTTATCCGGAGAGTGGATCGCCAATTTGTTTCCTTCCCTTGAAGACTGGCGCAGGGGGCAGCGTGCGCTTTTCGATACGATGTTCGCCGAACCAGCGCGCCGTGCGGGAGCAGATCGCTGGGGCATCAAGGAGGTCCGCCTGAATACTGATCATTGCGCCTACCTGCAGTGGCTCTATCCAAAAGCTCGTTTCGTGTTTCTCTACCGCAACCCGCTTGATGCTTATCGATCCTATTGCCGCTATGGCCGCGAGTGGTACGACACATTTCCGGACAGGCCCATGTTTACGCCAACGAATTTTGGAAAACACTGGCGAAATCTGGTTGAAAGTTTCATAAGGGATGCAGAGGGACTCAATGCGCTTATGGTGCGTTACGAGGATCTTGTTGCAGGCAACATGCCGCTCGAGACGATAGAAAAGCATCTAAGCATCTCGATAGACCACTCCCTCCTCAAGACCAAAGTCGGCAGTTCGGAGCGGGGGGGTGAGCAGGCCTATGTAAGCAAGCTGGAACGATGGTTGCTGCGGCGTGCCGTGTCACCCATAGCACACCAACTGAATTACGAGTGAAAATCCACATTCTTGATGCCCGCAATGATCAAAGCAGCCCTCGCACCGTTTGTTGTGGTTCCGTATCGCGGCTTGATTGAAACGGCTTGTTAAGGCTGACCTTATGCCTACCGACAAAATCGTTGTATTGATGTATCACCGCGTTGGCACCGCCAACAATGCGTGGGAACAAAAATATTGCATATCTCCCAAGCAGTTCGCGGCACACATGCAAGCCCTGGCCAACTGCGGTATGAACGCGGTTGGAATAGGGGAGTTCATTGACTGGGTCGAGGGAAAAATGGATCTCTCTGAAAAGAGTTTCGTGATCACCTTCGATGACGGTTTCCGCGGGGTACGCGACTACGCCTTGCCGGTTCTTGAGCAGCATGGATGGCCCGCCACCGTGTTCCTGGTGACCGATCTGATTGGCAAGCAGGACGAGTGGACCCAGCCAGTCAATCCGGACGGCAGGACCTATCCTTTACTCGACGCCGACGAGATTCGCGACATGGCTGGACGCGGAATCAGTTTTCATTCACACACCTGCACGCATCCCAGCCTCCCCACACTGGACGATTCCGTTTTGGTGGAAGAGTTGTCCCGATCACGCACGACGCTGCAAAAATCGTTTGCCTTTGACGGCGAGTACCTGGCTTACCCCTTCGGACATCTGGATAACCGTGTGGAACACGCGACTAGTTCCGTGGGCTATCGCGCCGCTTTTTCAACCCAGCCGGGATTCAACCGCCGCGACGTTAATCGCTACCGCATTCGACGACTGGATGTTTTCGGCGCAGACACGCCGGCAATGCTTCTGCGCAAGATGCGACTTGGCACGAATGACGGACGACTGGGAAGTGTGGCCAGATATTACTTAAGCCGCGTGGCAAGTCGTTTTCGCGCAATAAGCTCATGACCGACACATTTGCCTACACAGTCGCGCTCTGCACGCACAACCATGCAGACCGCCTGGTCCGAACATTGAAAGACTTGCGCGCGCTTTCCATGCCAAAGGCTGCATGGGAGCTGCTAATCATCGACAACGGCTGCAGCGATGGCACCCACGAACTGCTCGCACACCACCCGTGGCCGGACGGCTGGCGGATACGTGTGGTGCGGGAAGAAGAATTGGGCCTATCGAATGCGCGCAATCGAGCTATCAGGGAAGCACGCGGGGAATACATCATTTTCATAGACGATGATGAAACGCCAGACGAGGACTGGCTCTGTGCCTACGAGCGTCTAATTGAGTCAAAAGCACCCGATGCTTTCGGAAGTCGCATCCGAGTCATGTTCGAGGATGCCCGCCCTGCCTGGTTACAGGATGACCTGCTGGGCTTTCTGGGCGACGTGGATCGATACCATGAAATTACGCAACTTACCGAGCACAGCACTTCATTTTATGGCGGCAACTTCGGATTTCGTAAGGCTGTAATTGATCGCACGGGGAATTTCGATCCAATGCTTGGCCGCAAGGGTACCGACAACACCGGCGGAGAGGAAGTCGACTTTTATCGGCGTCTGTTGTCCACGGGGTTTAGTGTGTGGTGGACGCCTGATGCGGTGATATACCACCGCATCCAGGCAGCCAAGTTGAATCGCAGCTACTTTCTCGATCTGCATTTTCGCCAGGGAAAAATGGAAGGGAGACGAAATCGGGGAACGAAGAGTCGATTTCCTCCCAAGTATCTATTTGCGCAATTGCTGCGCGCCCTAAAGACGGCGGCGCAAGAGCGCCTGCGCTCAGGGGCGAACAAATCACTCCGCAAGGAAATGAACGCTGCCTACTTTGTCGGCTACGTGGGCGGCTGGATAGCGGGTTAGCGGCAGGGCAATATTCATCTTATATGTAGAGTATCGCTAATGAAGGGGGACATCGGTGTTTCCTATCAACAGCACTGTGTCTTCCGTGATGTTGTTTGTGGCGTTTATTTAGAACACATACATGACAAAACCCAGCTTCGCAATCATCGCCACTGTCCGCAACGAAGCTGGCACGATACGTGATTTTGTCGAATCCCTGTTGTCGCAGAACCGCAAGCCTGACGAGATCGTGATCGTCGATGGCGCCAGCACCGACGGCACCGTTGAAATCCTCGAAGATTACGCGGAACGTGGTGTCCTCCGCATGATCTCGCAGCCATGTAATATTGCTGAAGGTCGCAACCTCGGTATTGCTGCTGCAACCGGTACCCATCTCGCTATCACCGATGCGGGTTGCCGTGTGGATCCGGATTGGCTGAAACAGATCGAGCGCTGCTTTGAAGCCGACTGCAAACCAGACGTGGTTGCAGGCAATTTCAGTTTCGAAACGCACACTCCCTTCGAAGAAGCAGTGGTGTACGCCACTTTCCAGCCGAATCGCGACCAGACCGAAACCGCGCGCTTCTACCCCTCAAGCCGTTCGGTCGCATTCACCAAGCTCGCCTGGGAAAAAGCCGGGGGCTACCCGGAATGGCTGTATGCCGCGGAAGACACGCTGTTCAACATCCGCATGCGGCAACTGGGGATGCGCTTCGTGTTCTGCCGCGACGCCATCGTGCGCTGGCGCCCCCGCGAAACCTGGCGTGCGCTGGCCAGGCAGAGAATCAATTTTTCTCGCGGCAATTCGCGAGTGGGCATCGGCACTTCCGGTTACCTCACCAATCTTCAGGTGCACGGTCTGTTTCTGCTGCTGCTTTTGGGGAGCGTGTGGTTTGTGCCCTTGCTGGCCGCTGCACTCGCAGTGGCCGCCTGGCACGTTTATCGGCACTTGTGGACACAGGCCAGCAAAACCACTGCCGACAAGGGCTGGAGGATGCGCCTGCGCGTCCTTGCGGTGATGGAGTTCGTACGCGTCGTCAACCTATATGGCTTTTTGCGTGGACGTTGGGATCGCCTGTCCGACCCGTCCTACATGACCCGTCAAACCGACTATATGGGGGTGGCCTCGGTTGACGACCTCGATGCCCCTGACTCCCTTCCTACCAATCGCAGAAAGCAACTGCAACTACCCCCCGATCGCGGCGTGCTGGGCGTCGAAGCCCTGGCGTTGCTTACCGGTGCCTGCGGCCTCATCGCCTGGCTCGCTGCCGGCGATGCGCGCTGGGCCGGCATCCTGCCCGCGATGGGGGTGGCGGGCCTGGGGTCGGCAGCGCTACTCGCTAAATCGCTGCTCGATTTTTCACAAACCGGGCCGCGCATGCGCGATGAAGTGCTCACCCATTACCGGCGCTACACCCTGTTTGCACTGGCACGCCTGACCGCCTGGGCGTTCGCGCTGATGCTGTTCACCGGCGGCGCGGGGGTATTGCTGTACTTCATGCTCAACACAGTGCTCGGCGCAACGTGGTCGGCGGGCTTGGCCTTCATTGCCGCAATCCTGGGCGTGCTGGGCGCGTTCTCACTGCAATTTATCCGCAAGCTGCGCTTCAATCCTGGCCTGCTGGTGGCATCGATGCATTACCGCATGAGCCGACTGTACCGGCTGTGGCAGTGGATGAGCCCGGCTTTCATCACGGTCCTGCAGGCGGGCGCCATGGGTCTGGTCGGACTGCTGCTCGCAGCCGCCAGTTGGCAATTGTCAAGGGAAGGCCGTATCGGCGACCTGATGGCGCTGTGGGCAGCAATGCTGTTCTTTGCGGGAACGATCACCTGGACGGGCTGGCAGCCGAAGGCACGCGCACCGCGCAAACAGCCGACGCGCGCAGAAGATGCGCCGCCCAACATCCTGATGATCGGCTCCGATACGCTGCGCGCCGACCGCCTGGGCGCACTGGGCTATCGCCGCGCGCTGACCCCGAACATCGATGCGCTAGCCGCGGCCGGCACCCTGTTTTCCAACTGCTATGTTCCGTGCGCGCGTACCGCCCCCAGCCTGATCTCGATGCTGACGGGCACTTGGCCGCACACCCATGGCATCCGCGACAACTTTGTTCCCGACGAGGATACGCGCCTGAAAGTCGACGCCCTGCCCACCCTGCTGAAACAGGCGGGCTATCGCACAGCCGCGCTCTCGGACTGGTGCGGTGGCGACATGGGCAAGTTTTCCTTCGGCTTTGATTACACCGACCTGCCGGAAGACCAGTGGAACCTGAAATACCTGATTCGCCAGGGTCCAAAGGACCTGCGCCTGTACCTGTCACTGTTCACCCACAACCGGCTGGGACGACTGATGCTGCCCGAGCTGTACTACCTGGGCGGGGTGCCGCTGACGCAGCCTTTGGGCAAGCGCGCGCGGCGGCTGGTGTCGCGCCTGGCAGAAAGCCCGCAACCGTTTTTTCTCAACGTGTTCTATTCCACCACCCACCCGCCGTTTGCATCGGAATGGCCTTGGTACACACGTTTTGCCGATCCAGCCTATAAGGGTGAATCCAAGTTCGCCATGGCACGCCTGACCGACCCGTTCGACATCATCCGACGCCAGGGCGCCCCCAAGGCGGAATTCGATCTCGACCAGATCATCGATCTGTATGACGGATGTGTGGCGGAATTTGACGATGAAGTGGGCAAAATGCTGGCACACCTTGAAGCCTGCGGGCTGGCTGATAACACGATCGTCGTCGTCTATTCGGACCACGGCATGGAGTTTTTCGAGCACGACACCTGGGGCCAGGGCAATTCGGCTGTCGGCGAAGCCAGCCCGCGCATCCCTTTGGTGATCCGCGACCCGAGCCTGCCTGCCAGAGGGAAGATCGACGATGTCGTTCGCACGATCGATCTGGCCCCGACGCTTCTGGAATTATGCGGCCATCCCACAACCAGCAATATGGACGGCGTGTCGCTTGTCAATTGCATGGGGCCAGACCGTGCCTGCCCGGAGCTCGATGCGTTCAACGAGACTGGCATCTGGATAGCCGATATTCCGGGGCTGCCGGAAACACATCTGCGCTATCCTAACCTGCTTGAACTGATCGAGGTTCCGAATCGTGGCAGCGGAACGCTCGCCATCAAACCCGAATACTGCGAAACCATCTTCGCTGCCAAGGACCGCATGATCAGGCGAGGCCGTTGGAAACTCGTCTATCAACCCCTCAGCCAGGGTCATCTGCTTCAGCTCTTCGACGTTGTGGAGGATCCGATGTGCATTAAGAACCTGATTGACCAGCATGCCGATATTGCCGCCACGCTGTGGGAGAGTCTGTACAGATGGATCAGACATAATCGCGATACGGAGAATTGACCGTGGTCTCCATGTAAATCTATTTGGCTCACACTCAATGCACTATGCCGACGACTCGCTTCCAGGCGACGGACCTGGGCAGTCAATACCCAATATCGCCTTTGTAGGTAATATCCAAAATGCTATTTTGTGTGCTTTGTCGTGAAACTAGGCGTCCTTGGGCGCCACGTAATTGGGGCCGGGCCGACTTTCCGATATGCCCATTCCAAATCACAAATGGAGATGATGTCGCGTCATGAAACAACTTCACGTCGTTGGCAGCTTTCCGGTCGGCACCCACACCTTCGTCCTTTGGCAAATGGTCGGCGCGCATGCCCTCGGGCATCAGACTGCTGTCCTCGCGGCAAACACTGGCAACGACTCCGGCCATCAGCTGGCCAAACAACTCGGACTGGACGAACACACCGCGATTTATGCAAATTACCGGACAACCACGCCATGGCGACCAGACCTGCGAAGATTCACGCCGGCCGTCGCGCGCGCTGCGAATAAAGCCCTTTATGGCCGCATGCTCGCAGAACGTCGCAAGAGCTTTTTCTGCAAACTGATCTCGATGCCGGAGATCCGGCAAGTGGACCTTGTACAAGTACATTTCATCAATTGGGCAATCGACGTAGGCATTCCACTCGCCAGACTCCTCGGCCTGCCTTGTGTAGTGACCGCACATGGCGCAGTCGCCGACACCCCCGTTGAATTTTTGCGATACACACAGGAAAACGCCGACGCGATCGTAGTCGTGAGCGAAAGTGAGCGACAGACGTGGATTGACCTTACCGGCTCTGACCGGAAGCTGCATCGGGTCTGGAATGGGCTGCCCATCAATGGTCCACTGCAGCGAACAAGCAAACAGCCCGGCTCCACCTTGGAGCTCGTGACAATTGGCAGACTCTCTCCAGAAAAGCGGGTGGACGACATTGTGAAGGCGGTGGCCAAACTGCGTGAAAGTGGATTTGAGTGCAATCTGACAATCTTTGGAGACGGCCCACTCCGAAAAGACCTGGAGTCGCAAGTAATGCACCTCAACCTCGCTGACCGTATTCGCCTGAAAGGAATTGTTCAGCATGAAAAGGTAATGGAACAATTGGCGACCGCGGACATGCTGATCCATGCAGCGGATGTCGAACCGTTCGGGCTTGCCATGATCGAGGGCATGGCGGCAGGATTGCCCGTAGTTGCCGCGCGTTCAAACGGTGCTGCTGAAATCCTCGTTCACGGAACGACCGGATTCCTCTACGAACCAGGTGATGTGGACAGCATAGTCCAGCACATCATCCGTTTGGCAAAGGATGAATCCTTGAAAACCACGATGGGACGTGCTGGCAGGCAGCGGGTTGAGCACGAATTCTCCCTCGATGCGCACATGGGCAACATGGAGCGGATCTGGGCCAAGGCCCTAAGCGAACATGCTTCCAATAAACGCAGCTTTTCCGCACCAACCCCAATTGAGGGATGCAAAACATGAGCAGACTGAATAACCTGGCAAGCAAAGCCGCCGAAAAAATGGGCTTCACAGTAATGCCTACGTGGCGACTACAGCACTACGAAGCAGCGGAGCATCTTCGTCATTTGTTTGATTTATACGAAGTCGACCTTGTCATGGATGTGGGCGCTAACGTCGGACAGTACCGAGACTTCCTTCGTCTGCACGTCGGGTACAAAGGCTGGATCGCCAGCTACGAGCCAGTTCCCGAGGCCTATGAAAAGCTACTTGAACGCAGCCAGGACGACACCCGCTGGCGAGTGTTTCAAATGGCACTAGGCGCCAATCATGGTACCGCAATGTTCAATGTTTCTGTCGCAAGCACACTGAGCTCCTTTCACAAGCCGGATTTTTCAGAAAGCGCTCATGCTTCTCAGAAGCGTGAGACGCTGAAAGAAATTGAAGTTGCTGTCGATACGGTCGACCGCCAACTGCCTGGCCTTCTTCAAGCTCTCCCGGCCAAACAGCCATATCTCAAGATGGATACGCAGGGTTACGATCTCGAAGTCGTCCGTGGTGCCAAGCAATCCTTAGATCAATTCGTCGGCTTGCAGTTCGAGGGGTCGGTCGTACCTCTCTATCAGGGCATGCCTCCTTTTACGACCATGTTAACAAGCCTGAATGACCGTGGCTTCGTTCTTTCCGACATGTTTCCCGTCACCAAGGATCGCTCTCTTCGCCTAATCGAATTCGATTGTGTGATGGTAAAAAACTAATCCGACCCGGGCGCATTTAGCCAATGGTGATCTGAAGACCCTCATGAAAACCTGCACAGAAATTAAGCGCAGCGACAATAAATGTTCATGGCCAGTTGCGGCAGCCGGAGATTTACGGATGAGACGAAAATCTCGCAAGACGGTGGCAAATCACATTTACTAGATAATACGAGTCCATGAACAAGAAACCCGTAGTCTGCTTCATCACCAACAGTTGCGGCGACTGGGGTGGCGCGAGTCGCGTGCTTTACACCAATCTGTGGCAACTCGACACCACCCGATTAGATCCTGTTCTGGTACTGCCTTGCAGGGGCCCGATCGAACCCGAATTGAATGCGCACGGGTTGCGCTTTGAAGTCTGGTCACCCTTTACCGAACCTGGATCCCCTCTCGTTTATTTGAGAGCCCTCTGGAAGGCATGGCGGTTTTTCCGTAAGGAGCGGGTTGAAGTAATCCATGTCAACGGCTCGAACTTCTGGCGGCCGGCTGAGTTACTCGCTGCAAAGCTCGCCGGCATTCCCATCCTCGCGCATTACCACGTCATCAATCACAGCCCGTCGCCGGCAATGCGCTGGTGCCGCGCAGCGATCGCGGTATCGCGCTATACGGCTGAACAGTCTGGCCCCCCGGGTCTGGCCAAGCCGGTAATTTACAACCCGATCAGCCTTGCACGCTTTGATGCAGGCCATAGCCTGCGCAGCGAACTGGGCCTCACCGAAACCGACATCGTGATCGCTTTTCTCGGGCAAATCCGCGAAATCAAGGGCGTAGCCGATTTCATCAAGATGGCTCGCGCCATCGATGCGCCGAACGCACGTTTTTTGATCGCTGGGGAATGTCGCGATCCGAAAAAATTCCCCGGTAGCTATAGCCCCACTGACCTTGAGCAACTGGCGGGTGGTGATATACGCATCCGCTATATCGGTTACCGCAAAGACGTGGAAAACGTCTACCATACCGCGGACATTATTGTTGTTCCGTCGCGCTGGCAGGAACCGCTCGGACTCATCAACCTGGAAGCCGGCGCCTGCCGCAAACCGGTCGTTGCCACGAGGGTGGGTGGCATCCCTGAAGTCATCGAAGATGGGGTAAACGGCTATCTGGTCGAGTCTGGAGATGTCGAGTCCCTGGCCACCCGGGTTCACGCATTGATTGCCAACCCGTCACTGCGCGAAACAATGGGAGAGGCAGGTCGAGCCATGGTGGAGCAGTCGTTTACTACCTACCCTGTGCGTGAGTTTGAGGCGTTGTTGCTAAGCTGCGCAAATCAATAAGGCATCGCTGCATAATTGCCTTGCACCTTATCGTCAGTAACACACGGTGCAGATTCAGATTCCATGTATGGCGATTCAGTCAACGACGATTCAATCCGGACAGAAGCGGCAGTAGGGATTTTTCGGTGAGCCGATTTTGGGCGGATCGAGCTGGGGGGCTACCTCAGATTGGGTTGTCGGCTTATCGGCCTTGGCAACTTCGCTCTCCGCCTCCTTGGGGGATTGTTCATCCCCAATCTTGTCATCTGGCTTATCCTCGACCTTGGATTCCTTGGCGAGAGTGTTTTTATCGACTGCTTCAGGATAGGGCAACTTCCCCCCTAACTCCGTGTAGCGACGTTTGAGACCATTGGATTGGGGGTTGATTTTAAGTCCCTCGGTCACCGTCTCCAGGGCCTTTGTCTTGTTGCCCGACTCTTTGTAAAAATCAGCAACCGCAATAAAGACATCGGGGGAATCAAATTTATAACGCAAAGCCTTGTGGTACTCCGCCGCGGCTTCCGCATTTCTGCCCATCAATTTCAGGGCGCGCGCCTTGCCCACATGGACTTCGCCGCGCATTGCATAGTCCTCCTGGGTGGCACTTAAAACGTAGTCAAAACCCGCGATCGATTTCCCCAAGTAATATCCCATCTCACGCTTATTCTTCATTGACGCGTAGGCGCGGTCAATAAAACGCAAGCCATCACAATAATGGTGCATGTGTACCGCATTCTTACGATCGCTGTGATCCAGTCGGGAATAAACGCGGGCTTTGCACATGGCCTGCTCTGCTGGCGTGGCCGTGAAGGGAAGGATGGCCCAACTCGGCATGGATATCAGCAGCAACGCACTTAACCAGAATGCCCTCATTTTTTGTCGCTCCTTTTCATATTCAAGGATAAAGCATGAGTCTTGTCCGCTACCTTTTCCCATGCAAATTCAGTCTGTACGCGTTTCCAGCCGCACTGTCCCATTTCCACAACTTCGTCCTTACCAGAAAGCAATCGAACCAGCGCATTTGCCACTGCCTTGACCGAGTTGCCATCAACGCGTAGACCAGTTAAGTCATTATGCACTGCAGCCGCGGTACCGCCAGCATCACCCGCAAGGACAGGTTTACCACAGGCGCTGGCCTCGATAAACACCATGCCGAATCCCTCATTGTCACCGTCGATTTCGCGGTTGGGCATGGCAAACACGTCGCAGGCATTCATCCAGCGCGGCAGGTCGGCCTCACTTACCGGACCTATCCTGTGGACGATGCCTTGGACATTATGTTCCGCGATCAGGCCATCGAGGTAATCGGCGTCTTCACCGATACCCGCGATGACGTAACGTAGCGGGAAGCCTTCGGCGTGTAATTGCGCCACGGCGCGGATCATCTGATCGAAGCCCTTGCGGCGCGACAGGCGGCCGACCGAGAACACCAGTTTGTCGTCGGGGCGGATACCCAGGCCTTCACGTAGTCCGCTTACGTCCAGCCCTGGTCTGAAGACCGACACATCAACCCCAGGGTAAATAATGGTGATGTCCGCCTCGTCGACGTCCATTTTCAGCAGCGTGTCGCGCGTGTGCTCGCTATTCGCGATGACCCGGTCAGCGTGGCGCAAGGCAAAGCGCATCGCCTTGTATTTTCCTCCACGCCCCCACGTGGTCAACTCCTCACCGTGGGCGTAGATCACGACTGGACGTAAGGTCAGGCGCGCGACCAGCCAAGCAACGAATCCCTCTGGAAGGGCGCGAAAGGCATGGATGGCGTCGAAGCGATGCGTGACCGACAGCCACAATGCCTTGAAGAAGAAGCGTGCATACATCACCAAAGATTCAGGACGCAGCCAGGCCACGCGCTTGAGACTAAGACGATGAATGGTATTGGGATGAACAGCGTCGACCGTATCCGCACCCGGCACGTCGGCGGTGACAATGTGAATTTCCTTGCCGCCGAGGCGCTTGTAGACTTCGGCCGCCCACACGGCCGTGCCGCCCTTGGTAGGAAGGAACAATTCCGTCAGCACCAACAGGCGGTTCACGCATTCATCCTTTCAGCATCGACAATACATCGCGCAGGCTGCGCCAGCCTGGGCGCGCCGCCAGCGTGGGCAATACGGCCTTGACTGCAGCAATGCGCTGGCCGTTTTTGCTCAACGCGCAGCCAAGGTTGTAGCGGGCGCTCTGCATCCGTGCGGCCACGCCGCGGCTGACCGGCGCCGGGAAATTTTCCGCCAGCCGCGCCAGGTCGATCAGCGTGCGTACGTTCTCGCGCTGCGCGGCCACCGGATTGCGCCGCGTGGCGCTGCCAGCGTGGATCACATAGATGCCGAGGCTTTGGCACACCACGCCGATGCGGCGGCTTTTAGCCACCAGGCGGGTGAGGAAATGCACGTCCTCGCACACCTTGAAGCCGGTGGGGTAGCCGCCCAGTTCGACAAAACGAGCGCGCGGCACCGAGAGGGTATGCGTGTCGCCGAAATGGTCGGCGACGAACGCGGCCAACTCGGACGGCGTCTCCATCACCACCCGCGTTGCGCCGGCGGCCTTGGCCAGCATCACGCGGCCAGACTCATGCTGCGCCATCGAGGTTCCGAGCAGGCTGCCGGCATCGTCGCGGTACTCGTAGTCACCCGTCAAAAAGTCCAGCCCTGGATCGTCCGCTATCCATTCTGCGTGCAGCTTCAGCCGGTCCGGGGCGTACCAGTCGTCGGCATCCAGAAATGCCAGCCACTCGCCGTTAGCCGCAGCCGCACCCGCGTTGCGGGCAACCGAGACGCCGCTATTGTTCTGCTGGATCAGCCGCACCGCGTCGCCGAACTGGCGTGCAACTTCGGCCGTGGAATCGGTCGAGCCGTCGTCGATCACGATGATTTCGTGCGCCGTGCAGCTTTGCGCACGCACGGAGTCGATTGCGCGCGCCAGCGTGCCCGCAGCGTTGAATGCAGGAATGATGACCGAGAAGCGCGGACTCATGCTGACCGCCCCAGCAAGGCTAGTGGCAGCGCCAGGCCCGTGAGTCGTGCCATCCGGCGAAACCGCGGGAGCTCGTCCAGGCGGGCGCGCCAGGCGACAAGACGCGGCAGCAGCCGGGTTTCGATCCAGTCCGGGTTGCGCGCCCGGATCGCGTGTGCAAGTTCAAGTGGGGACAGAAAACGCACATTCGGGCAAGTTGCAAGGACTGCGTTCAAACCGGCTTCAAGGGTTGCCAGGCTGGCGTCTGGCGCCTGCAGAAAATTGAAGCGATGGGTCTCCGTCAGGCAGGCGCGGCCCTGCCGGGTGCGCGCGAGCAGGCCTTCCACCAGGCGCTGCGAGGCGTGACCCAACGCGGGCTCGAAGTACACGTCGCGCACAAGATAAGTTTGCCCCGCGAGTGAACGCTCACCCGTCAGCATCGTTGCATCCACGCAGGCGGGCTGGCCCACGGCATTGCGGCAGGTGGCGCGACGCCCGGGCGTGATGATGACGTCGACGCCGGCTGTTGCCCAGGCGGCTTCGACCGCGTCGTTCCAGACAAAAGTCGTTGCCACCGCCGCTGCCGGCGCTTGGCCGAATATCGCGGCATAGTCGGCCGCCTCACAGGCTGCGGATTGATGGATGTCGGCCGGATCAAGCGGGCGCGACGGCAGGCTGGATGCATCGACCCAGCGGCTTTGCAGAGGGGAAGGCAGGGCTTCAGTCGATGCGGGTTCGGGTGAGGTGAGCCAGTCGCGCACATCGGGATCCGTTCGAGCTGCAGCCAGCAGCGCCGCTGGCCAATAGTGACACTGGCCATGCAGTTGCGGGGCAAATACGCCGGCCTCGATCCCGTCGGTCAGGGCGGTGCGTACGGCATCGAAGGGGGCGTCGGCCAGGCGCATGGCATGGTATTCGGTGCCGCCAGCAGCGGCGATCCGCTCGCCGTCCGGAATCTCCAGCACCACGCCCAGCGTCATCACCGCCGGCCGGCCGCTGCGGTCGCGCAGGCGCTGCAGCAATCCGGACAGGCGGCGCAACGCGTCGGCCTGCTGCCCCGGGCCGGCGCCCCAGTCGTCGCTTTCGATAATGAGCACGGGACATTTCAGGACCGGCTCGCGCCAGCGCGCAATCAGCGGGCCGGCAAAGGCCAGCAACACGCCCGCCCACAATACCAGCGGCATCGCGAAAGCAAGCGCCAACACCGTCATCAATATCCCATCCTGGCGGCCACGTCGGCCACCTGCGGCAGCACGCGTTCGATCTTGTCCCGGTTGCGGCCGTCCTTCCATTTGTCCAGGCGGATTTCGGAGAAGGCGTTGTAGGGGATATCGAGCACCTCGGCGCAGTGCGCCTGCAGGCGCGAATCGAAGCTCAGGCCACAGCCTTCGAACACCCGGCGAAAGGTGACGACTGGATCGCGCAGGAAATCCTCGTAGAACACCTCGACCCATTGCCCGGGCGGGACGACCGCCTTTGCGTCGAGGATGGCCTGGTTGATGGCGTTGTATTGAAACGCGGCGACGTCCTCGACCGGCGCGTCCAGATAATTGCGCCATCCCTCGGCGAGGAAGAAGCACCACTGATGGAGTTGCCCGTTCTCTACCGCCACCGTCGCCGGCAGGTCGTTCGACCAGGTGGCGAATTCGTCGGGCTTGCGCCAGCCCTCGATCAGCGAATTGAGGTTGTCGCCCGGACTCCGCTTGACGAAGACGAACACGGCGCCGGAAAACAGCGCCTGCAGATAAGGCACGCACAGGCCATTCTGGTTGTTCTTGTCGACCCAGCGATGCTGTCCGGTCCAGCTGTAAAAATAGCGGCTTACGATGTCGCGCTCGCGGTCGCTGGCATCGCCAGCGACCAATGCATGGGTGTCCCAGTGCTTGTCGGCTAGCGGATGCAGGGCCGTCCAGTAATCGTGGGTTTCACGCTGCAGGCTGCCGATCTCGTCAGATTCGGACAGCGTCTTATAGACCAGCGTGGTGCCGGCACGCGAACAGCCAACCACGATGATCGGACGCTGCGCCGACGGGCGAGTGAGCGCCCAACGCGCACTGCGCACGCCGCGTTGAAAGCGCCGCGCGTGCCAGGCAAGGGTTTTTCTTACTTTGACCAGGAATTCACTCAACTGACTTGGCTTTCTGACAATATGGCAAATGTTAGCGGATTCAATAAACAGGATTCGTGCCAAACCGGCAAGCCCGTTAATATCGAGCCTTGATTATCCCGCATCACTCTGACACACGACACCATGGATGGCATTTTTGGCTGGCTGGGCGACAACGGCGCACATCAGGACTTGATCCGGCACATGGGGGGCGCTGCCCGCCTGTCGCCGGAGGGGCTGCTGCACGAACATAGCAGCCAGATGCTTGGGGTGGCGGGATGCTCGCGTTTCGGCAAGGCCCAGATTCACGTAGAAAACGGGCTGGCGGCCGCGTTGCATGGCCGCCCGCGCTTTGTGGACGACGAGCTGGCGTTCATCGCTCGCGACCGGAGCCCAGCCGTGGCGGTGGCGCACGGCTGGGTGCGTTTTGGAGAAAAACTGCCGACCCTGATGCAGGGCAATTTCGCGTTTGCCGTACTGGAACCGATCAAGAAGAAAGCTTTCATGGCGCTTGACCGCACAGGCGCCGAGCGCCTGTGCTATGCCAAGCATGGCGGCCAATTGGTGTTTGGCAGCAGTGCGCAAAGCGTGGCGGCCCACCCGGCCATCGGTCGCACCATCGACCCGCAGGCAATCTATGACTATCTGTACTTCCACGCCATCCCCGCGCCGCGCAGCCTGTATCAGGGCGTGCACAAGCTCCTGCCCGGACAATACCTTACGCTGAAAAACGGCCAAATCAGCACCGGTTTTTACTGGCAGGCCGATTACACGCCGGTCGATGCCGGCTTCGATAGCCACCGCCGCGATTTTCGCAGCGTCCTGGACCAGGTGGTGCGCGATGCCGATGCGCCAGGCACTGCGGCATTTCTCTCCGGAGGAACGGACAGTTCGACCGTGGTAGGCGCCCTCACTACCGCGCGCGGCGCACCGGTCGACACTTTTTCCATTGGCTTCGACGCCGACGGCTTCGACGAGATGGAATATGCGCGTTGCGCGGCCGAGCGGTATGGCAGCAACAGCCATGAGTATTACCTGAAGCCTGCCGATATCGTGACCGCAATCCCCGTCATCGCGCGCGTATACGACGAGCCTTTCGGCAACGAATCTGCGGTGCCAACCTATTTTTGCGCCAGGGCCGCGCGCGAAGCCGGCTTCGAACGGATGTTCGCTGGCGACGGCGGCGATGAAATCTTCGGCGGCAACGCGCGCTATGCCAAACAGCGTCTGTTCGAGGCCTACGCCCATGTTCCCGCCCTGCTGCGGCACGGGCTGATCGAGCCAATTACCAAGCTGCCGGGGCTATCGGACCGGTTCCCGCTATCCAAGCTGAAGAGCTATGTTGCACAAGCCAGGGTCGGCCTTCCGCTGCGACTGGAAAGTTACAACTTCCTGCACCGCACTCCGCTCAATCATATTTTTTCCGCGGATTTCATCAAGGTCGTCGATCCTTTGTCGGCAGATGCCGCCCTCACTGAAGTCTACGAGCGCACCGCATCGGACCATTACATCAATCGCATGATGCACCTGGACCTGAAGTTCACCCTGGCCGACAACGACCTGCGCAAGGTCGGCACCATGACCGAGGCAGCGGGCATCGAAGTACATTACCCCCTGCTTGACGACCGAATTGTCACTTTCGCCAATCACCTGCCCGTCGATTACAAGGTGCGAGGACAAAAGCTGCGCTGGTTCTTCAAGCAGGCGCTCGCCGACCTGCTGCCGGAAAAGATCATCAACAAGAGCAAGCATGGATTCGGCCTGCCGTTCGGTGTGTGGAGCACGCAATACGCCCCGCTCGGTGAACTCGTCGGCGACAGTCTGGCCGACTTCAAGCAGCGCGGCTGGATCCTGCCGGCGTATCTCGACCACATGCTAGCCATGCAGCGTGGACCGCACGCCAGCTATTACGGGGTAATGATCTGGGTGACCATGATGCTGGAGCGCTGGCTGCAGGAGAACGGTCATTGAGCCCCCGTCTTCTAATCCCCATATGGCCACGATCAGGGCGCGCCATTGCGTAGCCGCTTGACCACCTGTGGATTTTCCAAAATGAATCGGTTCAGCTTCGTCCTGAGTTGATCCAGATGGTGCGGCATGGATGCCGGATCGAGCTTGACACCAAACCCTCCCGACTCGCGACTTTTCCCGCATTGCCTATCGAGCATGGCGGCAAGCATCAGGTCGCCGAGTTCGGCGCGGTAGTGTGCCGGCTCCCAGAACCATTCGAGTTCTGAACGTCTGTCACCGGGCAACGGCGGAGGTTCGGTCGAGAAGCGATTGACGGTATTGAAATCCCAAAGCGGGACGTCATACTCCGCAGCGATGTATGCCAACTGCCGCTTCCATTCCTCGAATAGGGGCCACTTCCCAGCCATCTCGATCTGTATCAGGTAATCAGTGTGGTACGGATTGATAAACAGCACCACCTCAACATCATGGGCGTTCGCCCAGTCAAGGAAGCGCCGCAAAGCCTGCAGAGGCATGGCGAGTTGGCCGTGCACATTCAGAATACCGATTTCGTTTTGCTGCAGGCGTTTTCTGACCTCAAGGTTTTTTTGCCTGAAAAGTACGGCCTGCCCCTCGTTGCGAATGATCGGGCGATAGTCGAGCGCGGGGTTGAAGCCATCCTCGCGGCGCGTAGCCGAATTTGCGTCCCGCTGCGAGGCAACCGTCACGAATGAATCTCCGAGAGCCACCAGCGAGAAAAGCCCGCTCAAAACATCCTCGGCCACTTGCATATTCAGGGCTGCACCGAATCCATCTTCCCGTCCTGAGTCGAGCCTGCCCTCAAAAGTCTTTCCAAGGCGATCCCAGTTGACCTTGCCCATTGGCTTTGAAGCATCGACGACAAAGTCGAGAAAGTCGACGCCGAAGAGGACGCGCCTTGCATTACCGCTTTCAACCGCATGCTGGACGTAACGTGTTTGCATGAACACGTCGGAGCCTGGAATGCCTGCATTGAACACAGGCCGGTCTGCCGTCTCCCAACATGCGCCTTGTGGATTCAACCCAATCTCAGGCCGGGAGTTGCCGCCGATGACCACTTTCGGCCTGGCTCGCGATGCCATGTAGGGCTTGATCACGCGAACTCTCTCGGAGGACGCTGGCTTGAGTTCATTTAACCTGGCGATGCGAGGGGTACCGAATAGTCCGTATGGGTCGACCAGGTAATTGAATCCCGCAGCAACCAGGCTGGCGAGCAGAAATGTTGCCGCAAGAAGCGCTAAAAAACGTTTGTGCGGGTTTGCGCGGCTCATGGCTCAGAACTGGAAATACAGAAATTCGGAGATTCTGCTCATGGCGAAAACGCCTAAAGCTGCAATTACCCCGGTAGCAACTGCCCAACTGACGCTTGGATTCCAGCTCAGTGCCAGGTGGAGCCGCCTCATAAGACTGAGTTCGCTCTTACCGTCTGCCTGGTGCATGTGAATCACGGGCTCGAATCGATGCATGACTTGTTGCGTGTTCGGCATTGCCACCACCACTGTCAGCAGGAGGGCAATCCAAAGCCAGGTAAAAATGAACTGGCTGCCGCCGCCCAGATAGCGCGTGAAACCCAGTTCAGCAAGCAACGGCCATGTTCCACCCAGTTTGGCCGCAATCGCGTTCGGCACAGCGATGCCGTTCATGCCTGCCATTCCCTGCAGCATTTCCAGCGCCGCGTCGAAGCTGCTTGCACGGAAAAACACCCAGCCGACCACTACCGCCAAAAATGTCGCCAACCAGGCGAGCAGTTTCCCAAGGCCTGGGGGCATCCAGGGTGTGGGCAAGAGCCGGTTTACAAAATGGCTCCACGCGTGGTTAATGCACAGATAGAAGCCGTGCAAGCCTCCCCAGACAAGGAAAGTCCAGCCTGCTCCATGCCAAAGTCCGCCAAGCAACATGGTGACCATCAGGTTGGTGTATCGACGAACAACGCCTTTGCGGTTGCCACCCAAGGCGAAATACAGGTAATCACGCAGGAAGCGTGACAGCGTCATATGCCAGCGGCGCCAGAACTCGATAATGCTGGTTGCCTTGTATGGCGAGTGGAAATTAAGCGGCAACTTGACTCCGAACAAGCGCGAAAGCCCGATTGCCATGTCGGAATAACCTGAGAAATCAAAATAGAGTTGGAACGTATAGGCCAGTGCGCCGCCCCACGCCTCAAAAAATGTCAGGGGCTGCCCAAGCGCGGCAGCATCAAATACGGGAGTCGAGTATTGCGCGACGCCATCTGCAAGGACTGTCTTCTTGAAAAGGCCAATGACGAAGATGGTCAGACCGACGGAAACATGGTCCCAGTGCATGCGGTAGGTCTGCGCCTGCGCGAACTGCGGCATCATTTCCTTGTGATGCAGCACCGGCCCCGCGATGAGATGCGGGAAGTAGGTGACAAAGAGCCCGTAATGGATGAAGTTACGTTCCTTCACCTCGCCCCGGTATGCATCAACCAAAAATGCGACCTGGGTGAAGGTGAAGAAAGAAATGCCAAGTGGCAGGAGGACTTCTTCAAGTTGCCAGGTCGTGCCCAACAACTGATTTGTGTTGATCAGGAAGAAATTTGCATACTTGTAATAGGCAAGGAGTGCAAGATCACCGCTGATGGCTGCAATCAGCAATCCCTTCGCCCAGGTCAGTCTGCCGCGATGATGCTCCCGTGAAATGGCCGAGCCCATCGCAAAATTGAACAGAATGGAGCCGATTAGCAGGCTGACGTAAGCGGGATTCCACCAGCCATAAAAGAACAGGGATGCCGCGAACAACCAGAGCGCGGCTAGGGAACGGCTATAACGGCCGATGGCGAAGAATGCCGCGAAGGTGAACGGAAAGTAGAAAAATAGAAACGCGTATGAATTGAACAGCATGACTTCAGCGTTATTTCCGGCGCAAGGATTTCATAAACCCGGAGCCAGGATGCACGGCTTGGGGCCCATGATTCGTGCAGGCGAACATGTCCAATTCATGCAAACAATGAAACCGCCTACTTACGTTCCCACGCGGGCGGTTTGACCCAACGTGCCGAAGGATGCATGTACGGCTCATTCGCAACCTTTTCCTTACGATGGATAGTCTTATCCAGCACGCCGGAAAACTTTGCCGCCAGCACAAGCATGATCATCAAATGGTAGGTCAGATCGAAGTAAGCCAGTCCGAGGAATGCGCCCCCGGCCCCGTAACCGACCAAGCTGACCTGGATCATCGCCGCCAAGTCAGCCGCCCATTTTCGCTCGGGGTCGCTCTTGCATTCTCGAATCACCTGGTTGGCACGCAGCCAAGCGAACACGGCAAGCAGGATGAACATGCCGAATCCGATGAAGCCGTGCTCGCCCATTACCTCGAAGTAGATGCTGTGCACATCGTGCACCCGGAATGGCTCGGGGGCATACTGGCGGAAGGTCGGCGCCCGGAACATCTCGTATCCGCCGCCTGTGATCCGGTCCTTCGCTACGTTGAACGCGGTGTGCCAAGCGTTGATGCGGCCCAGGGCCGAGTCGTCCTGCTCATAGGTCTTGATCGTATTCATGCGGTCATACCATGCCTGTGGCATCACCGAAGCCATGATTGCAACCGCAACTGCCATGTAGATGGTCATGACGAGCTTGTGACGGCTCTTGAACCACAAAAACAATCCCATGGCAGCCATTGCCACCAGCCCGCCGCGTGACTGGCTGCCGATGGCAGCAACGCCTGACAACACCATCGCTGAGGCCAATCCGAAGCGAACCCATTGCTGAGTCGCTTGGAGATGCAGATACCGGATCAGGGGAATAAGCATCACCAGCACCAGCGCCATTTCGTTGTTTCCACCGAAAAAGGTGCCGGCCGGGCCTTGAACCTTGAACTGCCCGCCATGCATGATGGTGAATATGCCGCCCTTGACCCCGTAATAACCCAGGGACAAGGCGATGATCCAGATCATCCAGTGCAGATGCTGGCGTTCCTTGATGATGATGGCCGTGAGAAAAACCATGAGCTGGATTTTCCAGACCTTGTTCCATTGCAGCCATGCCAAGTCAGAATAAAATGCAAAAAAAGTGGTGATCAACATCCAGCCGATGAACATCAGCAACAGTATGGTTTCGCGTGTCCAGACCATTTCCTTCTTCTCTCGCGAGAACACGAAGGCGGTGATGGTGACGATGGCAGTGATGAATGCGAACGGGAAATCGTAGGCGAAGCCCCAAGTCTGACGGTGCGGGTTCATGTAGCCGAGCCAGCACCACAGCATGATGCCGATCCAGGGCCGCTTGAAAATGAAGGGCAGAGCGCCGAAGACAATCGCGGTAACCAGTATGTCTCTCATGTGTTCTGTTCCTGTGCTGTCACACTCGTAAACCAGCTGACTCTGCGGGGCAAGGCCACGCCTGCCAGCATGCCTGAAGCCAACCGGGTATCCAATGCCCGTTCATGGCGCAGGCCACGATCCTTGACCTGATACAGACGGCCCTTGCCCGGTTGCTTTGAGCCAAGCTGTTCGCCCTTGGCAAGCCGTGCAACGGCTTCAGCATAGACCTCGGCGCCATCCTGCACCGCACGCCAGAACAACACCAATTCGCTGTCGCCCTCGCGCACTTCCGGACTAATGTGCGCGACCAGGCGGCCGGTGTCGATGCCGGCATCGATGTAGTGCAGGGTGCAGCCGACTTTCTCCGGTTCGCCATTGTAGAGCGCCCAGAAGGTGCAGTCGGCGCCGCGATATTCGGGCGACAGCCCGCCATGCAGGTTGATGATGCCGAGGCGGCCTTCCTTCAGTAGGTCGCCGCGGATAAGCGAGGTGCCGAACACGCAGATCAGGTCGGGCTGAAGGTCACGCGCCAGCTTCACCACATCAGGATGGTTGACGTGCGGGACTTCGCGCACCAGTTCGGGATGGTCGAGCCGCGGCTCGCCATCCGGAAAAAAGAATTTCGCCTCGGGATTGCCGGTGTAGCGGCGACGATCACGCAGCCAGCGCCAGACCTTGCGGAAGAGATTGTCGGGGCGCAGCTTTTTCAGGGTTTTCTTCAGGTTCCATTCGCCGCCGGTTTCCTGCACGATGGCCAGCGCCTCGCCCGCACGGCACAGGGTGTTGGCGACGTGCAGGTGGCGGGCGCTGCGCCCGCACAGGATCATCAGCCGCAGCCGGCTCATCGCGGTAGCCCTTTGGCGCCGGCCGGGACCGGCGGCACCGCTACATTGGCCATGTCCATGATCAGCGCATCGGCGAAGAACTTGGCCGCCCAGTTGGGAAATTCAAAACGTGAATAGGCACCCCAGATCGGCGCCGACCCGGGAATGGCGCCACGCACGACGTGGTCGTCGTCTTCCAGACGCTGCGTGTGCTTGACATAGGCAATCGCGCGCCAGGCGGCGTCCCGGTAGTCCTTGTCGTCGCTGATCTGCGCCAGACGCAACCAGCACAGGGCCATCTGCGCGACGCCAGTGACGCAGGCGTAGCTCGCCGTGGGGGTCCAGCCGTCGTCGTAGGTTCCGGCGAGCCAGCCATCGCTGCGCTGTTTTGCCATCAGGCCGCGGGCCGCCTTTTCGGCTGCCTGCAGATAGCGCTCCTCGCCCAGCAGAACGGCGACTTCAATGAAGCCACGAATCGCATAGGCAATGGTGTGGGTGAAGGGATGCCGCCCCGGCACGAAGGCATTGGTGGCGAACCAGCCGCTGGGGGTCTGCTGGCTCAGCGCCCAGTCGAGATTGCGCCGCGCCGCCACCAGGAAGCCGGGTTCGTTCGCCACCACCCCCATGGCGGCCAGCGCCCATATGGCGCGGGTGTTGTAGACGTGTGGCACGCCGTTGTGCTCGAACTTGCGATAGCAGCCGTCCTCATCCTGCTGCGCCAGCAGCCAGTGACCGGCGCGTACGCCTGCCTCAAGGCAATCCTGGCGATTGAGCGAGGCATAGCCCGCCACAAGGCCATGCATGATCTGGCCCTGGTTGAAAATCACAGGATGACTGCCCGCCTCACCGAAATGCCCGGGGAAAGCGCCTTCAGCGGTTTGCAGCGAGAGCTCCCAGTCGATCATTTTCCCGGCGCGGTCGATCAGTTCGGGTCGGTCGAGGTATTGCGCAGCGGCAATGAAGGTCTCAATGATGTAGCCGGTGGTCTCGGGATAGCTGGGCAGCCAGCCGTCCTCGAAACTCCAGCCCGCAGCGACCCCGCCCGCGTCGGGCTTGTGCTTGCGCACATCCTGCGCGCGGCTCAGCCAGTCGATGGCGCCGCGCAAATGGGTGCGGTGGTCGTGTTCCGGCTGCTGTGCGGTTCCGGCGATGTCCTGCATCACCAGACGCAGGTTGCGTCCCTGCCAGGGTTTGTAGCGGAGGGGAAGCTGGATGAGTGAAGAAGGTTTCATGATCAGGTTCGGTTCAATTCGAGTTCATGCCGCAGCCTGCTTCAGGCTCTCGGCAAGCGGAACGTGGCTGACCACGTAGCGATGCTTGCCGGAGGCTTCGGGGGGGATATCGTCCAGCATGCGCAATTCCACGCTGAGCGCTTCGCCCAGGCGTGCCCGCAAGCCCGCCACCACAGCATTGCGCGCGGCCTCGTTCCAGTCGGCGGCCGGCACGATCTGCACTTCCATGCGATCCAGCGCATGCTGGATGCACTTGAACTGCGCGATACCCGGCACCGCGCGCAATACATAAATCACCGCCAGCGCATGCATGACGCGACCATCTGCGGCGACGATGAAGTCGGTCTGGCGTCCGGTCACCTCGGCGATGACATGCAGGCCCTGCCCTCCGGCGGCCGGTTCGCTGGAAAGCCGCAGCACATCACCGGTTCGATAACGGATAAAGGGCTGGGCCTCTGAAGTCAGGCCGGTGATCACGGCCTCGCCTGCCTCGCCCGGGGCTACTGGCCGTCCGGCCTGGTCCAGCACTTCGACGATATGGCTTTCGCTCATCAGCAGCATCTGCCCGCCTGGCGCCTCGTGCGCGGTAAAGCCGATTTCGCGGCTGCCGAATTCGTTCGCCACCGGTACGCCGAATACCCGAGCGATGAGTTCGCGCTGGTGCGGATACAGCGGCTCGCCGGTCGTGCATACCACGCGCAGCTGCGGCAGACTGAGTTTGCGCTGCCGCGCCTCGGCATGAGCCGCCAGCAGGGCAATGCTGGAGGCGTAGCCGTACAGGCACTTCGGCTGCCATGCCTGCAGGGCCTCCAGATATTCATCCATGCGCTCGGGCGACATGGCGAAGGCGTTCAGCACCAGCTGGTTGACCAGCCGGTCACGCAGGGTCTTGATGCGGTCTGTTTTGTTGAGCTCCACCGGTGCGCCCCACAGATAGGCCTCGCGTTCGCCCGGCTGCACGCCCCACCAGCGCCGTGCGCGCATGCGACCCGCCGCATCCGAGGCCTGGCGCGTGCGGCCGAAATAGAAGATCAGCGGCTCGCCGCTGGAACCGCCGGTCGTGTACTGGAACACGCCACCAGGCACGCCGCGCCACACCAGTTGTTCGACGTTGTCGCGGGCATCACGCTTGTTCATCGTCGGCAGACGCTGCAGGTCGGCCAGGGCAACCGCACCGGCCTCGACGGCGTCCTCCAGCCCGGCAACGCGCAGCCGATCCGCGTGCCAGGGGCTGTGCGCCAGCGCACAGGCCAGCAGCCTGCTGAGGCGCTGCGCCTGATACGCTTCGACGCCTCCGCGTGACAGCCATTGCGTGCGGTCGATCTCAGCCAGCATCGCAAAGGTGGGGCGATGCATCGCCGCCTCCTGTGCGCGGTAAACGCTGCGGGCGAACCAAGCGGGGACGCTCACGTTTGGCTCCGCTTCAGCGCGACAAAGCGCGCCAGCAGTTCGTCGCACAGGCTTGTCACAGAATGGGATATGTCAGGTGGGCTGCGATGCTTCACCGATCTTGAGTGGATGCGGCCGGCAGTTGCGGCATTGAAGCCGGCCAGGCCGAGAAAATCGTATACCGCAGCCACTTCGCGCATGGGGTGCTGCACCAGATCTTCGTAAAATACGACACGGACTCGTGCGTCCGCGGCCAGCTGCTGCTCAAAGAACAGCGAATTACGATAGAACCACATGATGGCCGCGCCTTCTGCTTCGCTGGCGTCAGGGTGATACAACGCAGCAAGCAATTCACGGATAGCGGGCGACATGCCGCGCCCGCGCCAGTCCTTCGCGTCGCCGTCTGCAAGTCGTTTCCACTGCGGTACGAAGTTGCCAAAGGATTTGATAGCCGAGTTGACGCTATCGCGCCAGTCACGAACGACCCACAGGGTTTTTGCAGGGGTAAAGATATCCATCAAGGACTTGATACGGTCGAGTTCGCATAATGCCTTGATGACGAAAACCGGTGCAGGACACTGCCCGGCAAGCTGCCGAATCACCACCAGATCGCGCATTTCATAGTGTTCGAACGCGCGCGGATCGGTCTCATGAAACACCTGGGTTTTCGCACTGGCATCCAGTACGTCCATCAGGAGATTGGTACCCGAACGCTGCATGCCGGCGACGAACACGTGCCGCTCAACCGGACTTGGCAACACGCGCTGGCGAAGTGCCTTGGCGTGCCGCCACAAGGCATGTCGGATGCGGACTAGCAGGTTGCGAGCGTCATGGCCGGTGGCGGGTTTGCTTGCACTCATCGTTCGACTGCTGTCGGGGCAGACTGATCTGTTGAAGGTCCATGAGCAAGCAGAGGGGAAAACGCCCGCAACAGCTGCGCGACGCGCTTTTCCCACTGGTTGTCCTGGGCGTAGTCAAGGATCGCGGAACGGTCCCAGTCCTTGCCGAGCGCGCCATCCAGCGCTTGCTGCAGGGCAGCGGCATCACCGAACGGCACGATGCTGCCGAGTTCATCGCGGCACACCACTTCGGCGTTGCCGCCGACATCGGTCGAGATCACCGGCAGGCCGCAGGCCATGGCTTCGAGAAACACGTTGGCCCAGCCTTCGTTGCGGGTGGCGAGCACGAAGACGTCGGATGCCGACAGCGGCCATTTGAGCTCGTCCGGCGGCAGTGTGCCGAGAAAATGCACGTATCCATCCAGCCCCAGGCGCGCCACCAGGGCGTCAAGTTCAGCGCGGTTGTCGCCCTCGGGGCTGGCGCCGCCGACGATGAGGTAGTGCAGATCGGGGTGGCGCTCAAGCAGCGCCGGCATGGCCTCGATGACGCGATGCATGCCCTTGCGTTCGACCAGCGCACCGACCGAGACAAGAATTTTTGCATCCAGCGGCAGGCCGTATTTTTGGCGCGCGGCGGCGCGGTCGACCGGATGAAAACGCTTGATGTCGACGCCGTTACCGACGACTTCGGTGTTTTGCGCGGCAGCGCCGAGTTCGATCGCCAGCCGTCGCAGCGAAGCGGACACGGAAAACACCCGTGCGGCGTCTTTGAGCACGCGCGCCAGACGCGGGCGCAGCACGGGATTCTTGCTGTGCGGCACTTCGGTGCCGCGCAGGGTGATGGTCACTGGCAAGCCCAGCCAGCGCCCCAGCCTCGTTGCGGCTTCGCCGTCGGGATAGGCGAAGTGGGCGTCGATCAGCTGCGCGCCCTGCCACTTCAGCCGCCGCATCAGGCCGAAACTTGCCAGTGCCATCGACCAGCCGTCGAACTGGCGCAGCAGGCCAGGCACCGACAGGAAACGCGGGTGATATACCCGGATCCCCTGCTGGATTTCCAGCGCCGGCGCTTGCGGACGGTAGCCGGGACGCAGCAGGCGAATGAGCGACTGGCCGGGAAACCAGGGTTGCGGCGAGACGACGGCTAACGGCCGGTGCTGTGCGACCCGGAACATGCGTTCGCGGATAAACAGCCCGGCACCGGGGCGCGCCGAACTGGGGAAGAGCGAGCTGAACACGACCAGATCGATGCGGCCCGATTGAGCGGTGCTGTCCTCAGCCAAGCGCGGCCTCCATCCCGGGTTTGACGAGGCTGCCGTACACGCTGCGGTAGCGTGCCACGCTGACGGCCCAGTTGCGCTCGGTTTCGACGAACTGGCGGCCGTTACGCTTCATGCTGTCCCAGCCCTGCTCGTACTTCAAGAGCGCGACCACCTTGCTGGCGAGGTCGCCCGCATTGCCGGCATGGAACAGCACGCCGGTCTTGCCGTCCTGGATCAGTTCCTTGTGGCCGCCGACGTCGGACGCCACCATCAGCCGTCCCTGCGCCATCGCCTCCAGCGGCTTCAGCGGGGTGACCAGTTCGGTCAGGCGCATCGGATGGCGCGCGTATACCAGCACGTCGACCAGGTCGTAGTAACGGTTGACTTCGGCGTGCGGCACGCGCCCGGTGAACACCACGCGATCCTTCAGATCGAGCGCCATCACCTGTTGCTTCAGCGCCGCATCCTGCGGCCCGCCGCCGACCAGCAGTACTTTCACATCGGGCATCTGCTTGAGGATGGACGGCAGTGCGGTGATCAGCAGGTCGAGCCCTTCGTAGGCATAGAACGAGCCGATGAAGCCGAGCACGCGGCTGTTGCCGAGGCCGAGCCTGAGTTTCAGCTCGGCGTCCGGCTTGCCGCCCATGTCGAATTTTTCGATGTCGACCGCGTTGGGTATGACGGTGATCTTGCCGGGCGGAATGCCGCGCGCGACGAGGTCGTTACGCAGGCCTTCGCAGATGACGGTGACGGCGTCCGCATTTTTCACCGCCCAGGTTTCCAGCGCACGGGTGAGCCTGTAGCGCAGGCTGTCTTCTTTGGTGCTGCCATGGTCGACCGCGGCGTCTTCCCAGAAGGCGCGGATTTCATAGACGACCGGAATACCCAGCTTGCGGCCGACGCGGATCGCAGGCACCCCGTCGAGCACCGGCGAATGGGCGTGGATGACGTCGGGCTGCAGTTCCCTGGCCAGGCCCAGAAGACGCTTTTCGATTGCGCCCATCACGGCGAAGGGGTCGCCACCGGGGAGCTTGGCGAGCAGGCCGGTCGGCTTGGGGGTGCGATAGAAATGCAGGCCGTCTGCATCCTCTTCCATCACATCGCAATCGATCTGCTTGGGGCCCGACAGATGGTAGGTGTCCCAGCCCATCTTCCGCTGGTTGCGCAGGATCGCCGCGCTGCGGAAGGTGTAGCCGGAATGCAGAGGCAGGGTGTGGTCGAAGACGTGCAGGATTTTCATGCGGCTTGCCGCTCCGTTTCATCCATCCCCAGCACCTGGCTGAGGAAAGCGTCGAACATCAGTACCGTCCACAGGATCACCGAGTAGTCGCGGCGGCCGGACTGGTGAGCCTCGACCACTTCGCGCAGGAACTCGTGGTTGAACAGGCCGGTGGCGGCCAGCCGTTCGCCCAGCACCACGCTGCGGATGGTGGCGGCCAGCGGGCCGCGGAACCACGCGGCCAGCGGCACCGCAAAACCCATTTTCTTGCGGTACAGCACGTCGTGCGGCAGATAGGGTTCCATCGATTTCTTCAGCAGGTACTTGCCTTCGGTGCCGCGCAGCTTGAGATCGACCGGCAGGCCGGACACCCAGCCCATCAGTTCGTGGTCGAGCAAAGGCTCGCGCACTTCGAGCGCATGCGCCATGCTGGCGCGGTCGACCTTGGTCAGGATGTCGCCGACCAGATAGGTTTTCATGTCGAGATACTGCACCAGCGACAGCGGATCGCCGGTGGGCGCCACGGCGGCGTGGCGGCGCAGCACTTCCACCGCCTGGTAGCCCTGCAGTTCGCGCTTGAACGAGGGCGAGAACAGCTGCTTTCTTTGCGCGTCGGACAGCAGCGAGACGCCGTGGAAATAGCCTTCGACGGTGTCGCGCGCCAGCGCCTCGAAGGTGGTCTTGGCACGAAACACTTTCGGCGCCCAGTCGGCCTTGGGATACAGCCTGCCGAGCGCGCCGAACAACGGCCGGCGGAGCATCAGGGGTATCACCGATCGCATGCGCTCCTCGTAGCGGAACCAGCGGTAGCGGCGGTAGCCGGCGAAATGCTCGTCGCCGCCGTCGCCCGACAGCGCGACCTTGACGTGTTTTCGTGCCAGCTCGCACACGCGATAGGTCGGCAGCGCGGACGAGTCGGCATACGGTTCGTCGTACACCTGGGCGAGCTTGTCGACCAGGCCGAAATCGTTGGAGGCGACCGTTTCGACGTGATGCTGCGTGTGATAGCGGTCGGCCACCTGCTGGGCGAATTCGACCTCGTTGTACGCGGGATCGTCGAACCCGATCGAACAGGTGTTCACCGGGGTGGCCGACTGCGTCGCCATCATGGCCACCACCGCGCTGGAATCGACGCCGCCCGACAGGAAGGCGCCGAGCGGCACGTCGGCGATCATGCGCAGGCGGACCGACTCCTTCATGCGCTCGACCAATTCGTCCATGGCGCTGGCCTCGTCCTTCACGGCGACCGGGGTGAAGGGCATGTCCCAGTACTGCTTCGGCAGCGCGCGCGCCCCGCCCCGCCTGAGGGTGAGGGTGAACCCCGGCGGTAGTTTGTAGGCGCGCTTGAAAATGGTGCGCGGCTCGGGCACGTAGCCGAAGGCGAAGTACTCTTCGACCGCCAGCGGATCGATTTCGCGCGCCAGGCCAGGATGCGCCATCAGCGACTTCAGCTCGGAACCGAAAATGAATTCGCCGCTGTCGAGGAAGGCGTAGTACAGCGGCTTGACGCCGAAACGGTCGCGCACCACGAACAGGGTTTCCTGCGCGCGGTCCCACAGCGCGAACGCGAACATGCCGCGAAAGCGCGCTACGCAGGCCTCGCCCCAGGCCTCCCAGGCGTGGACGATCACTTCGGTGTCCGAATGGGTGCGGAAAGTGTGGCCGAGCGCCTCGAGTTCGGGCACCAGCTCCTGGAAGTTGTAGATTTCGCCGTTGAACACGACGACGACCGAGCCGTCCTCGTTGAATAGCGGCTGCTGGCCGGTCGACAGGTCGATGATCGACAGCCGTCGGTGCCCCAGCCCCACGCCAGGCTCCAGGTGCAGACCGCCTTCGTCGGGACCGCGATGGAACTGGGTTTCGTTCATGCGATGCAGCAGCTCGCGCGAAATCTCGTTCACGCCGCTGGTATCGAAAATTCCGGTGATGCCGCACATTCTTGTTATCCCGTCCCTTGTCTGTCGATTTTTCGGGCTGCCTGACGGCGCCTCAGCGCCAGCGTCCCAGCGTCTGGTCGTACACGGTGGCGTAGGCCTCGGCCATGACCGGAACGCTGAAGCGCTGCTCGGCGTGCTGGCGCGCGTTCGCCCCCTGCTCGGCGATGCGTGCCGGCGAGTCCAGATAACCCAGCAAGGCTTGTGCCATGCCCGCGACGTCGCCCGGCTGCACCAGCGTGCCGTTGACGCCGTCTTCCACCAGCTCGACGTTGCCGCCCACCGCGGTGGCGACCACCGGCAGGCCGCTCGCCAGCGCTTCCAGGATGGTATTGGAGATCCCCTCGTTTTTGGAGGGCAGCACGAACACATCGAGCATCTGCATGATGTCCGGGATATCGTGGCGCTCGCCCGGCAGCCAGGCCAGGTGCGCCAGGCCGGCCCCCTGCAGCAGATCAAGGCAGGTCGCGCGTGCCGGGCCGTCGCCGACGATGACCAGCCGCGCGCGCTCGGATCGATCGGGCTGCTGGCGCATCAGCTGGATGAAGGCGGCGGTGAGCGTGGGGTAATCCTTGACCGCGACCATGCGTCCGACCGAGCCGAACACGATGCTCTCGGGGTGGGCGAAGTCCGGCCGCGGGCCCGTACGCGGGTGGAATTTCACGCTGTCGACGCCATTGTAGATATGGTGTAGCTTGCGCGGCGGCACGCGGATGGCCAGGCGCAGCCAGGTCTCGAGGTCCTGGCTCACGGCGACGTAGTTCGACACGAATGGACGGGCGACACGGCGCAGCAGGTTGTATTTCCAGTTGCGGCCATACAGGTCGAACACGTCACGCCCATGCTCGCCATGCACCGTGGCGCGAATGCCGGCGGCCGCGGCAACGAACTGCGCTTCCAGCGCGGCGAGGTTGCGGGTGTGCACCAGATCGGGTTTGAGCTGGCGCAGCAGCTTCCACAAGCGAACCGTCCAGCCGAGGCCGTGGCCCGGCGCGCGATGCAGCGCATGAAAATCGACCCGCTGCGCGGTGATGCGGTGGCGAAAGTCGCTGAAGTCGGTGAGCGCCACCACAGTGTGCCGGTAGCGTTCCGGCGACAGGGTGTTGAACAGGTTGACCATGCCGTTTTCCATCCCGCCCGTATCGAAGCGGTGGACGACATGCACGATATGTGCGGTCACTGCCCGTCAACCAGGTCGAGCGTTCGTCCAATCGCCGGCTCCATGTCGGCGGCAAACCGCGCCAGCGTTGCCGCCGCAGCTTCAATTTCCGCATCCTCGTAAGGCGTGGCGATCAGCACCGACAGGCCGTCGTCGCGTTGCAGGCGTACCCGGTCGAGCGCGAGGATCAGCTTGGCGGCCTGGTCGTTCACCACGGGACGCTGATTGACCAGGTTCCACTGCCAGACCAGCAGACGCTGGCCGTCGCTGCCGCGTATCCTGGCCTGCCGCACCTGCCGCGATTCGCCGCCGATGTCCACCGTGACGATGCGCTCGCCGACGTTCGACCACGCCGGATCCTTCTGCCGGATCATGAAATTCTGCGAGTTGATGAGTTCGGCGTCCTGGCGCTGGGTGACGTAGTAATTGAGTTCCAGCAGCACCGTGCGCCCGGCCTGCGCATACGGCTGGCGCAGCTGGCGGTCGGCGCCGACCCAATGCGGCACCCAACTCGTGAAGGGCTCGGCGGGCTGCCAGCCGCCCTGCGCCGCCACCTGCAATTCGGGCATGGCCGGCAGCGGACGGGCATTGAGCCAGGCGGCATAGGTTGGCCCCAGGCCTGCGATCACCAGCGCGGCCAGGGCCATCGGCAGAATCGGACGTGCAGGCCCCGTGCCGGCAGCCGGCGCAAGCGGTTTTTCATTCACGGATGCGGGCTGGTCGTCCTCGCGCCAGAAGCTCCCGATCCAGAACAGCAGCAGCATCACGATGCCGAAGAATACCCAGCCGTAGATGTAGTGGTCGACGCCGAGCGCCAGCTTCATGTCGGACAGGTGGGCGATCATCACGATCATGTAGGCGCGCCCGCTGTTGGCGAACACCGGCACGATGACGGCGGCGATCGAAAACAGCAGGCGCCGTTTCCACGAGCGGTAGGTGAGGTAGGCGTACAGTACGCCGAGGGTGACCGAGGCGATCAGATAGCGCAGTCCGGAGCAGCCCTCGACCACCGACCAGTCGCCGCTGGGAATGCTGAAGAACGTGCCTTCACGGTACACCGGGATGCCGGTTGCCTGCAGCATCGCCACCGTGAAATCAGCGGTCACGCCCATCAGCGGCTGGATCAGGAATTCGCCCACCGGCACCGCGAAAAACAGGAACATCAGCGGAAAGAATGCCGCCCACACAAAGGCCCAGCCGAGCAGTGTCCACACCGCGGCAATCAGCATGGCGATGAACGCATACTGCGCGACGACATTGACACTGCCCGCATCGGCCAGCAGCCAGCAGGCACCGGCGCCAGCCAGCAGGAGTAGTCCGCGCAGGTCGGCGCGCGGCTGCACCTGTGCCAGTTGATCGCGCTGGCGCCAGATCAGCCAGGCGCTGATGGGGAAAATGAGATAGCCATGGGTAAAGGTTTCCGAACGCTCCCATACTTCGGCCATCGAGTAGAAGGTCGGCCAGAACATGCCGACAAGGATCAGCAGGACGCCGACGGTCAGGGCACCCGGCAATAGCCAGGCGGCACGCGGAACGGCGGGAAGCGAATCGGGCAAGGCACTCATGCGGGGCAAGTCTCCAGATAGGGGGTGGCGACCGACGTTGCGTCGAACAGCGGGTCGATCATGCTCAGATTGCGGGACCAGTCGTAATTGTCCAGGATGCACTGGCGCGCCTGCGCGGCGGCCACGGCGGCCTTCAACTGGGCCAGTACGGCGTGTGCGAAGTCGGCTTCGCCCCGCGCCAGGATGTAGTCGCGTCCGGCTTCAGCGCGGATGCCCTCGGCCGCCTGGGGGCTGGCAATGACCGGACGCGCCATCGCCATCGCTTCGAGCACCTTGTTCTGCACGCCACGCGCGATGCGCAGGGGGGCCACCGCGCAGGCGGCGTGGGCGATCCAGGGCCGCACGTCGGGCACGCTGCCGCTCACCACCACGCCGGGCTGGCGCGCCAGGGCGAGGACTGCTTCAGCGGGCCGACTGCCGACGATGGTGAACTGTGCGTCCGGCGCCGCATCGCGCACGGCGGGGAAAATCCGTTCGGCGAACCAGGTGACGGCATCGATGTTCGGCCAGTAGTCCATCGCGCCGGTGAACACGACCCCCTGCACCCCGGCCGGATAGGGATTCGGGTAGTCGCGCGCCGGCGAGAAGTACGCGGCGTCGACCCCATTCTCGAATGCGCCAATGCGATGGCGCGCCCGCGGCACGCGCTGCTGCAGCAGCGCCGCCTCGTGTTCGGAGACCAGCAGGGTGGCATCGAACGCCTGCGCCACCCGCGCCTCCCATTCAGCCAGTCGGCGGCCTTCTCGCGCATAGACCCAGGACAGCGGCCAGCGCTGCGTCGCCGCATACTGCGTCCATTTCTCGGAGTCGACGTCGACCATGTCGAGCACGCGGCGCGCCAGATCCGCCGGCATGAATTGCGCCATCGCCGAGGAAAATGCCAAGCCGCGCGACACGGTCCCGTTTTCCGCCAGGCCCTGCGCCCAGCGCCTGAGTTCGCGGCTGCGGTAATAGGGCAAGGTCAACGCCTCGCCAGTCAGCAGGCCGGTCAGGCTGGCCAGCTTGGCGCGGCGCGGATGCAAAGGCAGCAGCTTGATCGACGCGCAATACGGCTTCAGCGCCGCCTCGTATTGCCAGTCTTCAGGATCATCGACGAAGGCGCCGAGGTGGATTTCATAGCGCGTGCTCAGATGCCGCAGCAGATGAAACGAACGGATCTTGTCGCCCTTGTTGGGCGGGAACGGGATGCGATGCGCAAGAAACAGCAGCCCGTCCACGCCTACCCCAGGTTTTTGACGATATGCGGCCCGATGACGTTGGCGAGCGCCAGCGGCATTTTCTTCCAGGCCTGGATGAACAGGCGGTATTTGGGGTTGAGCGGATTGATCTCCGGCACCTCGCGGTCCGTCACCAGAAAATATTCGTAGTACAGCGGGGTCGGCTCGAAGCCCCAGTTTTTCTTGAAATCGAAGGAGCCGGTGCCGCGCTTGCTGCGTCCGAAGTCGAACACCTTCAGTCCGCGTTCGCAGGCGCGCCGCATCAGGTCCCAATACATGAAGTCATTGCCCGCCACCGCGCGCGCCTCGGCGACGCCGCCGCCGTAATACGGCAGCACCTCGTCGCGGAAATAGAACGACATCACGCTGGAGATCACCTTGCCGTCGAGGGTGATGGTGAGCAACTCGCAGTCGTCGCCGAATTGCTCTTTCAGCAGACGGAAAAACTTGCGGGAGAACACCGGGGTGCCGAGGCGGTGCACGCTCGCCGAGTAGGCCCGGAAGAAGCGTGTGGTGTCAGCGTCGATCTCACCAATCAGTCCGGCCTTGATGCCTTTGCGCACCATTGCCCGCTGCTTGCGCGGGATGGCATTCATGTTGGCCTCGATCTCGGGGTCGATGGCTTTCTTGAAGGTGACGTAGAGATCCTTGGTCGGCCAGTGGGCGTGCTGCGCGATCTGGTTGCGGTATTCGAGCGCGCCGACCTTGAGTCGCTGCGCCAGCGTCTGCGCCGCCTCGTCAAGCGCGCGGTAGGCCGCATCATGATCGGCGAGGATGCCACCGTAGGCGCAGAACGGCAGCGAGCCGAGGCTGTGGCCGAACAGACGGCTGTTGATTTCGGCCAGCGGCAGCACGCCCACCACCTCGCTGCCACGCTCGGCGAGCAGGAAATGGGTGGGGTGGCCGAAGGCATCCTCGATCACCCGCTGCCAGCCGGCGCGGTGGAAAAAGGTCGCATCCGGGTGTGCGTTCACATAGGCGTCCCAGCGCGTACGGTCTTTCACTTCCAGTGCGCGCACTGTCACTTCAGCCGTCGCGGCATCAGTCACGGCAAGGGGTTCGGACTGCATATTCAATGTTCGGCTAGGAACACGCGGTCGACGCGGTCCCATTCGAAGTCGTTCAGCAATTGGCGCAGTCTGCCCGGCATACGTTGCAAATTGACGTAATGGCGAAAGCGCGTCTTGGCAGAAATTCCGCACTGGCGCGGCTGCTCATGGTCGACTTCCCAGGGGTGGAAATAGAACATGCAGGGCGCCCGGTCTTGTGCGTTCACCCGTCGCAGCATCCAGCGCGACACCTCGTACGGCAGCAGCCGGAACCAGCCGCCCCCCGCTGCGGGCAGATTGCGGCCCAGCAGCGGGACGGTGGTCGGCGGCAGTTCGAGGATGCCGGCCTCGCCGTTGGGCCGGTGCGGAAAACGCGGTGCATCGGGCATGCCGTAATGGTCATGTTTGACCGGATACACGCTCGAGCTATACACATAGCCCGCATTTTCCAGCTCCTCGACTGCCCACCAGTTTTTCCGGTTGATGGAGAAACTCGGCGCGCGGTAGCCGCGCACGACGACCCCGCCAAGGTCTTCGAGAATGCGCTTGGCGCGGGTGATGTCGTCGCGGAATTGCTCGGGCGTCAGGTCGCTGGCGCGCTGGTGGCCGTAGCCGTGGCTGGCGAGCTCGTGGCCGTTGTCGACGATGCGGCGCACCACCTGAGGATAGCGCTCGGCGATCCAGCCGAGGGTGAAGAAAGTAGCCTTGGCATCAGCCTCGTCGAGCAAACCGAGAATGACGTCGACGTTGCGCTCGACCCGGCACGGCAGGCTGTCCCAGTCCTCGCGCCGGATATGCGGCGCGAACGCCGACACCTGGAAGTAGTCCTCGACATCGACCGACATGGCATTTTTGATTGGCGCCATTTATGTCGCCCTCCTGCCTTTCTGCAGCGGCAGCCAGCCCTGCAGGGTGTGCGCAATGCGCAGCGCCGCGCGGCCGTCCCAGTATTCCGGAATACGCCCGGTCTTGCCGCCGCTTGCCATGACGTCGTTGAATGCGGCCCGGATCGCATCGGGATCGGGGCCGACCAGGGTGTTGGTGCCTTCGAAGAGGGTGATCGGCCGCTCCGTGTTGTCCCGCAGGGTGAGGCAGGGCACGCCGAGCGCAGTGGTCTCTTCCTGGATGCCGCCGGAGTCGGTGAGCACCAGCTTGGCGTCGCGCATCAGGCCGAGCATGTCCAGGTAGCCCACCGGCGGCAGAATATGGAGACCGTCAAGCTTGGCGGTGAAACCGAATTTTTCGATGTTGCCGCGGGTGCGCGGATGCAGCGGCAGCACCACCGGCAGGGTGCGATTGATTTCGCCGACGACGTCGAGCAGCGCAGCCAGCGTGTCATGGTCATCGACGTTGGACGGCCGGTGCAGCGTCAGTACAGCGTACTGCGGCAGCGTGGTGCCGAGGGTCCGGCTGGCCGGAACGGCGCGTTCAAGGTTGCGATAGAGCGTGTCGATCATCACGTTGCCGACGAATTCGACGCGCGCGGGGTCGATCCCTTCGCGCTGGAGGTTGGCAAGTGCGCTTTTCTCGGTGGTGAACAGCAGGTCGGAAATCTGGTCGGTGAGAACGCGGTTGATTTCCTCCGGCATACCGCGATCGTAGCTGCGCAACCCGGCCTCGACGTGGATCACTCGCACGCCGCGTTTGGCGGCGACCAGCGCGCAGGCGATGGTCGAGTTGACGTCACCCACCACCAGCACGGCCTGCGGCTGCACGCTTTCGAGCACCGGCTCGAAGCGCTTCATCACTTCGGCGGTCTGCACCGCATGGCTGCCGGAACCCACTTCAAGATGATGATCGGGGGGCGGAATGCCGAGGTCGGCGAAGAAGCTGTCGCTCATCGCCGCGTCGTAATGCTGGCCGGTATGCAGCAACTGCGCGGCGATCCCGGTTTCGGCGAATGCCGCCATTACCGGGGCGATTTTCATGAAGTTGGGACGCGCACCTGCGACGCATAAAACCTGGGTCATGGTGAAGCCTTAATGCGGGGCGCCGCTGTCCGGCGAGCCACTTTCTTCACCTGTTGCCGCATTACGCTCGCTCACGGTATAGAGAATCTTGCGCACGATGGGCAGGATGCGGTTGACCGAGCGCTCCACCTGATCGATGCGCTGCGCAAGCCGCACGGTATCCTCGTTGTGCAGCACACTGCCCGCCGACGCGTGATTGTTGACGCCGGTGGCCCCATGAAAGTCCTGGTGCGCCACCTCGTTCTTCAGGTCGTCAATCACCTCGTTGACCTCGGCCTCGCCGAAGTGGGTCTTTTCCTCCAGAAAACCGAACAGCAGCAGACGGTCGCAGGTGGTGTTGAGTCGGCGCGGAATACCGCCGGTAAAGCGGTGCAGCGTAGCAAAGGCATCGTCGTCGAAACTCGGCATCCCCTGCCAGCCGACGGTGCGCAGACGGTGCTCGATGTAGCCGCGCGTCTCGTCCGCATCGAGCGGCCCCAGATGGTAGGAAGCCACCACGCGCTGGCGCAGTTGCTGCATGTCGGGACTTTGCAGGATGCCGCGAAATTCGGGCTGCCCCAACAGGAAGGTCTGGATCAGCGAACGTTCGTTGTTCTGGAAGTTGGACAGCATGCGTAGTTCCTCCACTGCGCGCGGTGTCAGGTTCTGCGCCTCGTCCACCACCAGCAGCGTGCGTTTGCCCTGGCGGGCAGCCGCCGACAGAAAATCTTCAAGATTTTTCAGCAGGGCCGACTTGGTCAGGCCTTCATGCTCGAGCCCGAACGAAGCGGCGACGCTGCGCAGGGTGTCTTCAGCATCCAGTTGGGTCGACACAAGCTGCGCGGCAACCAGGCTATGCGAATCGAGCTGGCGAAAAAGATTGCGCACCAGCGTGGTCTTGCCCGCACCGACTTCTCCCGTGATGACGATGAACCCCTCGCCGAGCGAGAGGCCGTAATCCAGATACGCCATTGCCCGCCGATGCCCCTTGGAACCGTAGAAGAAACGCGGGTCTGGATTAAGCTGGAACGGCTTGGCACTAAAGCGGTAATAGTCTTCGTACATGAACAATCCGTTGTCTGAGTGGAGCACAGACCGTGTGCGCACAGAATGCGAAGCAACGGCTGTGCCATGCCGGAAGCGTGGTCAGAAGCGCATGTTGACCGAGGCGGTAATCCTGTTTTCGTCGTAGTCGGCATCCGCCGCGTTTGAATCACGCCGGATATGGCGGAAAATTAGTGCACCGCTAAGCTTGTCGGCAAAGCGGTGGTTGAGGCCGAGGCTGAGATTGAGAAGGTCGTCCTCCCGGGCTATGCCGCTGGGCGAAAGCGACGCATCTGCACTGTTGCGGGTGAGCGACAGACTGCCGTTGGCGGTGGTCCTGGGCGACATTCGATAGCTGACAGAACCGGTCACACCCTGGACGTGATCCTCCGCGTCGCCGAACAGTTGATAAAGGCGTTTGGTGTCTTGCGCCGACAGCCCGAAGCCCAACCGGCCGACATCCCACGACACGCCCATCTTTAAGCTCTTGATAATGAAAACGCCGTTGGCAGTTGAAATGTTGAGCAAGCCTGCGGCAACCAGATCGGTCGCAGAAACGCCGTAGTTGCTGAAAAAGAGCGCCAGTTCTCCCGCCGAAATCGGTCCAACACAGCCACCCGGATCGGTCTGGGACTCTATGAGCAGACCGTTGCACACCCAGAAAAGTCGGCTGCTCTGCTCCAGAAACTGTTGGGTGATATCGCTGACGTCCTCCGAATAACGCACCGTCCATCGTGACAGGCGGGTACGGTGGTTGCCGGAAAAACTGAACGTGTTACCGAAGTAACGCTCGCCGACCGAGGCCTCGACGCTGGTTCGACGGGTGGGCGCCCAGCCGAAGCCGACACTGTAGGACGAGCCGTCGATGTCTGTGGTGCTGGGGTAATCGTTCCAGTCCTCGCCCACCGTGCCAAACACCCGGAATTTCCGGGTCAGCGCATAGCCAAGGGTGGCGCTGGCGCTCTCGAAGGTGGTGTCGGCATTGGCGGCGCTGATGGCTGCTTTGCGGTTTTCCGCCTTGCGCAGGGAGTAATTGAGTCCCCAGCTGAGATCGTTGAAACGGGAACCGCTGGTCAGCCCTGCCGAAAAGGAATTCACGCTGGAGTCGGCCGCGGTGTCGTTCTCGAAAATCGCGCCGCTGGTGGTGTAGCGCGCCCGCGCATTGGCAAAGCTACCGAGGCGTTTCTGGATATAGGGGCTGATCGAGTAGGTGCCGACGGTGGCACGGTTGCTGTCGTTGATATCGGCGTCGGCTGGCGAGCCGAACAGTGAAATCAGTTCCTGCGAGATTCGTGCGCTGCCGTCGATGAACAGAAAATCCTCGATCAGCTCGGCATTGCCGGCAGCACCCAGATTGTGATTGAGGTCGGTGCTTTGATCTTCACCAAAACGCGCCACCCCCCTCAAGCCGTAACGCAGGCTAGCCCGCACCCGTCTCGAACCTTCGGAGCGCAGGCTGACGCTCGGCGTCACGCTCAAGATCAGCGCATCCTCAGGATTGGTTGCGCTCTGATTGGCATTGTCGGTATAGGTTGCCGACGCGCCAACGCTGGGTTCAACACGCCAGTCAAGGGCGTGCGCTGGCATTGCGAAGGCCGCTGCCATGACTACAAACGAAGCGCCGGCCCAGGGAGCGCGGCTGTGCGGCGCCATTTTGACGCTGCGCGGGCGAAGCTTACTTGCCGTAACTGCCATAGTAACCATAGTAGTAATCTGCACCCGGGGTCGGCGTGGTCTTGTTCAGCAGCATGCCCACTACTTCGCAGGACTGGATGTGGCTCAAAGCTTCGCGTACGGCCTCCTGCGAGGTTTTTTCGGCTTCCACCACCATGACGATCTGCCCCATGTGGGTGGCCAGCACGCTCGATTCGCTGGTCGCCAGCAAGGGCGGCGAATCGAACAGGATGATGCGATCCGGGTAGCGGTTGCCGATGTCCTCGACCAAGCGGGTCATGGCGGCGCTCGCCAGCAGTTCGGTTGCCCGCTTGTAGGTGCGGCCGGCGGGCAGCACCGTCAGCTTTGCGATATCGGTGCGGATCAACACGTCGGACAGCTTCAGGTCCTTGTCCTGGAGCACGTCGAGCAGGCCCTTGTCGGCGTGGATGCCGAGATACTCGGGGATGCGCGGCTTGGCGACGTCGGCGTCGATCAGCAGCACGGTGCGATCCATTTCCATCGCCATCGAAATGGCGAGGTTGATGGCGCAGAAGCTCTTTCCTTCACCCGGCAGCGAACTGGTGACCATGATGAGGTTGCCGTTCTTCACCCGCGCAGCGCCCTGGCCGAAAGCATTGGCAATCAACGGACGCTTGATGATGCGGAACTCTTCGGCGATCTGGCTCTTCTCGGCATCCGGCGCCACCACGCCCATGCGGTGCAGGCGCGCCAGGTTGATGGATTGAACCTGGCTGCCGCCCTCCATCGCGATGGTGTCCGGTTCGCTGAACATCGGTTCGACCGGGGTCGCGACAAAGGGTGCGGCGTGACTGCTGCGCTGCTTGTTGAGCGCATTTTCGATCAGGCTGGTGTCGTGGCCGGGGTCGTTTTCACCGCCAGGGGAGGCCGGCCGGGATGCGCCTGCGCCAATCTTGCCAGCTGCTTTTTCAATAATGCTCATGGTTTCTCCTAGCCTGCGCGCGACACGACCAGCTGCAGGATCATCACTGCGCCATAGGCCGCAATCAGGCTGCCCAAGGTGGCCAGATAGGTCAGCAGGCCCTTGCGCTTGCGGCGGCGGGATTCTTCAGTTTCCACCCGCGACACCGCGCCCAGCAGCGGCAGGCCGGTCAGCTCGCGCAGGACGCGGCGGTCGGTTACGGTGCGGCGCAACTGGCTCAGGAGGAAGGCCACTGCCACGCCGGCCAGCAGGCCACCCAGCGTTACCAACGACAGGAACAGGGGACGGTTCGGCCATGCCGCCTGGCTCGGCACGAAAGGCGGATCGATGACGCGGAAGTCGACCGTGTCGGTCTTGCTCTCGACCTCGCCGGACATCGTGACCGACTCGCGCCGTTTCAGGAGGGCATCGTAGTTCTGCCGATAGACGCCGTAGTCGCGCATCAGCTGGGTGTATTCCTGCTCAACCTGCGGAATCATGTTGGAGGCATTGCGCAGCTCGCCATAGCGGCGCTGATATTCGGCCACGCGCGCGCCCAGCGAGGAGACCGTCGCATCTGCTTCGGCGATGGCGATGGTGAGTTGCTGATAGACCGGATTCTGGATCCGGGCACCCGCGGGGTCGGCCTTGCGCTCCGTCAGATCGACTTTCTTCTGCGCTTCCAGCCGCTCGATCAAACGCTTGGTCGACTGGATATCCGGATGCAGGTCGGTGTATTGCAGGCGCAGTTGATCCATCTGCTTTTCCAGCGCCTGGATACGGGCATCGATCTCACTGTGGGTCGACACCGCAGCAGCCGCAGCCGTCAGTTCCGGTTCTTCGTCGGCCAGTTGGCGCTTGAGCTGGTTGCGGCGGTTGACCGCTTCCTGCTGGTCCAGCTGCGCCTGACGCAGCAGCGCCGAAGTCTCAGCCAGCTTGGCGTAATAATCCTTTCCCTGCCCCGGCATCATGCCGATGTGCTTACGCTTGAATTCGGTGAGGGCGTTTTCGGCGTCGGTCAGCTTCTGTTGATATTGCTGCAACTGCTCTTCGATGAATCGCGCCGAACTGGAAATATCCTGGCGGGTCTTGCCGAGGCTGGTTTCCACAAAAATGGTCAGCAGCGACTGCACGACTTTCTTGGCAAGCTCGCCATTGGCATCCTGGTAGCTGATGGTGTAGAGATTTTCGCGACCGCCGTCGGCAATCGTTATCTTGCTCGCCAGACTGTCCAGCATGGCCTCGGTCTGCTCCGGCGTTTTGACCTTCACGTCCAGATCGGTCATGCGCGCGACCTTTTCCAGCGTCGGGCGGCTGACCAGTTGGCGCGTCATCATTTTGATCTGCTGCTGTACATCAGGCTGGGCCGCCAGTCCAACGAGCAGCGGCCTCAAGAGGGTTTGCGTGTCCACATAGACGCGCGCCGACGCCTGGTAGCGGTCGGGAAGCATCATCACCCAGGTCCAGCCGACGATGCATACCAGCCAGGCCACCACTACGCCCCACCAGCGGCGCCGCCAGGCGGCCTTGGCATACCCCAGAATTTGCTGCAGCACTTGATCCATGCGTACGTTCCATCAAAGAGCACCCGACAGCCTGCGGCGTGGGCACAAGCGCCGCAAAAGCGGCGCAGACACAGTTAGAACAGGGTTTCAGGCACCACCAGCACGTCGCCCGGCTTCATGTCGACGTTGGCGGAAATGTCGCCATCCTTCAACAGGTCTTCCAGGCGCACGCCGAGGCGTTCCTGCTTGCCGTCCACGGTGCGCAGGATGTAGGCCTTGTTGCCCGCGGCAAAATCGGTGATGCCGCCGACCGCGATCATCAGGTCGATCAGGCTCATTTTCTCGCGGAAGCTCAGCGCCTGCGGTTTGGCCGCCTCGCCGATCACGCGGATCTGCTGGTCGAACGGACCGATGCCGCCGCCCATGATCACGGTGACGATCGGTTCCTGGATATATTTGGCCAGCGCCTTTTCGATGTCGCGCGCCAACTGGGTGGGCGTCTTACCGGACGCCTGCATATCCTCGATCAGGTTCATGGTCATCTTGCCGTCGGGGCGGATCGGGAAGCTGCCCGACACCTCGGGATTGCGCCAGACGAAGACCTGGACCGAGTCGCCCGGGCCGATCAGATAATTCCAGTCGAACTGCCCGGTGCGCTCGGGGGCGGGCGGATAGCTCGGCGTGATTGAACAGCCTGCCATGGCAGCAACGGCCAGCACCACGCCAGCACGCACGATATGCTTCTTCATCGTAAACATGTCCACCCTCCCTTTATATTCAGTTAATTCGCCAGCATTATGCCAGAGCGAATTAAAAAACAATCTTGCCATCAACGACTACAAGCAAGCCTCAGGCCAAACCTTAAACTCCCGGACGGCCTTGTTCAACCATGGCCTGCGCACGCCGAACGCCGCCTGGGACGTCGGTAACCCGACACGGGTGTCGTAAGCCTGTCGCTTGCCGCGGTATCATGCCACCCATGAGTCATCATGAAATCGACAACCTTGACACCCTGCGTCTACGCATTCGCGAATTCGCGCAGGCGCGCGCATGGGAACGCTACCACACTCCCAAGAACCTGGTCATGGCCTTGAGCGTGGAGGCGGCGGAACTGCTGGAACCTTTCCAGTGGCTTACTCCGGAGCAAAGCCAGAACCTGAGTGCCGCGCAGCATGAAGCCGTGCGCCAGGAAATTGCCGACGTGCTGATCTACCTGACTAGGCTTGCCGACCTGCTGGGCATCGACCTGCTCGACGCCGCCGCCGACAAACTCGCGATCAATGCGCGAAAATACCCGGTGGACAAGGCTCACGGCAACGCTCTCAAATACTCGGATTTTTCGAATGACTGACCCGTATTACAAGCACCACGTCTTTTTCTGCACCAACCAGCGCGAAGACGGCGCCAAATGCTGCGGCGCCGCCGGCGGCCAGACCATGCGCGACTATCTGAAGAAGAAGGTCAAGCATGCCAACCTGAACGGCGAAGGCAAATCCCGCATCAACAGCGCCGGCTGCCTCGACCGTTGCGACGAGGGTCCCGTGGTGGTCGTCTACCCGGAAGGCGTCTGGTACACCTACGTGGACGAGGCTGACATCGACGAGATTTTCGAGGTCCATCTGAAGCAGGGGCGTATCGTCGAGCGCCTGCAGCTGAAGTGAAGCGGCCGATCGAAGCGGCCAGGATGAAACGCTACAAGCTGCGCATCCCGGTTCCGGCAGGCAAGCTGGAAACCGTGATCGACGATCCCGAGACCGATCGCCGCGGCCTCTTGCTGGTGGCACACCCGCATCCGCTGCACGGCGGCAGCCTCGACAACAAGGTGGTGACGACGCTGGCCAAGGCGGCCAACGAGGCCGGCTGGGTCAGCGTGCGACCCAATTTCCGCGGCGTCGGCATGAGCGACGGCGAATTCGACGCCGGGATGGGCGAAACGGACGATCTGCTGGCGGTCGCCCGCTTCGTCGAGGCGAGCTACCCCGGTCTGCCGTGGGCGCTGGCCGGCTTTTCCTTCGGCGCCTTCGTGCAGCACCGCCTGCGCCAGGAACTGCACGCCAAGCGCCTGATCCTGGTCGCGCCGGCGGTGACCATGTACGAATTCGATCCGGTTCCCGAGGACACCGTGGTGATCTATGGTGATGCCGACGAGCTCATCCCGCCTGCCGCGATCCGGCTGTGGGCCGAGCAGCAGCAGCTGACGGTCAAAGAAATCCCCGAGGCGGGCCATTTCTTCCACGGCAAGCTGAAGGAACTGAAACAGGCATTTCTGGAGGCCTGCCCGTGCTGAACGTGCGCGGCCTGACAAAAAAATACGGCAACACCGAGGTGGTGCGCGGCCTTGATCTGCACGTGCGGCGCGGCGAGTGCTTCGGCCTTCTGGGCCCCAACGGTGCGGGCAAGACCACCACGCTCAGATTGCTGCTGGGACTGATCGAACCCGATGCCGGCACGATCGAACTGGCCGGCATCGCGGTACCGCAACACGCCCGCGAGGCCCGCATGAAGGTCGGGGTGGTGCCTCAGATGGACAACCTCGACCCGGATTTTTCGGTGCGCGAAAACCTGTTCGCCTACGGCCGCTATTTCGGCATGGACAAGGCCGCCATCGCCGCGCGCGTGCCGGAACTGCTGGAATTCGCCGGGCTCGCCGGCAAGGCCGACGCGCAGATCGCCCAGCTGTCCGGCGGCATGAAACGACGCCTCACGCTGGCACGCGCGCTGGTGCACGACCCGGAGATCCTGTTTCTGGACGAGCCCACCACCGGCCTCGACCCGCAGGCGCGCCACCTGATCTGGCAAGGGCTGCGGCGGCTGATCAACGCCGGCAAGACCATCGTGCTCACCACCCACTTCATGGACGAGGCCGAGCGCCTCACCGACCGCCTCGCCATTCTTGACCATGGCGCCATCGTCGCCGAAGGCGCGCCGCGCGCACTGATCGAGTCGCACATCGAACCGGCGGTGGTCGAGGTGTATGGCGAAGGGCTGGACGCCTGGACGCGCGAGCATGCGGGGCAGGTCTGCCAGCGCTCCGAGACCGTCGGCGAGACGCTCTTCTGCTACACCCACGACGCCGACCGCGTCATCGATGCGCTGAGTCACACGACCGCGCTGCGCTACGTGCACCGGCCGTCGAACCTGGAAGACGTGTTCCTCAAGCTGACCGGGAGGGACTTGCGTGATTAAGCATCTGCGCCTGCCCCGTCTGTCCTGGCGCTTCATCCCGGTGTGGCAGCGCAACTACCTCGTGTGGAAGAAGCTCGCCATTCCGTCCATTCTCGGCAACCTGGCCGACCCGATGCTGTACATGCTGGGCCTTGGCTACGGTCTCGGCAGCCTGCTGCCCGACGTCGCCGGCATGCCCTACCTCACCTTTCTCGCCGCCGGAACGGTGGCCTACAGCACGATGAACGCCGCCACCTTCGAGGTGCTGTACTCGAGCTTCTCGCGCATGCACGTGCAGCGCACCTGGGACGCCATCATGAATGCGCCGCTCACGCTCGACGACGTGATGCTGGGCGAACTGAGCTGGGCGGTGGCGAAGAGCCTGCTGTCCGGGCTGGCGATCCTGGCGGTGATCTGGGGGCTGGGCCTGTACGGCAACTTCTGGATGACGCTGTGGATCATCCCGGTGGTGGCGCTGGTCGGCTTCTGTTTCGGCGGTTTGGGGCTGGTGATGAACGCGGTGTCGCCGAGCTACGACTTTTTCCTCTACTACTTCACCCTGGTGATCACGCCGATGGTGCTGCTGTGCGGCGTGTTCTTTCCGGTGTCGCAGTTGCCGGCTGCGGTGCAGAGTATCTCGGCCTGGCTACCGCTCACCCACGCCATTAACCTCGCGCGGCCGCTGGTCGTCGGCAACGTGCCCGACAACATCGCGCTGCATGTGATCGCGCTGCTGATTTACGGCAGTCTGGGCTACATCATCGCGCTGGCACTGACGCGCAAACGGCTGCTGAAATAAGCCCGGTTACAGTTGATCGCTCGCCCAGAGCGTCGAGTTCCGGACGCCCGGCCGGTCACCCTGCAACCTGACAGGCCTGTGCATGCACATGCTTGCACAGATTGCCGCAGCCCATACAGCTGGAACGCGAATTGCAGGCAAGACCGTGTCGAGTCTACCCGCTTCCAGCGCCCATCATGAAAACCAGACACCGCACATACCACAAGCGCACACGCCGGTTAGGCCTGCTCGCCGTGGGTATCGCCTCGCTGCTCAGCCCGGCGGGAAAAATCATTGCCAGTTCCGTTGTGGCGGCAATGGTGATTGGCGGCATAGCCACCCAGCTTGACCACACGCCCGCGCCCAACACTGTATTGCCAGTCACGCACGGCAATCCTCCGCCGAGCGTTGCCGCCACCTCGGCCCCCCGCCCCCATGCAAGCGGTGAAATCACGCATATCGACTTGGATGGCGCAACCCTTCCCATCATGCTCGCGGATGCCGGCGACGGAATACCCGGCAATCAAGGCGCAGACGGCCCGAGCCACATGCCGTCCGACTTGTTCGGTGTGCCGTCCGCCACGCATGGCAGCGGCAGCCCCGGACGGGTGCCGGGCATCGCATATCCGCGCCCGGCCGGGTCGGAGCCAGCGGCCAAGCCCACACCCGGCACGCCCCCTGGCATTGCCATTCCTGCTTCGCCCGCACCGGCCAAGCAGCCTCCGGCCACGGCAGGCAATCCGCAGCTGCCCGCCGCCCAGGATGGCCCGGCTCCGCCAAGCCAGGCCGGCACCCCGGGCACAGCGCCCATACCGGGGAATCCTGCACTCCCGTCGGCGGGCCAACCGCCGACACTGACGGACGACGTCCCGCCCGCGACGGATGCGAAGCCCCAGGTCATTTCCGAAGGCGTGCCGCCTGACACGCTGGACGACACGGCACCGCTGCAAAGTGGCGGTCCCAGCACCATCGCTGCGGTGCCCGAGCCTTCGACCTTGGGATTAATTCTGCTGGGATTGATGGGACTGGTTTGGGCAGGCCGTCGCACGGCCGCCCCGGTGAGCGGCGCCTAGTCTTCGCCTACGCCCGCCGCCTGCTGGTCGGCGTGATAGCTCGACCGGACCATCGGCCCGCAGGCGGCGTGCTTGAAACCCATCGCCAGCGCTTCCTGCTCGAACTGGGCGAAGCGTTCGGGGGTGACGAAGCGCAGCACCGGCAGATGGTGCTGCGACGGTTGCAGATACTGGCCCAGTGTCAGCATGTCGACGTCATGCGCGCGCAGGTCGCGCATCACCTCGAGGATTTCCTCGTCGGTTTCCCCCAGCCCCAGCATCAGGCCCGACTTGGTCGGGATGCCCGGATGACGCGTCTTGAAATCCCTCAGCAATTTCAGCGAGTGCGCGTAATCGGCGCCGGGGCGCGCCGCCTTGTACAGGCGCGGCACGGTTTCCAGGTTGTGGTTCATCACGTCGGGCGGCGCGGTGTCGAGCATGTCCAGCGCTTTCTCCAGCCTGCCGCGAAAATCCGGAGTGAGGATTTCGATGCGGGTGGCAGGCGAGGCTTCGCGCACCGCCGCGATGCACTTCGCAAAATGCTCGGCGCCGCCGTCGCGCAGATCGTCGCGGTCGACGCTGGTGATCACCACGTATTTCAGCGCCATCAGCGCGATCGTCTCGGCCAGGTGGCGTGGCTCGTCGGGGTCCGGCGGCAGCGGCGTGCCGTGGCCGACGTCGCAGAACGGGCAGCGCCGCGTGCACAGGTCGCCCAGGATCATGAAGGTTGCGGTGCCGTGACCAAAGCATTCACCCAGGTTGGGGCACGAGGCCTCCTCGCACACGGTGTGCAGCCTGGCTTCGCGCAGGATGCCCTTCAAGCGCGCCACGTTCGGCACGTTGGGGGATTTGGCCCGGATCCACGACGGCAGGCGCATGCGCGGCTGCGGTACGATCTTGATCGGGATGCGTGCGGTTTTCGCGGCGCCTTTGTGCTGGATGGGGTCTGCCATAATCTGCTCGGAACAACGTTGAATGCGAATTTTATCCTATGCGACGTCTGACCCTGACCCTGCTGACAGTAGTGTGGAGTGCCGCGGCCCATGCCGGCACCGATTCCAGCACGGATGCGGAGACCGGACTCGTCACCTGGCAAACCGAAACCGCCGGCATCCAGGTGCGGCTGACCCAGATCAGTCCGGACCAGGCACGTGCCTTCTATCTGGCACGCGGCTTTTCGCCCGAGGCGGCGGAACGCTACACCGGCGAATGCGTCTTCATGACGGTGGTGCGCAATATCAGCGACACGGCGATCCAGCACCGGCTGGCCGACTGGCGCTACGAAGTGGCCGGCCAGCCGCCGCGCGCCATCCGCAGCAAGACCGAATGGGAGCACCTGTGGAAGCGCCTTGGTGTGAGCGAGACTGCCCGCATCGCGTTCAACTGGGCGCAAATCCCCGCCACCCAGACGTATGCGCCGGGCGACTGGAACCAGGGCATGACGAGCTACAGCGTGCCGCGCGGTGGCCAGTTCGACCTGCACTTCGTCTGGCGTACCCTGAAGGGCATGAACGCCGGCGGCAGGATCCATACCGGGAAACTCGAACAGGTGAGGTGCGCAGATGAAGATTCGTGAACTCGTATCAGGCGCTGCGCTGGCCGCGTGTTGCGTGTTCGGCGTGTCATCCGCGGTTCATGCAGCCGATCTTCCGCCCCTGTCACACAGTCTCACGAAGCAGGCGCCCAAACCTGCACCGGCGCTCAAACTGAAAGACCTCGACGGTACCGCCCACGATCTTGCCCAGCTCAAGGGCCGTGTGGTGCTGATCAACTTCTGGGCAACCTGGTGTCCGCCGTGTCGCCGCGAAATGCCGTCGATGGAACGCCTGTCGCAGGCGCTCCAGGGCGAGGCCTTCAGCGTGCTGGCGGTGGACGTGGGCGAGAATGCCGACACCATCAGCGCCTTCAACGCCCAGTTCGACACCCCGCCCACCTTCCCCATCCTGCTCGACACCCGCAGCCACGTCATGCAGGCATGGAAAGTGGCGGGGCTGCCGACCACCTTCCTGGTCGACAAGCAGGGGCGCATTGTCGGCAGCGCCATCGGCGGGCGCGAGTTCGATCACCCGGAGCTCGTCCAGGCGATCCGGGGATTGCTCAGGGAATGATCAGGCCTTGACCCAGACCTGGCCGGCTTCGACTTTCACCGGGTAGGTTTTGATCGGCTCGTCGGCGGGGTCACAGGTCGGCTGGCCGGTGGTGAGGTCGAAGTAGCTGCCGTGCAGCGAGCACTTGATCTTGCCGTCCTTGATGCAGCCCAGATACAGCGAGTAGTCCTCGTGGCTGCACATTTCGTCGACCACGTAATGCGTGCCGTTGGAATTGCACAGCAGCAGCCGCTTGCCATCGACGACGACGCGCTTCATCTGCGCCGGCTTGAGTTCGTCGGCGGCGGCGATGGCAACGTATTCGCTCATCATTTGACCCGTGCAACGGCCCTGCCGGAATCCAGCACGGCGCGGATTTGTGCCGCCGCATCGGCCACGCTGGCGGCCTTGCCGACGTGGTGCAGGATGACGGAACCCGCCAGCACCAGCGAATCGTAGGTGGCGCCGCGGTCGCCCTTGAGCGCCAGGATGCCGGCTTCGGCGGCGGCGCGTGCGGTCGCCTTGATGTCGATGGCGGCGACGATCTCGTCTTCGCCCGCTTCGGTGGCGACCGCGCCGGGCAGCGGCACCGCGCGCACCGGCTGGCTGATGCCCAAGGCGAGCGGATCGATCGCTGCTTCGACTTCCGCGCCGCGGTCGTGGTAGTGGAAGTACTTGCCGGTCTGGCGCAGGGAGGGAATCACCCCGCCCTCGACGCCGCGCACGATGCAGGCGGTGTCGAATCCGGCTTCGCGTGCAAGGTCGGCGTACACCGGTGGATAGGGCTTGTGCACGTAGCCGGTGATGAAATGGGTTTTCTTGCGGCCCTGAATCGGCTTGGACAGGACTTCGACCGTGGTCAGCACCTGGCGCTTGATCATCTGCGCACGCAGCGGGATGAGGTTGTGCATGCCGGGGTTGGACTGCGCCTGGTCGACGTAGGTCCAGCCGATTGCCGGATCGGCCAGCCGCGCAGCAGCTTCCGTCGGCGTCAGATTCACTGGCACGCCGGCGGCTTCCAGCACGTGGCGCGCGGTCACGCCGTATTTGGGTCCGACCTTGTCGAGGCCGTGGCTGACCCCATGCACGCCGAACTCGGCCAGCAGCGGGCCGAGGAAAGGTGCGGCCGGCAGGCAGCGGTTGTAGCCGTCGTAGGGATCGCCGATGTCGACCACCTCGTCGACCTCGGCGGTGACGCGCCGGGTGGTTTCCAGCACCGCATCGAGCACGCCGCGGTTCTCGTCCATGGTCTCCCGCTTCATGCGCAGGGCGATGAAGTAAATGCCCACCTGCACCGGGTCGATGACGTTGTCGATGATGGCCTTGGTGCCCAGATGTGCCTCGACGCGGCTGATGTCCTTGGACAGGTCCGGCCCGGTGGCGATGCGCTGGATGATCGAGCGCATCAAGAGTTTGGGGTCGGTCGGCAGGGTGTCGAGGTTCATGAATAACTCCATTAGAAGTTGCGAGAATACTAATGCCAGACTAACCCAGTCAAGAATAGATCGCAGCCAGCAAGCGCTGAGTGAGCGCCTGCTCCGCCTGCGGCAGGCTCAGCTTTGCGCCGAGATCACGGCATTGGGTGACCCGCATGCCGGCGTAGCCGCAGGGGTTGATGGCGGCAAACGGCGTCAGGTCCATGTCGACGTTGAAGGCCAGGCCATGATAGGTGCAGCCGTGCTTGACGCGCAGGCCAAGCGCAGCGATCTTGGCGCCGTCGACGTACACGCCGGGCGCACCGGCCAGCCGCGTGGCGACCACGCCGTGGGCAGCCAGCAGGTCGATCACCGCCTGCTCCATGCGCGTCACCAGCTCGCGGATGCCGTAGCCGCGCCGGCGCAGGTCGACCAGCACATAGGCCACGACCTGACCCGGCCCGTGATAGGTGATCTGGCCGCCGCGGTCGATCGGCACGACGGGAATGACGGTGGCGGTGATCAGGTGCTCGGCGCGGCCGGCCTGCCCCTGGGTGTAGACCGGCGGGTGTTCCAGCAGCCACAACTCGTCCGGTGTGTCGGGTTCACGTCGCGCGGTGAAGTCCTGCATTGCCCGCCAGGTCGGCGCATACTCGACCCGCCCCAGATGCCGGACCAACGTCTCTTCTACACTCACAGCGCCATCTTCACCCACGGATGCGCGGTGATCTCGCGGTACAGCGCATCGAGTTGAGCCTTGGAAGTGGCGCGCACCACGCAGGTCACCGAGAGGTAGTTGCCGCTGCTGGATACGCGCATCTCGACCGTTTCGGCCTTGAAATCGGGTGCATGGCGCTGCACCAGCTCGACCATGGTTTGCGCAAA
>JAKBJA010000003.1 GCA_021836225.1 Pseudomonadota bacterium | reverse complement strand
TCCATCGCGCCCATGATCGGCCACGAATGGCCGCCGCCGGTGACGTCGAGAAAATCCATCACGCTCAAGGGCTCATGCACCCGTACCAGGGTTTCCTTGTCAGCGTGAATTTCGCCCTTCACCAGCGCCAGGTGGGTTTCGCCGGCGCATTTGTCGCGGTAGGCGATCAGGCGGAAGGCGCCGTAGACGGTCTGGATCAGTCGGTCGGCAGCACGTTCGACCAGGCTCTCTGTCTGGTTGCGGTAGTGGATCAGGTCGGCGATGGCGCCGATCTTCAGGCCGTGTTCCTGTGCAAACGGCACCAGGTCGGGCAGGCGCGCCATGGTGCCGTCGTCCTTGAGGATTTCGCAGATGACGGAAGCGGCTTCGAGCCCCGCGAGACCCGCCAGGTCGCAGCCGGCTTCGGTGTGGCCGGCACGCACCAGCACGCCGCCGGGCTGGGCGCGCAGCGGGAAGATGTGGCCGGGCTGGATGATGTCGGTGGGCCTGGCGTCACGCTTCACTGCGGCCTGGATGGTAACGGCGCGATCAGCCGCCGAGATGCCGGTGGTCACGCCCTCGGCCGCTTCGATCGACACGGTGAAGGCGGTGCCGTGCGGCGTCTGGTTGTCGGAGACCATCTGCTTCAGGCCGAGCTGGCGGCAGCGGTCGTCGGTCAGCGTCAGGCAGATCAGGCCGCGGCCGTATTTGGCCATGAAGTTGATCGCGTCGGGGGTGACGTGCTCGGCGGCCATCACGAGATCCCCTTCGTTTTCGCGGTCTTCCTCGTCGACCAGCACGACCATGCGGCCGGCCTTGAGTTCTTCGATGATTTCCAGGGTGGAGGCGAGGCTCATCAGTCTTTGTCCGTTGTGTTGGTGAATTGCATCATGCGCTCGACGTAGCGCGCGATCATGTCGACTTCCAGGTTGACGCGGCTGCCCGCCTGCAGATGCTTGAGTGTGGTCATTTCCAGCGTGTGCGGAATCAGGTTGAGCGCGAAGCGTGCGCCATCGACCTGGTTGACCGTGAGCGACACGCCATTTACCGTGATCGAGCCCTTGCGGATGATGTAGCGCGCAAGCTCGCGCGGCGCGTCGATTTCCAGCAGGTGCGATTCGCCCACCGGGACGAAGCGGTACACCGTGCCGACGCCGTCGACGTGCCCCGAGACTAGATGGCCGCCCAGGCGGTCGGCCAGGCGCAGCGCCTTTTCCAGATTGACCTCGGCGCCGGGGACGAAGCCGGTGGTGACGCGCAGCGTTTCGGCCGAGACATCGACCGTGAAGCTGTCGGGCGTCAGGGCCACGGCGGTCAGACAGACGCCGTTGACCGCGATGCTGTCGCCGAGCGCGACGTCGGAAAAGTCCAGACCGCCACCGAGGATGACCATGCGCGCGTCGGCGCCGCGTGCTTCGTATTCGTGGATGCGGCCGATGGATTGGATGATGCCGGTGAACATGGTGTAAAGGACCGCCAGTGAGACCCGGCATTGTAGGCGTTTAGGCGGGGTGGGTGAACACCCGCAAGAAGCAGGCCGTGGTTGTAAGCCGCTAAAGCGCCAACAACCACGCTCCCCCAGCGAACCCGCGGGCACGAATGAAGCGGGATTGTACAAAGGATAAGCGGGTCTTTAAGTTGCTATAATTCGGTTTTGCGTTGATTGAAGGGTCGGCATGACAACGCCCGGATCACTCACTGCCCGCGGTCGCACCCCGCTGCCCCTCGTTGAGGGCGGCATGGGCGCAGGTCTCTCGTACCAACAGAGGGCCTCGGCGGCGTGAGCACCCTCACCGAATGCATCCACACCTTCGGCCGCGCCATGCTGGAGCGGCACGGCGAGCGCGTGCACAAGATCGCGCTCGACGCCGGCTTCACCTGCCCCAACCGCGATGGCACGAAAGGCATCGGCGGCTGCACCTTCTGCAACAACAAGTCCTTTTCCCCGGGCGCACGCGACCAGGCGCCGCTCGCCGCGCAGTTCGATCGCGCACGCGGCCGCATCGCCCGGCGCACCGGCGCGCGCCGCTTCATCGCCTATTTCCAGGCCTACACCAACACCTATGCGCATGTGGATGAACTGCGCGCGCTTTACGACAGTGCGCTGGCGGCGCCCGACGTGATCGGGCTGTCGATCGGTACGCGGCCCGACTGCGTGCCGCCGCCGGTGCTGGATCTGTTGGCGGAATACCGCGAGCGCGGCCACGAGGTATGGCTGGAGCTCGGTCTGCAGTCGTCCTTCGACGCCACGCTGGCGCGCGTCAACCGCGGCCACGGTTTCGCCGAATACGAGGAAGCGACGCGCGCAGCGCGGGCGCGCGGCATTCCGGTGTGCTGCCACCTCATCGTCGGCCTGCCGGGCGAGGACGAATCGCACAGCCATGCCAGCCTCGACCGTGTGCTCGACGTCGGCGTGGATGGCCTCAAGCTGCATCCGCTGCATGTGGTGAAGCACACCAAACTCGCCATCGAATGGAAGCGCGGCGAATATGAACCGCTTGCAGAATCGGACTACACCCGCATTGCCGCCGACCTCATCGAGCGCACACCGTGGGAGGTGGTGTACCACCGCGTCACCGGCACCGCCGCGCCAGACATCCTGCTGGCGCCCGCGTGGTGCGCCAAGAAGTGGGACGTGCTGAACGGCATCGCCGACGAATTGGCGCGGCGAGATAGTCGCCAGGGCGTGCGAACGGGCGGCAGAGCGCCGCGTTTTCATTGAATTTCAAAGCAGGAACTTCGTAGCCCGACATGCTGATCACACGCAGACTGGAATTCGACGCCGGTCACCGCATCCCCAATCATGCCAGTCAGTGCCGGCATCTGCATGGCCACCGCTACGCGATCGAAATCACCCTCTCAGGCGAGGTCATCTGCACCGAGGGCGCAGCGGAGCAGGGCATGGTGATGGATTTTTCCGACGTGAAGCACATCGCCAATGCGGTGCTGGTCAATCATTGGGATCACGCTTTCCTGGTCTATCAGGGCGATCGCGCGGTGATGGAATTTCTGACGTCGCTGCCCGAACACAAGACGGTCGTGCTGCCGGTGGTGCCCACTGCGGAAAATCTCGCGGCCGAGGCGTTCCGCATCCTTGATGTCGCTTACCTCGATACTTACGGCAACCAGCTCAGACTGGAACGGGTGCGACTGTACGAAACCCCCAACAACTGGGCGGATGCCGTACGTGAAGGACGTCCGTCCTGAGTCTGGACGGGGCCGCATGAAACGTCCTTTGAAGACGCCACGCGGCCCCCTGCATACGGTCAAATGAGCGCTTGATCGGGCAGCGCGATCTTCTGGTCGACGCTGAACTGGTAGTCGTGGAAGACCTGCTCTGCAGTGAGAACCTGATAGCTGCCGTCCGGCAGCTTCCGGGTGGTGTCCTTGAGGCGATACGCGGTCTGGCCGCAGGTCCAGATGTCGAAGTTGCGCATGTGGGTGCACAGGCAGGTCTTGTCCTTGACCTTCACCTTTTTCGCGTCCGGGTGCAGTTCCACCTCGCGGTTGTAGGAATCGATGTAGGCGCAGCGGCTGTTGGCGTCGAGCAGATAGCCGTAGGCCTCGCAGTTGGGGCGGATGCCGGAGCCGATGCCGGGGCTGCCCTTCAACATGCGCATCGGGTAGCCGGTCGGCGAAATGGTGTTGACCTCGATCTCCTCCTCGCTGGCCTTGAAGTATTCCTGCTTGATTTTGTCCGGCAGGCCGCATTCCTGGGTGACGGTGAAGCGCGTCGCCACCTGCACCGCGGCCGCGCCCTGTTCGAGGAAGGCCGCGGCATCGCTGCCGGTGAAAATGCCGCCGGCGGCGATCACCGGAATGTCGAGGTGCTCCGACTTCAGGTAGGCCAGCACTTCGCCCATGATGGTCGCGAGGTCGTACTTCGCCCAGTCCAGGCCGAAGCCGAGGTGGCCGCCGGCGAGCGGCCCTTCCACCACGACGAAGTCTGGCAGGCGGTTGAGCCGCGCGTTCTTGCGCAGGAACATCGCCAGTGCGCGCGGCGACGAGACGATGATGCCGAGCTTGGCGTCGCGGAAGCGCGGATGGTCCTCGATCAGCGCGAACGAGCCGAGGTGCAGGCCGGCCGAGAGCGTGATGCCGTCGATGCCGGCATCGAGCGCCGCGGATAGCCGCATGCGCAGCGTCTCACGCGGCGCGTTCATGGTGAGCTTCTCCATGCAGTTGATGAAGATCATGCCGTCGCCGCGCTTGGCGTCCATGGTCCGGCCCACGTGGTAACGCGTGGCCTCCTCGAGCACGGCGAGATTGAAGTGCACGTTGGACTTGTCGCTGCTGGCGGCATTGGTCTTGTATTTCTTCAGCTTCTCGCTGACGAATTTGGTGTCGAAGCGGCGGTCGGACACGGTCTGCACCATGGCGTCCGAGATATGACCGATGCCGCCGAGCCGCGCGACCTCGAGCGCCAGTTCGGCGGTCGAGATGTCCACCCCCATGCCGCCGATCACGATCGGTACCAGTTCCTGTTTGCCGAAGCGCAGGCGGAAATCATCCACGCGTTTCATTCTTGTCCTTCAATAGGTGTTGACAGATCTGACCGGTGCTTGCGCACCTTTCACTATTCGCTGCTGAACTATGGAATTGTATCCATACGCCGCACGGATGACACCGGAAAGATTCCGGGGCGCCACGGTCGCGTTCCACTTTAATCCGGTGAACTCCCGCAGCCTCACAACAGCTTTCCGCCATGGCGCGCGAAGCGGCGCGTGGCAGACAACAGATTCAGCCACAGCAACAGTGCCGACACGGCCAGCGTGGCGCCGGCCGCAAGGGCCCACTGTGGCCACAACAAGGCAGCGACGAGCAGCACGCAGGCGGCGAGGTGGAGGCGGAACTGCCAGCGCATCCAGCGTTCCGCAATCATCTCCTTCATGGTGGGGATGCTGCCGGCGCGTGCCTGCAACTGGGCCTGCAGATGAAACCAGGCAAGGAAGGGCACGATCTTGTAGAGCATGCCGCTCACCACGCTGACCGCGAAGCCGCCGAAAAAGAGCACGCCCAGCAGCAGGGGGTAGGCGTCGCTGTCTGCCCAGGCCGGCCAGATTATGGCAGCGAGCCAGACGGCCACGCAGGCGATCAGGCTGGCCATGCCGAGGCGCCAGTAATCGAGGGTGACGTCAGGCAGTTTTCTGCGGCGACGGGATTGCAGGCGCAGGGTGGCGATGGCAAACAGCAGGATTCCGCCGGCGAGGCCCGCATCGACGAGGAAGGCGATGGCCGCGGGCAGCAGTGGGGCGGCGGCGTGCAGCAGCAGCAATGCGAACAGTACGCCGGCCAGCCGGCGGCTCAGCCGTGGCGGATAGGGCGGGGTGATCTGGAACATCGGCACCACCTGGTAGGCGACGCTGATCACCAGCAGCAACACCCAGCCGAGCAGGCCGAAGGCGATGTGGCTGGCGATCGTCGCTTCGACGGCGGGCAGCCCCCACCCGTTTGCGCGCAGCATCGCGAGCGCCAGTCCGAGCAGCACGGTGATGCCAAGACAGCCCAGCGCGAGCCGCATGCCACTGACCGTGACGCCGGTCTCGGCGCGTGCGAGGCTGACGGACGCAGCCGTGATAAAGACCGTGAAGCTGCTGCCGAACAGGGCGATGCTGACACCGAAAGCAATCGGCTCGGCCGTCAGAAAACCGGTCATCAGCGCGACGGTTCCCAGCGCGATCGGGATGTGGCTGAGCCAAGCCACGAGGCGTGGGGCCGGCAAGGGCGAGCCCGCCACCACGGGCAGCATCTGCATCAGCGCGCCCAGCATCACCATGGCGAGGAAGCCCAGCGTGAGCGCGTGGGTGAGGGCGAGTGCCTGGGGTGTCCAGCGCGAGGCCAGGGCGTCGGGTGACACCGCGATCAGGATGGCGGCGGCCAGCAGGAACAGCGGCGCGGCAAGGAAAAATCGCAGCGGCAGCGAGAACGGCGGTGCCTGCTCGAAGGAGAGGCCGGCTTGCAGGCTCATTGGCGTGGGCGCTTTAGGTGCCCTCGTCCGACTGGCGGATCAGGATGGCGTAGCTGCCGTCGGCGGCCATCCGGGTCTCGTGTCGATATCCGCGTTCGGCGAGGATGGGGTAGAGCGGAAACGGTTCGCGGTGCAGCAGAAGCTGGATGGTCTGGCCGGGACGCAGCAGGGCCAGCGTCTGCAGGACCTTTTCCATCGGCTCCGGTGGTTCCAGTCCGCGCGCGTCGATCAGGATTTCGTGTGCCTGAGCACTCATGCGGATTGCTGGCCCGCGCTGGCTTCCATGGCGCGGATCAGATTGCCGCGCTCGTCGCCCAGCACCCGGTCGGCCATGGGGTAGAGCATGTTCTCTTCCTTCAGGTTGTGCTGTTGCATCAGCATGTTGAGCGTTTCCGACAAGCCGAGAAAACGGCTGTGATTTTCATCGGCCACGGTGTTTGCCATGTCCTGCAGCAGGCCGCGCATCTGCTCGTGTTCCATGCGCATGACGTGAGTCGGTCCCATGCTGTTTCCGGTGCGGGCTTCGAACGCGGGAAACAGCACGTCTTCCTCCATCGCAAGGTGATGCGCCATCGCTGCCCGAAACCGCTTGAACAGCGTGCGCGCGCTGCCCCAGTTTTTTTGCGCTACGGCGGCTTCGGCGGATGCGAACAGATCGTCGCAGGCGCGGTGGTCGCTGGCCAGAAAATCCAGAATCGTGCGCATGCCATGCCTCCGTAAGGGTATGAAATTATTTGCGCTTAAGTATATCAGGACATCCTAACCTTAAATTCGTCTTGACACTGACACAAGATGTCGTATGGTTTGTACTCTGAAAACACAAAATGTTGTTTATAAGGAGGCTGGAATGGATCCTGTGAATGAAGCGCTGCCCCCCGAAGTCATCAAGCGCGACGGGCGCCGGGCACTGTTCGATGCGGCCAAGATACGCTCGGCCATTGTGCGGGCCGGGCAGGCCAGCGGCGAATTCAGCGCGGACGAGGCGGACTTGCTGACCGCTCAGGTGGTGAAGGTGCTGATCCACAGCTTCCGCAACACCCCGCCCGACATCGAGCGCATCCAGGACGTGGTCGAGCAAAGCCTCATCGCCGCCAATCATTTCCAGACTGCGCGCGCCTACATCGCCTACCGCGAAAGCCACAAGAAGCTGCGCGAAGACCGCAAGACCCTGGTCGACGTGGAAGCATCGATCAACGAATACCTGTCGCGCCAGGACTGGCGCGTCAACGCCAACGCCAACCAGGGCTATTCGCTGGGCGGCCTGATCCTCAACGTGTCGGGCAAGGTGGTCGCCAACTACTGGCTCAACCACGTCTACCCGCCCGAACTCGGCGAAGCACATCGCGACGGCTCGCTCCACATCCACGACCTCGACATGCTGGCGGGCTACTGCGCTGGCTGGTCGCTGCGCACCCTGCTGCACGAAGGCTTGAACGGCGTGCCGGGCAAGGTCGAGGCCGGACCGCCGAAACACATGTCCTCCGCGGTCGGCCAGATCGTCAACTTCTTAGGCACTTTGCAGAACGAATGGGCCGGCGCGCAGGCCTTCTCGTCGTTCGACACCTACATGGCGCCCTTCATCCGCAACGATGGCATGCGCTACGAAGAAGTGCGCCAGTGCATCCAGGAACTGATCTACAACCTCAACGTACCCTCGCGCTGGGGCACGCAGACGCCGTTCACCAACCTCACCTTCGACTGGACCTGCCCGGAGGACCTGCGCGAGCAGGTGCCGGTCATCGGCGGCAAGGAAATGCCCTTCACCTACGGCAAGCTGCAGCTCGAGATGGACATGATCAACCGCGCCTACATCGAGGTGATGACCACCGGCGATGCCAAGGGGCGCGTGTTCACCTTCCCCATCCCCACCTACAACATGACGCCGGATTTTCCATGGGAATCGGAAAACGCCGAGCGCCTGTTCGCCATGACTGCACGCTACGGCCTGCCCTACTTCCAGAACTTCATCAATTCGGAGATGAAGCCGAACCACATCCGCTCGATGTGCTGCCGTCTGCAGCTCGACCTCAGAGAATTATTGAAGCGCGGCAACGGCCTGTTCGGTTCGGCCGAGCAGACCGGTTCGGTCGGCGTGGTGACGGTCAACTGCGCGCGGCTGGGCTACGAATACCAGGGCGACGAGGCCGGCCTGCTGCGCCGCCTCGATGCGCTGCTCGACATGGCGAGGAACGGCCTCGAGATCAAGCGCAAGGAAATCCAGCGCCTGATGGACAACGGCCTTTTCCCCTACACCAAGCGCTATCTCGGCACCTTGCGCAACCACTTCTCGACCATCGGCGTGAATGGTGTCAACGAGATGATCCGCAACTTCAGCGATGACGCGCACGACATCACCAGCGAATGGGGCCACGATTTCGCGGTGCGGCTGCTCGATCACATCCGCACCCGCATCGCCGCCTTCCAGGAAGAAACTGGCCACATGTACAACCTGGAAGCCACGCCGGCCGAAGGCACCACCTACCGCTTCGCCAAGGAAGACGCCAAGCGCTACCCTGAAATCCTGCAGGCGGGCACCGTGGACGCGCCGTACTACACCAACTCGACGCAGCTGCCGGTGGGTTTCACCGACGATGCCTTCGAGGCTCTGGAGTGGCAGGACGACCTGCAGCGCAAGTACACCGGCGGCACCGTGCTGCACCTTTATATGTCGGAGCACATCTCGTCGGCGGAGGCCTGCAAGAAGCTGGTGCGCCGCGCACTCACGCGTTTCCACCTGCCCTACATCACCATCACGCCCACTTTTTCGATCTGCCCCAAACACGGCTACCTCGCCGGCGAGCACGAGTTCTGCCCCACGTGCGACGAAGAAGCCCTGTCCCGCAAACGCGCTGTTGCCGCCTGACCCAAGGAGATTGAGATGAACGACATGACTGTTCCGACCCAAGCCGCCGCACTGGTTTTGAAGGACGAGGAGCGCACCCGCTGCGAAGTGTGGACCCGTGTGATGGGCTATCACCGCCCGGTGACAAGCTTCAACAAGGGCAAAAAGAGCGAGCACCGCGAGCGGCGCTTCTTTGTCGAAGGCCGCTGCAGGGTGGGGTGATGTCGACATGCTACGTGTCGGCGGCCTGACCCCGCTTTCCACCACCGACTGGCCCGGCATGCTGGCCGCGGTGGTGTTCTGCCAGGGCTGCCCGTGGCGCTGCGGCTATTGCCATAATCCCGGCCTGATTCCCGCGCGCGGCGACAGCGAAATCCCCTGGGGCGACGTGCTGGCCTTCCTGCGTCGCCGCCAGGGCCTGCTCGACGGCGTGGTGTTTTCCGGCGGTGAGCCGACCGTGCAGTCAGACCTGCCGGATGCCATGCGCGAGGTGCGCGCGCTCGGATTCCGGATCGGGCTGCACACCGGCGGCGCCTACCCGCAGCATCTTGCAGCGGCGCTGCCGCTGGTCGACTGGGTGGGGTTCGACGTGAAAGCGCCTTTCGCGGATTACCCGCGCACCACCGGTGCAGCCGGCAGCGGCGATCGAGCGCTCGCCGGCCTGCAGCAGGTGCTGGCGTCCGGCGTCGCGCATGAAATCCGCACCACCGTGCATCCGGCGCTGCTGGCGGATGGGGCGGTGGTCGGCCTTGCGCGCGACCTCGCCGCGCGCGGAGTGAAGCATTATGTGATTCAGGCTTTTCGCAGCCAGGGATGTGGGGATGGGGCCTTGCGTCAGAATGCGGCGCGTGAACGCTCGCTGCAGGACGTGGGTGATGAACTGGCCGGGCTGTTCGAGGAATTTTCTGCGCGCGCGTAGGGTCAGCGCCGGCCCACCCGCAGGAACAGCGGCCACTGCAGTTTCCGGGAAGCTTCGGGGTCGCCCCACAGGGGCTCGAGTCCGGCCATCAGCGCCGGCAGTGGATCGCTGCCGACGAGGTTCTGATATCGCTTTACCGCCGACCAGGTGGAGAGATAGTCCAGCAGGCGCGGCAGGGTCCACTCGACCTCGATATAAAAATCGGGGGATTCAATTTCCGTAAACGGGAATTCCAGGCTGCGATAGGCATCGTCGATCAGCGCGCGCTCGGGCGGCCAGTAGGGGCCGACGGTCTCGGCATAGAAACGCCGGAACAGTGCATCCATTTCACCGGGCAGCACCATCCGGCCGTAGCCCCACAGGGCAATGGCCCCGCCGGGCTTCAGCACTCGCGCCGCTTCGGCATAAAAGCGCGGCAGGTCGAACCAGTGCGCCGCCTGCGCAACGGTGACGAGGTCGACGCTGCGGTCGGCCAGCCCGCTGGCTTCGGCGGGCGCGACGCGGTAGTGAATTCCGGGATGCGGCTGGGCATGGCGAATCTGCTCGGCGGAGGCATCGGTGGCGACAACGTCGCGAAAATGCGGCGCCAGCCCCAGCGCCGCCTGGCCGCTGCCGGTGGCGCAATCCCAGGCAGTGTCGCGTTCTGCGCTTGTCCCCGGACGGGGGCACAGGCCGGCGAGCCAGGCGAACAGGGCGGCGGGATAGTCCGGGCGATAGGCGGCGTAGCGTTCGGACGCCGACGAGAAATGATCCTTGAAACCGCTCATGCCGGCAGCAGCGTCAGCCGCAGGTCGCCGCCAAGCTGGCGTACGTCGGCCATGCGAAACCGTGCAGCGTCGGCCAGCGTCGTCAGCGGCGGCTGGGTGAACAGCCCGCGCGCGTCGTCGCCCACCGCCATCGGCGCCACATAGGCCACCCATTCGTCGACCAGCCCGGTAGCGAGCAGCGCACCGTTCAATGCAGCGCCGGCTTCGACGTGCAGTTCGTTGACGCCGCGTTGCGCCAGCAGCGCGAGCAGGGCAGCGAGGTCGACGCGGCCATTCGTTCCGGGCACTTCGATCACCTCCGCCCCTGTCTGTTCGAGTGCGGTGCGCGCGGCAGGATCGGCATGATGGCAGGCGAGCAGCGCGGGCAGGATGGCCGCATCCGTCGGCGTGCGCAATCCGGAATCGACGATGATGCGCAGCGGCTGTCTGCCGGTGTCCAGATCGCGCACGTCCATCCGCGGGTTGTCAGCCAGCACGGTGCCGCTGCCGGTAAGGATGGCGCAGGCGCGCGCGCGCAGGCGCTGCACGTCGGCGCGCGCCGCCTCGCCGGTGATCCACTGCGACTGGCCATTGGCGAGCGCGGTCTTGCCGTCCAGCGTCGACGCGGTCTTGAGTCGAACCCACGGGCGTTGCCGCATCATGCGCGAGACGAAGCCGGGGTTGAGCGCACGTGCCTCGGCTTCCATCAGACCGACCTCGGCAAGGATGCCGGCCAGCGTCAACATGGAAATGCCGCCGCCGGCGACCAGCGGATTGGGGTCGGTCATCGCCGCCACCACGCGCACGACGCCTGCATTGACCAGCGCTTCGGCGCAGGGCGGGGTGCGGCCATGGTGCGAGCAGGGCTCGAGCGTGACGTAGACGGTTGCGCCGCGTGCGGCGTCGCCGGCAGTTTTCAGCGCATGGATTTCGGCGTGCGGTGTGCCCGCGCGCTCATGCCAGCCCTCGCCGACGACGCGGCCGTCCCTGACGATGACGCAGCCGACGCGCGGATTGGGGCTGGTGGTGTACAGACCGCGTGCGGCGAGCTGCAGCGCACGCGCCATGTGGGCATGGTCGGCGGCGCTGAAGCGGTCGGCGCTGGACATTTACTGGTCGATGTCGCGGATGACGTCGCGGAAGTCCTCGACGTCCTGGAAGCTGCGGTACACCGAAGCGAAGCGGATGTAGGCGACCTTGTCGAGCTTCTTCAGTTCATTCATCACCAGTTCGCCGACTTCGCGCGCCGGGATTTCGCGCTCGCCCAGCGTCAGCAGGCGCTGGCGGATGCGGTCGACCGCGGCGTCGACCAGTTCGGTGGACACCGGGCGCTTGTGCAGTGCGCGGCGAAAGCCTTCGCGCAGCTTGGTTTCGGAAAAGTCCTCGCGGGTGCCGTTGGTCTTGACGATCTGCGGCGGCCGCAGCTCGGCGGTTTCCCAGGTGGTGAAGCGCTTGTCGCACTGCGCACAGCGACGACGGCGGCGGATCGCATCCCCCGCCTCGTTGACGCGGGAGTCGATGACCTGGGTGTCAAGAGAACCGCAGAACGGGCATTTCATCGCACGCGGCACTCACTCCGGTTTCCAGGTGACTTCATCCAGCTCAGCCGTAGACCGGGAACTTGGCTGTCAGCTTCGCCACTGCGCCCTTCACGCGCTCGAGCACCGCCTCGTCGGCCGGCGCGTCAAGCACGTCGGCGATCAGGTGGGCGAGCTGTTCGGCTTCGAGTTCGGTGAAGCCGCGCGTGGTCATCGCCGGGGTGCCGATACGGATGCCGCTGGTGACGAAGGGCTTCTGCGGGTCGTTGGGGATGGAATTCTTGTTGACCGTGATGTGGGCGCGGCCCAGCAGCGCCTCGGCTTCCTTGCCGGTGAGGTTCTTGCTGCGCAGGTCGACCAGGAACACGTGGCTCTCGGTGCGGCCGGAGATGATGCGCAGGCCGCGCTCGACCAGCACCTTGCACATCACCAGCGCGTTGTCGATGACCTGTTCCTGGTAGAGCTTGAATTCCTTGGTCGACGCTTCCTTGAACGCCGTGGCCTTGCCGGCGATGACGTGCATCAGCGGGCCGCCCTGCAGGCCGGGGAAGATCGCGGAGTTGATCGCCTTCTCGTGCTCGGCCTTCATCAGGATGATGCCGCCGCGCGGGCCGCGCAGGGTCTTGTGGGTGGTCGAGGTCACCACGTCGGCATGCGGCACCGGGTTGGGGTAGACGCCCGCAGCAATCAGGCCCGCGTAGTGCGCCATGTCGACCATGAAGATGGCGCCGATTTCCTTGGCGATCTTCGCGAAGCGCTCGAAGTCGATGCGCAGCGCGTAGGCAGATGCGCCGGCGATGATCAGCTTGGGCTTGTGCTCGCGCGCGAGCCGCTCCATCTGCTCGTAGTCGATCTCTTCCTTCTCGTTGAGGCCGTAGGCCACGACGTTGAACCACTTGCCCGACATGTTGAGCGCCATGCCGTGGGTGAGGTGGCCGCCTTCGGCCAGACTCATGCCCATGATGGTGTCGCCGGGCTTCAAGAAGGCCATGAACACCGCCTGGTTGGCCTGCGAACCGGAGTTGGGCTGCACGTTGGCGGCCTCGGCGCCGAACAGCGCCTTGACGCGGTCGATCGCCAGCTGTTCGACGATGTCGACGTACTCGCAGCCGCCGTAATAGCGCTTGCCGGGATAGCCCTCGGCGTACTTGTTGGTGAGCTGCGAGCCCTGTGCCTGCATCACCGCCGGGCTGGTGTAGTTTTCCGACGCGATCAGCTCGATGTGGTCCTGCTGGCGCAGGTCTTCTTTCTGGATCGCCGCCCACAGGTCGGGGTCGGTCTTGGCGAGGGTGTCTTGGCGGTTGAACATGGCAGTCAAGCAGGGCTGGAAAAGGGGCGATTTTAACACGCGGCGGATTGCTCTTGCGGCTCGTATAATCTGGCAAAACGGAGACAAATCCATGCAAAGACGTGATTTTCTGACGGGCGCGGGCGTCGCCGCCATGTTGCCGCTGGCCGCGCAGGCTGCAGACCTGCCCGCCATCCGCTGGCGGCTGGCGTCGAGCTTTCCCAAGAGCCTCGACACCATCTACGGCGCATCGGAAACCCTCTCCAAACGCGTCGCCGCGCTCACCGGCGGCAAATTCCAGATCCGCGTCTTCGCCGGCGGCGAACTGGTCCCGGGCCTGCAGGTGCTCGACGCGGTCGGTAACGGCACCGCGGAATGCGGCCACTCGGCCGGCTATTACTACGTCGGCAAGAACCTCGGGCTGGCCTTCGACACCGCCGTGCCCTTCGGCCTGACGGCGCGCCAGCAGAACGCCTGGATGTACGCCGGCGGTGGCATCGAGGCGCTGCGCACGCTCTACGCAAAGTACAACGTGGTGCAGTTCCCCGGCGGCAACACCGGCACCCAGATGGGCGGCTGGTTCCGCAAACCGATCAAGTCGCTCGCCGACTTGCGCGGCCTGAAAATGCGCATCCCCGGCATCGGCGGCCAGATCATGGCGAAGCTCGGCGCGGTGCCGCAGACCCTGCCCGGCGGCGACATCTACCCCGCGCTCGAACGCGGCGCGCTCGACGCCGCCGAATGGGTGGGGCCGTACGACGACGAGAAGCTCGGCTTCCACAAGATAGCCAAGCACTATTACTACCCTGGCTGGTGGGAAGGCGGTCCGCAACTGAGTTTCTACGTCAACCAGGCGTCGTGGAAAGCGCTGCCCGAAACGTACCGACAGGCCTTCGAAGTCGCCACTGCCGAAGCCAACCAGCTGATGCTCGCGCAATACGACGCCAAGAATCCGCCCGCGCTGCTGCGTCTGGCGGGGCAGGGCGTGCAACTGCACCCGTATCCGAAGGACGTGATGCTCGCCGCGCGCCGTGCCACCTTCGAACTGTACGAGACGGAAGCGAAAACCAATCCCGATTTCGCCGCCATCTACCGCCCGTGGAAAGCGTTCCGCGACACAGAGTTCCAGTGGTTTAAAGTTGCAGAAGCCGCCTACTCGAATTTCAATTACTACGTTAAATAGCCATGAACCGACTCGACCAGCTGATCACCACGTTCGACCTCGGCCTGCGCACCGTCTTCGCCAGCCCCCACGCCGGCCGTCCCTATCCCGGTGCCGGCCCCGAGGCCGAGCTGAGCGAAGCGGACAAGGCCCATGCCGCCGCGCTCATGCGCGTCAACCACGTCGGCGAAGTCTGCGCGCAGGCGCTCTACGCCGGCCAGGCGCTCACCGCGAAGAACGACACCGTGCGCGCCGAACTCGAACAGGCCGCGCGCGAGGAGACCGACCACCTCGCCTGGTGCGAGCAGCGCATCAACGAACTCGGCGGCCGCAAGAGTCTGCTGAACCCGCTGTGGTTCGGCGGTGCCTTCGGCATGGGTGTGGTCGCCGGCCTGCTGGGCGACAGATGGAACCTCGGTTTCCTCGCCGAAACCGAGCGCCAGGTCGAAGCCCACCTCGACGGACATCTGCAGAAACTGCCGGAAGCCGACGTCAAGAGCCGCGCCGTCGTCGAGCAGATGAAGATCGACGAAGCCCAGCATGCGCAGACCGCCGTCGACCACGGCGGCGCGCCGCTGCCGATGCCGGTGAAGATGGCGATGCGCTTTGCGGCGGATGTGATGCGGCAGACGGCGAGCCGGATTTAGCCAGCCCGTCGGTTTATATACAACCGCTTGAAATTAAACCTATCTATTCTTGCGCATCGGCCTATGATCGATCCATATGGTGTTTGCGTGGGACATGAATCCACGCAGATACACCTGAAGCCACTGCAAGGAGAATCACCATGGCAAAAGGCCAGTTACGTGGAAACAAGGAAGCAAAGAAACCCAAGAAGCCGAAACAGGTCGTCGTTCCTGTCGGGTCGTTCATGCCTCCGCCCAAATCAGGCAAACCCATCAAGGTTCCGAGCTGAAGCTTTTCGGAAACCCGAGCAAGCGCCACCGTCGAGGTGGCGTTTTTACGTCTGGCCTCCGGATCGGATCAGGCTGAGATGGCTGGGCTTTCCGGACGGCTTCAAATGGCGACAATAAGCGGATGGTCACCGCCACCTTCCGCTTTTATGAAGAATTGAACGACTTCCTCGCGCCCAAGCGGCGCAAGCAGGAATTCAGCGTGCCGTGCGCGCAGCGGGCGACGACCAAGCACATGATCGAGGCGCTGGGGGTGCCGCACACCGAGGTGGAGCTGATCCTGGTCAACGGCGAATCGGCGGACTTCGACCGGCTGCTCAAAGACGGCGACCGGGTGGCGGTGTATCCGCGCTTCGAGGCGATGGACGTGACGCCGCTGCTGCGGGTGCGCGACTATCCTTTAAGGGAGCCGCGTTTCGTCGCCGACGCGCACCTCGGCGGGCTGGCGCACATGCTGCGCATGCTGGGCTTCGACACGCTGTACGACAACCATTTCCACGACAACGACATCGTCGCGCTCGGCGAGCGTGAGGGCCGCATCGTGCTGACGCGAGACCGCGAACTGTTGAAGCGGCGCGCGGTGTCACACGGTTGTTACGTGCATGCGTTGAAATCCGAGGACCAGCTGCGCGAGGTCGTCGAGCGGCTCGATCTGGCGCGCAGCGCCAGGCCATTCACGCTGTGCCTGCACTGCAACGTGCCGCTGCGGCCAGTCGACAAGGCGAGCGTGATCGACCGCCTGCCGCCGCGGGTGCGCGAACTCTATGAACGCTTCTCCTCCTGCGACCAGTGCGGGCGCGTGTATTGGGAGGGCTCGCACTGGCGCAACATGCGGCGGCTGCTCGACGGCGTGCTGGCGAACAACGACACGAATGGAACTTAGGGCGTGGCGCGCGCTCATTCCTCCATCCCGTACGAAAGCAGAACCATGACAAGCATGAAATGGAAAATCTTCGCGACCCTGGTCGTCGGCCTCGGGCTGGCGGGGTGCAACAGAACGCCTGCGGCCGGACCAGGCGACGCCGACGAGACCGTGGTCGAGCGCCGGCTGGACCCGACGCAGGTGGCACGCGGCAAGGCCGTCTACGAAAAATTCTGCCTGGAATGCCACGGCGCCGGCGGCAAGGAGCAGCCGGGCGACTGGCGGGTGCGTGATGCCGACGGCCACTTTCCGCCGCCGCCGCTGGATGATAGCGCGCACGCCTGGCATCACCCCACCGCGGCGCTGCTGGAAGTGATCCGCGAAGGCAGCCCGCAGGGGCAGGGCAAGATGCCGGCGTGGAAGGGAAAATTGAGCGAGCGGGAGATGCAGGATGTGGTGGCGTACATCAAGTCGCTGTGGTCCGACGAGGTGTACAAGTTGTGGACGAAGATGGAGCGGCAGTCGCTGGAGCCCTGAGCGGGTAAAATGGCGGCATTGAAATCACCCCAACCAGGAGCAGCACCATGAGCGAATACGGATTCGAAACAAAGATCAGCGGCCCCTTCGATGCCGCCATCGAGAAGGTCACCGCTGCCCTCAAGACCGAAGGCTTCGGCGTGCTGACCGACATCGACGTGAAGAGCACGATGAAGGCCAAGCTCGACGTCGACATGCGTCCCTACCGCATCCTCGGCGCCTGCAACCCGCCGCTGGCAAACCAGGCGATCAGCGCCGAGCCCGACGTCGGCATGCTGCTGCCGTGCAACGTCGTGGTGCGCGAGGAAGCCGACGGCAAGGTGACCGTGTCCTTCCTCGACCCGGGCATCATGGTCAAACTGGTCTCCAACACCGCCGTGCACGGCGTGGCCAGCGAGGCGCGCGCGCGGCTCATGCGGGTGAAGGACAGCCTCGCCGCCTGAGCGACTTGACGCCGGCAAAGCAAGCCCGCTTCGGCGGGCTTTTTTGTTTGTCTGCGCCACGTGCGCGATGCAGCGTGCTTGCCTATACTGGGGCAGGACCCGTGTGGTCCCATCATTGCCGGAAGAGGCTCACCGTCACCCGAAACCGATGCGCGTCGCCCTGTTCGTCACCTGCCTCGTCGACCTTTTCCGCCCCAGCGTCGGCTTCGCCACCCTTCGCCTGCTCGAGCGGCTCGGCGCCGAGGTGGTGGTGCCGTCCCAGCAGACCTGCTGCGGCCAGCCCGCCTACAACAACGGCGACTTCGCGACCGCGCGCGCAATCGCGCGCCAGGTGCTGGATGCCTTCGACGGGTTTGAGCATGTCGTCGTGCCATCCGGTTCCTGCACCGGCATGCTGGTGAAGCACTATCCCGAATTGTTCCGCGACGAACCCGAGACGCTGGCGCGCGCGCAGGATCTGGCGGCGCGCACGCGCGAGCTGTCGGCGTTCCTTGTCGAACATGGCGGCGCCGGGCGCATCGACGCGCGCTTTTCCGGCAAGGTGGCGATGCACGACTCCTGCTCGGCGCGCCGCGAGCTCGGCATCCATGCCGAGCCGCGCATGCTCATCGAGGCACTCGGTGCGCAGTGCGTCGAACTGAAGGACGCGGAGGTCTGCTGCGGCTTCGGCGGCACCTTCTGCGTGAAATACCCGGACGTGTCGGCGCGCATGGTGTCTGACAAGGCGCAGGCGGTGATCGCGAGCGGTGCCGAGGTGCTGGTGTCGGGCGATCTCGGCTGCCTGATGAACATCGCAGGGCGCCTCAGGCGCATGGACAGCGGCGTGCGCGTCGTTCATCTTGCCGAGCTCCTGGCGGGCTTCGCCGACGTTCCTGGCATCGGCGACGGGGAGCCGCGATGAAGCCAAGCTCGCACGCCTTCGCCGCCAACGCGCATCGCGCGCTCAACGACGCCACGCTGCAGCAGGCACTCGCCAAGGCCGGCGTCGGCTTCGTCGGCAAGCGGCGCGCGGCCATTGATGCTCTGCCCGAATTCGACGCGCTGCGCGATGCCGGGCGCGCGATCAAGGAACACACGCTGGCGAATCTCGACCACTACCTGCTGCGTTTCGAGCAGCAGTTGACCGCAGCCGGCGGGCAGCTGCACTGGGCCGAGACACCGGAAGAAGCCTGCGCGGCGGTGCTCGACATCTGCCAGGCGAGCGGGGCGAAGATCGTCGCCAAGGGCAAGTCCATGGTCGGCGAGGAAATCGCGATCAACGACGTGCTCGAAGGCGCAGGCTTCGAGGTGGTCGAGACCGACCTCGGCGAATACATCATCCAGGTCGCCCACGAGCCACCCAGCCACATCATTGCGCCGGCGGCGCACAAGACGCGCGCGCAGATCGCCGCGCTGTTCGAGGGCCTGCATCACCAGCCAGGTCTCACGCGACCGCTCGAGACCGTGCCGCAGATCGTCGACGAGGCGCGACAGGTGCTGCGGGAGAAGTTCCTGTCCGCCGACGTTGGCATCACCGGTGCCAACTTCCTTATCGCCGAGACCGGTTCCACCGTCATCGTCACCAACGAGGGCAACGGCGATCTTTCGGCCACCCTTCCGCGCGTGCACATCGTGCTCGCCAGCATCGAGAAAGTGGTGCCGAACCTGGAGGACGCCTCGGTACTGCTGCGGCTCTTGGCGCGCAGCGCGACCGGACAGGAGATCACCTCGTACACGACCTTCTTCACCGGTCCGCGCCGCGCGAACGATCCTGACGGCCCCGAACAATTCCACGTGGTGCTCGTCGACAACGGCCGCAGCCGCATGCTCGGCGGTGCCTTCCACGACATGCTGCGCTGCATCCGCTGCGGCGCCTGCCTCAACCACTGCCCGGTCTACGGCGCGGTCGGTGGCCACGCCTACGGCTGGGTGTATCCGGGGCCGATGGGCGCGGTGCTGACGCCGTTGATGGTCGGGCTTGCGGAGGGCGCGCCGCTGCCGAACGCGTCGACGCTGTGCGGGCGCTGCGAGGAAGTGTGCCCGATGTCGATCCCGCTGCCACAGCTGTTGCGCGAGCATCGCCGGCAGGAATTCGACAGCAGGATGGGCGCGCCGCGCAGCCGCTGGACGCTGGCGGCGTGGGCCTTCCTTGCGCGGCGGCCGGCGCTCTACCGCTGGGCGACGCGGATCGGCATCAAGCTGCTGAATCGGCTCGCCGGCGGTCGCGGCCGCTTCACGCGCCTGCCGCTGGCGGCCGCGTGGACCGCGGCGCGCGACCTGCCGGCGCCGCAGCGCGACACCTTCATGGCGCAATGGCAGCGGAGGAAGCAGCCATGAGCGACGCGCGCGCAGCCATCCTCGGCCGGCTGTCTGGCGCGCTCGGCCGCGCGGCTGATCCGCAAGCGGTCGTGCAGCGCGTGGACGCGCGCGCGCGCGGCCCGCAGCCGCAGTGGCCGGAACCGGTGCGCGCGCGCTTTCTCGCCAGGCTGGAAAAAGTTGCCGGCACGTGGGCCGCCGTTGGATCACGCGAACGCGTGGCGGAGGCCGTGGCCGACTATCTTGCGGCGCAGGCGCTGCCGCGGCGCCTGTGCGCCGCGCCGCATCCGCTGCTCGCCGGCATCGAGTGGCCGGCGGGCTTGCAGGTCGAATCGCGCCGCGCCGGTGGCGACGACCGCGTCGGCCTGGCCGTTGCCTTCTGCGCCATTGCCGAGACCGGCAGCCTGGTGCTGCTGTCGGGCCCGGAGAGCCCGACCACGCTGAATTTCCTGCCTGACGATTTTCTCTGCGTGCTGGACGCGCGCCGCATCGTGCCGCGGCTGGAAGACGCCTGGGCACTGCTGCGCGAGGAGTGCGGCGGCCTGCCGCGCGCGACGAACATCGTCACCGGTCCGTCGCGCACCGCCGACGTCGAGCAGACGATCCAGCTCGGCGCGCACGGGCCGCGCCGGCTGCACGTGTTGCTGACGGAATCGACGTCCTGACGGCTGGGGGTTGAGCGCCGGCCCTACGCGTTCAGTTCCGGCAGCACTTCCTGGATCAGCACCCACGGTGCGACGACCACTGTCCAGAACGCCGGCTGGCGCGCATGCCAGTCTTCGGCGTCGGCCAGTTCGGCCTTGGCGAGGCGGCCGTCGGCGAGCCACGCGTGCACAGCAGCGGTGTTGTTCTCGGCGACCTGCAGCGCCGCCTCGACGAGGTCCATGCCGGTGGCGACCTTGATCACCACGCCGCGCGCGAAGTGGCGTTCGAGTTCGGGCCAGGCGAGTTGGGCGGTTTCGAGGTTGAGCTTGGCGCGGAGGATGTCGGTGGGGGTGGTCATTTCAGATGCAGCTTGCAAGGGGCAAAACACAAGAAAAAATCAGCGCGCCTTGCCGCCGCCGCGCCGCTGGCTCAAGGGGTGCTTCGGCACCTGATGGGGGCGGCCGGTCGAGGCGGGCGCGGGCTTGGCCGGCTTGTGCTTCGTTGCAGCGGGTTTGCCTGCCACCGGCTTGGCGGCCGCGGGTTTCGCCTGCTTGCTCGCGGCGCGCGGCGTGCGCGTGCCTTCCGGCTGCTTGCCGGTGCCGGCGGGCTGATAGGACGGAATCAGGTGCTTCCTGCTGTTGCCGATGAGGTCCTCGCGGCCCATTTCCTTCAGCGCCTCGCGCAAGAGCGGCCAGTTGTCGGGATCGTGGTAGCGCAGAAAGGCCTTGTGCAGACGGCGCACGCGACCCTGCTTCACCACGGGAATGGATTCGGCCTTGCCGCCCAGCACCTTCTTCAGCGGATTCTTCTCCGTGTGATACATCGCGGTCGCGAGTGCCATCGGCGTCGGCAGGAAGGTCTGCACCTGATCGAGGCGGAAGTCGTGCGCCTTCAGCCACAAGGCGAGGTTGAGCATGTCCTCGTCGGTGGTACCGGGGTGCGCGGCGATGAAATAGGGGATCAGGTACTGCTTCTTGCCCGCCGCCTTCGACGCCGCCTCGAACATCTCCCTGAAGCGGTCGTAGGCGCCCATGCCGGGCTTCATCATCTTCGA
>JAKBJA010000105.1 GCA_021836225.1 Pseudomonadota bacterium | reverse complement strand
CATCCTCGACCGCTGGGGCGGCGAGCAGGCCGTGGCGGGCACGGTGCGCGTGGTCGAACCGAGTGGCTTTACCAAGGTTTCGGCGCTCGGCGTCGAGGAGCAGCGGGTGCGCGTGATCGTCGACTTCGCCTCGCCGCGCGAGGCCTGGCAGCCGCTCGGCGACGGCTACCGGGTGGAAGCCCGCTTCGTCCTGTGGGAAGGCGACGACGTGCTGCAACTGCCGACCAGCGCGCTGTTCCGCCATGGCGAGGGCTGGGCCGTGTTCGTCGTGGACGGCGGCCGCGCCCGCCTGACCCCGGTCGAGACCGGCCAGCGTGCCGGACTTGCAACGCAGGTGCTGTCCGGGCTTGATGTCGGGGCCCGCGTGGTCAGCCACCCGGATGACAAGATCAGCGATGGAACGCGGGTGAAGCCGCGTTGAAATGCCCGGCTAGGCCTGCTTGAGGATGGCCTCGACTTCGCTGTCGTCGACCTGCGGAAAGTCGGCATAGAACTGCCCGACTGCCTGGAAGAACATGGGCGCCTGCAGGCACACCACCTCGTCGGCGTATCCCTTGATCTTTTCCAGCGTGTCCGGCGGCGCCACCGGCACCGCACAGATCAGCTTCGCCGGCTTCTTGGCGCGCAGCGCATGCAGCGCCGAAATCATCGTCGCCCCGGTGGCCAGCCCGTCGTCGACCACGATCACGATGCGACCCGCCGGATCGATCGGCGGCCGCAGCGGCGTGTACTGCGCGCGTCGTTTCTTGATGGTGTCGAGCTGGGCCTGCTTTTCCTGCGCCAGATAGGTGGGCGTGCCGCCGGCCGATTCGGCGTAGTCGGCGATGTAGCTCCAGCCGGATTCGTCGATCGAGCCGAGCGCGAATTCCGGATTGAACGGCGCGCGCAGCTTGCGCACCAGCACCACGTCGAGCTCGCCGCCCAGCGCCTGCGCCAGCCGCTGCCCCATCGGCACCGCCCCGCGCGGAATGGCAAGAATCAGCGGATTCTGCCCCTTGTAGGCTTCCAGTGCGACAGCCAGCCGGTCGGCGGCATGATTGCGATTGGCGAACACCATGGTGAATTCCTTCCGTTTCTAAGTTTTCATTCTAGGCTGGCGCGCGGATATGGCCGTCAATGTTCGCGGTGCCAGATCAGCTCGCCGTTCCTGTAGACATCCTTCACCCGGTGAAAGGGGACCTCGTGCGTGTAGCCGTCGGGATCGGTGACCTGGAAGGAAAAGTGATCGTCCGGCGTCAGTTGCACCCGGCTGATCGGCACCCGGATCACCTTGTCATCCACGCGGTCGTAGTAGCCGAGCACGAAGCTGCCCTGCGCGAAATCCGCATCCCAGCGTATCCGGTTGAGCAGTTCATGGATGGGGATCATGTCGCTTTCGGGCCGTAGATGCCAAGGTGGGCTATTTCAATGCTATGCCATCAGCCAGCGGCGTCCAGTGATTATCGGGGGAAGCCTGAAATGTGCATAACGCACAAATATATTCTATTATGTGCAATATGAACACGCATCACGCGAACCAAGGAGCCCTCGATGAGTCTCGCCGTCGCACATGAAACCGACCGCGCCAGCGTGCTGGCCGAAGCCCTGACCAACGCGGGCAAGCACCTCGGCATGAGCCAGGCCGAGCTCGGCGCGGTCATCGGCAAGGACCGCTCCGCCATCAGCCGCGGCCGCATCGACCCGGCCAGCAAGGCCGGCGAACTGGCCCTGCTGCTGATCCGCTGCTACCGCGCGCTCTACGTTCTGGTGGGGGGCAAGCTCGAGCATATGCAGCACTGGATGCAAACCGAAAACCTTCACACCGGCGGTATTCCGGCCGAACAGGTCAAGACCGTGCAAGGCCTGACCACCGTGCTGGAATATCTGGATGCCATGCGGGGCAAGCTTTAATTGCCTGACTGGGAGACGTGTCTGGCGGGCACCCGGCCGGTCAGACTGTCTGGCACGCTGCTGCGGCTGGTGGAAAGCCAGGAACAGGTGGCGACCAATCAGCTGGTGAGTTCGCTCGAGCGGCAGGCGGTGCTGGAAGACCTGCTGGAAGCGACCAAGCCTCGCCTGCGCAAGGGCACTGAATCGCTGCACTATCTGCTGGCGACGCCGTTCCGCTATCCACCGCTGAAGCACGGCTCCCGCTTCGGCACGCGCAGCGAACCCAGTCTGTTTTACGGGTCGCTGGCAACCGGAACGGTGCTCGCGGAAGCCGCCTATTACCGTTTTGTGTTCTGGCATGGCATGGCCCGGCCGCCCGCCGGCAAGCTGGACACCCAGCACACCCTGTTCGGCGCGGCCTACCGCACCGGGCAGGGGCTGCAGTTGCAGGCGCCGCCATTCGCCGAACACCGCGCCGCGCTCGCCAGTTCCTCGGACTATGGCTCCAGTCAGCCGCTCGGCGCGGCAATGCGCGCGGCCGGCATCGAGGCATTCGAGTTTGTCTCCGCGCGCGATCCGCAAGGCGGCATCAATGTCGCGCTGTTCACCCCCCGGGCTTTCGCCAAAAAGGAACCCGTCTCGCAGGAGGTCTGGCTGTGCGAACTTACTGCAGAGCGCGTCCGGTTTCGTGCAGCCCGCGACCGCGACATCCACGACTTTCCGCTCGCACGCTTTCAGGTCGCGGGCAGGCTGCCGTGGCCGGCGTAGCGGGCGTGTTCTGCCAACCCCGCCCGGAATTCATGCACAACCGGCATCCTCAGGCAGGCCCCCTGAAAAAATGATGGAAGTCTGCCGGGCCCGGGGTCAGCCGATACTGTTTTCCTGAAACTGCTGCTGGATTTCTTCGATCTTGCCCCGGTTGTCGATCATCGCATTCACGCAGTGCTCGTCCAGTTTTTTGCCCGCGAGCTGGCGCAGCAGGGTGAAGGCGTCATCAATGCTCCAGGCCGTCTTGTAGGGCCGGCGGCTGGTGAGCGCATCGAAAATGTCGGCCACGGCGACAATGCGCGCCTCGATCGGGATGTCCTCGCCCATGCGCCCATGCGGATAACCCGACCCGTCGATGGACTCGTGATGGAATAGCGCGATGTTGCGCAGGATGTCGCCCCCCTGAATTTGCCCAAACTCGAAGTGCGCCAGCATCTGGTCGATCATTTCACGCCCGCGGATCGGGTGGGTTCGCATCAGCGCTTCCTCGTCCGCATCGAGTTTGCCGGGCTTCAGCAGGACGCGATCCGGAATGCTGATTTTTCCAATGTCGTGCAGCGCCGAAAAAATGAAGATTTTCTCGATGCATTCATCCGTCAGCCCATATCGGTCGGCAACCGATTCCGCGATGATGCGGGCAAAGTGCGACATGCGGTCGAGGTGGGAGCCGGTCTCGCCATCACGCGCGTGCGCCATGTCGCGCGCGGTTTTCACCGAGGCGAGCAAGGTGTGCATGGTGGTGAGATCGTTGATGATGGTGAGCGCGATCAGATGACCGAAGGGATCGATCTGGCGCAGCACTTCCTCGGCGAAACAGTCTGAGTCGTAGGAATTGAAGAACAGAAAACCGAACAGACGCCCTTGATGGTACATGGGCATGGTGTAGCTGGCCCGATACCCCATCGCAGCGACGCGTTGGGTATGTTCGTTCCGGCCATCGGAAAAGACATCCAGGTCGTTGACCACGCGCGGCCGACCCTTCTCGACGATTTCGAGCAGGGAGGATGCATCCGACAGTTTTGCCGTGTAATGCAAGAGCGGAATATCCTCCTCGCCGGAATACAGGAAGGTCTTGAGCGTATCCGTCGTCGGGTCGAAGACCGCGGCGGCAATGCGCTGTATGAAGGTAAATCGCTCGCGCAGTGCAGCGTGAATTGTTCGTACTTTGTCAGCGAGGGTGACACTCTGGTCAAGCGGGCCGAGCCTATCCTCGTGCTCGAACATTAATTGGGGCAGCATAAAAGATATTCACATCCAGATATGCATACATTGTAACCGAACTGTATCGCCTGGCGACGCCGGGTCAGGTGTACGCGTTTGCTTCCAGCTCCCATGACGGGCTTGTCGCTGGTGTCGCAGGCCTTGGCGGGCAGGCTGCCGTGATCGGCGTACTCAGCAAAGCAGCAAGGTGGTGAAAGCTTTGCCACCGGGGACTAAACTGAAGCCCTTCGCATACGATGACCGAGCGTTTCAGCGCCCTCCCGGAAAGGAAAAAAACGATGACAGCCGGAACTCTGCATCTCTGGATCAACGGCCGGCGCGCCCCCTCGCAGGGCAGCCGCATGGGCGATGTGTTCAACCCGGCCAGCGGGGAGGTGATCCGTCGCGTGCCGCTGGCGGACAGGAACGACATCGATGCCGCAGTGGCGGCGGCCAGGGCCGCTTTCCCGGCCTGGCGCGAGACCACCCCGTTGCGCCGCGCCCGCATCCTCACCCGGTTTCGCGAGTTGATGGAGCGGCATCGCGACGAACTGGCGCAACTGGCCTCGGAAGAACACGGCAAGACCCTGGCCGACGCCGCCGGCTCGGTACAGCGCGGCATCGAGGTGATCGAGTTCGCCAGCGGCGTGCCGCATCTGCTGAAGGGCGAGCAGGCCGAAGACGTCGGGCGCGGCGTCGACTGCCATTCGCTGCTGCAGCCGGTGGGCGTGTGCGCGGGCATCACCCCGTTCAACTTCCCGGCCATGGTGCCGCTGTGGATGTTCCCGGTCGCCATCGCCTGCGGCAACACTTTCGTGCTCAAGCCCTCGGAAAAGGTCCCGTCGTGCAGCTTGCGCATGGCCGAACTGTTCAAGGAGGCGGGACTGCCCGATGGCGTGCTCAATGTCGTGCCTGGCGACCGTGAGGCGGTGGACGCGCTGCTCGATCATTCCGACGTCGGCGCCATCTCCTTCGTCGGCTCGACCCCGGTGGCAAGGCATATCTACGAGACCGGGGCGAAAAACGGCAAGCGCGTGCAGGCCCTCGGCGGGGCCAAGAACCATGCCCTGGTGATGCCGGACGCCGACATGGATTTCACCGCCGATGCGTTGGTCGGCGCCGCCTACGGATCGGCCGGCGAGCGCTGCATGGCGATCTCCACTGTGGTGGCGGTGGGCGAGGCGGGCGATCGTCTGCTGCCGCTGCTGAAGGACAAGGCCGCGCAAATCAGGGTCGGGCGCGGCGACGCGGCGGAGGTCGGCATGGGCCCGGTGATTTCAAAGGCACATCGCGACCGCATCGTGTCGCTCGTCGACAGCGGTGTCGCCCAGGGCGCCGAACTGGTGCTCGACGGCCGCGGCGTCAAGATGCCGGGCTGCGAGAACGGCTTCTTCGTCGGGCCCACGCTGTTCGACCGCGTGACGCCGGCCATGGACATCTATCGCGAAGAGATCTTCGGCCCGGTGCTGATCGTGCTGCGGGCGGACAGTTTTGATGCGGCGGTGAAGCTGATCAACGCCAACCCCTACGGCAACGGCACCGCGATCTTCACCGGATCGGGCCACTGGGCGCGCCGCTTCGAGAACGAGATCGAGGTCGGCATGGTCGGCGTCAACGTGCCGATCCCGGTGCCGATGGCCTTCTTCTCCTTCGGCGGCTGGAAAGCCTCGCTGTTCGGCGACCTCCACATGCACGGCATGGAGGGCGTGGTTTTCTACACGCGCACCAAGGTCGTCACCAGCCGCTGGCCCGCGCCGGCCGAGCGCACCGGCAGCACGCTGGCGATGCCCACTTTGGGCTAGGCCGCTATAGCGCCCACCCCGCCAGTTCCAGCGGCCAGCGCACCACTGCCGCCACGGCGAGTGCCACGCCGATGGAAAGCACGACTGAATAGAGCGCGTCGCGCCGGCCGAGCAGCCTCAGCATCATGGCGAAGGTGGATACGCAGGGCACGTAGAAGGTCAGGAACACCAGGAAGGTGGCGATCTGCGTGGTGTCGAGCACGCCGGCCAGTTCCTGCGTGCCGAGCGCGTGGAACACCATCAGCAGGGACAACTCCTTGCGCAGCACGCCGAACAGGATCGGCACCCCCAGCACCACCGGCAGCCCCAGCCACCACCCCGTCACCGGTGTCAGCGCGAAATTGATCCAGGCATCCATGCCGACATGGCCCATCAGCGCCAGCACCACGCTGCCCGCCACCAGGAGCGGCAGCACGATGGTGACGATGTCGCGGCTGCGCGCCCAGGTGTTGGAGAGCAGGGCGCGCAGGGTGGGTACGGCGTAGGCGGGAATCTCCTGGATCATGCCGGGCGTGGTCTCGGGATAGCGGCGCTTGAGCAGCTTGCCGACCAGGCTGACGACGACGGGCGCGAGCATGAACAGCGCGAACACGCCGAAGCCGCCGAGGTACTTGCCGCCCACCGCAAGAATGATGGCCGAACGCGCCGAGCACGGCAGGAAGGTGATCAGCAGCGAAGCCACCGTGCGGTCACGGCCGTGGGTGACGGCAGCGGTGGCCGCCAGCGCCGGCACGTTGCAGCCCAGGCCCATCAGGAAGGGCAGGGCGACGCCGCCATGCAGCCCCAGCCGGTGGAAGCCGCGATCGACCACGAAGGCCACGCGATGCATGATTCCCGACTCTTCCAGCCATACCAGCAGCAGGACCAGCGGGATCATGTAGGGGATGACGATGCCGGCCAGCCCGATGAAGCCGTCCAGCACGGCGCGCGCGACCACCCCCGCGAGGTCGGTCGGCTGCCACGGCTCGGCCCATTCGATCAGGCGCGCGACGGTCAGTGCGTCGAGAAAGGCGCTCACCTCGAATACAAAGAACAGCACCAGCGCAAAGATCGCCAGCGTGCCGGCGAAGCCCCAGCGCGGATGCAGGAAGAGATCGTCCGCCCAGCGTTGCCAGCGCGGTTGCTCGCCCTCCTGTCCGGGGCGGGTTACCGCTTCGACCAGCAGGGCGGCGCGGTGATGGCGGTCGGCGTGGATTTCCTCCGCCAGCGGGCGCGGCAAGGCCGCGTCGGCGGCGGCGCGCGCGGCGAGCAGGGCAGCATACTGGTCAGGGAAATGCGCCTGCAGTTCCTGCGCGAAGTAGCCGTCGTTCTCCGCGAGCTGCTGTGTCAGCAGGGACTCGGGCACCGCGAACGCCGCCGCCACCTGCGGCTGCCGGGCGATGTCGGCAATGGCGCGCAATTGCGCCTCGATATGCGCGCTGGGCGGATGCGCCGGCGGGTGCGCGTGGGTATGCTTCGCCTCGCGCGCGGTGCGCACCACGGTGGAGAACAGATCGGCCAGGCCGATGCCCATGTGTGCCACGGTCGGCACCACCGGCGCGCCCAGCCTGGCCGACAGGGTGCGCACATTGATGAAGCGCCGCCGGGCCCGCGCCTCGTCCATGCGGTTGAGCGCAAACACCATCGGCCGGCCCAGCTGCATCAGTTCCAGGGCGAGTTCGAGGTCACGCTCCAGCGCCGTGGCGTCCATCACCATCAGCAGCACGTCGGGGGCGGCAAACGCGCCCGCCGGCTGATGCGCCTCATGCCCGGCGATGGCCGGCCAGCGGTCGCCCCACAGCAGATACTTCAGCGTCACGCACGCGTCTGCGTCCAACTGGTGGAGGCCGTCGACGGCGGGCAGTGCAACCAGGGATATCTGGTCGATGCCCACCTCGACCAGACATTCCTCGTACGCGGGTCCGACGCCAGCCAGCCGCTCGTGTCGCGTCGACGTGCTGGCGGCCGCGCGGAAGATGCTGTGCTTGCCGCTGCCGGCGCGGCCGACGATTGCCACGCGGGGCCGCCTCGTGCCGCGCAGGCCTGGGCCGTGGAGGGGGAGGGGATGCACTGGCGAGGCCATTAATTAGCGATATCTAATATGAGAATGTTTCTCATTAATAGGGGTTTCTGGTGTGGCTGTCAATCCTTGCCCTGACCAGCGTCCGTGCCATCCCTGCACATCCAGCTCATGCCGCCCGCGTCGACAAGGAAGACTCGCGTGACCAGCCCATCGCAGCTGCGTGGCCTGAAATCAAGAAATGCAAATGGCCCGCATAAATGCGAGCCACTTTTACAATACGGGCTCCGGGTTATGAAACCTGATCTATAACAATCAAGAACAACAGCCATGGCGCCTGTCTCAATATTTAAAAATCTCGGGACCCACGGTGCTCTTTGATTAACCGTTTTGTGCAATGGAAACCAAAGGAGGGATCAGATGTTTATGGTCGATTACAAGGAATTGAGCTGGTGGTACTGGTTTATCACCGCGTGCCTGCTCACAGCGGGTGTTGCAGGGCACCCAATCGGATTTTCCCTTGCCATCGGTCTCACTGTGATTCAGTTAATACACTTCACGATACGCGAGCGCAGCATCGCTGCATTCCCGGTCCAGGTCAGATTCTGGTATTTGATCCTCCTCCTCGTTGCGCTGCCGAAATCGATGCAGATCGTTTACTGGATCCCTACCGTGGGAACGTGGGCACAATTGATATTTGGTTACTGCACGATGGCGCGCTGTGTGTCGCTGTTTCCGTGGAATCTCAAGGAACCCTTTTCGCTCGATCTGGTGACCCGAACGTTCTTTTCCCGTCCCGTGCCAGGCAACATCTTGCAGGGGCTCCCTCCTAAAACGGAGTGTGACTCCCAGCGAGCCTAAGTCAAAAAGGCAGGAAATGAAAAAAGGCCCGCAGCGATGCGGGCCTTTCGTATTTGCTCCTGCTACATGTGATCAGCTCATCGTGCCTGGCCGAGCTGCTCGCGCAGGCTATCCAGGGCTCCCTGCTCGCCGCGGACGCTGAAGAACGCACCCTCATCGTCGGCGCGCTCCGCCAGCACCTCGCAGCGCGCGAATATTTCCCCGCGCAACTGCTGGGCCGACCAGGGCAGAAAAAGCTCGGCCTCGACAAGATCCCGCTGGAAGAATGCAACGATCGCCCTGTGCAGTTTCGCGACGTCTTCAGGACGGCGCGCGCTCATTACGATGCAATCGGGGTAGCGGGCGCGCAGCGCGGCTTCGCATTCGGCCTGCGCCGCGGCGTCGCCGACGTGGTCGATCTTGTTGAAGATGCGCAAGCGCGGAACGTCCTGCGCACCGATCTCGTTGAGGACGTCTTCGGTGGTTTCGATCTGCCGTTCGAAGCCGGGATCGCTCGCATCGATGACGTGGAGCAGCAGCGACGCATCGAGCGCCTCTTCGAGCGTCGACTTGAACGACGCGACCAGTCCGTGCGGCAGATTCTTGATGAAGCCGACCGTGTCGCTGACCAGCACGCGCGGGATGCTCTCGGGATACAGGGTGCGCACCGTGGTGTCGAGCGTGGCAAAGAGCTTGTTGGCGACCAGCACCTCGCTGCCGGTGAGCGCGCGCATCAGGGTGGACTTGCCGGCGTTGGTGTAGCCGACCAGCGCCACGCTGGCGAGCCCCTGGTGCGCTTGCCGCCGGGCGCGCTGCGTCCTGCGATCCGCGTCCATCGCGGCGATCTCCTTCTGCAGTTCGGCGATGCGGTCGCGGATCTTGCGCTTGTCCAGCTCGGTGTGCGACTCGCCGGCGCCGCGCCCGCCGACGCCGCTGCGCTGCCGCCCCTGCGGCCCCGCGAGCTTCGCCGCCTCGCGCAGGCGCGGCGCCATGTAGCCCAGGCGCGCGATCTCTACCTGTGCGCGCGCGGCGGGGGAGCGCGCGTTGCGGTGGAAAATCTCGAGGATGACCATGGTGCGGTCCATCACCTGACAGCCGGCCTCTTTTTCGAGATTGCGCGCCTGCGACGGCGAGATCTCGTGGTCGACGAAGAGGACGTCGATCGGATGGGGCGAGACCTCGTCGTCCAGCTCCTCGACGAAGTTGGAGAGGCGATGCAGGGGATTCTGTGGTTCGCGGTCGGGCCCGGTTTCGTCGCCCGGCGTGCTGTTGACGAAGCGGCGGATCTCCTGCCGCTTGCCCACGCCCAGATACGCCGTCGAGTCGAAGCCGGCGCGCTTTTGCATGAACGTGCGGGTGACCGTGAACCCCAGCGTCTTGGCCAGCTCGCGCAGCTCGGTCAGCGACGCCTCGAACTCGACGTCGCTCACGCCCGGCAGCTGCACTGCTGCCACGATGGCGTACTGGGGGGCTTCTTTGACTTCGCTTTGCATTCTGCGCTTGCTTCTGTGGAGTGGGCGAAGCCAGATAGTACCCGGCAATGCAATCGTCGCAGTATGCACAGACCGCGGAACCACCTATCAGGATCAACTCATTGCGCACTCGCCCGTTCAAATTGTGCGAGTCATGGAGATTCCTAAATGCGCGGCCCGCCACGCCGGTTTTTCACCCGGCTGAGCAGCAGCTTGCAGTTCACCTTGACGACGTGACGGCGCGAAAACAGGTTGCGCCGAACAAAATCCTCGAGCGCCGTGTTGTCCTCGGTCAGGGTGTGAATATGCAAACTGGTCATGTCGCTCATGATGTAGAGGCTTCTGACCTCGGGTTGCCGGGCCAGGTCTTCGGCGACCATTTCGATCCCCTGCGGGTCGACCTCGACATCGAAGAAGGCCGAGACCAGCGTGCCGACTTTTTCCGGGTTCACGATAACGGTGAATTTTTCGATGATGCCTTCGTCGATCAGGCGCTGCACCCGATCACGGGCATGAACCCGGGAAATGCCCAGTTCGCGGGCGATGTCGGCGAAGCTCATGCGGCCGTCGTCGACCAGCATGGCGAGAACCTTCTGATCCAGATCGTTCATACGTGTCCCCTTTTCGGCCACCTATGCCAGCACGTCCCACAGCATGCGCAGCGATATCGCCAGTACCAGCACGCCAAAAATCCGCTTGAGCCGCTTGACCGGCAAGTCGTGCGCCAGGCGCACGCCGAGCGGTGCCGTCAGCATGGCGGCGCCGGCGATTGCCGCCAGCGCAGGGAGCGACACATAGCCCACGGTGCCGGACGGCAGCAGAGCGTGTCCCCATCCGGACAATACAAAGCCCGCCGCGCCAAACAGCGCGATCGGCAAACCCAACGCGGTGGAGATGGCGATTGCACGCTTGAGTTCGAGATTGCAGGCATGCAGGAAAGGCACGGTGATGTTGCCGCCGCCGATGCCGAGCAGCGCCGACAGCGAACCGATGCCGAGACCGACGCCCCACAAGCCGCCTCGCCCCGGCAGACGCCAGTGTGCCGCGGGTTTCCAGTCCAGCATGAACTGGGTGCCGACGAAGAGCAGGAACGCAGCGAAGAATCCCTTCAGCATGGCCGCCGGGATGAAACCCGCCAGGTAGCCGCTGGCGAACCCGCCAAGTAGTGTAGCGGGGACAAGCAGGCGTACCACCGGCCAGTCGATGGCGCGGCGCCTCTGCTGCGCCCAGATGGCCGACATCGAGGTGAACACGATGGCGGCCAGTGAGGTGCCGATGGCCAGGTGCGGAATGATCTCCGGCGGCAGGCCGTGGTGCTGGAAAATCCAGATCAGGGCCGGGACGACCACGACCCCGCCGCCGATCCCGAGCATGCCGGCGAGCAGTCCGGCTATCAGGCCCAGGCTTAGAAAAGAAACCATCATCAGCAATTGAGTTCCTCTGCGTTCGTGTTTGAATCAGGCGCCGGCGGCGGCGCCGTCGCTGCGCGGATCGGAAGCCGCCTCGCAGGCGCCATTGTCCAGCACGCGGATGACGCCCGCGTGCCCCATCATCTGCGCGTAATCCTCTACCCGCTCCACCACGTGTCCCCGCTTCGCGAGTTCGTCGAACACCTCGGGCGCGAAGCGGCCTTCCAGTTTCAAACTGTCGCTGCTCTGCCCCCAGGTGCGCCCGAGCAGCCAGCGCGGACTGTCCAGCACCTCGGGCAGCGGCAGGCGATAGTCCAGCGCGCGCGTGGCGACCGCGGCCTGCGTCTGCGGCTGGCCGTCGCCGCCCATCGTGCCGTAGACCAGGCGCGGGCGGCCGCTCTCCAGATACATGGCAGGGTTGAGGGTGTGGAAGGGGCGCTTGCCCGGTTTCAGCACATTGACGTGCCTTGGATCGAGCGAAAAGGACGCGCCGCGGTTCTGCCAGAGGATGCCGGTTTCCCCCGCCACCACACCGCTGCCGTATTCGTGATAAATGCTCTGGATGGCACTGACGGCGCGGCCTTTTGCGTCCACCACGCCGAACCAGACCGTATCCGCCGGCCCCACGCCCTTGCCCCAGGGCGCTGCGCGGGACACATCGATGGCGTCGGCGAGGTCGGCGGTCGCGGCGGGCGAGAGCAATTCGTCGACCGGCACGGCGACGTGATCCGGATCGGCCACGTGGCGGTCGCGCAGGCGGAAAGCCTGCTTGGTCGCTTCGACCACGAGATGCACGTAATCGGCGGAAAGATGTGGATAGCGGGCCAGATAAAAATGGTCGAGCTGACCCAGTATCAGCAGGGAAGCCAGTCCCTGCGTAGGCGGCGGCATGTTGACGGCCAGCCCGTTCCGGTAGCGCACGCTGATGGGGGCCACCTGACGACAGTGGAACGCCGCCAGGTCTTCGGTGGACAGCAGGCTGCCGGCATCGGCCAGACCCTGTGCGGCGCGGCGTCCGAGCTCGCCACGATAGAAACCGTCCGCGCCGTCCCGTTGCAGCAGACGCAGCGATTCGGCCAACTGCGGTTGCCGGAAAATCGCGCCTGCCGGCGTCGGCTGGCCATCAGAAGCATAGATGTCGGTCAGATTCCCGAACCCGCCGAGTTCCGTCCACTTTTGCGTCAGGAAGTCACCCTGGCTGGCGCTGCACGCGAAGCCTTGTTCTGCGTGGCCACTGGCAGGTTCGAGCACGTCCTGCCATGAAAAACGACCATTCCAGCGTGTGCGGCTGAGCGTATGGGCAGCCCCCCACACCGAGACCAGGCCTGCCACCGTATTCGCGGCATGGGGACCTCGGGTGGGAATCGCCTGCAATCCTTGACGGGCGTAAAAGTCGGGGGCATAGGCCTTGCCGGCAGAGCCGGCGCCGTCAAGGCCGGTCAGCCTGCCTGATTCGTCACACAGCAGCCAGAAGCCATCCCCGCCCAGGCTGTTCATGTGCGGATAGACGACGCAGAGGGTGGCGCCGACGGCGAGCGCCGCTTCGATGGCGTTGCCGCCGGCTGCGAGGACCGCCTGGCCGGCGGCGGTGGCGATGTGGTGCGGCGACGTCACCACGCCGCGCGAGGATAACGCGTACCCGTTCATCGTGCGCCCGCGACCGGAAACAGGCAGGCCACCTGTCGGTCCGCATCGAACATGGTCAGGGCCGGGTCAGTTTCGCGGCAGGCGGCCTGCGCCTCGGAACAGCGTCCGGCGAAGCGGCACCCTTTGGGAAGATCGACCGGACTCGGTATTTCGCCGCTCAACGAGGCCTTGAGCGGGGCGTCGAAGCGGGGAAAGGCCTGCAGCAGCGCACGCGTGTAAGGATGGCGCGGGGCGTTGAGGATGGCCTCGGTCGGCCCCTGCTCGACGATGCGCCCCAGATAAAGCACGGCGATCTTTTCGCACAGATAGCTCGCCACGCCGAGGTCGTGCGTGATGAACACGAGCGTGATGCCGGATTCTCGGCACAGGTCGCGCAGGAGGTTGAGCACCTGGGCCTGGACCGAGACATCGAGTCCCGCCACCGATTCGTCGGCCATGATGACCTGGGGTTCGGCGGCCAGGGCGCGTGCAATGGCGACTCGACGAATCTGCCCGCCGGACAGTTCACCCGGAAAACGCTGCAGCAGGCCGGCGGGCAAACCGACACGATCCAGCAGCGCCGCGACGCGTCCGGGGAGGGCGGTTTCCGCGCACAGCCGGTGCAGGCGGATCGGTTCGGCCAGGATGTCCTCGATGCGCATGCGCGGGTTCATCGAACCGCGGGCATTCTGGTAGATGAACGCGACTTCCCGCGCGAAGCGTTTCCGTTCTTCCGCATCGAGTTGGGCGAGGTCGCGCTGTCCGTACAGCACGCGACCGTCGCTGGCCGGTTCGAGACCGAGCATGAGACGGATGAGGGTGGATTTGCCGGAGCCGCTTTCGCCCACCAGGGCGAGGGTGTCGCCCCGCTGCAGGTCCAGGCGCACGCCGTCGAGCGCCTTGAGCTGCCGCGATGCACGGTGAAACCAGCCGCGTCCGCGCAACTCGTAGGTGCGTTCGACGTCCAGCAGGGAAAAAATGGGTTCTTGCATGAGCTTACCTAATCGATGAACCAGCACGCGACCTGGCGGCCGTCGCGAATTTCGGCCACCGGGCGCTGAGCGCTGCAGATGGCCTTCGCCTTGGGGCAGCGCGGAGCGAAGCGGCAGCCGGCAGGCATGGCGTTCAGCGGCGGAACCTGGCCGGGAATCGGTTCGAGTTTCCTCGACCCCAGCTCGACGACGCAGGACTTGAGACCACGCGTATAGGGATGCAGCGGCGCGGCGAGCACGCGCTCGCTGGGCCCTTCCTCGACGATCTGTCCGGCATACATGACCGCGATGCGATCGCATACCTGGGCACCCAGGGCGAGGTCGTGAAGCACGAAAACCGCGCTGGAATTCAGCGCCCGCACCTGGTCCAGGATGAGCTCCATGATCTGCGCCTGGATGGTGACGTCGAGCGCGCTGGTGGGTTCGTCTGCGAGCAGCAGCTCCGGGTTGCAGGCCAGCGCGATGGCGATCATGACGCGTTGCTGCATGCCGCCGGACAGTTCGTGCGGATAGGCATCCAGCCGCAGGCGCGGTTCGGGAATGCCGACGCTGTGCATCAACTCCGCGGCGCGTTCCCGGCGATCCCATTTCGACAATCCCAGATGCCGCTTGAGCGGCTCGGCGATCTGTTCGCCCACGGTGAAGCAGGGGTTGAGCGCCGCGGTCGCGTCCTGAAAAATCAGGCCGATCTTGTTGCCGCGCAGGCGGCGATAGTCGGTTTCCCTGAGTCGGGTGAGCTCGCTGCCGCGAAAGCGCAGGCTGCCTTCCAGCTGCACCTCGGGCGCGCGCAAGAGGCCGATGAGGGCGAGAGCAAGGGTGGATTTTCCGGCCCCTGACTCGCCGATCAGGCCCAGGGTTTCGCCGGGCTGCAGCGCCAGGTTGACGCCGTCCAGCACGACGGCCTGGCCGCGTCGCAGGCTGAAATCGCGCACGTCGAGCAGCGGCTCCTGATTCGCTGGCATGTCGGCAGCCTGGGGGTTCATAGCGACAGCGCAGTCCATCTAGGCGTCCTTTTGGGTCGTGGGGTCGAAGGCATCGCGCAGGCCGTCGCCGAGCAGATTCAGGGCCACCAGCAGGATCGCCAGCGCCACGCCCGGCACTCCCGAGATCCACGGCGCCATGGTGATGAAGGCGCGGCCCTCGGCGATCATCAGGCCCCAGTCCGGGGTCGGCGGCACCACGCCGATGCCGAGGAAGGACAGCCCCGATTCCAGCAGGATGGCGATGCTGACCCGCATCCCGGCCTGGACCAGGATGGGCGACACCACATTGGGCAGGACGTGTCGCCAGATGATGGCCGCAGTCGACACGCCCATCAGTCGGGCGGCTTCGATGTAGGGCTGGTTCTTCACCTGCAGCACATCGCCGCGCGTCATGCGCGCGAAGGGGCCGACGAAGGACAGCGCCAGGGCATAGACGACGTTTTCCGTCCCCAGGCCGAGCACGGCCATGAAGGCCATCGCCAGGATCAGTTCCGGAAAGGCGAGCAGACCGTCGACGATGCGCATCAGCACCCACTCGGTGCGCCCGCCCATCAGCCCGGCCGCCAGACCGATGGCCACGCCCACGACCAGGCCGAGGGCGACCGAGGCGAAGCCGATGATGAGCGCCAGTTGCGCGCCGTAGAGCAGCCGCGAGTAGAGGTCCTGACCGTAGGAATCCGTGCCCAGCCAGTGCGCGGCGCTCGGCCCTTGCAGCGAGGCCATCAGGTCCTGGGCAGCGGGATCGTGGGTGGCCAGCCAGGGGGCGAACACCGCCGCAAAAATATAGACTGCGATGATCGCGAGGCCGACCATGGCGCTGCGCTGCCGCAGCAGCGGCTGCAGAAAGCGCCGTTTCCATTGCGAGCCCGGGGGGGCGGTGATATTGAGTGCGTCACTCATGGTCAGCGTCTCCGCAGGCGTGGATCGAGGAGCTGGTAGGTCTGGTCGACGGCAAGATTGACTGCCACGAACAGCAGGCCGGTGAGCATGATGCCGGCCTGTACCACGATGTATTCGCGGTTGAGCACCGCGGTGGTGACCATCATCCCGAGACCGGGCAGGGCGAACACCACCTCGGTCATGACCGCGCCGCGCAGCATGCCGCCGAGCTGCAGTCCGATGACGGTGACCAGCGGCATCAGCACGTTGCGCATGCCGTGCACCCACACCACGCGCCAGCCCGGTTCGCCGCGCGCCTTGGCGGCCAGGATGTACGGCTGCCCCAGCACTTCCAGCAGGCTGGAACGCGTGATGCGCGCGATCAGCCCGACGTACCAGGCGCCCAGCGTGACGGCCGGCAGGGTCAGGTGCCACAGCCCCTGCCAGAAGTCCTCCCAGGGCGCGACGAATCCCAGCACGGGGAACCAGCCCAGGTCGACGCCGAACAGCCAGATCAGCAGGATGCCCAGATAGAAACTGGGGAAGGCATTGCCGCCGATGGCCAGCGTGGTCGCCAGCACGTCCGCCCAGCTGTTGCGATAGAGCGCGGCCATCACCCCGGTGGGGATTCCGATCACCAGCGCGATCAGCAGCGACAGCGCCGCCAGCGTCAGGGTCACCGGCAGCGCCTGCAGCACCGCCAACTCGAAGATGTTCTGGTTGGTGATGTAGGAGGTGCCCCAGTCGCCGCGGACGAAATCGGCCAACCAGTTGCCGTACTGAAACACGACAGGCTGGTCCAGGCCGAGCTCATGGGTCAGCTGGTCATAGGACGACTTCGAATAATCCGAGCCCAGCATGATGCTCACCGGGTCGCCCGGCGCCAGCTTCAGGAACGCGAAGCTGGCTGCCGAGACGATCAGCAGCACCAGCAGGGTCTGTGCCAGTTTGGCGGATGCAGCCTGGAACATCAGGCCAGCCAGACGGAATGCAGGTTCAGCAGGTCGACCGGGATGTACTGGAAGCCCTGGACCCGCTTGCTCAGGATCTTGAACACCTTCATGTGCGCGAGCACTGCGAGCGGGGCGTCGGCCATCAGCAGATCCTCTGCCTTGTCGTAGAGCTTCTTGCGCGTCGCCTGGTTGAGCGTGTCCTGCGCTTCGGAGAGCAGCTTGTCGAACTCGGTGTTGCTGTAGCCGACGAAGTTCCAGGGCTTGCCGCTATGCCATTCGGGGTAGATGGTCTCGTCGGGATCGAGGTCGGCGATCCAGGCCTCGTCGTACATATCGAAGTCGCCGCCGTTGCGCCGCTTGGTCCACACGGCGCGATCCAGCAGTTCGATCTTCGGCTTGATGCCGATCTTTTCCAGCATCGGCAGGATGAGCTGCGAGTTGCGCGTGCCGCTGCCGCCCGATCCGGTGAAGCCCTGGGCCACGATATAGACGGGGTTGACCTCGCCCTGGTATTTGGACTGCTTGCGGTATTCCATCGCCTTCTTCAGGTCGAAGCGCTGGCCGCGCCCGCTCTTGCCGATGTTCTTGTCGTAGAAACCGGTCATGGGCGGCGAGATGCAGCTGTAGGCAGGAATGGCTTCGCCGAAGTAGCCCTGCTTGACGATGGTGTTGCGGTCGATCGCTGCGGCCACGGCCTTGCGCATCATCGGGTCGTCGAAAGGCGCGCGGCGGTTGTTCATGCCGACGAAGCTGTAGTTGCCCTCGACCTCGCCGTAGACTTTCAGGTTGGGGTTCGCCTTCAGCTGCGGAATGAACTGGAAGGGCGACAGGCTCATGCCGTCCACCTGCCCCGACATCATGGCCGCCACCGCGGCGGTCGGTTCCTTGATCAGCAGGATCTGCACGCCGTCGAGGTAGGGCAGGCCCGGTTCGAAGTAATCGGGGTTGCGTTCCAGCGTGATCGATTCATTCTCGCGCCAGCCCGCGAACTTGAACGGCCCCGTGCCCACGGGATTGCGTCCGAAGGCCTTGCCGTACTGCTCCACCGCGCGCTTGCTGACGATGGTGCCGGCGCGGCCGGTACTGCCGGTGAGCGCCACCGGCAGGAAGGCATAAGGTTTGGAAAAACGCATGCGGATGGTCGACTCGTCGACGATGTCGATGCCGGCCAGCGTCTCGAACTTCCACGCGTGGGGCGAACCGACCGCCGGGTCCTTGACGCGCTCCAGGCTCCATTTCACGGCGACGGCATCGCAGGGATCGCCGTTGTGGAACTTCACGCCCTTGCGCAGCTTGAATACGTGGGTCTTGTCGTCCGGCATTTCCCACTTCTCGGCCAGGTCCGGTACGAAGGACACCTTCTTGCCGTCGTAGGCCACCTTGAGCAGACCATTGAAGATGTTGTTGAGGATCTTCACCGAGCCCAGCGAGGCAGTGAAGTGCGGGTCCAGCGTATCCACTGCATCCACCCAGGCCAGCTTGATGGTGCCGCCCCGCTTGGGCGCGGCAGCCATGGCGCTCTGCACCAGCGTGCTCCCCATGATGGCGCTGCCAGCGGCCAGTCCGGCCCCGCTCCCCATCAGTTTCATGAACCCGCGACGGTTGATTCCGGCAGCCAGGACAGCGGCCAGTTTGTCCTTGTGATTCTGTTCAGACATGGTTTTCTCCTAACAAATGATTGGGTTTTACCAACAGTGCTGGAAGGTCTATAGCAAACCATGTGCCACCCCGTCTAAGCAAATATAACTTATTGAAATTCAATATATTTATCGGAAATTCCCTCGTCGTACTCCGCCCTGTGCCTCAGGCGATGCACCACTGCTTGGCAATCTGCATCGTGGGTGCACCAAATCATTTGTAAGCAGTTACAACATAAAATACTTACAAATGCATTCAAAATGGCATGCAGAAGGATTTGGAGGCATGCAGCCAACGGTTTTTGAATTGTTTGTTAGATGCGCTGCGAAAAGACCGTGCGCAGGATGAGCAGGAATGGTGCACGCAGCGATTTGTCGGCGATCTGAGGGGAGTGTGCTGTCGACACGCGCTGCTGCCCGCGTCCAATGAAGAACAAAGCTTCGATCGCAGATGATCGACAGGGCAGTGCGCTCTATCGCCCTTGCCAAGCGGGTGTCTACAAAGGCAGGAAGAAGGCCCTAAGCCCCGAGCAGGTCCAGGCCCTCATCGCACAGGACAAGGCTAACGGTGGCAAGAACCGGGCCGCCCTGGCGCGGGACACCGGAATCAGTCGGGAGACACTGTATCAATATCTGAGAGAGGCGGGGGCGGCTGCGGCCTGAGCCAGATTAATCCGGCTGGTGCATGGGTGACCCTGAGCCACTTCGTTCTTGAGTAACGCGAACTGCTCGAATGTCATACTTAGAATAATAGTTTCATCGGTCGCCCCCTGTAGGCTTGGCCGGCTGTGTCTGACACTCCAGTGGGCGCCCCTCAATAGCGGCCAGGGCCATAGTCTCCTCAGCGGTGTCAGGTAGACCCAGAGCACGCCTAGCAAGCACTGAGCTGAACGCACGCTCCTCATAGGCGAGACCGGGCAAAGGGTTTTTCCTTACGTGTTCAAGCACCGGGTCATTCTCAAAAGTCAGGTTGTCGAAGAGGGCATACTTGTTGCAGAGCTGGCGGAACTTGGTTCCCCGTTCTGTGAGGCCGTTATAGAACAAAAAGACCTGCTCAATCCACGAAAGCTGCCCGCGGATGATGCCAACGTATAACCACTTCTGTGCCTGGCTTAGCTGGCTTGCGTGTTGGGAGTCCACCCAAAGAATGAGCCGATAGAGATTCCTGAATAGGCTGTCGAGCTGGTACTCATGGCTCAGATAGGTGTCCCTCCAGGTACGAAATATCTCAGGCGTTAATTTATCCTGCACTAGTTCAATAGCCGCCGCGCGCCGTAGCGTTTTGTCGTCTGGAAGCTTGCCAATCCAGGCGTTATAGGGTGTCCCATGGTCATTCGGGTCGATTTTCTCGCGCGCCAATTGAAACAGCGCACTCACAGAGCGTTCTGGCCCCCACCATGAGTACAGGGCGGCGCGCCCACTTGTCCCGGATTCAGTAATCTGACTGGCTGCCGCCACAGACTGAAGCAGCTCGTGGTAATTGTTCAGCCAAGCGAAGAAAGTCTGCTCAAAGCTCTGACGTTCAATAGCCCTGTTCTGCCCCTCAAGCGCTGCCGAGGAGTGCCGAAGCTCCCTCGTTGACAGCCTTAGCTCTTTGCTCTGGACAATAAGCGTTATGAGAAGCGCGAGCACCGACACGAAGCCAAAGAGCGGGTTCAGTGTCCCGCCGAAGTAATCCCCAAGCTGGCCCCATTCGGCGCGAGCTTGTGCCTCTGCCGCGCCCAGTTCGGCTGCCCCCTGAGGTTTGGCGGGGGTTGCTTTCTGGTGAACCTGCTCGTGGGCTGTCTTGGGGCGGACGTTGTCCGGGAATGCCTCGTGGTAAACACTGTAGACATACCAACCAGCGCCCCCTCCGCCGACCAGGAACAGCGCAAGCAACACTGCAAGGAATGCGGTAAGCCCGTCGAACTCCGTTTGTTTCCCCCCGGCAGTCATCCCGCGCTGTCCTCGTATTTAATTGCTTCGCTCACTGAGCCTTTTTCAGCTTGGCATAGCGGACAGCGCTGGCGTCTAGAAGCGTTTTTTCAACGAAGACGACACGCTCCACTATGTTCTTAATATCTGCGTTTAGCGGGGCCTTAGCTCTATCCGACATTTTCAATAATTGGATAGCGAGGGTGTGTGCCGTGATGAGGCTATCTAAAGGCCGAGTCCCATAATAACGGGTCATATATAGCTTCCGCTCCCGCTCGCAGTAAAAGCTTGCCATTGCATCGTCCACCCCGCCTGCGGCCCAGCACGTGACAACGTAAGAAGTAAACGCATCCAACTCGTCCTTTGGCATAGCCCGCACATCCTCTAGCGCGCCTACGAAGATGTTGTTATCGAGGAGGGTGTCATGTACAGATGCCGCGTGAAGGGTAGAGGACACCAACAACAAACCGGCAGTGAGCAATCCCCTTTTCATTATTCATCTCCCTTTGTAATTGTGCTCCCAACAATTTAACACGCGAGCCACCGCGATAAGGGGTCAGCTTCGCAATTAGAAACTGAACACGACTGTCTAAACGCTGAAATGAGAAAGGCCCGCAGCGATGCGGGCCTTTCTGTATTTGGCTCCCCGACCTGGGCTCGAACCAGGGACCTGCGGATTAACAGTCCGTCGCTCTACCGACTGAGCTATCGGGGAATGGGAAGCGCGCATTCTAGAGATGACGGGCAATCCGGTCAACCCTCAGCCGTCACTTTCCACCTGCAATTCGGGGACGTGGCTGAAGGCGATGCGCATCGGTGCTGCGCCGCGGCCGTTGTGGGCGCCGCCGAAATACAGGGTGTTGGGGCCGTAGCGCTGGTTGATCTGGTCGAGCACGC
>JAKBJA010000010.1 GCA_021836225.1 Pseudomonadota bacterium | reverse complement strand
CCACTTCGACGAAATCCGCAAGTGGCTCGAATCCGGCCACGAGTACAGCGAAGTCAAGGGCCAGATCTGGGGCACCTCGGAGCGCAAGGACATCCTGCACAACTTCGAAGACCGTTCGCAGCGCCACATCATCCCGCACAACGAACTGTTCCTCGGTCATTTCCCCAACGTCGCGCGCAACATCCGTGACGTGACCGTGCTCGACAAGGAAGGCGCGCTGGGCAACTTCGAAGAGCGTCTGCATGCCCTGTCCGACAAGGCGGTCGTTGAAGAGGCCAAGCGCTGCATGTCCTGCGGCCAGTGCTTCGAGTGCGACAACTGCGTGGTCTACTGCCCGCAGACCGCCGTGTTCAAGGTGAAGAAGAAGGACAACCCCACCGTGGGTCGTTACGTCGACACCGACTACGCCAAGTGCATCGGCTGCCACATCTGTGCAGACGTCTGCCCGACCGGTTACATCGTCATGGGTATGGGTGACTAAGCGTGGCAGGCAAAATCAAACGCCTCCTGGCTCTGGGTGCGGTCGCGCTGACGACTGCGGCCCTGGCCTGGGCCGGGTCGGACGACCAGCCCAAGGCCGGCGGCGCGCCCAAGCCGGTCATCACCAAGGCGGTCAAGGGTGAGCAATGCGTGGAACCGACCGACATCATGCGGCGCGACCACATGAAATTTCTGGATCACCACCGCGACAAGGCCGTGATCGAGGGCGTGCGCACCAAGAAATACAGCCTCAAGGAATGCATCAACTGCCACGCCAGTGAGAAGACGGGCAGCGTTGCGTCAGCCAAGGATGATTTCTGCGTGAGCTGCCACAGCTATGCGGCAGTGAAAATCGACTGCTTCGATTGCCACTCGACCAAGCCGAAAGCCTCGGCGGCGATGCATCCGCTGAATGCGGAAACCGCGCACTACAAGCACAAGCTGGCTGCCCAGGCAGCAAGCAAGATCAGTGCAGAAGAGATGGCTGGGGTTGCCCAATGAGCGAACTTAAACCGATGTCTGACAACACGCCCAACTCGCCTGAGCGGCGCCGCTTTGTCGGTGCCGCCGCGGCAGCCGCGGGCCTGGTCATTGCGCCCGGCGTGATGCTGGTCGAAGTGGCGCACGGCCGTCCGGAAGACCAGGCCGCCAGTGGCGCCGTGCGCTGGGGCATGCTGGTCGACGCGACCAAGTGCGCCACCGGCTGCAATGATTGCGTGACGGCATGCAGCACCGAAAATGGCTGGACGCCGGTGGCCGATAGCCAGCATCCCAAGCAGGCGCCGCAATGGATCCGCAAGCTGGAACTGCAGGATCCGCTGACGCAGATGGAAACCAATCTGCCGATGATGTGCCAGCACTGCGCCGAGCCGCCCTGCGTCGATGTCTGCCCGACCGGCGCGTCGTTCAAGCGCGCCGACGGCATCGTGCTGGTCAACCGCCACACCTGCATCGGCTGCCGCTACTGCATGATGGCGTGTCCCTACAAGGCGCGTTCGCTGGTGCACGAGTCGCTGAACGACACCCAGAAGGCGGATGTGCCGCGCGGCATCGGCTGCGTCGAATCCTGCACCCTGTGCGTGCAGAAGGTCGATCGCGGCGACGGCAACACTGCGTGTGCCGAAGCGTGTACCGCCGCGGGTCACAACGCCTTGCTGTTCGGCGACATGAATGACCCCGAAAGCGAGATTTCCAAGCGGCTGCGCGAACTGCCGACCAAGCAGGTGCGTGCCGACCTCAATCTCAACCTCGGCGTTCGCTATCACGGAATCTAAATCAACATGGCAAGCATTACCTTCCGCGAAGTAGAAGGCAGCAGCCCGAAGTACTGGGCGCTGTTCGGTTTCCTCGGCCTGTTCGTGCTGTTCGGCGCATTGGCCTGGAACTACATGCACCACCACGGCCACGTCGTGACCGGCATGGACAATCAGATCGTCTGGGGCCTGCCGCACGTGTTTGCGGTGTTCCTGATCGTGGCCGCCTCGGGTGCATTGAACGTCGCCTCGATCGCCTCGGTGTTCAACAAGCCGATGTACAAGCCGCTGGCGCCGCTGTCGGCGATCCTGTCGCTGGCACTGATGCTGGGCGGCCTGCTGGTGCTGGTGCTCGACCTGGGACGCTCGGATCGTCTGATCGTGGCGATGACGCACTTCAACTTCAAGTCGATGTTCACCTGGAACGTGTTCCTGTATTCCGGCTTCTTCGGGCTGGTGGGCATCTACCTGTGGACGATGCTGGACCGCAACGTCAAAACCTACTCCAAGGCGGCGGGCACCGCAGCTTTCATCTGGCGTCTGGTGCTGACGACCGGTACCGGCTCGCTGTTCGGCTTCCTGGTCGCGCGCGAACTGTATGGCACCGCCATGCTGGCGCCGATGTTCATCATCATGTCGTTTGCCTATGGCCTGGCCATCTACCTGATGGTACTGGCCGCAGCGTACGCCTGGACCGGTCGCACCCTCGGCGATGCGGTGATGATGCGCCTGAAGACCCTGTTGGTCGTGTTCGTCGCGGCGGTGCTGTATTTCGTCGTCGTGCACCACATGACCAACCTCTACTTCACCAAGTATCATGCGGTGGAAGCCTTCATCCTCCGCGACGGCGGCACCTTCACCACGCTGTTCTGGGTTGGGCAGATCGTCATCGGCTGCGTGGCGCCGCTGGTGATCCTGCTGAGCGGTCTTGGCAAGCAGCGCAGCTGGATCATGATCGCGTGTGCGCTCGTCATCCTCGGCGGCATGGCGCAGATGTATGTCACCATCATCGGTGCGCAGGCCTATCCGCTCGACATGTTCCCCGGCCTGACCGAGAAGAGCAGTTTCTTCGATGGCGAAGTGCACAGCTATTCGCCCAGCCTGCCCGAACTCTTCCTCGGCCTCGGCGGCGTGGCGATCGCTCTGCTCGTGACCGTGTTCGCGATCAAGGTGCTGCGCCTGCTGCCGGCCAGCCTGGACGACGCCACCGTCGCCAAGCTGGAGCACTGATCGCCTGAACCTGCCGGGCATACTCCCGGCAGGGGATTGAGCAGCATGAATCAGCAAGCCGACCTAAACGGATCCGAGAAGCGCGGGGCTCCAATGCCCCACAAGGGGACTCCGCCTTTCTATGGGCTATAAGCCCATGAAAGATCGTATGCCCCGCGTCTTCATTTCGGCCGCGCATAAATCATCCGGCAAGACCACGCTCACCCTGGGCCTCTGCGCTGCGCTGCATGCGCGCGGCCATGCGGTGCAGCCGTTCAAGAAAGGGCCCGACTATATCGACCCCCTGTGGCTGGGGATGGCGGCGCAGCGCCCCTGCTACAACCTCGATTTCCACATGATGCAACGCAACGAGATCGAGCAGCAGTTCGTCCGCGCTGCAGCCAGTGCCCGCATCAGCCTGATCGAAGGCAACAAGGGCCTGTACGACGGACTCGATCTCGATGGCAGCAACAGCAACGCGGCGCTCGCCAAGCTGCTGGACGCGCCGGTGGTGCTGGTGATCGACGCGCGCGGCATGACGCGCGGCGTCGCGCCGCTGATCCTGGGCTATCAGGCATTCGATCCGGATATCCGCATCGCTGGAGTCATTCTCAACAACCTCGGCGGCAGCCGTCATGAATCGAAACTGCGCGCGGTGATCGAGCATTACACCGACGTCGAGGTGATCGGCGCGGTGCAGCACGAGGCGAGCATGCAGATCGCCGAACGCCATCTCGGCTTGGTACCGGCCAACGAGCAGGATGTGGCGCGCGCGCGGATTCAGCACGTCGGAGAACGCGTGGCAGCGCAGGTCGATCTTGAGCGCTTGCTGGGGATTGCCGACAGTGCGCCGGCCCTCAACGTTCCGCTTCCGACTGAAATGACAGAGCCAGCCGAGCGGCTGCGCATCGGCATCGCGCACGACCAGGCCTTCGGTTTTTACTACAGCGAGGATCTCGACAGCCTCCGCGCCGCCAACGTGGAACTGGTCGATATCGACACCCTGCATGGGCAGGCGTTACCTGAGGTCGACGGCCTCATCATCGGCGGCGGCTTCCCTGAAATGTTCATGATCGAACTGGAAGCCAACACAGCCCTGCGCACGCAGATTCGCGGTGCCATCGAAGGGGGGCTGCCGACCTATGCCGAATGCGGTGGGCTGATGTATCTGTCGAAAAGTCTCAGCTGGCGGGGTGAAAAACGGCAGATGGTCGGTGTGGTTCCGGGCGACACGGTGATGCACGAACGCCCGGTCGGGCGGGGCTATGCCCGCCTGCAGCCGACCGGCGAGGACCGCTGGCAGGAAACCGCACCGATCCCGGCGCATGAATTTCACTACTCGAGCTTGGAAAACCTGCCGGCCGACTCCATATATGCTTATAAGGTGCAGCGCGGTCATGGTATCGACGGTCAGCATGACGGCTATCAGCAACACAACCTGCTGGCTGGCTATGTGCATCGTCGCGGCACTGGCGCGCAGGGCTGGATCGCGCCTTTTTTGAATCAGGTACGCGCGCACAAGGCGCGCGCTGCCGCTTAACCATCGCAAGGACACGCCCATGATCAAGATCACCGATGCCGCCGCCGCGCAGATTCGCACCGCCAACAACAACCCTGACGTGTTCGACATGATCCTGCGCGTCGCCGCCTATCAGGAAGACGACGGCAGCGTGAACTACGGCATGGGCTTCGACATCGAGCGCGAGGCTGATGAGCATCTCGTCGTCAACGGCATTGAGATTTTGATCGCGGCCTCCAGCACGCCCTATCTGCAGGGTGTGACACTCGACTTCGTTGAAATGAGTCCTGGCGACATGCGTTTCATTTTCATCCCGCCGTATTCTGCCGGCGCCGATACCGAGCCTGGCGACGAAGCCGCACCTACCGAGTAAATCTCATGAATTACCTGCCCATTTTCCTCGACCTGCGCGACCGCCACTGCCTGGTGGTGGGGGGTTCCGAAACCGCCGCGCGCAAGGCCGAATTGCTGCTGCGTGCCGGTGCATACGTCGATGTTGTCGCGCCCGCCATGCACGAGGGCTTTGAGCGCCTGCCGCACGCTGATCACCTGAAACGCATCGCGGATGCGTTCACGCCCGAGCTGCTCGATGGCAAGGACGCAGTGATTGTGGTCGAGGACGATGCGGCAGCCGCCAAGGCCGTCGCCGATGCGGCGCGCGCGCGCCACATCCCGGTGAATGTGGCCGACAAGCCCGATCTGTGCAGTTTCATCCTGCCGTCGATCATCGATCGCTCGCCGATCATGGTGGCGGTCTCCAGCGGCGGCGAATCCCCGGTGCTGGCGCGCATGCTGCGTGCGCGCCTTGAGACCATGATTCCCGCCGCCTACGGCCGCCTCTCCGCGCTGGCGTCGCGCTACAAGGGCCGCGTGCGCGAGGCGATCAAGCCAGAACAGCGCCGCGCCTTCTGGGAAAAGGTATTCCTCTCGCCGGTCGCAGAGATGGTGTTTTCCGGCCGCGATGTCGAGGCCGAGAAGCAGCTTGAGGAGATGATTCGCGTGGGTGCCGAACACGACACCAGCCGCGGCGAGGTCTATCTGGTCGGCGCGGGGCCAGGCAATCCCGACCTGCTGACCTTCCGTGCACTGCGCCTGATGCAGCAGGCCGACGTCATCGTCTACGACCGCCTCGTCTCGCAGCCCATCCTCGACATGTGCCGGCGCGACGCCGAGCGCATCTACGTCGGCAAGGAGCGCGACGACCACGCGGTGCCGCAGGAGGAGATCAACCTGATGCTGGTGCGTCTGGCCAAGGAAGGCAAGCGCACGCTGCGCCTGAAGGGCGGCGATCCCTTCATCTTCGGCCGCGGCGGCGAAGAGATCGAGACCCTGGTCGAGCATGGCGTGCCGTTCCAGGTGGTGCCCGGCATCACCGCTGCCGCCGGCGTGGCGTCCTATGCGGGGATTCCGCTCACCCACCGCGACTACGCGCAGTCGGTCGCCTTCGTCACCGGGCATCTGAAGGAAAACACCTTCAACATGAACTGGGAAGGCATCGCACGCAAAGACCAGACCATCGTCATCTACATGGGACTGAAAGGCCTGCCGCTGCTGTGCGAGGCGCTGATCAAGCACGGCCTCACCGCCGACACGCCCGCCGCCATCATCCAGCACGGCACGCTGCCCACGCAGCGTGTCATCACCGGCGACCTCACCACGCTGCCGGCGCTGGCCGAAGAGGCCGGGCTCAAGGCGCCCACGCTCATCATCGTTGGCAACGTCGTCAAGCTACGCGAAAAGCTGGGCTGGTATCAGCCCGAACTGCACAGCGAGCAGGCGCATCGCACCCCGCTCGAAGCGCCGGATCACCTGCGCTGACAGCGGGATGCTGACTGTGCGCCCGGATTTGGGCAGCCGCGCCGGCATCGACGCACAGGTGGCCTTGATGCGGCAGACCGGACAGCATATCCAGCCGGTGCGGTGGCAAGGGCAAGCCGCCTGGCTCAAGCTGAGTGTGCCGCAGCCGCCCGCATGGCGCTATCAACTGCTGGCCGGCATGGCCAGAATGCTGCAGCATTCCGCGATGCAGCCGGTGCGCCCGCATGGTGGCGCCGCCGGCATACGCAACGAAGCCGGGCGTCTGGCCGCGCTTGCCGCTGCCGGCCTGCACGTCCCGCAGTTGCTGGAACAAGACGATCACTGGCTGCTGATTTCCGACCTCGGCCACACCACGCTCGAAATGCTGATCCGCCGGGCCGATCCCGATGCGCGACTGGAACACTGGCAACAGGGCACCGACTACATCCGGCAGGCGCATCGGGCCGGCCAATATCTGAGTCAGGCTTTCGCGCGAAACCTGGTGTGGTCGCCCGAAGAGGGGCTTGGTGCGATCGACTTCGAGGACGACCCGATCAGTGCCATGACGCTGGCGCAAGCACAGGTCCGTGACTGGCTGCCGTATCTGTTTTCCACTGCGATTTATTTCGAAGATCGTTTGCCGTTGCTGTGCGCCGCCATCCGCGACGTGCTGGCGCACGAAGAGCCGGCCGTGCGCGATGGCGTCTACACTGCGCTGCGCCGCACCGCCTGGCTGCGTGTCTTGCGCTGGCTGCCAAAACGGATGCAGCGGCGCGATGTCCTGAAAACCCAGTGCTTTGGGGAACTGGCACGCCTGTGCAGCCAGCATGCTCCGCGTCGTCGCTCATGAACAAGCGGCCCCGTGCGTTTCGAATTCCCGCAGCCTGCAGTTCAAAAACTGAACGCTTAAATCTGCGCCGTCGCGTTCGCATCGGCGTGTTCGCTTACATGGCGCACCATGCTGTTCGCCAGTTCCCGTTCCCCCACCAGTACTTCGACCGTCTGGTCGCGACGCAGCAGCGCGGCCTCGTCCTCGCTGTGGCTGCGCACGACGACGTGGATGCGCGGGTTGAGGGTGCGTGCGATCTCGATCATCTTGCGCGCCTTGAAGACGTCAGGCGTGGCAATCACCAGCATCTGCGCGCGGGCGACATGCGCCTGGATCAGCACCGCCGGTTCGAACGCATCACCGACGACCGCGTGGATGCCGCGTCTGCGCAGTTTCTCGACGGCTTCGCGCTGCTGCTCCGCGACCACATAGGGCAGTCCGCGTTCATCGAGCGCCTCGGCAATGCGCTGCCCGACACGGCCGAACCCCACCAGCACCACGTGGCTGCTCAGGGAGTGTGAGGCCACGTCGGCGGGCAGTTCGGCCAGCGGGTCGTCGCGGTGTTCCAGTTCGCGTGCGCGGCGCGAGCGTGAACGGATCCAATCCTGTGCTGGTTCCACCAACTGGAACACCAGCGGGTTGAGCGCGATCGAAATCAGTGCGCCCGCCAGAATCAGGCTTTGCCCTTCCGCCGGCAGCACGCCGAGCGCCACCCCGAGCCCGGCCAGGATGAACGAGAATTCACCGATCTGCGCGAGGCTGGCCGATACCGTCAGTGCGGTATTGAGCGGATAACGGAACGCCAGCACGAGCAGAAACGCCGCCAGCGATTTGCCGAACACGATGACGGCAACCACCGCCAGCACCTGCAGCGGTTGATCCATCAACACGCGCGGGTCGAACAGCATGCCCACCGCGACGAAGAACAGCACCGCGAAAGCATCGCGCAGCGGCAGCGACTCTTCGGCAGCGCGGTAGCTCAGCGCAGACTCGCGCAGCACCATGCCGGCGAAGAATGCGCCCAGCGCGAACGACACGCCGAACAGGGCCGCGGATCCATAGGCGATACCCAGCGCCGCCGCCACCACGCACAGCGTAAACAGCTCGCGCGAGCCGGTGCGCGCCACCTGCCACAGCAGCCAGGGAAAAAAGCGCCGTCCCACCACCAGCATCAGCCCGATGAAAAGTGCCACCTCGCCGAGCGTGATCGCCAGCGTGGCCAGCAGATTGCCCTCGGGCTGCGTTGCCGTGCTGTCGCCAAACATCCCTGCCAGCGGCGGCAGCAACACCAGCACCAGCACCATCACCAGGTCTTCCACCACCAGCCAGCCCACCGCGATGCGGCCGTTCGGCGTGGCCAGCACGCCGCGGCTTTCCAGCGCCTTCAGCAGCACCACCGTGCTCGCCACCGACAGCGACAGCCCGAACACGATACCGGCCATCAGGTTCCAGTCCCACCAGTGGGCCAGGCCCAGGCCCATCGCAGTGGCCACTGCGATCTGCACCACGGCGCCGGGCAGTGCGATTTTCTTCACCGACAACAGATCGTCGAGCGAGAAATGCAGCCCCACGCCGAACATCAGAAGCATTACGCCGATTTCGGCCAATTGCCCTGCCAGCGCCGTATCCGCGACGAAGCCCGGCGTGAAGGGGCCGATCACGATCCCGGCGAGCAGGTATCCCACCAAAGCGGGCAGCCTCAGGCGAACGGCGGCGAAACCGAAGATCAATGCCAGTCCCAGCGCGGCGGCAATCGTGGTGATGAGGTCGACACTGTGTGGCATAGCTGAGCACCGGCAGTCAGGCCGGCATATAGTCGAGTCAGGTGGACGGCTTGAGTTTACAGGATGCGTCCGTCTCGTTTGTGCCGCAGCTTCGGGTGTGATCTCTGCCGGGAGGACTGGCTCAATTTCGACGCGCGTCTAGAATAAAAGACAGATTTGTCTTGGAAACGTCAGTCATGTCCACCACGCTCCACCCGCAAGAGGTAGGCCGTGGTTCTAAAGACGCTGAAGCGTCAAGAACCACGCTCACCATCGACGGCAACGAGGCCGTCGCCCGCATGGCCTACCTCGCCAACGAGGTGATCGCGATCTATCCCATCACGCCGGCATCCGCCATGGGCGAATGGGCCGACGAATGGGTGTCGCAGGGCAGGGCCAATCTGTGGGGCGCGGTGCCGGCCATCATCGAGATGCAGTCGGAAGGCGGCGCCGCCGGCGCGCTGCACGGCGCGCTCACCGCGGGCGCGCTGGCGACCAGCTTCACCGCCAGCCAGGGCCTGCTGCTGATGATCCCCAACCTCTACAAGATTGCCGGCGAGCTGACCCCCTTCGTGCTGCACGTCGCGGCACGCACGCTGGCGACGCACGCGCTGTCGATCTTCGGCGACCAGTCCGACGTCATGGCCTGTCGCGCCACCGGCTGCGCCATGCTCGCCGCCAACTCGCCGCAGGAAGCGCAGGATTTCGCAGTCATCGCGCAGGCAGCCACGCTCGCCGGGCGCATTCCGGTGATTCACTTCTTCGACGGCTTCCGCACCTCGCACGAGGTGGCGAAGATCGCCCCGCTGGACGCCGACACCGTGCGAGCCATGCTTGACGCCGAGCTCATCGCCGCGCATCGCACACGTGCGCTGTCGCCGGAACATCCGGTGCTACGCGGCACTTCGCAGAATCCGGATGTGTTCTTCCAGTCGCGCGAGCGCGCCAATCCCTTCTATGATGCGTTCCCGCAGGTCGTGCAGGATGCGATGGACCGTTTCGGCGAACTTACCGGGCGGCATTACCGGCTGTTCGACTATGTCGGCGCGGACGATGCCGAGCGGGTGATCGTGCTCATGGGCTCCGGCGCCGAGACGGTGCACGAGACGGTCGAGCATCTCGTCGCGCGCGGCGAGAAAGTCGGGGTGCTGAAGGTGCGGCTGTATCGTCCTTTTGCGCCGGGCGCGCTGCTCGATGCGCTGCCGCCAACGGCACGCTCCATTGCCGTGCTCGACCGCTGCAAGGAGCCCGGTGCCAACGGCGAGCCCCTGTACAAGGACGTGGTGTCCACGCTGGCGCAGGCTGCGGCAGATGGACGTGCCATGCCACGCGTGATCGGCGGCCGCTATGGCCTGGCGAGCAAGGAGTTCAACCCCGGCATGGTCAAGGCGGTGTTCGACGAGCTGGCCGCCACCGCACCGAAGAGGCAGTTCACCGTCGGCATTCACGACGACCTCACCCATCTTTCGCTGCCGTGGGATGCCGGTTTCCGCACCGACGCGTCGCGGAAACTGCGGCACGCGGTGTTCTGGGGTCTCGGCGCCGACGGCACGGTATCGGCCAACAAGAATTCGATCAAGATCCTCGGCGAGACCACCGACCTGCAGGCGCAGGGCTACTTCGTCTACGACTCCAAGAAGTCGGGCGCGGTGACGGTGTCGCACCTGCGCTTCGGACCGGCGACTATCCGCTCGACCTATCTGGTCGAGCGCGGCATGGCAGGCTTCGTCGCCTGTCACCAGCCGATGTTCGTCGACCGCTACGAACTGCTGGAACACGCCGCACCCGACGGCGTGTTCCTGCTCAACACCCTGGCAAAGCCAGACGACGTGTGGGACACGCTGCCGCAAAAACTGCGCACTCAGATCGTCGAAAAGCGCCTGCAACTATGGGTGATCGATGCCTACGCCGTCGCCGCCGAGGCCGGCATGGGCCGGCGCATCAACACCATCATGCAGACCTGCTTCTTTGCCATCTCCGGCATCCTGCCTAAGGACGACGCGATCGCTGCGATCAAGCAGGCGGTCGACAAGACCTACGGCCGCAAGAGCAAGCGGCTGGTCGAGCTGAATTACCGCGCGATAGATGCCACGCTGGCGGACCTGCATCAGGTCGCCATTCCGGCGCTGGGTGAAGTCGCACAGGCACCCGGGCGCAGCCATGCTGTCGAGACGGCGATTCCCGACTTCGTGCGCGCGCTCACGCTGCCGATCTACCAGGGCCATGGTGACAGCCTGCCGGTGTCGATGCTGCCCGCTGACGGCACCTATCCGCTCGGCACGGCGCAATACGAAAAGCGCAACATCGCGCTGGAAATCCCGGTGTGGGAGGCCGACCTCTGCACCCAGTGCGGCAAGTGCGTGTTCGTCTGCCCGCACACCGCGATCCGCTCGCGCGTCTTCGTTGCCGAGGCGGCGAAGGATGCGCCGCCGACTTTCAAGCACGTGCCGGTGAAGAGCAAAGACTTCCCCGCGGGCACCCATATCAGCTACCAGGTGGCGCCGGAAGACTGCACCGGTTGCGGCGACTGCGTCGAGGCCTGCCCGATCCACGACAAGTCCAACGTCAGCCGGCGCGCAGTGAACATGGCGCCGGTCGGCCCGCTGCGCGATCAGGAGCGCGACAACCTCGCCTTCTTCCTGCGTCTGCCCGAATACGACCGTAGCGTGATCAAGCACGGCACCATCCCGAGCGCCATGCTGCTCGACCCGCTGTTCGAGTTTTCCGGCGCCTGCGCCGGCTGTGGTGAGACGCCCTACATCCGCCTTGCCACCCAGCTGTTCGGCGACCGCATGCTGATCGCCAATGCCACCGGCTGCTCGTCGATCTACGGCGGCAATCTGCCGAGCACGCCCTACACCGTGAACGGTGCCGGACGCGGCCCGGCGTGGAGCAACTCGCTGTTCGAGGACAACGCCGAATTCGGCCTCGGCATGCGGCTCGCCGCCGATCAGTTGATGGCCTACGCACAGCAGCTGGCGAAGGAACTGGCCGATGAAATCGGCGGCGACCTCGCCGACGCGCTGGTCAACGCCGAGCAGCGCGAGGAGGCCGGCATCGTCGCGCAACGCGGCCGCGTCTCGCTGCTGCTCGAGAAACTGGCGGCGTCCAGGCACCCGCGCGCGAAAGAACTCGCCAGCGTCGCCGAATGGCTGATCCGCCGCTCGGTGTGGATCATCGGCGGCGACGGCTGGGCCTACGACATCGGCTACGGCGGTCTCGACCACGTGCTGGCGCTGCCCTACGACGTCAACATCCTGGTGCTCGACACAGAGGTCTATTCCAACACCGGCGGCCAGACCTCCAAGGCCACGCCGCTCGGCGCGGTCGCCAAGTTCTCCGCCGGCGGCAAGCCCACCGCGAAGAAGGATCTCGCCAAGCTGGCGAGCGACTACGGCCATGTCTATGTGGCGACAACAGCCTACGGGGCCAAGGACGTGCAGACCCTGCGCGTGTTCCACGAGGCCGAAGCCTACAACGGTCCCTCGCTCATCGTCGCCTACAGCCCGTGCATTGCCCACGGCTACGACATGCTCTACAACCAGCGCCAGCAGGAGCTGGCGGTGAAGAGCGGGCACTGGCCGCTGTTCCGCTTCGACCCGCGGCTGGCCGGGGCGGGCGGCAATCCCTTCAAGCTCGATTCCGCCGCGCCGACCCAGCCGATCAAGGCCTTCATGGAATCGGAAACCCGCTTCGCCATGCTCGCGCGCAGCCACCCCGACGCCGCACAGCGTTTCCTCGAGCTGGCACAGCTGGACGCCGAGCGGCGCTTCAAAGCCTATCAGGACATGGCGCTGCGCCAAGATCGCCCGGAGGGCGAGCACCCTGAAGGGCATAAAGGTCTGGCGGCGTACCCCTCGCGGGTGCAGGGCCATGCCGACGAACCCAAACCGGGAGCCTGACATGATCGATCTTTCCACCGACTACCTGGGCCTCACGCTGAAGAACCCGCTGGTGCCTTCCGCATCGCCGCTGTCGCGGAGTCTGGACACGGCGGTGCGGCTGGAGGATGCCGGTGCCGCCGCGCTGGTGATGTATTCGCTGTTCGAGGAGGAGTTGCGGGCGGAAGACGCGATGCTCGACCGTTTCCTGCTGCACGCCGATCTCGGCCATGGCGAGGCGGATAGTTTCCTGCCCGGTCACGGAGAATTCAGGGGCGGGCTGGAGCGCTACCTCGAGCACCTGCAGCGCCTGAAATCGCGGCTGGAGATCCCGGTGGTGGCGAGCCTCAACGGCGTCTCCCCGTCAGGCTGGGTCGAGCTCGGCCGCGCCTTGCAGCAGGCCGGCGCCGACGCGCTGGAACTCAACGTCTATCACGTCGCCGCCGAGATGCTGGAGTCTGGCGAGGCGGTGGAGGCGCGCTATCTGGGCCTGCTGCGCGAACTGCGCAGCGTGGTGAGTCTGCCCATCGTCATGAAGCTGTCGCCGTTCTTTTCCTCGCTGCCGCATTTCGTGAAGCAGCTGGAAAACGCGGGTGCGAACGGGGTCGCGCTGTTCAACCGCTTCTATCAGCCGGACATCGATCTCGACAACCTCTACGTCATGGACCAGCTTCACCTGTCGTATCCTGACGAAGCCCTGCTGCGCATCCGCTGGCTATCCATCCTGCATGGCCGCACCCGTCTGACCCTGGCCGCCACCGGCGGCGTGCACGGCCACGAGGAAGCCCTGAAGCTGCTGCTGGTCGGCGCCGACGTGGTGCATCTCGCGTCCTGCCTGCTGGAGCACGGGCCGGCCCGTCTCACGCAGATCCTGCATGACATGGAACACTGGATGACGGCACGCGAATACACATCGGTCGCCCAACTCAAGGGCAGCATGAGCCAGAAAAATCTGTCCGATCCAACTGCCATGGCACGCGCCAGTTACCTGCGCGTGCTCGACAGCTATTCGCCGCGGCCAGGGGTATGGTCGTAGTCCCGGGGGCGCGTCAAACGCGAATGATGTCGCCCTTGAGCGAATACAGGATGGCGAGCACGTCCTTCTGGGTCGCCTCGTCGATGTCGTGCTTGGCCAGCGCGCCCATGATGTCGTCCATCACCGCCAGATATTCCTGCTCGCTGATGTTCATCCCCTGGTGCGCCGTTCGCATGTCTCTGCCCGTATAGGTTTCGGGGCCGCCCGATCCCGCCGCGAAGAACTCGCGCGCCAACTTCTTGGCGTGCTCGATATCCTCGATGTTCCTGAATCGGGTGCTGACCAGGGGATTCTCCAGATGGGCTGCGATGACGTCGTCCACCAGCCCGGAAATGCCCTGCGGACCCCCCAGGCGTTCATAAAGCGATATGCTCATCATGTACCTCCCCAACGTTGCTTCGTGGATCGGGGTCGACGCTACAACGCGCCGTGCGTTGCGGCGATGGTCAGCGCATGCCGAGCCATCGACCGTAAGCCTTTTTTGTAGCACACCGGAAATGGCGGGGATAGGGCGATCCGCTACGCCTTTTTGACGAATTCCGACTTCAGCCCCATCGCGCCGATGCCGTCGATCTTGCAGTCGATGTCGTGGTCGCCCTCGACCAGGCGGATGTTCTTCACCCGGGTCCCGACCTTGACCACCAGCGACGAACCCTTGACCTTCAGGTCCTTGATCACGGTGACGCTGTCGCCGTCGTGCAACTCGTTGCCGTTGGCATCGCGCACCACGCGCGTCTGCTCGGTGCTTTCGGCGGCCGCGCCCTGCGCCCATTCATGCGCGCATTCCGGGCAGACATACTGGCTGCCATCTTCGTAGGTGAATTCAGAACCGCATTTCGGGCATGGGGGCAAACTGCTCATCTTGATCCTTCAACTAGTGGGCTAACGTCCTGCTTCAGTCGTCGAGCGGAGGCCGCAAGGCCGGCGCGTCGGCTGGAAGCGATGGAGGGGGCATGATTCTATAGCTGTAACCATGCCGTTCAAAGCCGAGGGATTCGTAAAATGCATGCGCGCGCTCGCGCTTGAGATTGGATGAGAGCGCAACCTTGTAGCAGCCCTTGTCCCCGCACAGTCGAAGCGCATGCTGCATCATGGCTTTTCCAATTCCTTGTCCCTGATATTGCGGGTCAACGGCCACATCCTCGATCACGCCGGAAGGCGAACCCTGATGCCCGAGATTGTCCATGATCAGCAGGGCGAGTGTGCCCACGATCCTGTCCTCGCAAATCGCCACATATAGCCGGTAATCGGGATAGCGCGCCATGCGGTCGAACACACGTTCCGCTTCGGCCAGCGACAGGACCTCGCCGTTGTCCATATCGGGCTGGGCATGGAGACGGAGCACGTCTGGCAGGTCCGCCTTGGTGGCTTCACGGAAATGAAGAGAGGGACTCATTTGTTTTGTGCCAAACACTCAAGCCTGCGCGGCCGTTGGCATTGTTGATTTGATGGTCTTGTCTTCATCAAGCCCTGGAACATGGCGCGGATAGCGTGTTTTCAGTGCTTACCGCCCTTCGCCGCGCCCCCCGGGCGCCACCTTGTGCTCAACCGCGAAAACCGCCGCTTCGACGCGCGACGACAGGTTGAGCTTGGCGAGGATGTGGCGGACGTGCAGCTTGACGGTGTCGTGGCTGATGTCGAGGGTGCGCGCGATGGCCTTGTTGCTTTCACCGCGGGACAGGTGGGTGAGGATTTCGCGTTCGCGCGGGGTCAGCGCGTCGAGCAGGGAGCCGGCGTCCTGGCCTTTCTGGTCGTAGAGCTTGACGAGCTTGGCGGTCATCGCCGGGGCAACGACGGTTTCGCCACGTTGAGCGCGCTCGATGGCGTCGATCACTTCGTCGGGTTCCATGCTCTTCAACAAATAACCGTTGGCGCCGGCCCGGAGCGCCCGGGCCAGGTCATCCTCGGCTTCGGACAGGGTGAGGATGAGCACCGGCAGGTCAAAGCCATCGGTCCGGAGTTGCTGCATCAGGGTAATGCCGTCGGTGCCGGGTATGTTGAGGTCGAGAATCAGGACATCGGGGCGATGCGCTTTCAGCAGCATCGCGACCTCGTCCGGATTGCCGGTAAAGGCGGTGACCTCGATGCTGCCGCTTTGTTCGAGCAGTTCGGCCAGGCCCTTGCGGAACAGGGTGTGGTCGTCGACCAGGATGATGCGTGTTTTCATGCTCATGCGGCCTGCTCTGACTTGCGTTGCGGAAACACCAGGCGGATGACGGTGCCGCCGGCAGGGCGTGACTCCACGATGAGCTTGCCGTCCAGCTTGGCGGCGCGCTCGCGCATGATGGTGAGGCCGAAGCTCTTGCCCATGGTGGAGGATTCGTCCTTTTTCTTCTGCACCCCGACGCCGTCGTCGGCGACGTTGACAATGTACTGGCCGTTTTCGAGGTCGAAGGTGATGACGACGTGGCGCGCACGGGCGTGCTTGGCGATGTTGTAGAGCGATTCCTGGATGATGTGGAAAACCTGGATTTCCTCGTCGGGCGACAGCGAGACGTCCTGCACCAGATTGAGGAAGTCGACGTCGGCATTGGCCTTCTTGCGAAAGCTCTTGGCCATTTCCTGGATCGCCGGCACCAGGCCGCGCGGGTTGATGCGGTCGCGGTACTGGGTGATGAGGTCACGCAGGTCGGCATAGGCGAGGTCGACCGCCTCCTCGACGTCACCCAGATAGCGGTTGGCCTTGGGGTAGTCCTCGTGGCGCATCGCGTCGCTCAATACGGTGAGCCGCATCTTGGCGTAGGCCAGGGTCTGCGCCAGCGAATCGTGGATCTGGTTGGCCAGCATCTGGCGTTCGTTCATCAGCGAGATGCGCATGTTCTCGCGCGTCAGCCGCGCGTTTTCCAGCGCGATGCCGAGGTGTTCGCTGATCGAGCGGAACAGCAGGCGCACGTCCTCGGGGACGACCTTGCCTTCCTCCATGAACAGGTTGTACACGCCCATGACCTGGTTCTTGTGCATCAGCGGCACCGCCACCACGGTGTTGCAGGTGCCGCTGAAATAGGCGTCATTCGCCTGGCGCTTGCAGAAGGCGACGTTGTTCCAGCTGCTCACCGTGACCTCGCGCGCGGCTTTGCCGCATACGCCGCAGTCGACGCTGACGATGTTCTCGTGCTCGACCAGTCCGGGCGGCAGGCCCACCGAACCGATGAGCCTGAGATGGGTGCGGTCGTCGGTGATCACGCGCACAGCGCCGGCTTGCGCGCCGGCCAGGCGGATCATGGTCGACAGAAAGCGCCCCAGCAGCTGCTCGACGTTGGCGTCGGTCGACAGGCTGGTGGTGATTTCAGACAGCACCCGCAACGCCGGGATACTGACGTTGCCCGAGTCGGGCGGGGTGTGCTGGATCAGCGGATGAATATTGTCAGTCATGGCGCGGGAGGGATGAGGCAGCTTTTCAGCATATCCGATTTGAGTGCGATCCCAAGCTTTGGGTTCACGGCGTCGGGACCGCAGGCGGCGTGGGCGCCGCTTCGGCCGGCGCGGCCGGCACCGGCAGCACCACGCTGGGCTCAAGGTCTTCAGGGAAGCCGCCCTGGACCGGTGCCGGTTGCTTGACCGGCGGATCGGCCTGGCTGGTGGCACCGTCGGGTTTTTCTTTCACCGGGGCGCGTGGCGCCGGCGAAGGCACCGGCGCGACCGGCTGCGGCTCGGCTGGAAGCATTTCAGCTTCGGCTGCCGGTTTGGGCGGTTCTGGCGGCTGCGGATACAGATGCGGCTGCAGTTTCGGTAGCAGGGTTTTCAGGATCTGCGCGGTGAGCGAGCTGGTAAAGCCGAACTGGCCGGCCTCTTCGCCCGGCACCAGCGCCGTCAGCGTGCCGAAGTAGCGGTCGCCCAGATAGAACGCAAAGGTGGCAGTACGGTTGACCACGCGCGATTCCAGGAGCTGGCCGCCGCGGCCGTAGCGCTCGAAACGGTGGTCGCCGGTACCGGTTTTGCCGCCGATGGTGAGCGGCTGGCCGTCAGCGGTCTTGAGCACGCCGGCAAGGCGGGCGGCCGTTCCTTCCTCCACCACCTTGGCCAGTGCACGACGCACGGTCTGCGCGACTTCGGCCGGCATCAGGCGCTCGCCCTTGGGCGGCTTTGGCGACAGGCGGGTGTCGTACGGCGTATTGGCGGCGAAGTGCAATCCGCTGAGACTCACCATTGGGGCGCGCACGCCGTCGTTGACCAGAATGCTCATCAGCTCGGCGAGGGCGGCGGGACGGTCTCCCGAACTGCCGATCGAGGTGGCATAGGAGGGGGTGATGTTGTCGAACGGATACCCCAGGCGCTTCCAGTCGGCGAGCAGGCTGTCGAACGCCTCGACCTCGAGCAGCGACTGGATGCGGATGTCCTGCGTGTTCTTGCGGCCGGTCTTGAACAGCCAGTTGTAGACTTCGAGGCGTACGCCGGCACCGGTTTCGTACAGGGTGGCGAGATCGGTCTTTGGCGCGGCGCTCAGGGTCTTCACCACCCACAGTTCGAGCGGGTGGATCTGCGTGATGTAGCCACGGTCGGTGAGGTCGTAGGCGTCGGGCGCATGGGTCGTGTACAGCGATTCGAGCGCCTTCTCGCTCAGGCTCGCGCTGGCAGGCACCTGCTTGTGCAGCGCGGCGACGTAGGTCTTGAAATCGGCCTGCGGCATCAGATAGCGGAATACCGAGGTGAAACGGCGCGGGTTGAGATGGGTGCGCGCATACAGGTCGTCGGCCATCTGCGCTGCGTTCCGGTTCTTGTGGCGCTGGTAGAAACGGTTGATGAAGACACGCCCTTCCTGATCGACGAAGCGGGCGAGGTAGGTTTCGCGGAGCGGGTTGCTGGCGTCATCCATGATGCGCGCAGCCGCCCCCGGGGTGCTGCTGACGTAATGCCGCACGATGTCGCGCATCAAGCGGATATAGACCAGGTTGACCGAATTGCGCGTGGCCTCCCACACGTCCATCACGCGGCTGTTGTCCTTGGGGTCGAAGTTGGCGAAGTTGTGCAGCCCGCCACCGGTGAAAAAGGTGACCGGCGCGGCGGAATAGGGACGGCCCATCGCCGCATCGAGCGTTGCGGCCAGCGTTTCGTTGCGATTTGCGATGAGGCGTTCGGCAACCCACTGTGCCAGCACGTCGCGCTGCGGCTGCGCCTTCTGGACGAGCACCTTGGCGTCGAGCATGCGGTAGTCGGCGTGCAGCCGCGCGATGATTTCCAGATAGGTGACCAGGGTGCGCAGCTTGGCGGTGGAGCCGAGATCCAGACGCGCCTGGCTGTTGATGTCGAACGGCTGGTTGAGATTGTCGGCCTGGATGCGCAGCAGATTGCCGGACGGGGTTTTTTCATACAGCGTGAAGCTGTAGATCACGCTCGCCAGCGGATTATCGGGTTGCAGCAGGCGATGCCCGATCAGCCCCGAGGCGGCGGCGGCTTCCGGCTTGGCCAGGCTTTGCAGATAGCCACTGACGATTTTCTGCGCCGGCTGGTTGATGGTGGTGTCGACCTTGAGATCGATCCGGTCGAGGTCATACAGGCGCGACTCGCCAAGCAGTTGTGCCACCCGGATGCGCTGCGCATTGGTGGCTTTCTGGTCAACGAAGCGTGGCGGCGGCGGGTCGACGCGCTGGCTGGTCGAGCGCAGCTTGACCTGCTTGGCCTGGTCGGCCAGCGCGCGCGGAATCAGCCCGGCGCTGGCCAGCAGGTCGAGGTGGTCGTCGGTCAGCGCATCGAGCGCCTTGCGGTTGGCCGCAAGGTAATACGACGGACGGCGTTCGGCGACGATGAGCGACAATGCATGCTTGAGCGCGCTGGCATAGGCGACGTCCTTGTCCCGCGGCGCTTTCGCAAGCGTCTTGTTGAGCGCGTCGAAGTCGAGCCCGTACCACGCCCACAGACCGTCGCCGATTCCGTTGACCTCGCCGAAGCGCGGCGCCGCGGCGAGCGGCACGGTGTTGAGATAAGCCATCACGGTTTTGCGGCGCATCGGCAGCGTGTTGGGACCGTCGAGATAGGCGCGCAGGCTGGCTGTGCCCATCTGGCGCAGCTTCTCGCCCATGCTGGCGGTGAGGCCTTCGGGCGAGTGACGATACTTCTCGATCTGCGTCGGCAGCGTGCTGCCGCCCGGCACGTTGCGGTTGCGGTCGACCGTGCTGATGCCTTTTTCGAGCAGGGCCTGGGCGAGGCGATCCCATTCCACCGCCGGGTTGCGGGTGGGGAACTGCTCGGTCAGCAGCTCGCGGTTCTCGATGTAGAGCAGGGTATCGACCAGCACCCTGGGGATGTCTTCGAAGCGGCCGTATACCCGGGTCGGATGCAGCCCCTGATACAGCAGCTTGCCGTCGCTGTCGAGCAGGGTGAGACCGGTCTGATCTTTTTCATGATAGGGAAGGAACAGGCCGAGATCGGCCGCCCGCGTCATCTGGATGCTGATCCTGGCCTGCTGGTCGATCTGCCAGCCGGCCTTGTCGAGGCGCGCCAGATAGTCCGGCAGCTTGCTGTAGCCGAGGCGCACGTCGTAGGGTCCCTGGCCGGGATAGCGGATGCGCGTGGACGGCCCCTCGCGGACCTGCCAGGTCATTTTCTGCGCGGTCTTGGCGAGGTATTTCGCTTCCAGTGCCGACGACAGCAGTTCCCAGGCGAGCAGCCCGACCAGTCCGATGATCAGCAACAGGATGCCGAGGCTGATCAGGATGCGACGCGGAACTTTATGCATGCTTCAGATCCAGTTGCGCGCGGTCAGGAAATCGGTGTACAGCGCAGCTTCAGGCGTGCCTGCTGCGGGGTGCCAGTCGTAGCGCCACTTCACGATCGGTGGCAGCGACATCAGGATCGATTCGGTGCGTCCGCCCGACTGCAGGCCGAACAGCGTGCCGCGGTCGTACACCAGGTTGAATTCGACGTAGCGTCCGCGCCGGTAGGCCTGGAAATCGCGTTCGCGCTCGCCGTAGGCGTTGTCCTTGCGGCGCGCCAAAATCGGCAGGTAGGCGGCGAGGAAGGCATCGCCCACGCTTTTCGTCATGCCGAACGCGGGATCGAACCCGCCTTCGGAAAAATCGTCGAAGAACACGCCGCCGATCCCGCGCGGCTCGTTGCGATGCTTGAGGAAGAAATAGCGGTCGCACCAGTCCTTGAAGCGCGGATGCAGCTCCAAGCCGAATGGGTCGAGCGCGGTCTTGCAGGTCGCGTGGAAATGCCGCGCATCGTCCTCGAAGCCGTAGTAGGGCGTGAGATCCATGCCGCCGCCGAACCACCACACCGGCGCTTCGCCGTCCTTCATCGCGACGAAGCAGCGCACGTTCATGTGCACCGTGGGCGCGTAGGGGTTCTTCGGGTGCAGCACCAGCGAGACCCCCATCGCCTCCCAGCGCCGCCCGGCGAGTTCGGGACGGTGCGCGCTGGCCGAGGGCGGCAGCTGGCTGCCCGTCACGTGCGAGAAGTTCACCCCGCCGCGCTCGAATACCTGGCCTTCCTCGATCAGCCGCGAGATGCCGCCGCCGCCTTCGGGACGCTCCCAGGCATCGGTGCGGAAGGGCAGGCCGTCGGCCGCTTCCAGCGCGGCGACGATGCGCGACTGCAGGTCGAGCAGCCAGGATTTGACGGCGGCGGTATCGAAGGTGTTGGCAGACATCAGGGTCGAAGAACGGT
>JAKBJA010000191.1 GCA_021836225.1 Pseudomonadota bacterium | reverse complement strand
CGACGAGGAGCTCGACGAGCTGATCGGGTTCGTGGCCGCGGAGGCCAACCACGAACCCAGCCGCCGACGCCAGCAGCGCCTCGCTCGAGCCTTTGCCGTGCTCAGCGACGCGCTCCAGACGATAGGCCCCTGACTCCCCCGTTGCCGATCACTCCGGATCACCGGCGAGTTGACATCGACCGCGGGCTTCGGACCAGGCGGTCCCTCGGGCACCGCGAGAGCGCCGAAGGGGCACATCAGACGACCCTGGCGACGATGGCCGTCTTCAACGCCCGGCCAGCCCCTGCGCCGATCTCACCATCAAGCTCGACGCACCACACTCGTGCGCCCTAGCGGGACGCCCGGCGATCCACCTCGTCGCTGCGTCGCGACGGCCAGTCGTCATGACGCCCAACCGCCCGTGGGCGATCGTCGAGATGGCGTGGTGCGGCTTCTCGCGGGCCCGCGTGGAATGGTGACCGCACTCCCGGGGTAGCGCTGCCCCCTCTCCACAGGGACGTCGACGCTCGCGCCATCGATGTTCCGCCCTCCCGCACGTCGTCACGGGTCCGAGAGTCAGATCGCCGTGGGCGTCGTGCGCGAACTCGGTCGCCGCAAGCGCGCTAGTGCGACCCCGTCCCGTTGGACACGTGACATTCGTGCCCGTCACGAATGTTCGCACGACCTCAGTGCAACCCCCAAAGATTTGGACAGCCGCAACGGCGTCGTTGGCGAGAGCATCGATATCACCGTCCGGATGCAGGTTCACCATCGTTGCGGCGTACGCCGCGCTGCCCTGCGCGGCCTCATCGGCGAAGTTCGCCAACGGTTCCCCGATAGCCGTTTCGGTTGCGGTGACGAGATCCTTGCCGAAACGATCGACCGTGACCCGACGTGAACTGGCGTGCGGGTCATACCAGAAGATCAGTAACGGACAAGTCAAAATTGTGACGACCTACCATGTCTGATACCGTGCGCCCCAATCCAATCGTCTTTGAAGACGATCGAAGGGTCTGTTCAACGACAGCCCATCGCACGACTGCTCAACGAGTGTGCACGCCCGAGATGGCGCGCGAGATGATCAGCCGCTGGGATCTCACTGGTCCCCTCGAAGATCGTGTAGATATTGGGAAGAACGTACATTTTCGCAGGTCGGAGGCGTTATTATCAGACAATCGCCCCACGATCTATGGGTCTTACCGTGTGAGTCCCCACGAGGGGCCATCACGCCCCCCGTAACTGGGGCGAGGTGTGTACGCCTGCGACACTTCGCCATCATTCAGACATTCAGACATTCCACACCCCCCCGCTCCGGGTGGCTGGAGTTCATCGACACCGGCTCTGGACCCAGAGCTGCTCGCAACGCCGTCGATGGTCTGATACCGAGGCCCGAGTGAATATTTGTCGCTCATACTATGTCTTCAGATAGTATGTATCTACATAGTATTGAGAAGATTTGAGCGGCCCAACGAGAGAGGATGTCGTATGAGAGATCAGGACAAAGCGGCACTCGATGCGTTTCTGGATAGTTCCGTTGACCGTCCACTTCTTGGTCTCGTCTACGGTCGCCGTCGCATCGGCAAGTCGACCATGCTCGTCGAACAGGCCAACAGGCGCGGCGGGTTCTACTTTGAGGCAATCCGGGCAGAGACCCCGGTGCAGTTGGAACGACTCGGGACTGCGCTCGGTGAGCACCTCGGCGTCGGGCGCCTCGCGCTCGGTGACTGGGAAGAGGCAGTAGGTGCCCTGCTGAGGCTCGGGGAGCAGTCGGTCGTTCCGGTGATCCTTGACGAGTTCGGACACATCATCGCCGCCGACCCTTCTGTCGAGTCGATTCTCACCGCTGCTTTGGGGCCTGGTGCCTTGCGTAAGTCTGAGAGCAAGGCTCGGCTCATCCTTTGCGGATCGGCAATTGCCTTGATGCGGGCACTCACCGAAGGCGAGGCGCCGCTGCGCGGACGCGCGGGCCTCGAGCTGGTCATGCAGCCAGATGACTTCCGGATCGCGGCGACGCGACTACCGGTGGGTGCTGGGCTCGAGACCGCCGCGCGCGTCTTCGCGGTCATCGGAGGAGTCGTCGGGTACGCCACCGACATGGTCAACTTCGACCTGCCGAGTGGCAAGGCTGACATCGATCGCTGGATAGTAGAACGTGTGCTCAGTCCGGCCGCCACGCTGCAACGCGAGGCGACAACACTGCTGGCCGAGGACCCGTCACTGAACGGCAAAAGTAACTTGCTCCATCACGCCATCCTTGGTGCGATCGCCAATGGCTCGGTCACTGCAGGTACCATCGCCAGCAAGGTCGGCAGACAGGTATCGAACATTGATCTGGTCCTTCGACGTCTCATCGAGGCGGGATTCATCGTGCGACATGAGGATCCGATTCGAAAGAAGCGTCCCCTCTACGCATTGGCCGACTCGTTCCTGCAGTTCCACTACGCGGTCATCGAGCCTTACGGTGCAGCACTTCGTGAGCGGGAGTTGCGCACCGTGTGGTCGGAACGTCTTGAGGCGGTGTTCAGTTCCCGAGTTCGCGGGCCGGTCTTCGAGGAGATGGCCCGAAGGTGGGTGGCGAACTTCGCGAGTGACGTGACAGTGCCGATTCGGGACCACGTGGGCCCATCCTTCGTGAGCATCGACGGCGTTGACCACGAACTCGATGTAGTAGTCGCGGGGACCGGCGATGTTCCCGGAGAACGTGAGATTATTGCCCTGGGTGAGGCGAAGTCGGGCGAGGAGATAACTGCGCGTCATCTACTGAGACTCGAGCGGGCCAGGGCAGCGCTCGGCGCGAATGCCTCTCACGCCAAACTATTGCTCTTCGGCGAACGCGTGGACGAGAAATTGGTACAGTTCGCGGCAGAACGAGACGATGTCGAAATAGTCGATCTGGATCGCCTCTACACGGGGGATTAATTCGGCGACTTCGTGTCGGCGGGTCGGTCTCAACTTTCTGCGACTGACGAATCAGAGCATGAGCACTCACTGATAGACGTCTCGACGATGGCCAAGAGTCACGACGACAACGAGCAAAACTCCGTCGTCGATCGTGTACAGGATTCGATAGTCGCCAACTCTAAGTCGGTAGCCCTCTCGCCCACGCAGTGGTCGAGAGGCCGGTGGACGCGGGTCTTGAGCAAGAAGTTCGATGGCCCCTTGGATACGAGGCTGCGACGCGTGGTCAATCTTTCGAAGTTCGCGTAGGGCCGCCGGCCGGATTTCAATGCGGTAGGGGCTCACGACCAGCCGAGGTCGGACTTCACTTGCTCCCACGGGATGTTCCCGCCCACTTCTGCGAGCGCTGCATCAAACGCCGCCACGTCCCGGGACTCTTCGAGGGCCTCGAGCATCTCGTCATACTGCTGTGGACTCACAAGCACTGCGGCGCGCTGTCCGTAGTGCTGAAGCTCCACCGGCTCCGACTGCGACATCTCCAGAACCTCCGAGAGCCGCTCGCGCGCCTTACTGACTGAGATCTTCGCCACGCGAATATTGTACTACATAAGTAACATTATTGTACAACATGTGTCACCGGCCCGCTTCGATAGTGCTGCACCGCAAGGCTGCGTTTTGAGTCAGGCTCGCGGTAATTGGTGTCGGAGGCCCAATCTGAACCCGCACACGGATCATGCCAGAACAACAGTGACCGACGAGCGAATATTGCGACGACCTACTGCGCCTGATACCGCGCGCCCCAATCCCATCGTGTTTGAGGACGATCGAAGGGTCTGTTCAGCGACAGCCCATCGCACGACTGCTCAACGAATGTGCACACCCGAAATGGCGCGCGAGATGATCAGCCGCTGGATCTCACTGGTCCCCTCGAAGATCGTGTAGATCTTGGCGTCGCGGTACCAGCGCTCGAC
>JAKBJA010000125.1 GCA_021836225.1 Pseudomonadota bacterium | reverse complement strand
GCTCGACCGGCCCGTTCGCACGCTCGACCGGCCCGTTGGCACGCTCGACCGGCCCGTTGGCACGCTCGACCGGCCCGTTGGCACGCTCGACCGGCCCGTTGGCACGCTCGACCGGCCCGTTGGCACGCTCGACCGGCCCGTTGGCACGCTCGACCGGCCCGTTCGCACGCTCGACCGGCCCGTTGGCACGCTCGACCGGCCCGTTCGCACGCTCGACCGGCCCGTTGGCACGCTCGACCGGCCCGTTGGCACGCTCGACCGGCACTTCACCCGTGCCCACACGCTCACGGCCTACCACTGCCGAACCGTTTGAACGCACGGCACGGCCATTAGTACTGGTGCGGCTGTGACCATTGGCACTTGGCGCACTGTCGAGTGGCACCGCGGGGGGCACCACGGCCGCGTCGCCGGCAACCCTGGCCAAGCCGGCGCGCCCGCGCTGGACAGTTGGGCGGCTCGGGGCCGCCGCGGCCGAAGGCTCTATCACCCCAGCCACGTCTGGGCCAGCGTCACCGTCCACGGCCCCCAAAGCCAGCTGTTCGGGGGCTTCGCCACCGCCCTTGGCGCTAACGCGCCGAGCGCGAGGCTTCCTGGCCTTCTCACTGGTCGCGGCCCTGTCGGCCGCTATGGTCTCTTCCACGCCCGTGGCTTGGAGTATGTGCGAGACGAGGTCCGCTTTTTTGGTACGAGCGGGGGGCGAAGAACCGAGTGCCTGGGCAATCGCGAAGAGCTCCTCCCGCTCCTTTCCCTCTAAAACGGAGCGCTCGAGCTGCAAGTCACTCATTTACTACCTCTGAAGGGTGCGAGTGGTCTAACAAAGGACAATTCGACCGGAGCAAGCTGCCGTCTGGGATACCCCCGTTAGGACCTAGCCCGGTTCGGCTACGGGTTTTGGACCAGTTGGTGACGCCCGGGAGTCCCGCTCCGGATGAACCGCCGGCTCACGTAGCGCGAGCTGGCAGACACCATCATACCGGTCGCGAGCGTGTCGCGCCAGGATGGGCCGGCGCCTCGCGTTCGGGAGGGCTCCCGACCGCCTACAAGCCGAGCTCAGCCCGGACGGCGGACAGGTCGGCGTCGACCGCTCGAGGCACTGCGATCTGGCCAATCGCGACGTCGGGGTCCTTCAAACCGTGCCCCGTCAACACGCACACGACCCGCGAGTGCCGAGGCACGCCGGTATGGAGCAGGCCGGCCACGGCCGCAGCAGAAGCCGGTTCGCAAAAGACCGACTCCTGGCGAGCGAGGAAGCGGTAGGCATCGAGGATCTCATCGTCGGTGACGGCCGCGATGGCACCCCCGGATTCAGCGGCCGCCGCGCTCGCGCCGTACCAAGAGGCCGGTTTGCCGATGCGGATCGCGGTGGCGATGGTTTCCGGCTTTTCCACGGGATGGCCGAGCACGATCGGCGCTGCACCCGCTGCCTGGAAACCGAACATCCGCGGCAAGCGCGTAATTTTTCCCGCGTCTTGGTACTCACGGTAACCCTTCCAGTACGCAGTGATGTTGCCTGCGTTCCCTACCGGCATACAGTGAACATCCGGGACATCGCCCAGGGCGTCGATTATCTCAAATGCGCCCGTTTTTTGTCCCTCAATCCGGTAAGGGTTTATGGAGTTCACTACTGTGACGGGCTCCGCCTCTGCCAGTTCACGCACGAGCTCCAGCGCGCGGTCGAAATTTCCCCTCACCTGGACCACCCTCGCGCCATGGACCAAAGCTTGAGCAAGTTTGCCCAGCGCGATATACCCGTCAGGGATGAGGACAACACAAGGCAGGTCTGCCCGTGCGGCATAGGCGGCAGCCGAAGCCGAAGTATTGCCCGTCGAGCCACAAACGACGGCCTTGGCCCCCTCCTCGAGCGCCTTGGATATCGCGACAGTCATCCCCCTGTCTTTGAACGAGCCGGTCGGGTTTGCACCTTCGACTTTGAGCCACACCTCGGCGCCGACGCGCTCCGATAGCTTCGGGGCCGGTAGGAGGGGGGTGTTGCCTTCGGCCAGCGTCACGAGCGGCGTCGCGTCGGTCACAGGGAGGTACTCGCGGTACTCCTGTATCACGCCGCGCCACGCCCGCGACCCCGCCGAGCTCGTCACGCCGGACCGTGGCTCACCTGTGACATCGCCGTTCATCACCCAGCCACCCTGACAAGGCTGCCAAGCTCCCTGACGGCCTCCAGCTGGCGAAGCTCATGGAGGCACGCCTGCATGTCACGCTCGTAGGCGGGGTGGGTGACGAACACGAGGTGGGCTTCTGGCTCCGCTCCTGGGTGGCCCGCTCGTTGCTTGTTAGTCTCGGCCTCTGGTTCGGGCGCATCCTGCTCCATGGAACGCACGGAGACGCGGTGGCGCCCGAGCACTCCGGCGATGGACGCGAGCACCCCCGGTTGGTCCGCGACGAGCAGCGAAAGGTAGTAGGCGCAGCGCAGGTCGTCGATCGGCCTGACGGCCACCTCGCGCAGCTCGAGCTTGCGGGGCGCACCCTTTACTGCGAGGTTGTGCGCCGCGTCGACCAAGTCGCCTAAGACGGCGCTCGCCGTCGGCGGCCCGCCGGCGCCCCTGCCGAGCAGCATCAACTGGCCCACCGCATCGCCCTCCACGAACACAGCGTTAAACGAGTCGCGCACGGAGGCAAGCGGGTGCGACCTAGGGACCATCGCTGGGTGGACCCGCACGCCGAGCGACCCATCGGGCCAAGCCTCGACCACCGCCAGCAGCTTTATCGTGAAGCCGAGGCGCGCCGCCACCGCGATGTCACGGGCGGTGATGGCCGAGATGCCCTCCCGGTAGACGTCGCCCGCGACCACCTTCGCCCCGAAGGCGACGTTGGCCAGGATTGCAGCCTTAGCGGCAGCGTCGTAGCCCTCAACGTCGGCGGTCGGGTCGCGCTCGGCGTAGCCGAGGCCCTGCGCCTCAGCGAGCGCTTCCCGATAGCTCACCCCAGAGCTGTCCATGCGCGTGAGGATGTAGTTGGTCGTACCGTTGACGATGCCCATCACCCGCTGGATGCGCTCGCCGGCCAACGACTCCCGAAGGGCCCTTATGAGCGGGATGCCCCCAGCCACTGAGGCCTCGAAGAGCAGGTCGACGCCGGCCTTGCCCGCTGCTTGCCAAAGCTCGTCGCCGTGGTTGGCAAGCAGTTCCTTGTTGGCGCTCACTACTGGCTTGCCTCGCCTCAGCGCCCTGAGCAGGAGATCCCGTGCCGGCGAGATCCCACCCATCACTTCAACGACCACATCGACGTCCGCGTCATCGACAACCTCACTGGCGTCCGTGGTGAGAAGCGGGCCCACGCCCGGCACGTCTCGTTCCTTGGCTACCGACCGAACGGCCACCTTGGTCAGCTTCAGCTCCAAACCGGTCCGCTCTGCGATGTGCTCGTCGTCGGAAAGCAACAAGCGGGCCAACGCCGCGCCCACGTTCCCGCACCCGAGCATGCCGACACGGACCGTCGGCCGAGGGCGCGCCGCGCCACGGCTTGCCTCGTGTTCACCCTGCTCAGAAGGACCGGAGTGCTCCCCGGCAGTCGCGGTCGTGGGCTGGCGGGCGGTCGCGCGCTCACCCTCAGCTGTCCGCTCTCCCGCGTGGGTGTGGTCAGGGGGTACCCCGCCTCGGGTCCTCGCCTGTCGGCTGGCCCGGACTGCCGGGGCCTGTCCCGGCACACGCCCCGTTTCGTTTGTCTCTCCGATGGGAGGCAGGCTAGCCAGCGAGAGAGGTCGGCTGCCAGCGATAGCGCCGGCTGTCCGGTTCCGCCGGGGCCGGCGGCGGCGTGCTGGCCCGGTGCCCCGGCGGCGTTAGCCCAGTGCCCGGCGTTAGCCCAGTGCCCGGCGTTAGCCCAGTGCCCGGCGTTAGCCCAGTGCCCGGCGGCGTTG
>JAKBJA010000099.1 GCA_021836225.1 Pseudomonadota bacterium | reverse complement strand
CAGCCATTACAAGCTCACGGAGCAGGGCCGCGGGCTGTTCGGCGAGGTCGTTATTAAGGCGCTTGAGGCGGGCGAATTACGAAAAGCAGACAGCTTAGGATGACCCCGCCTTTCGACACTCCTTGGCTGTATGCTGTGGGGGCGTGGTGAAAAGGCAAACACGGCGGCCTTGCAAGTTGCTGGGCTTTCAAGCTTTCGAGGGTTCGAATCCCTCCGCCCCCGCTCTTTAACGGGACGAAAGCGTGCGCAATGTGTCAACCGTTGAGGGGAGTGACGCGGGCCCCGAAGCGTGGTGTTTTCTTCGCTCTTGGCCAATAATCGGGGCAAGGCGGCCGGGCCATGTCGGGTAACATGACTTTTCCCTGGAACGTACGCGAGGCGGCCAGCGCTGCTGGCACCTCGGCTCTCGATTCCTCGCGCCGTGGGCGAACGATTTCGTTGACCGCAAGCGAGCGGGCCGGTGAGAGGGCCGCAGCTCGCTGGCAAACGGGCTATCAGCCGCTTGCGCCGGTCTGGGACGGCGAAGACGCTGAGCTACTGGAAAGGCTTCTGCGTTTTTATCCGCGCAGGCCGCCTAGGCTCATCCTCGACGCGACCGTCAACAGCGGCCGATTCTGGCACGGCAGCAGGCGACCTGTCGTGGGCCTCGACTGGAACGCCAAACATAGGCCCAAGGTGGCCGGGGACAGCAGTCGGATGCCGTTTCGGGCCGGCTGTCTCGACGTGGTCGTCTACGATCCGCCGCATATCCCGAACCAGGGCAAGGACAAGTCGAAAGACTTTAACTCGAATCACGAATTTGAGAATGCTGGCCCACCATACGCCGACGCTGCGGCGGTGGAAATTATCAAGCGACCGCTGAATCGGAATGTAGAAATCTCAACCTTGCGAAGCAGGGCTCGAGGCTGGGCAGTAAGCTCTCAGCGCACACTCTTTGCAATGAGAGCCTGGGGTCGGTTCGTAGTTTCTGTTGCGCAAGTCCGTGAAGAGGTGATCGAGCGCTTCGCCTGTTCTGTCGACAAAAGCCTGATTATAGCGGAGGCGCACTCGGTTGCGCGGCTCAAAGACGGGCACAATTTCGACCTGCGTCAGTTCAAGGTCCGGATGCGCTACCATCATTCCCAGCGCGCCGGCGCGTGCCTGCAACTCGTACGCCTTGCTCTGTGATTTTGTTATCTCGCTTGCGGCCTTCCACTCGATAAGCACCCGACCGCCATTCTTGTACTCCAAAACCGCGTCGATAACGCCATCGACCTGTCCGCAATCCTGCACATACCGGTACCGCTCCTCGACTTTCAGCGCCCTTCGATAGTCGCGCGAAAGCATCGGTACGAGTTCATGAAAGGCTTCCGTAATTTGCTGAGCGCTCCGCTCGGGAATGTTTCGCATCGGGTCGCCGTCTTCCAAACCCTTTCGCAGGCATTCTTCGACCTGCGTCCCATCGGTGCCTTGCAAATCTCCAGAGAGGTAATACTCAAGCACCTTGTGCATCCGTTTGCCGACGCTTTCCTGGATAGTCCACGGCTCAAGAAAACGACCCTCGTGGAAGGCGGCGAATTTTAGCGGGCACTGATCATAAAGGTTAAGATGACGTGCCGCGACGAGGGGAGGGTCGGCCTTTCTCTCTGACCTGGAAATCCCGGCGGCGGAGCCGAAGGTGTGTGCGAGGCGCACCTTGCGCGACTCGAACTTTCTCAGCGTGCCCTCCGGAGTGGGCTTGGCGTGAACGAGAACCAAAGCATCGCGTGCGCGAGTTGCACCCACGTATGCTACACGGGCGTCCTCGCGCTCCTTCGGTTTTGGAAATCTCTTCCCGAGCGTCATCATGACGACGATCGGAAATTCAAGGCCCTTCGCCGCGTGGATCGTCATGGCCTGGATGTGGTCCTCTTTCGTTGCCACTGCTTCGGTCACGGCGATGTCAGGCTCCTGGACATTCCTGAGCGTGGGAAATAGTTCGTGGAAGGCAAAGTTGTCGCGAACCGACGGGCGCGCTGTTCCGTCTACCGCGTCAGCCACATGGACAATCGCACGTAACTCGCGAAGTTCCTCGAAGTCTTTCTTGGTCAAAGCTTTTTCGATTAGGGCTCTCGTCGTCGGCAGCTTGTAAAGTTTTTTAAGATTTTGCCCAGGTTTCCATTGCCCGCAAACAGAAGGCATCTGCTGCTTAGGAATTCCGAGCGTCCGTTCCCACGCGTGCGCTGGCTTGCTGGAATGGAATTGAACTTTGAAGCCTGACTGCTGAGCACGTTCCTGTATCCTTTGAATATCCGAGCGCGTCAGCGTCCGCGATAGGATGGCGATCGAGCTTCGTTTCAGGTCAGGGTTCGCCTCCATAATTTGTTTTATCAGCGGGAAGGTGCGCGCAAACGGCCGCCGATAGATTGGATGTCTGGTCGCACTCGGCTCCTCTCTGTCCCGCGCGGATGATAACCTGCCAAGGAATCTATCTTTCCTGAGCGAAGGAACGCTTTTGCCCAAGAAGTTACATGCACCATCCAAAATTGTCTGGGTTGAACGGAAATTGTCGGCAAGCCGATACCGTGTCGCGCTCGTGGACTCCGCGAACCAGCTAAAAGTTGTCGCACCTGCACCGCGCCACTCGTAAATGTGCTGGCATGGATCGCCGACTACCCAGATGTTCTTGTTTCTTCCAGAGAGCAGCAGGAGCAACTCCGCCTGCGCGCGGTTCGTGTCCTGAAATTCATCTACCACGACCGCATCAAAGCAAAAGGCAGCAGTGTTTCGACGATTCCTTTTAAGCCAAACCAGCACGTCTCGCGTGAGCAACGCATAGTCCACCAAGCGTCGGCTCTTCAGCGTCGCGAAATAGTCGGTGAGCGAGTCTTGAAAGCGCTCGCGTGGCGGTGGCTCAGAGAGGAGGCGCCAATTGCGCTCCAAATGATCGTACCGTTCTTGCGAGACTTCCCCATCCGATACTGACCTTTTCAGAAGTTCGACTATCTGTGGCCATATACGCTCGTAGGTAAACGGATTACCGAAGAGACTTCGCGACATAAGCCCCTTGGCGTTGCCGCTGTATAGGAGCAGTAGAGTGTGTTCGGCCTCGCCGATTAGAGTCCTGTGCGGGAGCAGTCCTTCACGGGCGAGCTTTTGCGCCAAGTCGAGCGCCACGGCGTCAATAGTGGAGATGCGGATTCGTTGCGCATCGCTGCCGAGGCGGGAGTGCAATCGCCCGTACAACTCCGCAGTGGCCTTTCGCGTAAAGGTCGTGACGAGAATGCGGTCGCAAGCCAACTTCCGCTCTCGGACGAGGAAGACCACACGTCTGACGAGTGCGGTGGTTTTACCGGTGCCTGCGCCCGCGATCACGCAAGCCGGTCCTCGCCGGTGACGCACCGCATTTCGCTGTTCTTCCGTTAGTTGCGGTTCTTCTGTCAGGCGCTCTCCAGACATTCCGATGTCTCCTTGAGCAAGGATGACACGGCCGCTCGGCGGCTGCACAAATCAGCCGAAAATTCTGGGTTAGCCGGAATTTTCATTATGACCCATTAAGCGACGCTGGATTTTGCCAACTCCGCTCCAAATAAGTCAAGGCCAGGAGTCCTGTGGGACGTCGAAGCGTGCTGGGGCCTGAAAGCGGACCAAGCGGCCGTCTTCATGGCGCCGACAGCGCGCCCCGGCGCACGGCGGGCCTATTTTCGCGCATACTTGCCCACCTCCCCGGCATTGCTCGCTGATTTTAAGCGGCGCCAACAACTCTATCCGGCCGGCGCGGGTAGCGCCGCGGTCCCATTCCAGCAGCATCATGCAGCGATTAACGGGGAAGGCGCGGATTGAGCACTTGCCGTCTGAGCCGTCGAAGTGCGCGTGGAAGACCAAATCGCCAGCCTCGTATACATCGCCCCCGAG
>JAKBJA010000112.1 GCA_021836225.1 Pseudomonadota bacterium | reverse complement strand
TGACCGCCCACTGGGCCGAACTGCCCTACACCCTGCTCGGCAAGGTCTCCAACCGCATCATCAACGAAGTGCGCGGGCTGAATCGCGTCGTCTACGACATCAGCGGCAAGCCGCCGGCGACGATCGAATGGGAATAATCCAGGGTGCTTCGTGGATATTCGGCATCTATCGAGAATTGCTAATAACATACTGATTTTTATAAAAATAACAGTCTATATCTATCGGCAACAATTGCTGACAAGCAATGCAAAGTGTCGGTTGATATGACGGTAGCCAAACGGTGCTTGATGGGTTTAGAATTTCAACCGTCAGCCCGTTTTGGCGCATGACGGTAAAAATACGGCGGAAAAGCCTTATTTCATGCGGGTTTCAAGCGGGTTAGTAGTCTTAAGGCGAGTGACGGTAAATCCGACCTCGCCAGGGAGAACGCCGATGCTCACCGACACCGCACTGAAGAATCTCAAGCCCAAAACCGCGCAGTACAAGGTAACCGACCGGGACGGGATGTACGTAACCGTCTCGCCGGCCGGCACCATCACCTTCCGGTATGACTACCGCCTCAACGGGCGGCGCGAGACGCTGACGATCGGCCGATACGGGCTAGATGGTTTGTCGTTGGCCAAAGCGCGAGAACGCACCGTGGAAGCACGCCGGGCGGTATCCGAGGGGCGTTCTCCGTCGCAAGAGAAGCAAAGAGAGAAACGCCGTCTGGCTGAGGCCAAGACCTTCGGCGAATTTACCCTCAGGTGGGCCGCCGAAGCACGCATGGCCGACAGTACGCGATCCATGCGCAAGAGTATCCTTGACCGCGACATCCTGCCTGTTTTCCAGAACCGCCTGCTGACCGAGATCACTGCCAACGATCTGCGCGACCTGTGCAACAAGGTCAAGGGTAGGGGAGCGCCGGCCACGGCGGTCCATGTCCGCGACATCGTGAAGCAGGTCTATGGTTTCGCCATCCTTCACGGGGAGAAAGTAGCCAATCCAGCCGACGACGTTGGGCCGTCGTCGATCGCCACCTTTGTTCCGAAAGACCGCGCGCTGTCGCCGAGCGAGATACGTATTGCGCTCACACAGATGGATTACGTCGCTTCATACCCGACGATCAAACTCGGCCTGCGTCTCATCCTGCTCACGCTGGTGCGTAAGAGCGAGCTGATTCACGCAACGTGGGACGAGGTGGATTTCGAGAAGGCGTTGTGGAGCATTCCCAAGGAACGCATGAAGGCATCAAAGCCTCACAACGTCTACCTGTCGCAGCAGGCACTCGACATCATGGTTGCGCTACGCACCTGCGCCGGCGGTTCACGCTACCTGATCCCTTCCCGCTATGATGCCGACAAGTGCATGTCCAATGCCACCCTCAATCGAGTGACGCAGCTGATCGTCGAGCGTGCGAAAGCGGACAACCTATCGCTGGAATCTTTCACGGTGCATGACCTGCGCCGGACGGGTTCGACCATCCTCAACGAGCTCGGCTTCAACAGCGACTGGATCGAGAAGTGCCTGGCGCACGAAGATGGCCGCTCGTCGCGAGGCGTCTACAACAAGGCCGAATATGCCGAGCAGCGACGCCACATGTTGCAGGAATGGGCCGACATGATAGATGCTTGGGTGGCCGGCAAGCCGCACACACCTACGCTGCTGCCGCCATCCATGAAGGTGCTCACGACGCAGGCATTTCTTTGACGGGACGGCGCTTGCGTTGGCGCACATCGGGCGAGGGCGCCCGCTTCAGTTGATCCAAGTTGGAAGCCCGCCGCCGCGCGGCTATCCAGGCTTCCACCTCGGCCAGGTCCCACACCACGCAGCGCGCCGTCAAATTGAACCGGCGCGGAAATTCTCCGCGCCTTTCCATATCATAGATCGTCGTGTCGGCCAGCGGCACCAGTTGACGCAACTCAGTGCGTCGAATGGTGCGTTGGAATGGGAGGGGGCTCTTGGGCAGTAAATGCGGTAACTTGTCGTCCTCGGGGCGACAATCATCATGCACGGCACGCTCACGAACAGTTACTCGCTTCGATGGGTTGTCATTCATGGTCGAGTCCAGGTCAAAAGGTAGCGACTGAAGCGTTACGATGTTTCAAGGACATATGCTGACTATCGAAGCCACGATCAACAACCTACTGCGGCGAAGCACGGCGTACGACGGTGCAATTCGATGGATATGGCTGTAATGAGTCAACCCACCCAGATCGAGCAGTCGAACGAAGCTGCCGCTAACCAGTCGGAGTATTCGATTTATCCAGCGCCAAAGGCGTCAATGAGTCCGAGCGGCTGCTCATGCGCCTATGCCGCAAGTTGTTCCTGATCCTCTGGGCGCATGCTAACTGCCCAGGACATGCGGGACGGCAAGGGTTGAACGTGAGGACATCGAACTGGCGGTCGACTGACCGCCAGTTCCTAGGGCGGCGAATCCTCTACGGCTGCAGGGTATCGAGTTCCGCAAGGTCGACACTGCCCTGATCGACCGGAACGAGCGGCGCATCAAGGCCATCCAAGAAACCGGCGAGGCGCGCACGCTGTCCGAGGTGGCCGAACGCGAAGGGATGGATCGGGCCTACGTTAGCGGGATGGTGAACCTCACCACCCTGGCGCCCGATATCGTCGCCGCCATCCTCGACGAGACCTTGCCGCCGGAAGTGACGCTGTTCGAATTGGCATCGGGGACGCCGTTGTTGTGGGAGGAGCAGCGGGCAAAGCTCCATGCAAGCTGAGGCTACTTTTTTTCACGCGGTTCCCGACCGATGGTCTCGATGATCGGGCAGCCGTGCTTCGCGCCCCGGCAGAGATTGAGCAGCAACTGAAGTTCGTTGCGTAGCAGCGTGATTTCCTTGAGGCGCGCTTCCGTTTCGTCGAGTTTGGCGGCGGTCAGCTTGCGCACCTCGGCGCGTGCGCGTTGCGGGTTGTCGCGCATGGTGAGCAGCATGCCGATTTCGGCGAGGGTGAATCCCATCTTCTGCGCGCGCTGGATGAAGCGCAACCGCGAGAGGTCCCGCTCGCCGTACGCGCGTATTCCCGACCCGCTGCGCCCGATGCGTGGCAGGAGCCCGATTTTCTCGTAATAGCGCAGCGTATCGATGCTCAGGCCGAGCATCTCGGCCACCACGCCGATGCGCAGATTATTCTGTTGGGTCGGTTTTCTGGCAGCCACGGCTCAGTATTGAACGATGAAAAGGTATTCGTTGAGAAGATACAGCCCCGTCATAATCAGCGTGATGCCCGCGACCACCTCGAACCCCTTCTGGTGGCGCGACAGCACTTTCAGCGATTCGAGCCATCCCATGCCCCAAGCGCCCAGGGCGATGGGAATCGAGCGCCCCAGCGCGAAAGCCAGCAGCAGGACGAAGGCGAAGGGCACCGAGCCGATCGCGGCCGCTGCGGTGAGCGCGACCATGAGCGCCGGCGTACAAAACGGGCACACCGCCACCGAGAACGGGATGCCGAGCAGGAAGGCGCCCCACACCCCGGCCACGCGCTTGCCGCGCAGGGTGATCCACGGCAGGCGCAATTTCAGCCAGCCCGGCCAGAGCAGCCCCATCACGATGAGCAGCGGGCCGAGCACAAGCCCCCATTGCCGCCCCATCACCGTCTTGACCCATTCGCCGCCCAGCGCGGCTGCAACGCCGAGCGCGACATGGGTGAGCACGATGCCCGCGATGAAGGCGCCGCCCAACTGAAGGGCGCGGCGTTCCTCATGAGCCTTGGTTACATACGCCAGCACCATCGGGATGGAGGCGAAGGCCACGGGGTTGAAACTGAAAATAAACCCCGCCAGGAACGCCAGCCCGATGCCGAGCAGGCTCGCTTGCTCCAAGGCCGAGCGCAGGCTGGCGATGCTCAGGTCGAGTGCGGGTACGAGCAGATACAGCGCTATGCCGTAGAGTAGTGCAGCTGTCAGGAAAGGGCTGCCCTTGGCGGCGCGATTTAGCAGATCGCGACCTTCGGCGTGGATGCCCTTGAACGCGGCCAGCACCATCGGCAGGGTAAAGAAGCTCGCGAACAGCAGGCCGGCCAGCGCGGCGAAGGCGATGGAATCCACGGTGACGGCGACGCCCGCCACGATGACAAACAGCGGAAGCGTACACGCGGGCAGCGTTAGACCGAGCTGGACGGCCTGAGGTAGCCGCGCGCCGCCCGGCAGCAGGCGGTGGAACGCTAGGTGCGGCACCGGGATATAGACGAAGCGGGAGACGAAATAAACCGTTGCCATGAGCGCAAGGATGGCGCTGGGGGTGTAGGGGCCCCACGCGGGCGGTTCCGTGATCCACGTGGCCAGCACCAGCAGTCCCGCGACCAGCGCGCTGCGGGTCAGCCATAGCGCGAACAGGCTTTGACGGCAGCTGGCCCGTCCCTGCCCATGGGCGCGCACGGTGAACAAGGTGTGCGTGGCGATGGTGCACGGCTCGAAAAAAGCCAGCGTGCCCAGGATGACGGCGCTTGCCAGCAAGAGCGCGATCATGCCTTTGCTCCTGCGGCGGGGCCCAGCCGTGCCTCCAGCGCCGCGCGCAGCTTCGCAGCGGACGGCAGCCCGCTGAAAACCAATTCGCCGTCGATGGCGATGGCCGGGGTGGAGAGCACCCCCAGCGCGACCGCGTAGTCCATCTCTTCGAGCACGTTGACCTCGCGCCACTCGATGCCGCCGGCCATGTTCTGTGCGATTCGGCGCAACACTTCCTTGGCATGGCCGCATTTCCCGCAGCCCGGGGAGGAAAAGACTTCTACTTTCACCTTCATCGCATCGCCTCCAGCATATTGGAAATGCCACCTTAGACCCTGGAGCCGACTCCATGTCAACACCTTCGGCTTCCGAGCAAACGGGGCTTGACCTGGAGCCGAGTCCAGACCCTACTCTGACGACATCTTGTCGGATAGGAGATCGATATGAGGCCGGTCCTAAGCAATACCCTTGTACTGTTCGCCAGCATGTTCCTCATGTTTCCGGTCGCCAGCCTGGCCGCCGAGACCGAGCGCGCGCTCGCAACCTCATCGGCCGATACCATCCTCGCCGCACTGCCGAAGGCGACGTGGATTGTGGATGGCCAAGGCAAGCGGCCCATCTACATCTTCTTCGATCCCAACTGCCCGGCCTGCCGCATGCTGTACAAGAGTTTGCGGAGCCTCATCGGGCCGCACAACCTGCAAGTGCGCTGGGTGCCGGTCGCCATCGTCAATGCGACCAGTCTGGGCAAGGTCGCCGCGATTCTGGAAGCGCCCGATCCGGGCGCAGCCTTGCGCGAGAACGAAGAGCGATACGCCGGTGAAACGTATGCCGGGGGAATCGCGGAGCAGATTCCGTCGGACGAGACCGAGCGGCAAACGCGCGCCAACGAGCGCCTGCTGAACAAGCTGGACATCCCCGTCGTGCCCACCATGCTGTTCTTGGGCAAGGACGGGCGCGCCGTCCTGATCCAGGGAGCGCTCTCGCCACTGGCCCTGGGCAAGGTGTTCAGGCGCCTGCCCTAGCGCGTTTATTCCCGATTTCCCCAAAGGAGACTCCATGGCTGCCGTATTGCGTACCCTGTTGTTGATTCTTGTCTTCTCCGGACCAGCCAGCGTCGCCGCCCGCGCAGCCGCGCCGAAACCGGTGCCCATCGTCATGCAAATGACGATCGGTGATTCCGATGCCCAACGCCGCGCCTTCCTTCAAATCGCGAAAGTGCTGGAAGACATCGGGCCACAGAAGCTGAGGATCGAAGTCGTCGCGTACGAAGGCGGCATCACTTCGCTGCTCTCGGACAACCGTGACACCGCTACCCTGCTCGCAGCGTTGGCGCGACAGGGCGTGCGCTTCAAGGCCTGCCGCATTAGCATGCACGCCCACGGCCTCAAGGACGACGACTTTCCCATGGAAGTGGACTTCGTGCCGGCGGGCGCGCCGGAAATGATCCGGCTGCAACTGCGGGGCTATCGTTACTGGCGGCCTTGAAACTTCGCTTTCGGCGTAGGCAGAAGGGGGCGTAGCGAGGCTTTGGTGGCGGTGCGCCCCTCGCCGTGCCGTGCGAAGGGGACGCGTAAACGACTTTATTTCACGGGCGTTATTTTCGTGATCGTGGCATCCATTCCCTTGGCCTCGAATTCGAAGTTAACTCGCTGTCCCGGTTTGATCCCAGCCGCCTGCTGTTCGGTGATCTTGAACGCCATCGTCATCGCGGGCCAATTGAGGCTTTTCACGGGTTCGTGGGCGATGGTCACCTTGCCCGCCTTGGTGTCGATCGCCTTCACGACGCCGACCACCGTATGCGCGGCACTTGGCATGGCCTTCTGCCCGCCCATATTCTTCATGTCCCCTGACTTCTGCTTGCCCATATCCATACCCTCCATGTTCATGTCGCTCATCCTGTCACCGGCGAGCGCTGTACCAGCGCCAACGGTAAGGGCCAACAAGAGCGTGAGTGTCGCGGTTTGCTTCATTTTGCTTCCTTTCATTGCGGGTTAAAAATCGGTTCCATCTATTGTCAGGCGACAACGGTGGACGGCCCGATGGCCGTCCATCGCCACATCAGAACTTCGGATTCAAGGTTCCCTTCTCGATAATCTGCTTCCAGAGGGCGTTGTTCTTCATGACGAACTTCGTCCCATCCTTGGCTTCCATCGCGACGTTGTCCCGCATCTTGACGCGGTTGCCCGCGGCATCGATGTGAACCATGGTGCCGTCCTTCTGCACCATGACCTTGCCTCCATCCTTGAGTTCAATGGTTTGCGGCCCCTGGATTTGCGTTTCGGCGGCAAGCGCCGACAGGGACGACAACATCAACAGGGAAAAAATCAACTTACGCATGGTGGTATCTCCTTTTGAAAATGCACGGCAATCGGCGCACAGTTGCGCCGGGCAGAAAACGAATCAGCATGTACCTCCTTTCTTGGCCCTTGAGAAAATCATTTGGACAACACGCCACCGGAATCCGTGCGCGCGGCATTCAAGCGGCGCCCGCGCAGCAAACGATAGGCGGCGGGGATCACGAACAGGGACAGGAGCGGCGCGGTGACCATGCCGCCCACCATGGGTGCGGCGATGCGGCTCATGATTTCGCTGCCGGTGCCGCTGCCCCACAGAATGGGCAGGAGGCCGGCAATGATGACCGCCACGGTCATGGCCTTGGGCCGCACACGCAGCACCGCGCCCTCGCGGATGGCTTCGAGGAGGGCCGCATCGGTTTCCCGTCCCTCGTCGATTCGCCTGTGCCAGGCCTGCTTCAGGTACAGCAGCATGATCACGCCGAACTCGGCCGACACGCCGGCCAGCGCAATGAACCCGACCCCGGTGGCGACCGACAGGTTGTAGCCGAGCAGGTACAGGAACCACACCCCGCCGGTGAGCGCGAAGGGCAAGGTGAGCATGATGAGCAAGGCTTCGTCGAAGCGTCTGAAGGTGAGATACAGCAGCACGAAGATGATGAGCAGCGTGGCCGGCACGACCAGCTCCAGACGCGCATTGGCCCGTTCCATGAACTCGAACTGCCCCGAGTAAGCCAGGCTCATGCCGGGTTCGAGCTTGACCTCGCGCGCCACGGCGGCACGCAGGTCCGCCACCACCGAAGCCAGGTCGCGGCCGCGCACATCCACATACACCCAGCCCGAGGGGCGGGCGTTTTCGCTTTTCAGCATGGGCGGGCCGTCCGCCACCTTGACCCGCGCCACCATGCCCAGCGTGATCTGGCTGCCCATGGGCGTGACGATGGGCAATTGCGTCAGCCGCTCGACGGTGTCGCGCCATTCGCGCGGGTAGCGCAGATTGATGGGATAGCGCGCCAAACCCTCGACCGTCTCGCCGACGTTCTCGCCGCCGACGAGGCCGGACACGACCGCTTGCACATCGGCGATATTGAGTCCGTAGCGGGCGGCCGCGGCGCGGTCGATATCGACGTCGACATAGCGGCCGCCGGTGAGCCGTTCGGCCAGCGCGGACGAGACGCCGGGCACCGTCTTGGCGGCCTGCTCGACCTGCTGGGCAATGCGGTCGATGTCGGCGAGATTGCCGCCCGAAACCTTGACGCCGATGGGGCTCTTGATGCCGGTGGCGAGCATGTCGATGCGGTTGCGGATGGGTGGAATCCAGATGTTGGCGAGCCCTGGTACCTTGACCGCGCGATCCAGTTCATCGACCAATTTTTCTGGCGTCATGCCCGGCCGCCACTGGTCGCGCGGCTTGAACTGGATGGTGGTCTCGAACATCTCCAGCGGTGCCGGGTCGGTGGCGGTTTCGGCGCGGCCGGCCTTGCCGAAGACGTGGGCCACTTCGGGCACGGTCTTGATCAGGCGGTCCGTCTGCTGCAGCAACTCGCTGGCTTTCTGCGCCGACAGCCCCGGCAGCGCCGACGGCATATAGAGCAGATCGCCTTCGTCCAGCGGCGGCAGAAACTCGCCGCCGAGGCGGCTGATCGGCCAGGCCGCGGTGAGGAACAGCAACGCAGCCGCCGCGAGCGTCGTCTTCGGCCGCGCCAGCACCGCATCCAGCAGCGGCCGGTAGGCGCCGATGAGCCAGCGATTGAGCGGATTCTTCGCTTCATCCGGGAGCTTGCCGCGTATCCAGTAGCCCATCAGCACGGGAATCAGCGTCACCGACAGACCGGCTGCGGCGGCCATGGAATACGTCTTGGTGATCGCGAGCGGGCCGAACAGCCGGCCCTCCTGCGCTTCCAGCATGAACACCGGCACGAAGGAGATGGTGATGATCAGGAGCGAGAAGAACAGCGCGGGCCCGACCTCGACGGCGGACTCGGTCATGACCCGCCAGTGCGACTCGCCGTGGAGCGTCTGGCCGGGGTGTTCGCGCTTCCATGCCTCGACATGCTTGTGGGCATTCTCGATCATGACGATGGCCGCATCCACCATCGCCCCGATGGCGATCGCGATGCCGCCCAACGACATGATGTTCGCATTCACGCCCTGGTAGCGCATCGCGACGAAGGCGGTCAGCACGCCCAGCGGCAACGAGACGATGGCCACCAGCGACGAGCGCACATGCCACAGGAACAGGGCGCACACCAGCGCGACGACGATAAACTCTTCGATGAGTTTATGGGTGAGGTTTTCCACCGCGCGGTCGATCAGCTTGCTGCGGTCGTAGGTGGTGACGATTTCCACGCCCTTGGGCAGGCTGGCCTTGAGCTGTTCCAGCTTGGCGTGCACCGCCGCGATGGTTTCGCGCGCGTTCTTGCCGCTGCGCAGAATGACCACGCCGCCGACCGTTTCGCCCTGGCCATCCAGTTCCGCGATGCCGCGCCGCATTTCCGGACCCAGTTGAATGGTCGCCACGTCGCCGAGCAGAACCGGCACGCCGTTCGCCAGCTTGAGCGGAATGGCCCGGAAGTCGGCGAGCGATTTGAGATAGCCGCTGGCGCGCACCATCAGTTCGGCCTCGCCGAGCGTCAGCACCGATCCGCCGCTCTCCTGATTCGCCTTGCCGATGGCGTCCTTCACGTCGGCCTGAGTGATGCCGAAACCGGCCAGCTTCACCGGATCGAGCAAGACCTGATACTGCTTGACCATGCCGCCCACCGTGGCCACTTCGGCCACGTTCGGCAGGGTCTTCAACTCGAATTTCAGGAACCAGTCCTGCAGGGCGCGCAACTGCGCCAGGTCATGGCGCCCGGTCCTGTCGACGAGTGCGTATTCGTAAATCCAGCCCACGCCGGTGGCGTCCGGGCCGAGGCTCGAACGGGCCGTGGCCGGCAAGCGCGACTGGATCTGATTGAGGTATTCCAGCACGCGCGAACGCGCCCAATAGAGATCCGTGCCGTCCTCGAACAGCACATAGACGAAGCTGTCGCCGAAAAAGGAGAACCCGCGCACCGTCTTGGCCCCCGGCACCGAGAGCATGGTGGTGGTGAGCGGATAGGTGACCTGGTTCTCCACGATCTGCGGCGCCTGGCCGGGATACGTGGTGCGGATGATGACCTGCACATCGGACAAGTCTGGCAGCGCATCGACCGGCGTCGTCTTGACCGACCAGATGCCCCAGGCAGCGAGGAACAGCGTGCCCAGCAGCACCAGGATGCGATTGGCCACCGACCAGTGAATCAGCTTGGCGATCATTGGCTCCCTCCCCTCTTCTCGATACGCTCGACGACCAGTCCATCGTCGGTCTGGCGCACGCCGACGCGCACCTTGTCGCCCACCTTGAAACCCTGGACCAGGTCTGGTTTCCCCAAGGGAAAGGTCATGGTCATGCCCGGCATGCCCAGCATCTTGAACGGCCCATGGGTCAGGGTGATCTCACCCGGGGCGATGCCCTTGATGGTGGCCTCCGCCTCGTCCAGCGCAGGTGACGCCGACATGGCTGCTTGCTCCGCAGGCCGTGCCGCAATCCCGCTGAGACTGGCTTCGGAGTCGAGCAGGAACTGCCCGCTCGCGACTACCTGCTGGCCTTCGTCCAGCCCGGCCGTGATGACCGTTTGGTCGCCGACCTCCTCGCCCAGCGATACCTCGACCGGCGTGTACCGGCCTTGTGCGCCTGCGAGCATGACCAGCGCGCGTCTGCCGGTGCGGATGACGGCCTCGGTGGGTACGGCAAGCGCCGTGCCTTTGGGCTTGCCTTGCAGGGACAACTGCGCGGACATGCCCGGGCGCAAACGTCCATTTCGATTCGGCAACTCGATCCGTACCCGCAGGGTGCGGCTGGCGTCCTGAAGGACGGGCACGATGCTGGCGATGCGGCCCTCGATGGGGCTTGCTTCTCCCGCCACGGTCGCGCTCACGCGGTCGCCTGTGCCCACCCGATCCGCCAGCGCCTGCGGCACCGCCGCTTCCAGCCAGACGCTCGACAGCCCATTGATGCGTGCCAGCGTCTGGCCGGCCGCGAGCGTCATGCCCGCGCGCACGTCGAGCGACTGGATCACGCCGCCAATCGGCGCGGTGACCGTATAGCGCGACTGCACGACGCCGGATTTTTCGACCGCGTCGATCATGCGCTCGGGCATGCCCAGCAAGCGCAGCCGGTCGCGGGCCGCGGCCAGCAGGCCCGCATCGCCGGATCGGCGGATCGCCAGCAGCTCGTATTGCGCCGCCGCCCACTCGGGAACCAGGAACGCCGCCAGGGGCTGCCCGGCGCGCACCACGTCGCCCGGCGCCAAGGGCCAGACGCGTTCGACAAAACCGGCGCTGCGATTTTGCACGACCGCCACGTCGCGTTCGTTGAAGCCGACGATTCCGGTCGCCTGGGCCTGAAAGGCAAGCGGGATACGCGCCACCTTCGCCAACCGCACGCCGAGATTCTGTGCGACGGCCGGATCGATCTTCACGCCCGCCGCCTCGCCGCTCGCATCGGCATACTTTGGAACCAGCGCCATATCCATGAAAGGCGACTTGCCCGGCTTGTCGAAATGCTGCTGGGGAACCATCGGGTCATACCAGTACAGCACCTTGCCCTCGCCTTGCCTGGGCTGGGAACTGACGGGTTCTGTTTTTGTTGCCATGGGCGCTGGCTGCCTGGCCCACCACCAGCCGCCGGTTGCGCCGAGCGCGAGCAGGGCGGAACCGGCTGCGGCGATCAGTAAGATTTTTCTGGTTTGGCTCATGCCCGTTCTCATGGTTGCGCTCCCGGGTGATCGCCGTAGGCGTAGTACAGGCGTGCGGCGACTTGCCGGCGCTGCCCGTCCAGCTCGATGGCCTTGAGTTCCGTATCGATGTGTTCGCGGCGCGCGGCAATCACCTCGGCGAGGCTGCCTTTGCCGCCGCGCCAGGCCGCCATGGCCAGGTCGACTTTCTCGTCGGCGAGCGGCAGCAACGCCTCGCGCTGGCGCTTGACGGCGTTCGCGAGCCGCCGGTACTCGGCCAGGTCCGATTCCAGCATGGCGGCGTGTTCCCGCAGCGTAGCCTCGCGCTCGGCATCCAGGCCCGCGCGCTCGGCGCGTTTGGCGGCGATTTTCGGGTCCTGGCGCGAACCGGGGAATATCGGCAGATCGAAGCTCACCTGCAGCGAAACCATGTCGCTGAACTGCGGGCCGCGCTGCTGGTAGGCCAGCTCCAGCGCCCAGTCCGGTTTTTTCTCGGCCTGCGCTTCGCCGATCTCGGCGTCGAGCATGCGTTGCTGCGAATCGAACGCGTTCAGCTCCGGATGCCGGTGTAAACCGTGAGTCAGCACGTCGCGCGAAATCGGCCAATCCGGCGAAGTGCCCTGCAAAGGCTCTTCGGCTGCGGCGCCGATCCACCGCTTGAGGGTGGCGATGGCCTGTTCGCGCCGCGTGCGCAACTCGTCCGCACGGTCCTCGATCAATGCCGCCTCCTGCCGCGGCATGACCGCGTCGGTGGGCGTACCCTTGCCGCCGGCAAGCATGGCCTTGACCGCCGAATCGAGCAGCCGGTTCTCCGCCCGCAGGGCGTCCATGTGTGCCAGCTCCTGCTCCACGGTCTTGCGCGCGATCCACGCGACGGCCGCTTCGCGCAGGATGGTCAGGCGCGTAATGCGGGTCTGCGCTTCGGCGACCGCCACCTTGTCTTGCGCAACCGCGACACGCGCCTGCCGCTTGGCGCCGTTGGGAAACTCCTGCATAACACCGATGCGGCGCATGGTCATGAAGTCGCGCGATACGCTGTAGGCATCCGGCCCATTGACCGGCAGGTTATCCACACCGAGCACAAGTTTCGGGTCGGGCAACTCGCCCGCCGGCAATGAATTTGATTGCGCTGCCGCGACGTCTTCTTCGCGGGCCTTGATCTGAGGCGCATCCGCCTGGGCAAGGCGCAGTGCTTCGTCGAACGTCAGCGCGTGGCTGAGCGTGCTGAAACCGGCAAGCAGCATGGCGACGACCATGTGCTTCCCGGGTTGAAACGGGATGAGGGAAAACATGACGACCTCTCTTCGATTGAACAAGACAAGGCGTCGCGCTCACGCGACGCCGTCTTAAACAACGAAGCGGCCTAAATCCGGAAAACCTGGTACTGGATACGAAGCGGTGGTGAGGCGTCCGTCAGCCACATCGGGCCGTTATGGAGGACGCGTGAGGAAGGCTGGTCGACGGGATCGAGGTGCGACACGACCCAGAGTCCCACCCATGCAAACGGCAGGAGGTGCATTGCCGGAACCTGATCCGACTGTGCAAGCTGGTCGCAGTGCGCCTTGCACAGCGGAGAGGGTTTGCTCTCCATTTCACGCGCGCAGTCCGGCGGCATGTCCGCTTCTTCGGCGGCAGCCTGCGCTGCGGAAGGTGCCAGCTGCGGGCAGGCATACGCCACCACCGCGAACTGAGTCAACGTCAGTACCACGGCGCAGAAGAAAGCGAGAAGGCGGCATATTTTCTTGCGGAACATCGATGTATGCTAGCCAAAGTATTTCGGTAAGTAAACTGCTCTGCTCGACCACTCCACGGTTGTCGAGTAGTGCGCGGTCGCATTACCCCGCGCAGCAGGAAAGCTGCTTCACATCCATGGTGAAGGTCTGGGCGCAGAGCTTGAGCCCTTCCACCATAGTGAGGTAGGGGAACAACTGCCCCGCCAGCTCAGCCACGGTCATGCGGTTCCTGATCGCCAGCGCGGCGCTCTGGATGATTTCGCCGCCTTCTCCCGCGAGTACCTGCGCGCCCAGCAGCCGCCCCGTGCTTTTCTCCGCCACCAGCTTGATGAAACCGCGGGTGTCGAAATTGGCCAGCGCGCGCGGCACGTTGTCGAGCGTGAGCACGCGGCTGTCGGTTTCTATGCCGAGCTTGTTTGCCTGCGCTTCGGTGAGCCCCACCGTGGCCGCCTGCGGGTCGGTGAACACCACCGCCGGCACCACTGTGAGATCGAGCGCGGCGTCGCCGCCGGTCATGTTGATGGCGGCGCGGGTGCCAGCCGTCGCTGCTACATATACGAACTGCGGCGCGTTGGTGCAGTCGCCGGCGGCGTAGATGTGCGGCACGGAGGTGCGCAGGTGGTCGTCGACGACGATGGCGCCACTGGCGTCCGTCGTCACCCCGGCGCGGTCGAGGGCCAGCCCCGCCGTGTTGGGCTTGCGCCCGGTGGCGACGAGCAGGCGGTCGCCGAGCACGGTGCCGGCGCTGGTTTCCGGCTCGAACGTCTTGCCGTCGAAGCGCATGCCGGTCACCTGGGTATCGGTGAGCACGCGCATGCCTTCCTCGATCAAGGCCGCCTTGAGTTCCTCGCCGAGGGCCGGGTCTTCCTTCGACAGCAGCCTGCCGCGCGCGATGAGCGTGACCCGGCTGCCCAGGCGCAGATAAGCCTGCGCCAGTTCCAGCGCGACCACCGAGCCGCCGTAGACGATCAGGTGGGCCGGTGTTTCCTCGGCGACCAGGGCCTCGGTGGAGGTCCAGAACGGCGTGCCGGCGAGCCCCGGCACGTCCGGGATCTGCGGCGAGCGGCCGGTGGCGATGAGGATGCGGTCGGGCGTGAGGCGCTTCTCGGTTCCATCCGGCTGCGTCACGACCAGCGTCCTGGCATCCTCGAAGCGCGCGAAGCCGTGCATGAGGGTGATGCCGGGATTGGTTTCCAGGATGCCCTCGTATTTCGCGTGGCGCAGTTCCTCCACCCGCGCCTGCTGCTGCGCCACCAGCGCCTTGCGGTCCAGCGCGGGGGCGTGCCGGGCAAGGCCAGGGAACGGGTGCTGCGCTTGCAGGTGCGCCATATGGGCGGCGCGGATCAGAATCTTCGATGGCACGCAGCCGACGTTGACGCAGGTGCCCCCGATGGTCGAGGCTTCGATCACGATGACTCGGGCGCCTTCCTCCGCCGCGCGGATGGCCGCGGCGAAGGCGGCTGAGCCGGTGCCGATGATGGCGACGTTGAGTTTGGATGCGGTCTTGGGGGCGGTGCCGCTCACTTCCGCGCCGTAGCCCTTGGCGCGCACGGCATCGAGGAGAGCGGCGACATGCGTGTCCGCCACTATTTCGACGCGGGCTGTGGCGTCAGGATAGGACACCTCGGTGCGCGCCACGCCGGCGACCGCTAGGAGCGCTTGCTTCACCGATGCCGCGCAGTGCTCGCAGGTCATGCCGGTGATGTGGAGAATCTGCTCGCTCATTTGGCTTTCTCGCCTTTCACGGTGGACTCATAGCCCGCTTCGAAAGTGGCATCCTCCAGCGCCTTGATGCTGGTCTTGGCATCGTCGAAGGTCACGACCGCTTCCTTTTTCTCGAAGGAGACATTGACCCTGGAGACGCCCGGCACTTTTTCCAGAGCCTTGCGCACGGTGATCGGACAGACTTCGCAGTACATGCCGGGAACCGACAGCGTGATGGTGCGCACGGCGGCGAAGGCGGCGTCGATGAAGGCAAAAGCGAGGATGGTGGCAAGAATGAGCTTCTTGGCTTGCGCCGAAACGAGTGTTTTCATGATGGACTCCGGTTTAATAGAACAGCGGGGCGAGATAGGGGAAGACCAGGGCGAGCGCGACGAGCGCGGCCACGATCCAGAACAGTACTTTGTAAATGCGGTTGGTCTGCGGCAGGGCGCACAGGGAACCCGGCGTGCAGGCGGCCGCGGCCGGGGCGCGATAGATTTTCTTCCAGGCGAAGAACAGGGCGATGAGGGCCGCTCCGAGAAAGTAGGGCCTGAACGGCTCCAGCACGGCGAGATGGGCTACCCAAGCCCCGCCGATGCCGAGCATGACCAGCACCAGGGGACCGATGCAGCACAGGGAGGCGGCGACGGCGGCAATGACACCGCCGATGAGGGGCCAGCGGCCAGACGTTTCTTGCGACATTTATCCTCCTATTCAGTGGTTGAATCAGTCTGAGCACGCGATGCAATCGATGGCTTTGCATACGGATCGAACACAGGGTAGATTCCGTACCAATGTACGGAGTCAAGAGGATGATGCAAAAAAATTTGACTATCGCGGGGCTGGCGCGGGCCGCAGGTGTGAATATCGAAACGATCCGCTTCTACCAGCGCAAGGGGCTCGTGTCCGAGCCACCCAGGCCGGCGGGCGGCATTCGGCACTATGGCGCGGATGCCGTGGCCCGGGTGCGCTTCATCAAGGCAGCGCAGTGGATCGGCTTCACGCTGGACGAGATTGCGCAACTGCTGATGCTGGATGACGGCACGCATTGCGCCGAGGCTCGGGAGATCGCCGAGCACAAGCTCGCTGATGTCCGGCGTCGCATGGCCGACCTTGCGCGCATCGAAGCCGCACTGACCGGACTCGTCGACCGTTGCGCGGCCAGCCGGGGCAGGGTCGCCTGCCCCTTGATCGAGTCGTTGCAGGAAGCGTCCTGACCGAACCCCTCAGGTTTGCCGGCTTGCTTTGCCCTACTCGCGCAGCGTCTTGGCTGCGGCAACCATGTTGCGCAACGCCGGGATCACTTCCGCCCATTGCCGCGTCTTCAGGCCGCAATCGGGGTTGACCCACAGGCGCTCGGCAGGGATGCGCGCGGCGGCCTTCTTCATCAGATCGACGATGTGTTGCTCGCTCGGGATGTTGGGTGAGTGGATGTCATACACGCCCGGGCCGATCTCGTTGGGATACTTGAAGTCGTCGAAGGCGTCGAGCAGCTCCATGTCGGAACGGGAGGTTTCGATGGTGATGACGTCGGCATCCATGTCGGCGATCGACGCCATAATGTCGTTGAACTCCGAGTAGCACATGTGGGTGTGGATCTGCGTTTCGTCTGCCACGCCGTTGGCGGCGATGCGGAATGATTCCACGGCGCAGGAGAGGTACGCCTTCCATTGCGACTGGCGCAGCGGCAATCCTTCGCGCAGCGCGGCCTCGTCGATCTGGATCACGCGTACCCCGGCTCTTTCCAGGTCCAGTACCTCCTCGCGGATCGCCAGCGCTAGCTGCTTGCACGACACCGAGCGCGGCTGGTCGTCGCGCACGAAGGACCAGTTCAGGATCGTGACCGGGCCGGTCAGCATGCCTTTCATCGGCTTGGACGTGAGCGATTGGGCGTACTGGATCCACTCGACCGTCAACGTCCGCGGGCGGCTGATGTCGCCGAACAGGATGGGCGGCTTCACGCAGCGCGAGCCGTAGGACTGCACCCAGCCGGACTGGCTGAAGGCGTAGCCGTCGAGCTGCTCGCCGAAGTATTCCACCATGTCGTTGCGCTCGGCCTCGCCGTGCACCAGCACGTCGAGCCCCAGGGCCTCCTGCTCGCGTACGCAGCGGGCGATTTCGGCGCTCATGGCGTCCTTGTAGGCGGCCTCGTCGAGTTCGCCGGCCTTGAACCGGCTGCGCGCCTGGCGGATTTCGGCGGTTTGCGGGAACGAACCGATGGTCGTGGTCGGATAAGCCGGCAAGTTCAGCAAGGCGGCCTGTTTCCTGGCGCGCACCGCATAAGGGCTTTGGCGCTGGCCAAGCACGGGGGTGATCCCTGCGATCACGACCTTGACCGCCGGATTGTGCACGCGCGGCGAAGCCCGGCGGGCGGCGATGGCGGCCCGGTTGTCGGCCAGCTCGGCCTGGACGACAGCACGGCCCTGGTTGAGCGCAGCAGCCAGCACCTTCAACTCGTCGAGCTTTTGCAGCGCGAAGGCCAGCCAGGAACGGATTTCCGGGTCGAGCTTCTGTTCGCCGGAGAGATCGACCGGCACATGCAGCAGCGAGCACGACGGCGCGAGCCACAGGCGATCGCCCAGCCTTTCATGCACCGGTTCCAGCCAGTCGAGCACGGCATTCAGATCGGTCTTCCAGATGTTGCGGCCATTGATGACGCCCAGCGAGACCACCTTGTGGGAGGGCAGCAAGTTGAGCAGGCTGGGCACTTCGTCGCGGGCGTTGACCGCGTCAATGTGCAGGCCGGCCACAGGTAGGTTGGCGGCGAGGTGCAAGTTCTCCTGCAGGGCGCCGAAGTAGGTGGCCAGCAGCAGCTTCACGCGGCAGGCCTTGATCTGATGGTAGGCCAGGTTGAAGGCGTGCTTCCAGTCCGCGTCGAGTTCGGTGACCAGCAGCGGCTCGTCGATCTGCACCCATTCCACGCCGTGCGCGGCCAGTGTTTCCAGCAGTTCCGCATAGACCGGCAGCAGCCGTTCCAGCAGCGCGAGCTTGTCGGAATCGTCCTTGGTCTTGCCGATCGCGAGGTAGGTGACCGGGCCGATGATGACCGGCTTGGCTTTGACGCCCTGGGCCTGGGCTTCGGCCAGTTGTTCCAGCAGGCGCGCGGCATCCAGCTTGAACTCGGTCGCGGCGCTGAATTCAGGCACGATGTAGTGGTAGTTGGTGTCGAACCACTTGGTCATCTCGCCGGCCTGCACGCCGCCGCAGCACACGCCGTGATCCTCGGCGTCCGGGGCCGACCGGCCGCGTGAGACGCGGAAATAGTTGTCCAGCACATCGCCATGGAAGCCGCGCACGCGCTCCGGCAGATTGCCCAGGGTGAAGCTCATGTCGAGCACCTGGTCATAGAAGGAAAAATCGCCCACCGGCACGAGGTCGAGGCTGGCCTGGTTCTCCCAGTGCCGTTGCCGCAGTTGCGCGCCCAGCGCGTTCAATTCACCGCGCGAGGACAGCCCCTTCCAGTAGGCCTCCAGGGCGAATTTCAGCTCACGTTGCGCGCCGATGCGCGGAAATCCGAGATTGTGTGTCGTGACCATGTCTTGCCTTTATGTGTTCGAGATAATCAGGTGCGAACATGGTAGGCTGGATTTATTATGAAATAAAATGGTATTGTTTCAACAAACGATTATTTTTATTCATTGGTTGCAATGCTTGAGAAAATTCACTTGTCCATCGTCCGAGAGGTAGAGCGGCAGGGCTCGCTGACGGCGGCGGCCGGCGTGCTGTGCCTGACCCAGTCCGCCTTGAGCCATACGATGAAAAAGCTCGAAACGAAACTGGGCGCGGACATCTGGCTGCGGGAGGGGCGCAGCCTAAGGTTGACCCAGGCCGGCCAGTACATGCTCGCGGTCGCCAACCGGGTGCTGCCGCAATTGGAGCATGCGGAAGAGCGCATGCGCCAATACGCCCAGGGCGAGCGCGGCACGCTGCGCATCGGCATGGAGTGCCATCCTTGCTACCAGTGGCTGCTCAGGGTGGTGTCGCCCTACCTATCCGACTGGCCCGACGTCGATGTGGACGTCAAGCAGAAGTTCCAGTTCGGCGGCATTGGCGCGCTGTTCGGCTACGAGATCGACCTCTTGGTGACGCCGGACCCACTGTACAAACCCGGCTTGCGTTTCGAGCCGGTGTTCGACTACGAGCAGGTGCTGGTGGTGGGGCGCCAGCACCCGTTGGCGGCGGCATCATATGTCGAGCCGGAACAACTGGGCGGCGAAGTGCTGATCACGTATCCGGTGGAGATTGATCGCCTCGACATCTACACCCAGTTCCTGATGCCGGCCGGCATCCGCCCCCAGCGCCACAAGGTCATCGAAACGACCGACATCATGCTGCAGATGGTGGCGAGCGGCCGGGGCGTGGCGGCCCTGCCGCGCTGGCTGGTGGAAGAATACGCCGGCAAAGTGGAAGTGATCCCGGTTCGCCTGGGGCGCCAGGGCATCGCCAAGCAGATCTTCCTGGGCGCGCGCGAGACGGATATCGATATCGATTACCTGAAAGCGTTTGTCGAACTGGCACGCCGGCCGCCGGAAATGCTTTCGGCCGGGTATGGGAAAAACAGAGCAAAGCTCGCCAAAGCGTCGCGGCGCCGAAATCGTCGATAAGTCGGACGACCGTGCGAAAACTCAGGTGTCAGGTGTTGGCTTCGGATGGGTCGCCGATCCGGCTTTCGCCAGATATTTCTTGAATTCACGGTCGCGGACCATGAAGGCTTCAAGCATGTGGGGTATCAGGGCGACACCGTCCACGGATTCGCCGTAGGTTTGGCCATGAAGGGCCGCATAACGGTCCAGCATAGCCTTCAGGTTGGTCGAAAGCGAAATCGTAAGCTTTATGGATTCGGCGTTGGGCAGCGGCCCCAGCCGCAGCTTGCTGGTGGACATATTCATTGCGACGATCCCCTCTGGAAGAACAGCGGCTGGTACGGACGCAGGATCAGATCCTTGTTCACCATTACCCGCATCGGGAAGCCGGGACGGATAGTGAGCGTTGGCGGGATGCTCAGATTGCGCTTTGTAATTTCTTGACCGACCTGGTTCACGGTGTCCTGCGCGCTCTGGCGAACGGCGACGGTGACGCTACCGGTACTGTCGTTGTTGTTGGGCGCTGCCAGCTCCGCACCGACGCCGAGCAGCGTGGACAGCGCCGCGCCGGCGAGGATGCGATCCCAATGCCAATCGACGCCATCCTCCAGTCCGGCATAGCCCGCCGGGTCGATGCCAGGCAATCGGTCGAGCGAAATCGACGAAGTATCGGGCAGGATCAAGCGCGTCCACACCAGCAGTACCCGTCGCTGGCCGAAGGCCACCTGGCTGTCGTAGCGGCCGATCAGCCGCGATCCCTGCGGAATCAGCAGGAAGCGCCCCGTGGCCGTGTCATAGACGGCTTCCGTCACATTGGCGATGACCTGCCCCGGCAGGTCGGAGTTGATACCCGTCACCAGCGCCGCCGGAATGATGGTGCCCGCCATCACTTGGTAGGGCGAGGCTGGTATTTGCAGGCTCGCCGGATTGCGGGTGGTCGTATCGCCGCCATTGGCGACAAACGCCTGCTTCTGCTCCTGCCGGTTCTGCGCAGCCGTTGGATCGGTTGACTGCGTCGATGCCGTGGCCATCGGATTAAACGGCTGGTTTCCCGGTAGCGTTTCGGGCATTGCCATACTCGCTGTGGGCAACGGTGCAGCCTTCACAGCACTGCTGCTGCGGAAGAACACCGCTGAACGCGCCGCCTCCTCGGCATCGTCCAGCTGTGCGATGCGGCCGGGTTGCGTGGACGTGGTGTACGCGCCTGTGTTCCCATGGTTCTGCGCCTGTACGATTGCCGGCCCCAAGTCGCCCGGCAACGGTTCACCCAACATCGGCACCCCAGGCTTGGCCAGTGGCACCACTTTGGAATAGTCCTTGGGCAACTGGTCGAGGTTGTCGGTATGCGAGACGCGATCCACGTTGTACAGCTCGGTTGCCGGATTGCGTTCGCGCTGGTGCGGTTGCAGCGACCACAGCGTGGCACCCAGGACGATCGCGCCCAGTGTTCCCGCGAGCACGGCCAGCATGCGCCGATTCAGCCGCGTGACCGGACGCGGCGGCGCGCGCAAACTCAAGGTATCCGGGTCGACCTTGTTCGTCCCGGCTAGTGGAGATTGTGGCGTGGCGGGCGTGCTCATGCTCAATGACTCCGTGCCGTGCTGACCACGCCATCGGTGCGCTCGATGCGCACCACGGCGGCCTTGTCCGCGCCCAGCCGCAACTCGGCCGCACCGAACAGCCGATCCACCACGTAGTAGGGCGAGCGGAAGCGGTAGTTGACGAGCTGGCCATCACCCTGCTGCCCGATCACGAACAGTGGCGGCAGCTCGCCCTGCGCGATGCCGGCGGGGAACTGGATATAGACGCGCTCACCGTCGTCGAACGCGCGCAGCGGTTTCCACGGCGGGCTGTCGCCGGTGATCGCGTAGCGGAACTTGATCTGCTCCAGCGACAAGCCCGAGTCCACTGGCGCTGCCGCCTGAGCCTGCTTTGCCTGCCCCTGCAAGGCCAGCATCCGGTCCTTCGGGTAGTCCCATGATGCAGATGCCATCCACGCCTGCGGCGTCGAAGACAGTTCGAGCAGGTAGGTGCGACGGTTGGTGGTGATGACCAGATTGGTCTTCAGGCCGACGCGCGTGGGCTTCACGAGTATGTTCACGCGCAGACTGGCAC
>JAKBJA010000045.1 GCA_021836225.1 Pseudomonadota bacterium | reverse complement strand
GGCATACAGCGGATTTTCTTGAAACAGGACGGCACGAAAGCCGACGTCGAACCCGCGAAGGCTTCCATCGGCCTGATCGCTGGCGGGGCTGTTCGTTTGCAACCTTGCAGCGATACGCTGGCCGTTGGCGAAGGCATCGAAACGTCCGCCGCCGCTGGCGCGATCCTGAAACTGCCGGCATGGGCGGCGATCTCGTGCGGCAATCTCGGGCGATCGATGATCTTGCCTGCGGAAATTCGCAGCGTGACGATCGCCGTCGATCACGATGCGCCTGGCCAGGCGGCGGCGCGGCAAGCATGGCGGCGATGGCGAGCGGAAGGCCGGCATGTGCGGCTCGCAACGCCGAAGGAAGCGGGATCGGATTTCGGCGATCTCGCGATGGGGGCCGGCCGATGAACCCGCAAACCCGCCGCGCCGCACTGGCAGGCATCGCCCGACTTGAACCGTCCGAGACGCTGCCTACGGCCGTCGTTCTCGACGCGCTCGAAGCCGATGCCGCGCCGGATGCGCCGTTCACGATGGCCGATGCGCCGCCGCCTGAGAATGACGATGCCGTTATCCACCGGCTCGCCAAACTCGCGGAACTCGACTACGAGCGCGAGCGAGCCGCCGCCGCCGAGCAACTTGGCTGCCGCGCCGGCATCCTCGATCGATTGGTGCGGCAGGCTCGCAACTCGCAAGGCGACGGGGTGGCAGGCTCGCCGCTCAAGATCGCGGCACCCGAGCCGCACCCGCAATCGCAGTCCGGGGCGCGCCTTCTCGATGATCTCGCGAGCTTCTTCTCGCGGCACGTATTCTTGCCGGCCGGCGCGCCGGATACGCTCGCGGTATGGACGGTTCACACTCATTGCTTTGTGCTCTTTCGTCATTCGCCGCGATTGGCCATCGTCTCGCCTGAAAAGCGGTGCGGCAAAACGACACTGCTCGATGCGATCGGGCTTGTGGCTTGCAAGTCTCTTCCAACGTCTAGCGTAACCGCCGCCGCAATATTTCGCGCGATTGAAGCCGTGCGGCCAACATTGCTTGTTGACGAAGCCGATCGCTTCCTAGCCGGAAACGAAGAATTAATCGCGGTTGTCAACAGCGGCCACAAAACAGACGGCCAAGTCTTGCGATGCGTTGGCGATGACTTCGAAGTGAGATCGTTTTCCGTCTATTCGCCAACAGCCGTCGCGGCGATCAGGAAACTGCCGGACACGATCACCGATCGCTCAATCATTATTCGCATGATTCGCGCGATGCGTGCCGAGCGCCGCGCGCCGCTTGATGAAGCCGCCGAACGTGAAGGCCACGATCTCGCCAGGCGGTGCGCTCGATGGGTGCAGGACAACGGAAGCGCCTTGCGCCAGTGCAAACCCGTCTTGCCGCCTGCGCTGTTCAACCGCGCGGCCGATAATTGGCGCGGCCTGTTCGCGATCGCTCAAGTCGCGGGTGGCGAATGGCCGGCGCGGATTGCGGCCGCATCGGCATCGCTGGTGCCGGATGACGATGCGGACGGCCGGGGAATCAGGCTGCTCGGCGATATCCGCGCCGTCCTGGCCAATCATCACGGGGAAACGATCGCCAGCGTGACGCTATGTGAAGGCTTGCTCGGCCTGGAAACTGCCGGATGGGGTGAGATCAATCACGGCCGGCCGCTCACGCCTGCAACCCTGGCGCGTATGCTGCGGCCGTTCAGGATCACCCCAAACACGATCCGAGCCGGCGCAACAACCGCCAAAGGCTACCCCCTCGCCGTCTTCGCGGAAGCCTTCCGACGCTACCTCGACGACGAGTCAGGGGGGCCCCCTGAATCTCAACCGTCACACCGTCACAACCCGCAGAAATCTGCCAAAAACTCGGATCACGAACCGTCACACGCCCAACCCCATGTTACGGGTAGAAAGCCCGAAAACCCTAGGCAAAGTGCGGGTTGTGACGGTGTTACGGTTGATAGTTGGGAAACCCCCGAGCGAAGCGACGAAGCCGCTAAAAACGGCTGGGAAGGTGCCGTATGAGCGCCCCCGCTCGCGATCTGCTCGGCCGGCTCGATGCCGCTGGCGTGACGCTCGCGCTCGATGGCACCGGCAACCTACGGTTGAAGGCTGCCGCGCCGCCCCCGGATAGTCTGCTCGCCGAAGCGCGGCGCCTGAAGCCCGCTTTGCTCGAACTGCTGCGATCCGAAGCGGCGAACGTGAACGCCGCCGGCCTGCTCTCGCTGACCGAGATCATCGGCCTGGTGGAAGGCATCGCCGCCGCTCTGCCGCTCGATGCACCCGATCGGGTGCGCGAAGCCGCCTGCCGGATGCGCCGAGCCGGACACTGCCGCGCCGAGATCGCCGCGACGCTGCTGCCCGCCGTGCCGCTGGCGACGTTCGGAATGGCCGCACTGCTCGCGCTCGAAGACGGAATGGCTGACGCCGCGGGGGATGCGCCATGAGCGCGAGCCGAGAAACGCGGCGCCGTGCTTTCGCCAAAACCCTGGCGGCGATGGAACGCCAGGCCGGCCGCTCGAAAGCCTATGTCATCGAGCTTTACGCCGGCGCCGCTGGCCTGGAACTGCTCATGGAAGCCGTGGCAGGCGATCGCGAAGCTGCCGCGCGCCTGGAAGCCATTGGCACCATCCTGAGGGGTTCGATCCGCCTTTGCTCGGCCTGCGGTGAGCCGCTCGATTATCCGCAGGTGGTGGGGCTGCTGCGCGCCGCGCGTGATGCGCCAGGCACTCGGCACGCGCTCGGCCTGGCCTGCTGCACGCGCTGCGCTTCCGAGGGTGAGCCTGCGTTGCGAGCGAAGCTGCTGGCCTATTTCGGCGGCCGTCCGCTCGATCCGACGCACGCCGCGCCGGGGGTGGTGCAGTGATCCCGCATCGCGGCACCTGGCGCGGCGCGGGTGCCGATCGTGCCGAAACCCCGGCCGAAGCCGCCGCAGCGATCGCCCGGATGGCCGAGCGGATGCGGCCGGACTGGCAGCAACCCGAGCGATTTTTCGAAGCGAAATCGGCCTTGATCGATGCCGCGCGCCGGCTGGCTGCGGTTCTCGCCGCTGGCGAGCGTGGCGTCTGATAAAGCAGGCGATATCAGATGCGCCGGCATGTCCGCCGGCGCCTAGTGTCAGGTCCGCTGGCGCTCGGCCGTCCTGAGAACCGGTCCGCTGAGGCCGCGCCGCGCCATCGTTCACGTGAAAAATACACGCGGAACACCGCGCCGGCGCCTCATAACAGGCTCTCTGACGCGGCCTGATCCTTCAGGCGGGAACAGACGCCGCTCTCATGCCGTGAGACGTGCGAGCCGCGCCTGTTGCAATGCTTCCACCGGCGCACGTGATATCAGGTTCGCTGAGGTGGCTGCCGGCGGCTGGCGGGTGTCATACGCGGCCGGTATTACCCCGCGCCAATGCCGCGCCATCCTCGCGCCAATGCCGCCTGACAGCAGTGGGTTGTCAGTCGCCTGCATCGACTTTCGTACGGCCTCGCCGCGTGCCAGCGGTTTCCTGACGACAAGCGATTATCAAGACGCATCACGCTTCCGCGAGCGCTCTAACGCTGCGCGTCATCTGTCCTAACGGCTGCCGGCTATCCGTCCCGTCCCGTCCCGCATCATTCGCTCTAGTCCGGCTTCAAGGTGTAGCTTGGCGGGTATAACGCAGAAACGCTGGTTTGCCGATTTACGTGATGAATACAGGGAAGTTTACAATGTGCACGGCCGAAGCACCATCGGCCCTGATGGGGACGGCTGGTGTTGTAATCGGCGATCCAGGCATCGAGGTCGGCCTGCAGCTCATCGATGCTGTGGTAGAGCTTTTTGCGGAAGGCAACGCGGTAGAACTCATCGAGCAGGGTCTTGTGGAAGCGCTCGCAGATGCCGTTGGTCTGCGGGCTCTTGGTCTTGGTGCGGGTGTGATCGATGTCCTCGACCGCGAGGTAG
>JAKBJA010000002.1 GCA_021836225.1 Pseudomonadota bacterium | reverse complement strand
ACGTAGGCGATCGGGAAGCGCACGTCTTCCAGACGCAGGGCGCGCAGGGCCTTGAAGCCGAACACGTTGCCGACCAGCGAGGTCAGCACGTTGACGACCGAACCTTCTTCGAACAGGTCGATCGGGTAAGCCACGAAGGCGTAAAAGCAGGTGTCGTCGCCGGGCACGTCTTCGATGCGGTAGGCGCGGCCCTTGTAGTAGTCGAGGTCGGTCAGCAGGTCGGTCCACACCGTGGTCCAGGTGCCGGTCGACGATTCGGCGGCAACGGCAGCGGCAACTTCTTCACGATCCACGCCCGGCTGCGGGGTGATCTTGAAGCAGGCCAGAATGTCGGTGTCTAGCGGGGTGTATTCCGGGGTCCAGTAAGTCTGCCGGTACTCTTTCACACCGGCGTTGTAAGTCTTAACAGCCATGATTTCCTCCTACAGAAAGGGGTCGGGTTTCCGTGTAACGCCCCAGCGGCCTGACACGATGGGACGCATCATGCAGGAGTCGAATCATCAATAACAGTCGATTTTTTCTATTTTTAAGATAGACTTTTATCTATGTTTGTTCTGGAACGGTAACACTACCATGCGCCAACACACCACCTTCCGCCAGCTGGAAATCTTCGAGGCCATCGCCCGCCTGGGCAGCTTTACCCGCGCCTCCGAAGAACTGTTCCTCACCCAGCCCACCGTGTCGATGCAGATGAAAAAACTGGCCGAAACCGTGGGCGCGCCGCTGATCGAACAGGTCGGCAAGAAGCTCCACCTCACCCCCGACGGCCAGCAGCTCGCGCAGGCCACCCGCGAAATCTTCGACATCATGGACCACTACACCATGTCGGTGGCCGAACGGCGGGGGCTGAAGCAGGGCAAACTCAGCCTGATGGCGATCACCACTGCCTCCTACTTCGCGCCGCGCCTGCTGGGCGAATTCGCCAAGCTCTATCCCGGCATCGACGTCACCCTGCGCGTCACCAACAAGGAGCAGGTGCTCGCCAGCATCGCCGACAACCTCGACGACCTCTACTTCCTCGGCCAGCCGCCGGAAGACATCGACGTCGTCGCCACCCCCATCATGGACAACCCCATCGTCGTGCTGGCCGCGCCCGACCACCCGCTGGCGCACAAGAAGAAAATCAAGCTGGAACGCCTGGCGCAGGAGCCCTGGCTGATGCGCGAAAAAGGCTCCGGCACCCGCAACGCCATCGAACGCCGCTTCGCCGAACACGGCATCACCATCCGCCCGCGCCTGGAACTCGGCAGCAACGAAGCCATCAAGCAGGCCATCCTCGCCGGCCTCGGCGTCTCCGCCCTCTCCCGCCTCACCCTCACCCTCAACCAGCCCGGCCAGTTCGCCGTGCTCGACGTCGAGGGTTTCCCCATCCTGCGCCACTGGTACGCGGTGTATCCAGCAGGGCGGCAGTTGTCGGTGGTGGCGCGGGCGTTTCTGGATTATTTGCTGGGGCGGGGGGATGCGGCGCCTGCTACGAAGGGCAAACGGATGTAGCGAGGCGCGGGGGGGGTAACGAACAAGTTCGGCCAGTTTCAGGCAGCCAGACTAATCAATACGACACCCGGCCATCGGCCCAAGTCGCATAGAGGCAGCCCACATTGCCATTAGCGCCACTTTTGCCTACCATAGAAGCCAATTGGCATTGAGGTAAAGTACCATGAACGTTGCTGACGAGCGCAAGGCGGCTGCCATGAAGGCCGGTTCAGGGGCTAAGAAGCTTACCCCCACTAAGGCGAAATCCGCTTCTTCGCTCCCACCTAAAACTGCAGCTCCCGCGAAGTCCAGCCGAACGGGACGAAACCCGAGGGCGGGCCACGTAATTTCGGCCGGCGACACCCTCCTTTTGAAGTCTTTCAGCACCGTTCGCACCCGAAAGAAAGCCCAAGCCATATCGGCTGCGTCGCTGCTCGGTCTAGAGGGTGACGAGCGCAAGTTTCATCTCACGTCGATGGAGTGGGTTTCTGCGATTCGAAGGGGCATTCCATCATCGGCCGTGGACGCCCTCACTGCATTCCTTCTTGTTTCGCAAACCGAGTTCTCAGATGCGCTCGATATCCCGGTCCGCACGCTCGTCCGGCGCAAGGGCGAAGGGCTTCTGAACAGCGAGGAATCGGCAAAGCTGGTTAGAGTTGCGCGCGTGATCCAGCGAGCCGAGGAGGTATTCGACGATCCCGATTCCGCTCGTGACTGGTTGAAGTCGGCAAACACCTCCTTGGGTGGCGAGACTCCCATGTCCCTGCTTGACACCGAGATCGGCGCCGAAGCTGTGATAGATACGCTTGGTCGCATTGAGCATGGCGTATTCGCCTGATGCCGACCGTATGGCGAATGCTCACGGCTAAACATGCCGCTGCAGCCTTTTCGGGCGAAGGCGCGCGCCTGCATGGCGGCCGTTGGAACCCGCGAGGCGTTCCGATGGTATACACCGCCAGCACGCTGTCGCTCGCCACGTTGGAGATGCTGGTTCAGGACGGCAAGCTGCTCGCAAACTACGTCGTTATACCAGCCACGATCCCTTCCAAGCTGAAGATCGAGCACGTCAACCCGAGCGATCTGCCCGAAGACTGGCGCAGCGCAGAATCCCGCGAACAGCTTCGTGTCATTGGAGCCGAATGGATCAAGCGAGCCTCAAGTGCGGTGTTGGCAGTCCCGAGTGCGGTCATCCCAACTGAAACCAATTACCTGCTGAACCCACTGCATCCGTCGTTTCAAAAGATCGTCATTGGGGCTCCGCAGGAATTCGAGACGGATCTACGGCTGCCGAGGAAGTAGAGGAACAATGCCACGCAGATCGAACGATCTGCGCATATCCAGCCGAACTTCGCGTTCCTACTCACCCCCTTCTCGCATAACTTTGCGCTTTACCCCGTTCGTAAAGGATCCGCCCACCATGCCGCCCTTCACCCCCATCATCGGCAACTAGAACTACTCCTCCTGGTCCATGCAGGGAGCAACAGGGGACAGACCACGGCTTCGTGACCGACAACCGGTTTTTTCGAATTCCTTCGACCGGATTCAGGATTGACTGAGGCTGCCAGGCCCGCGACACTTCCTGAAGTGTCAATGGATTTCTTGTCCTTCGTGCGATGCATTCAACCGCAGTCAAACCCCGTTTCCTGCCGGCCATCCTGTCCGTATGGCTCGGCCTGTTCTTCTGCGCCCCCGCCCAGGCCAGCGAGCTTCATGGCAAGAACGGCAGCGTGATCCTGCGCATGTGCAAAAGCGCGGACAAGGTGAAGACGCTTTCCGTGATGTGCCACAGTTATCTCGACGGGTATATCGACGCGGCGCACCACTACGGCAAAGGCAAGACGGCGTTTTGCCTGGATGCCCGCGACAGGAACGTGGCGCCGGGGGCGTTGGCGGAGTGGATCGACGCGCATCCCGAATCCTTGACCCAGCCGGCCGCCGAGGTGCTGCAGAAGGCGCTGGCAGAGCGGTTTCCGTGCAAGGGCAGAAAATAGCGTGTCCGCGGAGGCGTGCGGATCGCTGCCGATCATTTTCCGCGACGACAGCCTGATTGCCATTCACAAGCCGGCGGGGCTGCTGGTGCATCGCAGCGTGCTGGACCGCCACGAAACCCGTTTCGCGTTGCAGATGCTGCGCGACCAGATCGGCCAGCCGGTTTATCCGGTGCATCGGCTCGACAAGGGCACGTCCGGCGTGCTGCTGTTTGCGCTGGATCGCGAGGTCGGACGCCTGCTGAGCAGCCAGTTCGAACGCGGCGAGGTAAGCAAGCGCTATGTTGCGGTGGTGCGCGGGCATCCGCCGGCGTCGGGCGATATCGATCATCCGCTGCAGCGCATGGCGGACGAGCATGCCGGGATTGCGGCCCGTGGCGCGGCACAAGCCGCGCAAACCCGCTACCGCCGGCTGGCGACGGTGGAATTGCCGTATCGGGTGGACCGCTACCCCAGCAGCCGCTATGCCCTGGTCGAACTGGAGCCGCTGACCGGCCGCTGGCACCAACTGCGCCGCCACATGAAGCACATCGCGCACCCCATCATCGGCGACGCGACGCACGGCAAGGGGCGGCATAACCGCCTGTTCCAGACGCTGTTCGGCCACCCGCGCTTGTTGCTGGCGGCAACCGGGATGCGGCTTGCGCATCCGGTCAGCGGGCAGGCTTTGCACGTGCAGGCCGGGCTGGCCGAGGACTTCGCCGAGGTGATCGGACGCTTGGGGTGGGGCGAGGTGTGCTGCTGACCGGGCCGACCACCCTGCATTCCCATCCCCACCCTGCTCGTGTAACTTTTCGTTTCGCCACAACACGCCAAGGAGCTGCCCACTATGCCCCCCCTCACCCTCGCCATCGGCAACAAGAACTACTCGTCCTGGTCGATGCGGCCCTGGCTGGTGCTGCGCCAGGCGGGCATTCCCTTTGCGGAGGTGCGCATTCCGCTGTACCTGCCCGAGTCGGCCGCATCCCTGGCTTCCTGGTCGCCTTCGTGCAAGGTACCGGCGCTGCACGATGGCGACATCCGGGTGTGGGATTCGCTGGCGATTTGCGAATACCTCAACGAGCGCTTTCCGGACAAGCAACTGTGGCCGCGTGACGCGGCAGCGCGGGCAGTGGCCCGCTCGGTGAGCGCGGAGATGCATGCGGGCTTCGGCGCGCTGCGCGAGCACATGTCGATGAACATTCGCGCCCGCTATCCGGGCAAGGGGCGGACGCCGGAATGCCTGGCGGACATCGAACGCATCCTGGCGATCTGGGCGGATTGCCGCGCGCGCTTTGGCGGCGGCGATTTCCTGTTCGGGCGCTTTGGCATTGCCGATGCGATGTTTGCGCCGGTGGTGCTGCGCTTCCAGACCTATGGCGTGGCGCTCACAGGCGCGGCGAAGGACTACGCAGAAGCGGTGCTGGCGCTGCCCGCGCTGCAGGCCTGGGTGGCGGATGCGGTGGCGGAAACCGAGCGCATCGAGAAGTTCGAGCTCTACTAGAAGTTCGAACGCGACGAATAAGGCGATGAATGGCGCGATCTCCAGGGGTCTGGCCAACGACCGCGACGGGAATCTGGTTCGGTTTTCCTGAACAGCAGTTTCACGCGTGTAGCAATGGGATCGCTGACGCGGCTTCTTACGGTTTGCGCCGCTGTTTGACGAAGCGGACGATCCTGTCCAGCTGGGAGTGCGCCTGCTTGCCGGCCCGCTCGGATAGCCTGGTCAGTTCTTTTTGCACCATGGCGTTGAAAGCGACGAGGTCCTGCCGCGGATAGTCGTCCTGCACGCCGCTGTCCTGAAAGAACTCGGCAATCCAGCGTGCATCGAGTTCGTCATTGCCGGTCTCCAGCAAATATTCCATCGCAGCTATCTCGACGTAATCGCTCAGTTTGGTCATCGCGGCTCCCGCTGGCCGGCCGGCGTGCCGTAGTGGGAGCCGCCCGCCAGGGCCAAGGCCAAGGGAGCGACGACGATGAGAACCAGCGTCAGAAGTGGGTTCATGGCTGCCTCCTGGGAAATTGACCCCGGCTGCCGACGGACGTTCCCCGCTGCTTATCCCCCGGGCCACATGGCCCCGGCACGAATTCCAGTAGGTTCCTTGCCGGGAAAGGGGTCGTCAGGTCGCCTTGCCGGACAGTGCTCCCGGATGAACTTCAGGGCATCTTCGGCCGGCAGGGGCTTGCTGAAGAGAAAGCCTTGCATGAAGTCGCACTGGTGCTTGAGCAGATAGTCGCGCTGGGCTTCGGTTTCGACCCCTTCAGCGGTCACTTTCAGGTCGAGGTTGTGCGCGAGGGCCAGGGTGGCGGCGCTGATTTCGGCATCGCTTGGATCGGTTTCGATGTCGCGGACAAAGGTGCGATCCAGCTTCAGCACATGGATGGGCAGACGCTTGAGGTAGGCGAGGGAGGAATAGCCGGTACCGAAGTCGTCGATGGCGAGCTGGATGCCGATGTCGCGCAGGGCCTGCAGCTGGCCGATGGCACGGTCCGGGTTTTCCATGGCGACCGATTCGGTGATTTCCAGTTCAAGATCGCTGCCCTCCAGGCCATGGCGCTTTAACAGCGCATCCACGGAATGCACGAACCCGGGGGAACGCAGTTGCTGTGCCGACAGGTTGACCGCCATGCGCATGTCCTCGATTCCTTCCGCCCGCCAGGCGCTCAATTGCCGGCAGGCCTCTTCCAGCACCCAGTTGCCCAGGGCCTCGATCAGGCCGGACTCTTCCGCGATGGGAATGAACTTGAGCGGGGAGATGTCGCCGTGCAGCGGATGATGCCAACGCACCAGGGCTTCGACGCCAAAACACCTGCCGTCGGCGGCACACACCTGCGGCTGATAGTGCAGATGCAGCTGGCCGGTGCGCAAGGTCTGGTGCAGGTCGTTCTCCAGTCCCAGACGCTCGCTGGCGGCGGCATTCATCGCCGGCATGAAGTACTGGACATTGTTCCGGCCGAGTTCCTTGGCGTGGTACATGGCGGTGTCGGCATTCTTCATCAGGGTCGGCCCGTCCTCGCCGTCGCCCGGGTAGACGGCGATACCGATGCTGGGGGTGGAATGCAATTCCTTGCCGTTGAAGACGTAGGGATGGCCAAGCGAACGCAGGATCTTGTCGCCGAGTGGCGCGGCATCCATCTCGTCCGTGATGCGGGTGAGCACGACGATGAACTCGTCGCCCCCCAGGCGCGCGACGATGTCGCTGTCCCGCACGCTTTCGCGCAGCCGCCGGGCGACGTCGATCAGCAACTGATCGCCGACATGGTGGCCCAGGGTGTCGTTGATGGTCTTGAAGCGGTCCAGGTCGATGAACATCACCGCGACGCGCAGGCTGTCGCGATGGGCGGAAAGGAGCGCCTGGTCAAGGCGGTTTTCCAGGTTGTAGCGGTTGATCAGGCCGGTAAGGGGGTCGTGATGGGCAAGATAATCGATGCGCGCCTCGTTCGCCTTGCGCTCGCTGATGTCGGAATAGCTGGCGATATAGAACATGGCTTTCTGGTCCGCATCGCGGATGGCGGAAATGGAGGCCCACTTGGGATACACCTCGCCCGACTTTTTCCGGTCCCATATCTCGCCGTTCCAATAGCCGTTCTGCTGCAGGCAACGCCACATGTCCTCGTATACGGCCTTGGGCGTTTTGCCGCTGCTCAGCATTTGCGGATCCTTGCCCACGACTTCGTCCAGACTGTAGCCGGTTTGCGCGGTAAAGGCGGCGTTCACGTTGACGATGCGGTTGAAACGGTCCGAGATCACCATGGCCTCGCCGCTGCTGTGGAAGGCGTTGGCATACTGGCGCAGCTCTTCGGCTACCGTTTCGGCGTCTTTGCGGGCCCTTTCCAGTTCGTTGCGTCCGCGCGCGAGGTTCAGGACCATGTCGCGCATCGCATTGGTGAGTTGCCCGACTTCATCCCTGGCGTCTGAAACAAGGTGATTCGACAGGTCGCCACCGGCAATTCTGCGCGACCATTTCAGCAGATCGGAAATCCGCACGCTGGCCCGCCGCGATACATAGAAGGCCATGCCCAGGAGCATGGCGCCCCCCAGGAAGCCGATGGCCAGGTTGATCTGCAGATTGCGGTTGGTCGCGGCGATGAGGTCCTCGCGGCTGGCGGCGATATCCGCAATGGTGTGTCGCATCAGGGACTGCATGGCCGCCTGGATCTTCACGAGTTCCTGACCTTCGATCCGGGTCAGCAACTCGAATGCAGACTCCTTTTCGAACTCCGCGCTGAGCATCACGGCCTCGTTGATCCCCGCCAGGTAGGTGGCGAGAACCCTGTCCAGGGCAGCGGCCTCCTGTTGCGTTGCGTGGTGACCGGACATAGCGGGCTCCGAAATGGCGGGCAAATTGATCCTGATCCGCTGCTCGACGCTGTCCAGATCGGTTCTGATCTGGTTCATGGCTTGCGCGCTTTCGCTGGTGAGATGCTTGAGGCTCAAGGCCCGCACATTGGCGATGCCCTTGTCGATGTCCTGAAGGGTTTTAAGACGCTCACTGCTGGCCGAATACATCTCGCCCAGCGCCTTGACTGAATTCTGCAGCGCGAAAGCGGAGGCAATGATGGCGCCCACGCCAATAACCCCGACCACGGCCATCGGGACGATCAGTTGATTGAACAGCGAGCGATTCCTGAGGTGGGCGAACATCTAGTCCCGACTGCCTTGCAGGGTGAGTATTGGTATCGATGCCGGCGACAGCGGGATCAAGGCGCGCTCACGTCAAAGCCCTGGGCTTGAAATATGTCCCTGACGGCCTTGGTTTGCATGAATTTCAGAAAGGCTGCGACTTCCGCATTCCCCGCCGAGGATTTGAGCGGCCCCATGTAATAGCGAATGGGTTGGTGCAATTTTTTGTCGACGGTGTGCAGTTGTCGCAGTTGATCCGTCAAATTGGATTTGAACAATATACCGACCGTGCTTGGGCTGGAGGTGGCGAGCGATTCGGCCAGCAGCTCGATGTTTTTTCGCGTCTGGATCTTGTGCTTGACCCGGTCCCACAACCCCGAGGCTTCGAGCGCTTCTTTTGCGTGGCGGCCAAACGGCGCGGTGCTGGGGTCTCCGATGAGGATGACCGTCACCTTGTCAGAAGCAAGTTCCTGCCAATCGAGACGTTTCATCGGACTGTTTTTGGGGATTGCCAGGACGAGTGCATTGCCCCATGGAATCGAAACACGGTCGCGGGCGACCAGGCCGTTTTCAATGGCGAAATCCATCCATTCGCGGTCAGCCGAAACAAATATGTCGGCATGCAGCGCGCCGCCGTGCAACCCCTTGGCAAGGAGGCCGGACGATTTGCAGAGGTAGGTGATTCGAACGGGGTGGCTTGCACGATACAAATCCCCGACCTTGTTCATGGCATCGCACGTGGAGTTGGCCAGTGCCAGCGTCAGCTCGCCAGCCCGCGCATGCGGAAAAAAGCTGGCGGCAATAAACAGGAACATTGAAATGAATAGCCAATGACGGGACGTGTAGATCATGTAGGCCCTTCTTTTTGGTTTTGTCATGTTCTTATTGGCGGATTGCAGTCGCCGTCTGGATGCGATTTGAATATACGCAGAACCGTTACATATTCAAACCCGCTGAATTAGCAATTGGTTATCTAGCAATAATTTGTTATTCCTGCAGTGCCGCAAACTCAACCCGCAACCCGTTTTGAGCAGGGTTCGCGCCCGACAGAAGGCGTTCTACGATGTACGGACGGCGGCTCGCTCGGTGAGCGCGGAGAGGCATGTCGGCTTCGATGCGCTGCTTCTGATTGGGCGGCGGCAGCGATTTTCTGTTCGGGCGCTCCTGCATTGCTGATGCGATGTAGGCGCCGCAGGTGCTGTGCTTCCAGACTTATGGCGTGGCGCGCATCGGGAAGCTCGAGCGCGAAGAACAAGGCGGCGGGAGCGGCATCACGCGCTGGCGCCTGATCAATCGCGCACTCCGCGCGTGCCATCCAGGACCGGATACCCGCCCGAGTCGGCATCCGGCGCGCGTTGCAGAATTTCCAGACGCGCCCGCATGGCGGCGATCTCGGTGGTTTGGGAGGCGATGATCTCCTCGGCCAGCTTCCGCGTCAGGGGATCCCTGCCGTGGATCAACAGCAGGCGCGCCATATCCACCGCCCCCTGATGGTGCGGGATCATCATGGCGAGGAAATCCACGTCCGCATTGCCGGTGTAACCGGGGCGATGCATGTCGTCCATCATCTTCTGCATGTCCCGATCCATCTCGCTGATGAAGCGCTGAAACTGCACCGGGTAGCGCCCCGCTGCATTGTCTCGCGCGGCCGTGCCGTGGTGAGCGTGATCCGCCGCGTCGGTTTCAGACCACGCGCTCGCCGGCAGCGCCAGTGCGAGCGCCACGATGCACGCAAGCCGTCTCACGTCCCGCGCCTCAGCCGGCCTGGCTGCGCGCGCCGGGACGCACGTAGACCAGGTTGATGCTCTTCTTGTTGCGCAGTTTTCCCGAAGGCAGGTCCAGACTGCCGAGTGGGATCTGTGCGATGAAGCCGGGCTTGAACGGATCGGTGACGTCAAACACGCTGCATACCGTCTGGCCTTCGGCCGGTGTGCCCGGCAGTTCGTCCTGTTCGTGGGCGACATAGAGCCGTGTGCCCTCCGGGTTGGTCCACAGGCCGTGCGACTCGCGGCCGTGGGTGAAGAAGCTGCCTACCACCTGCCTGCTACCTGCGGCTGCACTGCGGTCGATGATGGCGATCTGGCTGGAGGCGACGCCGCCGGGGCCGCCGTCATCCACGCGCGCGAGGCTGGCGTAGACGGCGCGGCCGTTGGCGTTCTCCACGAACTCCACGTGGTTGGGCCTCGCCTTGTCGCCCAGTTTCACGTGGCTGAGCAGGCGATGATCGCCCGATGTCTCCCAGGCGGAGACGCTGTCCGCCAGCTTGTGGGAGAACCACACTTCCTTGCCGTCCGGCGTGGTCTTCTGAAAAGGCGTGAAGCCAAAGGGATCCTGGGCCTTGAGATCCAGGGTCGTTTTGCGTTTCGGCCGGCTGTAGCCGTTGCGGTCTGCGTTGACGTGGAACACGTCGACCTTCGACAGCTTTTGCGAGATGACGAAGGCGAGTTTGCCGTCGGCGCTGAACCACACCTGGGCGGGGCCGTTGAGGGTGCCGAAGTACTGGCGTACCGCACCCGCGTCCGTTCCGCCCACCTGCTTGAGCGCGCGCGCCACGTCGAGAATCACGATGCGGTCCTCGCCGCGCAGCGTGACCCACAACTCCTTGCCGTTGCGGCTGAAGGTGGGCTCGTGCGGCTCGCGCCCGATGAGGATGCCGCTGGACAGGCGCCGGGGGTTCGTCTCGGCGCCTGCCTGGGGATTGGCGGTGTTGCCGATCACCGAACGGGTGCGGCTGTCGATGAGATAGACGTTGCTGCTGCCGCGCCCGGTGGTGGCGATGAGCCGTGAGTCAGGCGAAGGCGCGGCGCCGTGGATGGAGATGGCGCCGTGATACAGGGGCTTGTGGATCATCGCCGCGTGGGTAGGCACCACGCCGCCGGTGACGAAGCGGAAGGGCGGGCGCGGGTCTTCGTCGAAGCTGGTGAGGTTGACGGTGGACTCCACCGTATTGCTGTAGGGACTGATGACGGTGAGGGTGTTGGAGTCCTCGTTGCAGATGAACACGCGGTCCTCGCCGGCATCGGCGACGCTGTTCATCGGCGAGGCGGCCATCGCCGGGCGCATGCCGGCCGCACTGCTCAGGGCCCCCAGGGCGGCCAGCTTAAGTACGTCTCTACGGGTAAATCGCATGTGATTCTCCTCAAATGAACCGGCGAAAAGGCACCTATCAAGCGCAGCCGTCAGGACCCGTTCACCACAAAATCCACCCTAAAATTGGCTGGGAATTACGTTGTGGGCCATGGTCAGGACGGCACCGTCCCATCGCACGCAGACCCCTTGCCATGGAGTAAACAGCGCAAGGGCGGGATTTATTCCCGAAGCAAGTGAAGATATTTTTGATGAGCAACAGCAGTCGGCCTGGTTTTCGCGGCGACTGTTATTCGGCGACCATCGTGTCCGGTCCGCCCCGGCTGGACAAGAACGTTTGAAGAAACGCCGCGATTTCCCGCGGATAGATCTCGCGGCTGACCCATAAGGCATCGTTGTGCCCGCCGCGCAGCTCGACCAGGCGCTTCGGTTCGCGCGCGGCCTCGAGCAAGGCCTGCCCGTGACTGAATGGAATGATCTCGTCCTCCGGGCTGTGCAGGATCAGAACCGGGCAGTTCACCTTGCCGAGCGCTGCCCGCGTGTCGTAGCGATAGCGCACCAGCCGGGCCGCCGGAAACATCGGATACAAGGCCTGGGCCATCTCCGGCACCGACGTGAAGCTGGCGTAGATGATCAGTCCTGCCGGCGCTTGGCGGGCGGCGAGCCAGGCCGCGATCGAGCCGCCGAGGGATTCGCCGAACAGGACGATCCGATCCGGCGCAAGGCGCTTCTCCTGCGTCAGCCAGTTCCACGCCGCCAGCGCGTCCTGATAGGTGCCCTCCTCGCTCGGCTTGCCGCTGCTGGCGCCATAGCCGCGGTAGTCGATGATGAAGACGTTCAGCCCCAGCCGGTGGAACACCTCGATCTGGTCGAGACGGTGTCCGATGTTGCCGCCATTGCCGTGCAGGTAGAGCAGCGTGCCGCGCGCCACGGGCGCCGGGATGAACCAGCCGGCCAGCGTTTCGCCATCCGCGGTGCGCAGTATGACCGCGTCGAACGCCAGCCCGATGTCGGCCGGGGAGGCATCCACCTGCCGCGCCGGCAGCTCGGGAAAATAGACGTAGCGTGCCTGGAACACGTAGAGATAAAGCCCCAGCCCCAGATACACGGCCGCGCCCAAGCCCAGCACTGCTGCCCATCGCATGGTTCACCCTCCATGTTCGTGTCATTCCACTATAAAGATGGGTGAGCGAAATAACCAAGGCAGCCTTTGCCCCCGCATCCACCCCCGACCACCAGGAGGAGACCCCCATGCATGCCGACACCGACGCGCTGACCGCCGAATTCAACAGCCTGGTTCCCCCGCCCCCGCCCCTGAGCCGGCGCGGCTTTCTGGTCACCGCCCTGGGCGCGGGCTTTGCCCTGGCGGTGCAGCCGGTGATGGCGCAGACCGCGATCAGCACCGACAGCGAAGGCCTCACGGCCGGGGAAATCCAGGTGCCGACGCCCGACGGCAACATGCCGGCCTACCGGGCCCAGCCGGCACAGGGGTCGAACTTCCCGGTGATCCTGGTGGTGCAGGAAATCTTCGGCGTGCACGAGTACATCAAGGATACCTGCCGGCGCCTGGCCAAGCTGGGCTACCAGGCCATCGCCCCCGAGTTGTATGCGCGCCAGGGCGACCCGCGCCAGTACGGCGAAATCCCCGACATCCTCACCAAGGTGGTGAACAAGGTGCCGGACAAGCAGGTCATGGCCGACCTCGACGCCTGCGTGGCCTGGGCCAAGGCCAACGGCGGCGATACGACGCGGCTGGGCGTCACCGGCTTCTGCTGGGGCGGACGTATCACCTGGCTATATGCCGCCCACAATCCCGGCGTGAAGGCCGCCGTGGCCTGGTACGGCCGCCTCACCAGCCCGGCAAGCGAGATGACGCCGAAGCATCCGCTGGACCTGGTCGGCAAGCTGCACGGACCGGTGCTCGGTCTTTACGGCGGGCAGGACCCGGGCATCCCGCTCGACACCGTGGTGAAAATGAAGGGAGCGCTGGCGGAATCCGCCAATCCTGCCAGCAGGGCTTCAGCCATCCACCTCTATCCCGACGCGCCCCACGCGTTCCACGCCGATTACCGCGCCAGTTACCGCAAGGAGGCGGCGGAGGACGGCTGGAAGCGGATGCACGCGTGGTTCAGGCAGCACGGGGTTTGATCCCCCGTTGAAAGAATTCCGCTGTTGAGGCCTTGCCTGCGCCCGCCTTCAGCGCGCCCGCGCCCTGGCGAGCCTGGCTTTCAGCTCCGGCATGATGGCGGCGGCGGCCTTTTCGCCCTCGAGGATGGCCAGATGCCGGCCTTCGAAATCGGTGCTGCTCACCGTGGCCGTCTGCGGCCGGATCACGACGTCGGCATCCTCCAGCTCATGGCGGCTGATGGCATGGCCCATGATGGCGAAGGTCTGCAGCAGCACGTCCAGGGTGCCGGTGAGTTTTTCGCGGCGGCTCACGTTGGAGATGTCCACCGCGATGACGAAGTCCGCGCCCATGCTGCGCGCGGACTGGGCCGGCACCGGCGAGGTGAGACCGCCGTCGACGTAATCGCGCCCGCTGATCTCGACGGGCTGGAACATCCCCGGCACGGCGCTGGAGGCCCGCACCGCGATGCCGGTGTCGCCTCGGCGGAACAGCACCAGCTCGCCGCTTTGCAGATCGGTGGCCACCACGCCCAGGGGTTTGGGCATTTTCTGGATGGTCAGGTTCTTCACACGCTGGTTGATGAAGTCCTGCAGGGCCTCGCCCTTCAGCACGCCCCGGTTGGGCAGGGTCCAGTCGGCCACCATCTCCTCTTCCATCTGCAGCGCCAGGTTCTGCAGTTCGAAGCCGTTCATGCCCGAGGCGTAGAGCGCCCCCACCACGGACCCCGCGCTGGTGCCCACCACGATGTCCGGCACGATGCCCTGGGCCTCCAGCGACTTGATCACACCGATGTGGGCGAAGCCGCGTGCGGCGCCGCCGCCCAGAACCAGCGCGATCTTGAGCGGCGGCTTGGGCACGGGGGTCGGGATGGGCGGGGCCGGGGGCGGGGCCGCGCAGGCGGACAGCAGGACGGCGATCAGGAGCAGGGACAGGCGGCGCATGAAAAAAACGATTTCTGGTTGGGATGCGAATTATGGGGGGTGGCGATCAAACCGGCCAGAATCATCGCCGTGCCATGAACAGCTGCTGCAGCGGCTCGACATGGTTGATGGCTGCGTGCCTGCGACCGAAGAGGACGCTGGCGCATTCGTTGGCCTCGGGGTCGAGGCCGGTCTAGGGAAAAAATATTCGAGTTCTTTTTCTCCATGTACCCGAGTTGAGTAAAAATGCATGAATGGCGCGCCCATGTCGCGCGCGACATGAATTTGGACACGCCACAGATGCAAACCGAAATCCACGGATCCGTCTTTGCCGGCTTCAGGCGGGTACTCCGCTTGGGCACGCTGATCTTCGCGCTCATCCTCACCGTTCTGTTCGCCCTGATTTTCTATCAGCACCAGCGCTCGGAAGAGTCCGTTCGCTCGGTGGCGCACACGCGGCAAGTCATCGCCTACATCGACGCGCTGCGCACCTACCTGCTCAACCTGGACAACGCGGTTCGCAAATATGCCGAGTCGCACAATCGGTCCAACCTTGATCCCAGCCTGATATGCCGCCAATCGACGTGTCCCAGTGCCGAACAGCTGATCGCGCTGATCGGCGCCGACGGTAACCGGGCTGTCCGCCTGGCGCCCCTGCCGGCACTGCAATCGGCATTGGAGACCGGATTCAGCGCGCTCCAGCAACGCGCACAGACGAATGGCGATGCCACGCCGCCAGAACGGGAGCTCGCGGGATTCGACAAGTCCGCCATCGATCAGATCCACCGCATTCTGATCGAGACCGGGCGGGAGGAGCTGAACCAGCTGGAAAAGCGCGAAGCGGAACGGATTCGCGACCAGAACCTGTCGGCGATGCTGGTGGGAATAGCCGGACTGTGGATGGGATTGGCCCTGCTCGGGCTGTACCGGAAAACCGTTCGCCTGATCGGGGCAGGCACCCAAGCCGAGCAGACGATCAGGCAACTCAGTCTTCACGACGCGCTGACGGGCCTGGCCAATCGACGGTTCCTGAACGAAAACGAAAAGCATCTGATCGCCGGCGCGAAGCGCTCAGGCAAGCAGATGGCGGTCCTGGCCGTCGACCTGGATGAATTCAAGGCGGTCAACGACCGCTATGGGCATGCAGCGGGCGACGAAGTTCTGGTGACGTCGGCGGAACGGATGAAGCGCCTGCTCCGCGAGTCGGACGTGATCGTCCGTTTGGGCGGGGACGAGTTCGTCATCGTGCTGGGTCAGGTCGACGACGCGGCGGCTGCGCGCGAGGTCGCAGGCCGCGTGGTGGAGAGCCTGAGTCAGCCCATCCCGCTTGCCGAAGGGGGAACCGCGCACATCGGCGCTTCGGTGGGTGTCGCGATGTGCTGCGCAGGCGGTGAAACGCTGAATGACCTGCTCAAGAAAGCGGACGCCGCACTTTACGCGGCGAAACGTGACGGCAAGCACACCTTCCGTGAAGCCGGCGCGGCGGCCGTGTAAAGCCGTGTCACCAGGCCGCCCTTGTTTGAAGTGACGATGGAACGCCGGAACCACTACCACGTCTATGTGATCGAACTGTCGAAAGACGTTTTGTACGAAGCACGATTCAGGAAAGTCAACCCCGGTTACGTGACGGGCAAGCCGTGCATTTACGTCGGCATGACGGGAATTGATCCCGACGTGCGCTTCGACAAACACAAGGCCGGCATCCAGTCCAACCGCTTCGTCAAGCAATTCGGTCTGCGCTTGCTGCCCGCTCTGTACGAACTTTACAACCCGATGTCCTATGACGAGGCGCGCGACCTGGAAGTGGAACTGGCAATCGATTTTCGTGAAGCCGGGTACGGGGTTTGGCAGGCATGAGAAGCATGCCGCCGATCAAACCGTCACGCGCACGCCGGTCCTGTTTTATGGAAATTTTTGCTGTCCATGTCCCCTGTGATTCCTGAGCGCCTGGCCTTCATCGACCTTGAAACCACCGGCGGCAACCCGCTGATCGACCGCATCACCGAGATCGGCGTGGTGGAGGTGGAAGGCGACCGGGTGTCCACCTGGAGCACCCTGGTCAATCCCGAGCGGCCCATCCCCCAGTTCATCCAGCAACTCACCGGCATCCGCAACGAGATGGTGGAAGATGCCCCGACCTTCACCCAGGTGGCGGAAGAACTGGCCGCGCGCCTGCAGGGGCGACTCTTCATCGCCCACAATGCCCGTTTCGACTATGGCTTCGTCAAGAACGAATTTCAGCGCCTGGGGCAGCGATTCCGCGCCGACGTGCTGTGTACCGTGCGCCTGTCGCGCAGGCTCTTTCCGGAACACCCGCGGCACAACCTCGACAGCCTGATCGCCCGCCACGGACTGCAGACTGGCGACCGCCACCGCGCGCTCGCCGATGCCGACCTGATCTGGCAGTTCTGGCGCCTGCTGCAGCGCGACCGCGGCGAGGATGCCGTGGCCGAGGCCGTCCAGCAACAACTCAAGCGCCCCAGCCTGCCGCCCCATCTCGATCCCGCCCTGCTCGACGACCTGCCCGAATCCCCCGGGGTGTACCTGTTCCATGGCGAGAACGATGTGCTGCTGTACGTGGGCAAGAGCGTCAACCTGCGCCAGCGGGTGCTCTCGCACTTTGCCGCCGACACCCGCGAATACAAGGCAATGCGCCTCACCCAGGAAGTGCGCCGCATCCACTGGCAGGAAACCGTGGGCGAACTCGGCGCCCTGCTGCTGGAATCGCGCCTGGTGAAGGAAGGCCAGCCCCTCCACAACCGCCGGCTGCGCCGCGCCTCCGACCTGTGCGCCTGGCGGCTCGAGGAGGTCGCACCGGGCGATTTCCGCCCCCGCCTCGCGAGCGGCGAGGATGCCGACTTCGGCCGCGCAAGCGACCTGTTCGGCCTCTTCGCGACCCAGCGGGAAGCGACCAACACCCTGCGGAAGATCGCCGACGCCTACGAACTCTGCCCGTCCATCCTCGGGCTGGAGAAACCCGCCCAGCGCGGACGCCCCTGTTTCGCCTTCCAGGTGCACAAGTGCAAGGGCGCGTGCGTGGGCAAGGAACCGATCGGGATGCACAGCGCCCGGCTGATGGCCGCCCTGGCGAAACTCAAGCTGGACGCCTGGGCCTATCCCGGACCGATCGGCCTGGTCGAGCGCGACGACTTCCTCGACGTGGAGGAAATCCACGTAGTGAACGGCTGGCGCTACCTGGGCACGGCCAGGAGCGAGGCCGAGGTCCATGATCTGCTCGAGCAATCCGGCCAGGCCCGATTCGACATGGATACCTACAAGTTGCTCAAGGCCTACCTGAGCAAGGGGAAGGTCAAGATCAGGCGGTTGTGATTCTGCGTACTCCCGACCCTGAACAGCTTTTCGCAGTTTGGGGTTCCAGCGCCGGCTCTGGCTGCGAAAGCGGTCATATCAATCCGCATCCCAGACTTCACCTATATTGAATCTCTGGGTTGGAGGTTGATATGTCTACGCGATTGTTTTCGTTCATTGGGGGTGACACAGGCCTCTGGCGTGTCGCCGATATGGAAGTAATCGCTGGAGCGCCCCTGCCTGTCGTGAGAAGGCTCGAAATTGCTTCTGGCTCAGAAAGCCCATCCGACCCAGATGCGGCTTGGGTTCTTCGTGGAATAACAAGCAACGAGCGGTATGTCGTTCGCGATGAGGAAAGGAGCCGGCTCGTGGCCAAGCAGCAAGGTCTCGGGCGCCCCGGGGTAACGTGCGCGGCATTGATCCCAATTCGAAAGAACGTAGCCTGGTGGTCGCTCACACAAGACGAACGCCAAAGCATTTTTGAAGCGCAGTCCAAGCACGCCAGAATCGGGCTTCAGTTTTTTCCTGAATTGGCGCGAAGGCTTCACCACTGCCGGGATCTCTCGGAGAGTGAGCCATTCGATTTCCTCACCTGGTTTGAGTACACGCGGGCTGAAGAGGCGGCGTTCAACCAACTGTTTGCCGCGCTGCGTGCAACAGAGGAGTGGGCGTATGTTGAGCGAGAGATTGACATCCGGCTCGTGCGTGAATAGCTCATGTTTTTCCTCACCCAGCCCCAACATCCCCACCAGGCTTTCATGAAGCCCTCGTCATATGCGGGCGGCCTGCTATGAATAGTGTTGGATGCGCGTGAATAGGGTTCTTTTAATCCGTGGAAGGAGATCAGCATGAAGCGAACACATACCCTCGCCAGCATTACGATCGGGCTTGTTCTGGCGATTCCCTCAACGGGCTTTGGGCAGGGCGCGGTGCTGATCACTTCGCCGGTGGATGGCGCCACCCTCGACGCGATGGACGAGATCCGGGTGGCCTATGAAGTGGATCCCGGCCCGCGCGGAGATCACTCCCATCTCTACGTCGACAACAAGGAAGTGGCGATATTGCGCGAGCGCAAGGGCAGTTATTTGCTGGAAACACCGTCCTCCGGCAAGCGCAGCCTCTGCGTCAAGATCGTAAATAAGGCCCATGTGCCCATTGGCATCGGACAGTGCATCCAGGTCACGGTGAAATAAGCGGTGGGATCGGCCGGGCCAAATGACTGTTGCGGGTCGGCTTCAGACCTTCGCATTCCCATCCGCTGTCCTAAATAAGAACCGTTTTTGCCGGCGAATGCCGGATGGATACTGCCTGCCCGACGCGGCTTACTTGGTCAGCGCCATGAACAGCTGCGGAAGCCGCTCCGGCAGCCGCTCGATGTGGTCGATGACGGTGAACTGGCGGCCGAAGATGTCGCCGACGTATTCGTCGGCCTTGGGGTCGAGGCTGATGCAGTAGGGGAAGATGCCCTGCTGGTCGAGTTCCTTGACCGCCTGGCGGGCGTCCTCGATCAGCAGGCGCTCGTCATGGGCGTCGACGTCGGACGGACGTCCGTCGGTGAGGATCAGCATCAGCTTCTTGTCGGCGGAACGCGCGCCGAGGTAGTGCGCGGCGTGGCGCATCGCCGCGCCCATACGGGTGGAGTAGCCCGCTTCCATCGCGGCCAGGCGCGCCTTGACGTCGTCGTTCCAGTGTTCGCCATAGCCCTTGATGTGCAGGTAGCGCACGTCATGGCGGGTGTTGGAGTGGAAGCCGGCGATGGCGAACGGATCGCCCAGCTTCTCGATCGACCACGCCAGCAGCGACACCGCTTCCTGGGAGAGTTCGAGAATGGTCTGGTCGGACCCGCCCGCCTTTTCGTTCAGCGACTCGGACAGGTCCAGCAGCAGCATCACGGCGATGTCGCGGCCGGAGGTCTTGTGGCTCATGTTGATGCGCGGGTCGGGCGTGGCGCCGCCCTTGAAGTCGATCAGCGAACGGATGGCGACGTCGAGATCGAGTTCGCTGCCCTCCTCCTGGTAGCGGATGCGCACCTTGTCCTGCGGCTTCAAGAGGTCGAGCATTTTCTTCAGCCGCTTGGCGAGCGCGCTGTGCTTGGCGAGCAGGCGGTCGATGTCGGCGGCGTTGCCATTGGGGTGCAGCGCCTCGTACACGCTCGCCCAGTCGGGGCGGTAAGTCTGGCTCGCGTAGTCCCACTCGGGATAATGGCGCGGTGGCAGGCCGCGGATTTCCTCGCCCGGCTCGATCTTGCGCTTCTCGTCGAAGGCTTCTTCCTCGTCGCCCGCCTCGATGAATTTCCACAGCTGGCGGTTGTCGTCGCGGTAGTCGACCACGGTATCAGCGAAATGCACCTTGGCGAACTGGTCGCTCTGGCGACGGGTTTTGGCGACGTAGGAGAGCGCCAGCGCGGCGATCTCCTCAGTGCTGGATTCCCCTTCAGTCATAACAGCGTGGAAGCGGGTGACGAAGTCATTGAGGGCCGCATCGGTGTAGCCGTGATCCGGATCGAGCAGCGCACGCGACAGCATGGCCATGCGGTGACGCAGGCAGGACGTGGTTTCCGGGTCGCAGGCGGTCACCAGCGGCTTGGGGTGCAGCGCGAGGAACAGCCGGCGCAGGCCGGGGTATTCGCGGACCAGCAGCGTCTCGACGCGGCAGTCCTCGAAGAACTCCACCGCCATGCGCTGGAACGGGCTCCAGTTGTCGGCGACCTGCGCCACCGACCAGCGGCGGTGGCCGATCATGTGGGCGAGCGCGGCGCGGTAGCGGTCGAGGCCGGAGACGTCGCCCGCATCGTCGTAGACGTCGGGGAGGCGGATGCCGAGCTTGTCGTAATACGGAACCGGCTTGCGCAGTTCGTCGAACGCGGTCGAGTACGGCACCAGGTGGTCGCTGTCCTGCCACAGGCCGCGCAGGTACAGATCGAGCTTGCGCTCGACGTCGACCAGCAAGGTCCCATGGCGCTCGCGCTGCAGCACGGCGCGGGCGTCGGCCGATTGCAGGCTGAAGTAGTCCTTCTGCCGCTCGGGATGGGTACGGTAGTTGCGGATGCCGTATTCGACCCAGTTCTTCAGGCCGGCCAGCGTCAGCTGGCTGAGCAGGTTCGGCGCCTGCGCGAAAAATTCCGGCAGGCCGGGGCTGGGAAAGGTGGTGTGGTGGCCGTGGATGGAGCCGGTGGTGCGCTCCATGAAGTCCAGGGTCACGTCGAGGTAGTGCTGCAGCTGCTCCTGCGACTGCAGGCGCCGCGCCACCGGCGCCAGCGTCTGCAGGAAGGGCGTGATCGCTTTACCGTTGGGCGATTTCTGCATGCGCTGGATCAGCGCCATCACCGCGGGCAGCGCGGATTCGCCGACCGCCTGCGCGGTGGACGGCCACTCTTCCATGAACGCCAGCATCGGCTCGACGCCGCGTCCGAGCTTGCCGATCACGCGGCCGGCTTCGAGGTAGGCGTCGATGCCTGCGCGTGTCAGCACCGCCAGCGCTTCCGCCATGACGTCGTCGAACACCTCCCCCACCTGCGGAAAGCGGGTGTCAAGCTGCTTCCAGTAAGCAGCCATGAGGGGATGCTGGTATTGGCTATGGCCGCCCGCTGATGCGGGCTTAACATCTGCTGTGCCGATGTTAGCCTTCGCCGAAACTTCGTTTTCGGTCGTGGGACTCACGTTCTGGACTCAGGCAAACGTTGCGTCGATCGCGTGGTCGAGCGTTTCGCGGATGTCGGCGTCGTCGGTGATCGGGCGCACCAGCGCCATGCGGCAGGCATCCGTCGGTGCGACGCCGTCCTTGATCAGCGTCGCCGCGTACACCAGCAGGCGCGTGGAGATGCCTTCGTCGAGGCCGTGCCCCTTGAGGCTGCGCGCGACGCCGCCAATCTTCACCAGTTGTGCGGCGACGGCTGCGTCCATGCCGGTTTCCTTCGCCACGATCTGAGCTTCCAGCGCGGCATCGGGGTAGTCGAAGTCGAACGCGGTGAAGCGCTGCTTGGTCGACTGCTTGAGATCTTTCATCAGCGTCTGATAACCGGGGTTGTAGGAGATCACCAGCTGGAAGTCGGGGTGCGCGTGGATCAGCTCGCCCTTCTTGTCGAGCGGCAGGGTGCGGCGGTGGTCGGTCAGCGGGTGGATGACCACGGTGGTGTCCTGGCGCGCTTCGACGATTTCATCGAGGTAGCAGATGGCGCCGATGCGCGCGGCGGTGGTGAGCGGGCCGTCGAGCCAGCGGGTGCCGTTGGCTTCCAAGAGGTAGCGCCCCACCAGATCGGACGCGGTCATGTCCTCGTTGCAGGCCACGGTGATCAGCGGCTTGCCGAGCTTCCACGCCATGTATTCGACGAAGCGCGACTTGCCGCAGCCGGTCGGGCCTTTCACCATCACCGGCAGGCGGTTGCGGT
>JAKBJA010000004.1:10976-22104 GCA_021836225.1 Pseudomonadota bacterium | reverse complement strand
CGGTGGTCGACCGTGAAGGCGGCCTGGTCGGCATCCTCACCCTGGACGACCTGCTCAGCCTGCTGGCGGAGGAAATGACTGAACTGGCGAAGCTGGTCTCGCACGAGCGGCAGCGGGAAGCGACTGCCCGGACATAGCTTGCAGGAATCCGCCCTTGGCTTGGAAAACGGTTCAAGTACGGCTTGCTACGTCAGGCAAAAGAAGGCCAGAAGCGGAAGTTCATGATAATGGCAGCGACCGACTCTTACTCGGCCATTGCTGCCGCTGGAGGTTTAGCCGACTACTTCCGTTATGGATTCGTTACCGGACAACCGCGTCTGCTGAACTCGAAAAACCGGTCATTGGCTCGATCCTTGATCCTGAACGCCCACTTTACTCAGCTCAGACGGCGGGGCCCGACTCGTTTCGGACTGTCAGGCTGAACGCTCTATATGTCCGGTTTTCGGCCATAATTTGACAGTCGGAAGTCTCTAGAAAAGTAGGGCTGATTCACTGACAAAAAAATGGCGCCTCACGGCGCCATCCCGACGGGTGGTGCCGTTCACTTCAGACTCGGAGGTCGCTCAAATTAACCTTGTGATCCAGCCGTGTTTGTCCCGCGATGTCGCGTACTTGCAGGCTGAGTTGCGGCGTCACCCCCCACGTAATCTCAATGACGCCGAAGTTGGCCTCACGGATGGCCTCGCCGACCCGCAGATCGTTTGGCGGCAATACGTGCCATACCTCGGTCAGGCCGCTTGAAGTCAGATCAAGCAGCGGATAAGGGACATTCACGTCGAGTCTGGACAACTCGGCGTAGTGGGTGTCGCCACTGATAAAGACAACGCCGTTCGCCCGCGTCGTGCGAATCAGTTCGACAAGGCGCTGGTGGTCGTGGGCATAGTTGATCCAGGCTTCCCAGCCAGGGAAATCTGCCAGCACCTGCAGGCTGGAACCAATGATCCTCACGTCGGCCGGCATCCTCAGTTGCGCCTCCAGCCATTGCCACTGCTGCTCGCCCAGCATGGTCGCCTTCGGATCGGGATTGCGGGCGTAGGGGCCGGGAACGGGCTTGCCCGCCTGCGCGAGCTCTTTTTCCCACACCTTGTAGTCCTTCCCGCCCAGATCCAGTTTCATGATCGGCGTGCGATTGAAACGCAGGTCTAGCATGATGACCTGGACACGACGGCCCGGCGGGCCGGAAAGATATGAGGTATAGATGCCATCGCGCGTACGTCGCGGGGAATCGGCAGGCTCACCCCAAAAATCGCAGAAGATCCGGCGTGATTCTTCCTTCATTGGATATTCAGAACCCGCATCATTCTCGCCATAGTCGTGATCGTCCCAGGTCGCGATATGCGGAATCGACTCGCGCAGCTTCCTGACCCCAGGCATGGCGCCGAAGCGCGCATATTTCTCGCTCAATACGTTCATATCCCGGGTATCGCCATAGATATTGTCGCCGAGGAAAAGAAACAGATCGGGATGTGCCGCGATGATGCTGTCCCAGATGGGCTGTTCCTTGCTTTCTTTCGAGCAGGAACCAAAGGCAATACGCGTCAAGGCCTTGCCGTCAGCGGTTTTCGGCGGTTTGGCAATATGATGGCTAGCTTGTGCAGAAGCAATGGCATTTACCCCGATGCCAGCGGAGGCCACGATAGCGCTGGCAGCCTTGAGGAAATTTCGACGTTGGGTTATATCGTCCATGACTCTCTCCTGAGTTCAAATCAATAGGTAGGGTTGTGTTTTCACCATTGCCTGATGGCTAGCGATGCGCCAGGTAGCGCAACGAGGCCCGCTTGATCTGAGCGCTGACCTGTGTGGCCTTGGCGTTGAAGAAGTTGCTGAACATGAAGGCGAAAAGCGCGATGGCGATACCAAATGCCGTGGCGAACAGGGCCGCACCAATGCCGCTGGAAACATGTGCCGGATCGGAACTGGCGCCGCCCTGGGAGAGGGCCAGGAAGGCATCGACAATGCCAAAAATTGTGCCGAGCAGGCCCATCAAAGGCGCCATGGTAGCGATTGTTTCCAGAACCCATAGCCGAGCCTGAATTGCAGGCTGGGCGTCAGCATACTGCGCCTGAACGAGATACTCCATGTCGTCCTTGGCCAACTGCCCGGATTTGATCACCTCGCGAATCGCCGCAACCTGAGGACTCTTGGCGTTGGCAAATTCGGTGAGGACTTCTTCCCTGAGATTGCCGTCGGCGAGATGGGAGCGGATGTATTGTTCCATCGTCCGGCCCTCGCTCAGCGCGTTTGAAAAAAAGATGCCACGTTCAATGGCCACGAACAGCAATAGAGCGGTCATGCCGCCCATTGCCCACATGATGGCTTGATGCAATAGATCGTATGTCATGTTGGACCTTCGGAATACGATGATGAAGCGGGAGGGGTTGCCCCCTCCCGTGAGACTTGCGACTTAGAACTTGCCGCTGACGTTCAAGAAGAACTGACGCGGCGCACCGACCTGCAAGGTTTGCAGGTCGCCAGTGGCATCGTAGGGATAACCGTTGGTACCCACCGTCGCGATGTACTTCTTGTCGAGCAGGTTAGTGACGTTGAGCTGGAAGGCCAGGTCCTTCAGCATGCCCGCGCTCTTCATGCGGTAACCCGCACCCAGATTCCACAGGGTATAGCCGGGCGCCGAAGCATCGTTGCGGTATGTGTAGAAGCGCTCGGACTGATAGACGCCATTAAGCTTGGTGAACCAGGAGCCATCGTCATAGGCCAGTTCGGTCTTCAGCATGGTCCTAGGTACACCGACCACCTGCATGCCGGCCACTTCGCGCAGCGTGCTGCCGGTGTAGTAGTTGCTTTGATACTCGGTGGAGTTCACGCTGAAGGCGTTGTACCACATCCATTTCGGCGCCAGTTTCCAGTTCACACCGCCTTCCACTCCCGTCGACACGACCTCGCCGACGTTACCCATGGCGCTGACGCAGGTCACGATGCCTGGGCACACTGAGATGCTGAGCAGGCGGTCCTTGAAGCTGACGCGGTATGCGCTGAGCATCGCCTCAGCTTTGTCGCCGTGGTAGCGCCATCCGGCCTCGTAGGTACGTGACGTCTCGGGTTCCAGGGTGTCCTTAATCGCGTCGAAACCGGCCTGGGTCATGCCGGTGAACAAGTTGTACACGCCGCGCATGTTGTCCGCAGCACCGGCGAAGAACTCGTGCTGCTCGTTCATGCGGTAGTTCAAACCGATCTGTGGCAGGAAGTTTTTCTCGGAGGTGAAGGTGCCGGACGCGCGGTCGGCTGTCCCCTCAATCTGCTGGCCGGTGATCGTAACCTTTGTGGACTTGAAGCCCACGTTCAGCTTCAGGCTATCCGAGAGCTGCATGGTGTCCTGTAAGTGGAACTGGGTTGTCTTTTCATTGATGTCATGAGCCCAGTCGGTGCTGAACCAGTCACCACGCTGCTGCTCGTAGGGCGAGCGCGGATTGGTCGGGCTTGTGGCGTAGTAACGGCGGGCCACCAGAAAATCGTCGTCCTCATACCAGATGCCGGTATTGATCTTATGGTTGCCGAGCGTCCAGGTAAGCGCGCTAAGAATACCGGGGCGATCGATGTCGTATTCGGTCGTGCGCAGTGCCGGCGTGTTGGTCACAGGGCTGAGTACGGATGGTGTGTACCATTCGCCTGTACCTTCGTTGGTGTGATTGTAAATCGTGGTCTTCCAGCGCAGGGTATCGCTGACCTTGGCATCCAGCGTGGCGCCCATCAGCACATCCTCACGCACGCCCGAGCCGGCATAATAGGCATCCCACTTGGATGTCTCACCGCTGTTCCAGATACCATTCGCCGAGTCGATGGCGGCCTGCCAGTTGGGGAAGTAGTTGTCCCAGTTGTAGCCCAGGCGGCTGATCATTTCGGGCGACATGTCTTGGTAATCGATCTCGGCACGGTCGGACCAGTTCACGAAGGCGGAAACCTTGCTCTCCCCAAAGAACTGCACGTACTTGGCGTTGATCTGCTCGCTGCGGTGTTCGCCCTCACCTTTCCAATGCTCCGAATTCTGGTTGACATAGCTGACGTTGAATTTGCCGCCGAAATCCAGCTTGCCGGTATCGAGCTTGACGAAGGTCCGACGCGCGTTGTCGCTGCCAAACATCTGGGCGCCGCTGACGCCGAACTGGTCGCTCGGGTCGGCCGAATAGAACTGAATGGTGCCGCCCAAGTTGCTGCTGGAGGCCGTCTCAACCGCGCCGGTACCCGGAGAAAGCTGCACACGACTGATGTTCTCACTGGAGATAGCGCGTGAGATGTGCAGGCCGTTGTGGTTGCCGTAGGACAGGTCGCCGAGAGGCACATCATCCAATGTATAGCCGAGCTGCCCACCACCAAAGCCGCGCACACGGAAGTCGGTCGACCATTCGTAGGCGCCGAATGGATCCGAGGACTGGAAGCTGACGCTGGGCAATTTTTCCAGCACTTTGAGCGGGCTGGTGCCGGGTGCGGATTGTTGAATATCACTGCGGCTGACGGTATTGACCTGGCGGGTCTGGCCTTGACCAAAGACACTGATCGCCTCGGTTTCCACCGCCGTGTCGGCTTGGGCGGCTGGAATGCAGACGGCCAGGACGGCACTGGCGAGAGCAAGTCGTTTAAATGGGAGCACGGGATAACGCATTTACTGCCTTTCTGTTGTAGTGGTTGAGGTGGATTACTCGATGTTGAAATCGATGCGAGTTCGGAAGGTCTGCTCCTTCAGATGAATCCAGGCATCGTCTGGAATCGGATCAAAGCGGGTCTTGCGTACCGCGCGCAGCGCAGCCTGGTCGAGCAGGGTGTGGCCGCTGGAACGTTCCACGTCGACCCGTATGAGTTTGCCGTCCCGGCCAATGACGTAGACGACGTGTGTACTGCCGGTCATACCCATCTGCATGGCTTCATCCGGGTAGTGCTTGTTTTTTGCAATCTGCGATCGCGCCTTGACCTGGTAGGCGCCCTCTGCGGCTGCGTTGCTGCGTGGTGCCGGCGGCGTGGCCACGGGTTGGGGTATCGATTGAATCACCGGTGTGGGCGTCTCGATGACAGGAGTTGGCGATTGAATCACCGGCGTAGGCGTCGGGAGCGGCACCTCGACGACTGGAGTCGGTGTTGGCAACGGCGGTGTCACTTCAACTTGCGGCACCGGTGGCTGTGGCGCTGGTGGTTGCGGTTTCGCCTGTGGCGGGGTGGGCGGGAGAACCGGCGTTGGTTGCGGCGGTGGTGTTTCCGGCAACTCGATGAGGCGCACCGTGACCGGCTCGGGGGTCACCGCCGGTTGCTGGATACGGAGCGTGTTCACCACATAGGCCGAGACTACGACGATGACTCCGGCGGCGACCAGCGCGACCAGGTCACGCGATTCATACAGCCCCCGTCCGGCGGCGACCGATTGACCGCCGGTGCCCCGGGGCGCCGCGGCAAAAGATGTCCTTGGCGCATGCTGCGCCTGCAGGGATATCAGTGACATCGTCAGGAAGCCTTTTTCGCTGCGATGGCTACCTGCCGGATGCCTTCGGCACGGACGCGATCCATGATCTGAACCAGAGCGTCGATACGCGCGTTGCGGTCGCCGTTGATGATGACGTCGAGCTTGGGATGTGCCGCGGCCTGAGCCTGAATGGCTGCAGGCAGTTCCGCCATGGCATATGCCTGCCCCTCGATTTCCAGATGGCCGTCTTCAGCGAGCGTGATCACCAGATGCTTGACCATCTCCATGGGTTCGGCCTGGCTGGCTTGCGGCAGGTGGGTCTTGAGCCCGGTGACGGGAATGACGTTAAGGCTGATCATCACAAAAAAGACCAGCAGGAACATCATTACATCGATCATCGGGATAATTTCGATGTGTACACGGCGGCGCGGTTCGTCGTCAAAATTGAGCATGGGTCGGGGCATCGGTTTCCTGAAGTCGGAGGATTCTAGGGGGCGAACATTACGAGGAGATAAATAAAATATGACGCGCACGGCATTGATCGCTGGTACGAAAAAATGGGGGAATCCGGCGGATTCCCCCACAAGTTTTCATAAAGGATTTGTTGTGTGTCGCTAGCGCTTGAAGGCTGGAAGCCCGGAGAGATAGCCCACGGTGCCGCGCTGGTCGATGCGATTGCGTAGGTCGACTTTGATCTCGTGAGGATGTTTTTTGAGGTCGGATGCGGCGCCGGGATGCTGGATGTTGCCCATGACGTAGCCGAAACCGTTGAGGTCGGACACATACTGTAAACCGGTATGTTCACCACCTGCCGGGGCGGAGAGAATGCGTACTGGATTGCCCGAATCGAGGTTGTAGGCCCAAAGGAAGTTGTTCAGATGATTGCCCGAGTCTTCGCCGATGAACAGCGTACGCAACTCGGGTGCATACTTGATGTTGTCCGGATTGGCGATGCGATCAGTGTCGCACTTGTCGTATTTCCCATGGCGCTGGCCGAAGGGTTTCTTCGCGCCGAGTAGCAGCGGCTTTATGTTGGCGGCAACCCAGTCACTGCCGATAGCTCGGCCTTGGCTATCCTCCTGGCCGCCGATCAGATAGGCCTGATAGACGCCGCCGCAGGCCAGGTTCTTCGGGTCGCCCTTCAGTTTGATGTCATCCTGTAGTCGTTCCTCGTTCTGGCCGTCTACCATGCCGCCCTCGATGTACGACATGGCCAGATACAGCCGTCGGTCATCGGCATTGTGCGTAACGCCTTCCATCTTGGTGAATTCGCTGGTCGCGCCCAACATCGCGGCGTAGCGGCGCGTTTCCAGAAAGGCGGCCGCCATCTCCATGCCGTCGCGCACCTTGAGATAGGAAACTTCCTGTTTCGCCCCCGATCCCGGCACGCGCTTGCCGGCCTGTCCCTCGTACACATAGACGGGTTTGTAATCCTTGTGCTGGTCCGGGTTCGCCCTGACCTCGGCTGCCGACGCCTCCATGAAGATGTCGCCGAAGCGTACGCCTCGCGTGAGCAACGCCTCGATTTCGCGTTCATCAGCATGGCCAAGGCGTATCCAGATCAGCTTCGCACCGCCGCCGTCCTCAGCCGAGGTCTGCTCCCATTTCGCGGCATACAGTGTTCCGGCCGACAGATCGGCGGGCTTGTCGGCGATGAACATGAACATCACTGTGTCGCGGCCGTCATCGCCCATATAGGCCGTGCGCTGGTCGGGCATGACATCGGCCAGCTCAGCAGCCATGCGACCCATTGCCAAGCGCTTGTGCACGCGAGTCGCGCCGCCGGCATCCACCGCCACCTCGATTAGATGACCATAGCGGTATGGGTTGGCGCCGCCTTCCGAAACCAGCTTGCCCGGAGTGCCGAGAAACAGATTCATTGCCTCCAGCGGCTCGTCGGCGAACTGCTTGGCATTGGGCTCATACTCCTCGCCGCCCAGATGTGTGTTCCAGGGCGTGAGCGAAGCGGCGCATGGAATCCATAGTCCACCCACACCGTTCATGTCGATATTGCGCAGCGTATCGGCCTTGAGCGCGCCGGTCTTTTTGTTTTGCGAAAGCTGCGCAAGACTCATGGATGCTGGCAACTGAGCATACAGTTCCATGCTGCCCGTCCCCGATGCAAGCGGGGCCTCGGTGTGGTATTCGTAATTCGTGACCAGGAACAGCTTTTCCACATTACCGGCCCGTTTGCGGATCAACGAAGTGCCGTCCGGCGCATGGGCGTGGAAGGGGCCCGCCGCGAATCGACCTTGTTCGTCGGCTGTGGTACGCATCACGGGGTGGCCGTTCCTGTCCACCACCAGCCCGGCCTCGCCTGATCCGATCTTGTCGCCGGATCGGAAGAGCGTCTGGTAGAAAAGGGGGAACAATTTCTTCCGCCCATCTGAATAAGTCACTAATGCCGAGGATCGTGTGTAGGCCTGCGCCATTTCCTGTTCGGTGTTTGGTGCAGGGGTGTTCGTGAACTCTACAGAAACTGGCCTACCTGCAGACTGCGCCTGGAGGCTGAACATCAGCGGAATAAGGGTGGCGAGCAGCATTCTTTTCATGGCGGGTCTCTATTTTGCAACAATGCTTTCGGGAGCTAAACGACGATCCTATTTCCCGGAAGTTAAGTTTTCATGTCACTTCGGAGAAGGGGTGGCAAGCTTGTTCGAATCCACGGAACCCAGCTTCAAGATTGACAAGGCCACTTACGATAAAAAAGTGCCCTCGCTACGCAAGGGCCTGCTCGATGCGCAGTTCGACATCGCGGCGACCAAGTGGTTTGAGATCGTCATCGTCGGCGGCGGGATAGACGACGCCGGCCCAGTAAATTTCGGGGGCAGGTACTCAGATCGATATGCCTCGACCGATTGGATATGAAGCTTATGGTGAGCGTCGACGACCAGACGTCTGACGCGCCTCACATCGAGCGTTGACCGTCTGCATTAGGAGGGCACTGCGGACGGAGTAAATCGAAAGCCCTTCGTCTCCTTTGGCCGAACAAGAGCCGGTCGGCGACTAAGCCATGACCGGCAGCTTAGGGTCGATTTGAGACTTATAAAGAGGAAAATCTGACCCAGCCTGTCAGGTTAGGTCTGAACTTCTAAACATCATTTAGCAGATGCGCGGCAGCGGATCATCTTCCAGTTCGTCCAGAATGCGGCGACCGCCGAGGCCGGTTTCCAGAATCACGCGTCCGCCTCCCGTCTCGATGCGGCCGATGATGCGGGCGTCGCGGCCTTCGGGCAGGGCGTGCCAGCGGGCGAGCAAGTCGTCGGCGGCAAAGGGGTCGACGACGGCGACGACGCGACCTTCGCACGCCAAAAAGTAGGGGTCGTAGCCCAGCATTTCACAGACCGACACGACTTCCGGACGTAGCGGCACCGCGTTCTGCTCGAGCGCCACACTATGGCCGCTGGCGCGCGCGATCTCGTGGGCGACGGTGGCGAGCCCGCCGCGTGTCGGGTCGCGCATGAACTTGAGATCGGGAAAGTCGCGGACGGCGCGGGTCAGCGGCAGCACCGAGGCCGAATCGGAACGCAACTCGCCCGACAGGCCGAACTGCTCGCGCGCCAGCATCACCGCGATGCCGTGATCGCCGACCGGGCCGGATACCAGCACTACGTCGCCCGGCACGATGCGGTTCATCGCCAGCCGCGCGCCCGCGCGCCGGACGCCGATGCCGGTGACCGACAGATACAGCCCGCTGCCTTCGCCGCGGCGCACCACCTTGGTGTCGCCCGCCACCACGGCGACGTGGTTCTGCCGCGCGGCCCGCGCGAAGCTGGCGATGTAACGGTCGAGCGCGGCGACTTCCAGCCCTTCCTCGATCAGCGCGGACAGGGTGAAGTAGAGCGGATCGGCGCCGGCCACCGCCAGGTCGTTGACCACGCCGTGCACCGCCAGCGAGCCGATGTCGCCCCCGGGAAACTCGAGCGGCTCGACGGTGAAGCCGTCGGTGGTGACCATGATGTCGCCATCCACATGCGGCAGCGCCACGGCGTCGGCGTCGGTGTTGAGCAGCGGGTTGCCGAGATGGCGGGCAAAGATGTCGGTGATGAGTTCGCGCATGAGGCGGCCGCCGTTGCCGTGCGCGAGAAGGATGAGGGTGTCGTCCATGAACTTATTGATATAGAAAATCGATGACCTGACCGAAGCTTAACCCGGCATCGTTCACCGGGATACGCCGGGGCAGGTGAACCGCAAAACCTGCGGCCTCAAGCCGCTCGATCGCGGTTTCGGCAAGCAGGCGGTTCTGGAACACGCCGCCGGTCAGGCCGACTGACTTGAAACCGGTATGTTCGCGCAGCCGATCCGCCTGCTCGACCAGTGCCAGCGCGAGGCTGAGATGGAAACCGGCTGCGCGCTCGGCGACGGATCGCGCGCCGTCGGCCAGCATCGGCAACAGCGGCGCCCAGTCGGTGCGCCACACGCCGAGCGGATCGCGCGCCAGCGGCAGCGGCACGACCTGGCCTTCTGCCCTGGCGGCAACCGCTTCCAGACGCATCGGCCCCTCGCCTTCGAAACTGGCGTGGGTGCACACGCCGCTCAAGGCCGCAGCGGCATCGAACAGGCGGCCGATCGACGAACTGGCCGGACTGTTGAGCCGATGCGACCATGCCTGGTGCAGCGGCGCTGGCGCAAAGGGCGCATCCTCGCCCGTTTCCCATAGCAACGCTGCTGCCGCGCGCCACGGCTCGCGGCCGGCCTTGTCGCCGCCGGGCAGCCGGAACGGACGCAACGAGGCAGCATGCTGCCAGCGGCCGGGCGCGCCGGTGAAGGATTCGCCGCCCCACAGGCTGGTGTCTTTTCCGAGGCCGACACCGTCCCAGGCAAACACGATCCATTCCCGGATTGCCGGAAACTCCCACGCCAGCGCCGATGCGTGCGCGTGGTGATGCCATATCTCGGATAAGGGCAGACCGCTGTCGCGGGCGTAGCGACGGTATCCGTAGCCGGGGTGACTATCGATGATCAGCCGCTTGGCCTGCACCTGATAGAGGCGCTGCAGGTCGGCCGCGACCTGCGCCAGCGTGTCGAGGCTGCGTGCCGTGTCGAGCTCACCGATGTGTGGCGAAACGACGGCGCGATTGTCCCAGGCAAGGCAAACGGTGTTCTTCATGTGGCTGCCGAGCGCCAGCACGGGTTCGGCAAGCGGCGCGGGCAGTTCGAATTCAAGCGGCGCGCTGCCGCGTCCAAGCCGCAACGGCCGTGGGGCGCCCGCGATGAAGCGGTATACCGGGTCGTCTGCCGGGCGCACGATGGGCCGATCGTGGTGCAGGAAGGCATCGGCGAGATGGCCCAAGCGGGTTTGCGCTTCGTGGCTGTCGGTCAGCACCGGCTCGCCGGAGAGGTTGCCCGAGGTGGCCACCAGCGGGCCACCGAAGTCGTTCAGCAGCAGATCGTGCAGCGGCGAGTAGGGCAGCAGGCAGCCGATTTCCGCGAGGCCAGGGGCGACGAGATCGGAGAGTTGCGAATCAGGGCGCTTCGGCAGCAGCACGATGGGCCGCTCGGGGGCCGCAAGGAGATGGGCCATGTCCGGCGCGACGTGCGCCGCGCGACCCAATGATTCGACATCGCGGAACATCACCGCCAGCGGCTTGGCCGGTCGCGGCTTGCGGGCACGCAGCGTGGCGATGGCTTCATCGTTCGTGGCATCGCACATCAGGTGATAGCCGCCGACGCCCTTCACCGCGACGATTTTCCCCGCTCGCAGCGCAACGACAGCCGCCGCCA
>JAKBJA010000004.1:4430-10721 GCA_021836225.1 Pseudomonadota bacterium | reverse complement strand
GGTCGTGCAGTTCGGCGAGGCAGTCGGCGCACACGAACCCGTCAGGCGGCAGATGGATTTCGGCCTGGCTTGATGCCGCGCTGTCGAGGATGGAAAAGCCCTCTGCATGGCCGGTCGCGCAAGGGGTAATGGCGAGTGGGCCTGGGGCGGACAGTGGTGGTGCTTCGCTCAGCAATGCGTCACAGAAACGCTGCAATTGCGTGATCTCGCCTTCGGCATGGATTTCGACTGCGCCGTTGACGTTGCGCACCCAGCCGGTGACTCCGTGTTGATGCGCGAGTCGATAGACGAAGGGCCGAAAGCCCACGCCCTGCACCCGCCCGCTGATCGTGATGTGTCGAGCTGCGCGTTCAGGCATCGACGGCTACGCGTACGCCGCCCGCCCACCAGATGCGGCAGGCGCCTTCGTCCGACACCATGCAGGGGCCGACCGGGTTGCGCGGGGTGCATGCCTTGCCGTAGATACGGCACTGGTTGGGATAGATCTTGCCCAGTACCACCTGCGCGCAGTCGCAGCCGGGCGGCATCTCGCCGGCGCGGCGGCGGCCGGGATCAGCATGGTCTGGAAACAGCAGGCGTGCGTCGTGTTTCGCAAATGCAGGTTTCAGCGCATAGCCGGAGCGCGGGATGACGCCGATGCCGCGCCAGTTGGCGTCGACGATGTCGAGGGTGCTGCCGAGCAAACGGCGCGCAGTGGGATTGCCGCCGGGATACGCGACTTCGCGGTAGCAGTTGTCTAGAAAGCGCTCGCCGGTTTTCAGCTGGCGCAGCACGGAATAGAACGATGCCAGCAGCGACTCCGGCGCAAAGCCGGCGACTGCGGCGGGGATCTCGTGGCGGTCGACGACGAAGGTCCATTCCTCCGGCCCCATCACGGTGGAGACGTGGCCGGGCGCGACCAGCGCGTCGAAGCCGGGGCTGCCCGGGCTGGATTCAAAACTACCGAGCAGCATCGCCACCGCCGGCCAGGTCAGGCGGCCGGACAGCAGGATGGAAAGATTGTCCGGAATGCCCTCCGCCAGCATCGCCGCGGTCGGCGCGGTGGTGGTCTCGAAGCCGGCGGCGAAGAACACCACCGGGCGATCGGGATTCTCCAGCGCAATCCTGCGCGCATCGAGCGGGCTGGCGATCGGGCGCACGTCGGCGCCGGCGGCCTGCGCCTCGGCCAGCGAGCGCACCTCGCCCTTCTTCACGTTCACCGGCACCCGCAGCATGTCGCCGAAGGCGACCAGGATCACGCGGTCCTTGAGCGCCAGTTGCATCGCCTGATAGACGTCTTCCTCCGGACACACGCACACCGGGCAGCCGGGGCCGGGCACCAGTTCGACCCACTTCGGCAATGCGCCGCGCAGGCCGGCCTGGGTGATCGAGCGCTCGTGGCCGCCGCACACGTTCATGATCTTGACCGTGCGGTCGAAGTCGAGGGCGTGGATTTTCTCCAGCCAGGCGCGGGCCTCAATCATCAGGCGGTGACGCTGTGATATTTCATGCCGTCGGACTGGATCGCAGGCCGGCGCGACTGCCCCTGCGCCACACGGGCGCGCTGGGCGGCCAACTGTTCACGCAGCCAGGCAAGCCAGGCGTCCATGCCCATACCCTTTCTTGCCGACAGGCGCATCACCGGCGCCGGGTTGGCGAGGTTGCGCAGGTGCGCTTCGGCCTTGTCGGGGTCGAAGTCGTCGAGCACCGCCAAAAGGTCGGTCTTGGTCAGCAGCATGGCATCCGCCGCGCGGAACATTACCGGGTACTTGGCCGGCTTGTCGTCACCTTCGGTGACCGAGAGCAGGGTGACATTGAGGTGCTGGCCGAGGTCGAAGCTCGCGGGACAGACCAGGTTGCCGACGTTCTCGATGAACAGGAAATCGACGCCGTCGAGCGTCATGTGATGCAGCGCGTCGTGCACCAGATGCGCGTCGAGGTGGCAGGCGGTGCCGGTGACGATCTGGTGCGCCTGTACGCCCTTGGCGCGAATGCGCTCGGCGTCATTCTCGGTTTCGAGGTCGCCCTCGATCACGGCGCAGGTGAACTCGTCCTTCAGCGCGGTGAGCGTGGCTTCCAAGAGCGCGGTCTTGCCGGATCCGGGCGACGACATCAGGTTGATCGCGAGGATGCCGCGTTTGTCGAAATGCTCGCGGTTGTGGCCGGCCTGGTCGTCGTTCTTCGCCAGCAGGCCCTTCAGCACGGAGACTGCCGACGCGCCCTTGGGGACGGGCTTGAACGCGAGGTGCTTGTTGCCGGGGGTGAGGTTGCAGCCGCAGGTGTCACACATGTTTTGATGGGGCCAGGGTAGGGGTGGTTTCGAGTTCGACGCTTTCGAGCAGCAGTTCATCTCCGCTGATGACCTGGGTGTGCCAGTCGCCGCAGGCGCCGCAAATCAGGCGGTTCATCGCGGCCTCGGTCTCGGCGCCGCAGGTCTGGCAATGCACCCGAATCGGCGCGTGGGTGAATTCGAGTTCGGCATGCTCCATGCGGCTGCCGGCAGCGGCAAGCGGGAAGGCGGTTGCCAGGAGGTCGGGCACCACACCGGCCAGCGGGCCGATGCGCACGCGAATGGCGGTGGCACTGTTCGCCTGATGCTGATCGATCACGGCATCCACCTGTTCGACGAGTGCCTGGGCGACAGCCAGTTCATGCACCGCTTTCCTCCAGAATCTGGTCGAGCAGTTCCCAGGTGGTGCGGGCATCGGATTCGGCAATTTTCTGAATGGCGTAGCCGACGTGCACCATGACGAAGTCGCCCACGACCGGGGGCTCGTCCTGCATCATGAACAGGCTCACGTCGCGCCATACGCCCTTGGCCTGGCAGCGGGCGGTGAAGCCATCGATCGATTCGATCAGCATGGGAATGGCGAGACACATGGGCGGCAACCAAAAACAACTCAGAAATCAGTATATGTGATTGGATGACGAGGTGCTGAATTCGTATATTACAGAATTGTGATTAAGAATCAGAAGCTTGAATGAATTACTTGGTTGTTATTCGAGCACTGTGCTGATAGATTGAAACGATGAAAACAAAAACGCTTGTGCTCGGCATCGGCAACACCCTGCTTACCGACGAAGGCATAGGCATTCATGTGCTGCAGGCGCTCGAACCCGAGTTGGCGAACTGGCCTGATGTGACCCTGCTCGATGGCGGTACACTTTCTTTCACCCTGGCGGGGCCGATCGAGGATGCCGATGCGCTGATTGTCGTCGACGCCGCCAATATCAAAACAAAACCGGGCGAATGGACCTTGCTGAAAGGGGAGGACATGGACGCATTCCTGATGAGCAACCGCAAGGCCACGGTGCACGAAGTGGGTCTGACCGATTTGCGCGCCATCGCCCTGTTGGCCGGGCACTGGCCCGAAAAGCGGGCGATGCTGGCGATCCAGCCCGATGTCATCGACTGGGGCGAATTCCCCACCCCGGCCGTTGCTGCTGCCATCCCCCCCGCCTGTGCGGCGATCGTCGAACAAATCCGGGAATGGCAGCATGTCGCTTGACGCCATCCCCATACACGTCATCAATCAGCCATCGGGCGAAGAAGCCGGCCTGACCGGCAATGCGCCGCCGCTGCTGCGTGAACTGGTTGAGTTGGTGAAACGTCTGCTGGATACCGGTGAAGCCGCTGCCATTGACCTTGGCGCCTTGCCGCTGACCCCCGCCGATCTGGCGTGGTTGCGCGAAAAACTGGGTGAGGGCGAGATAGCCGTTACCTTGCAGGCCAACGGCGAATCCACGCTGAACGAAACGGCCTGTCCCGGCGTCTGGTGGGTGACGCATCACAACGAGCAGGGCGCGGTTACTTCGCAGTTCATCGAGGTGGCATTCGTGCCCGAACTGGTGAAGGCGCACCCCCAGGATGTGGCCATCGGGCTGGAATCCCTTGAGTTAATGATTTCCGATCTCTAAGGTGAGTTGAGCGTCATTCGTTTTGGATCAGGTGTTTTAGTCAGGAGGCAAGCATCATGCAGGGTCCGTTGATCGACACACTCGCGCGGCAAGGCGTTACCCGCCGTACCTTCTTGAAGTATTGCGCCACGCTGGCCTCGATGATGGCGCTGCCGCCGTCGGCCGGACGGGCCATGGCCGAAGCGATGGCCGCAGCGCGACGGCCATCGGTGATCTGGCTGCCGTTTCAGGAATGCACTGGCTGCACCGAGTCGATCACGCGTTCGCACTCGCCCACGCTGGAAGGCATGATCTTCGACATGATCTCGCTCGACTATCAGGAGACGCTGATGGCGGCGGCCGGCCACCAGGCCGAGGAAGCCCGGCACGCCGCAATGAAGGCGAACGCGGGCAAGTATCTGCTGATCGTCGACGGCTCGATTCCGCTGGGCGTGGACGGCGCCTACTCCTGCATCGGTGGCCGCTCCAATGTAGACATTCTGAAAGAGGCCGCCGAGGGTGCCGTTGCCATCGTCGCCATGGGTTCCTGCGCCTCCTACGGCGGCATCCCGAAAGCCAACCCGAACCCGACCGGCGCGGTGTCGGTGTCCGACATCGTCAAGGACAAGCCCATCGTCAACATCCCCGGCTGCCCGCCTATCCCGGTGGTGATGACCGGGGTGCTGGCGCACTACCTTACCTTCGGCAGCCTGCCGGAACTTGACGCCAAGGGGCGGCCCAAGGCTTTCTTCGGCGAAACCATCCACGACCGCTGCTACCGCCGGCCGTTCTACGACCAGGGCAAGTTCGCCAAGACCTTCGACGACGAGGGCGCGCGCATGGGCTGGTGCCTGTTCGAGCTCGGCTGCAAGGGCCCGGTCACCTACAACGCCTGCGCCACGGTGAAATGGAACGGTGGCACGTCGTGGCCAGTGGAATCCGGGCATGGCTGCCTCGGCTGTTCCGAACCGGATTTCTGGGACGCAGGTGGCTTTTACAAGGCGTTGTCGGTGCCGGCCGACCCGCTCAAGATTGGCGCCGCCGCTGCCGTGGTGGGCGCGGGCACAGGAGTGGCGGTCAGCTTCGCCAACCGTGCCAAGAAGGGCGCTGCCAAATCGGCACACCAGACCATCACGCTGGCCGACCTGGAGAAATAATGGAACCTCCGATTACTTTATCCATGGACCGCGTTTACACGAAAAATGCTCAGCTGCAAGGCGCGCGACGATGGTCGTATCGAGCATACGAAGCCGAGGAGCGCAACGCCGCAGATGGGCATTTTTCGTGCAAACCCTTTGGGGCGAGGCTTTCCGGGCGGTCTGCTTTGTCACGCCGCTTGCAAAGGGGGTTGCCATTTGCTGCGCGGCGCTTCGCGCATCCCATCCCGGAAAGCCGCGCCGCGGCCACGGATAAAGCAATCGGAGGTTTCTAGATGAACGAGCTGCAAGTTCTGACCTGGGTGCGCGGTCCCGGCCTCGATATCGCGGTGGGGATTTTCCTGCTGGGGGTGGTGTGGCGCCTGTTCGAAATCTACTCACTGGGCCGCAAGAAGGACCTCGCCGCGCCGCGGCACGCTGCCGGTGCATCCGGCCTGCATACCGTGTTCCGCCGGTCGCTGCCGCCGCCTGGCATGCTGAAGCGCTCGCCGGTGAGCTACATCGGCGGCTACATCTTCCACGTCGGGCTGGCCATTGTCGTGTTCGGATTCGCGCCGCACATTCTGCTGGTCAAGAACCTCACCGGCCTGTCGTGGCCCGGGCTGCCTTCGCAGTTCATCGACCTGGCAGCGGTGGTGACAATGGCGGCGATGGTGGTGGTGCTGGTGGATCGAATCAACAAGCCGGCCAAACGCTTTCTCAGTACCTTCGAGGACTGGTTTACCTGGGTGGTGACCTTCCTGCCGGTGCTGACCGGCTGGATGGCAGTGCAGCATTTGCTGCTGCCCTACACCATGATGCTCGCGCTGCACATCCTTTCGGTGGAAATCCTGCTCATCGTGCTGCCTTTCACCAAGCTGTTCCATGCATTCACGCTGTTCGGCTCGCGCTGGTACAACGGCAGAGCGAACGCGCAGAGGGGGGTGCCGGTATGAGCAGGAAGCAGGGGCCCCGCCTTGCGGGGATGCGACCGGCCGCGAATGCCGGCAACGACCGACACGCTAGCCTCGGAATAACACAGAAGGCCAAGGAGGGAGCGGTATGAGCGCCTCACTGGAAAAGGGCATCCACGCCCTGAAGGAAGTCATCGACGCCCCCATCGCCAGCTATTTCGAAAGCTGCGTGCACTGCGGCCTGTGCGCCGAAGCCTGCCTGTTCTACACCGAAACCGGCGATCCCAAGTACACGCCGATCCACAAGGTGGAACCGTTGCGTCGCGTCTACGAGCAGGAATACACCCTGCTCGGGCGTCTGAAGA
>JAKBJA010000004.1:0-3627 GCA_021836225.1 Pseudomonadota bacterium | reverse complement strand
AAATGGAACTGGTGCTGCGGCGGCGGTGGCGGTGCGTCGGCGATCCACACCGAGGAGGCGGAAGCGCTGCGCGCCAAGGTCTTCCAGATCAAGAAGCGCCAGATCGAGGAGGCGGGCGTCGGCACCATGGTGACGTTCTGCGCCAACTGCCGCATCGTGATGGAGGAGGGTTTCGACCATTACGAGATGAATACCAAACTGCTCGGCCTGACCGAGTTGCTGGCGGAACACCTGGAGGACTGAACCCATGACCACAGCACAACGCGTCGTCGTTGACCCCATCACCCGCATCGAGGGCCACCTGCGCATCGAGGCCGAAACCGACGCCAGCGGCAAGATCACCCGCGCCTATTCCGCCGGCACCATGGTGCGCGGCATCGAGATCATCTTGCGCGGACGCGACCCGCGCGACGCCTGGGCCTTTGCCCAGCGCATCTGCGGCGTCTGCACCCTGGTGCACGGCATCGCCTCGGTGCGCTCGGTGGAGGATGCGCTGCATCGCGCCATTCCCAGCTACAGCATTCCGCAGAACGCGGAGCTGATTCGCAACCTGATGATCGCCGCGCAGTTCGTGCACGACCACGTGATGCACTTCTATCATTTGCACGCGCTCGACTGGGTCGACGTGGTGTCGGCACTGAAGGCCGACCCCAAGGCCACTTCGACGCTGGCGCAATCGATTTCCGGCTACTCGAAGTCGTCGCCGGGCTACTTCGCCGACGTGCAGAAGAAGGTGAAGAGCTTCGTCGAACAGGGCCAACTCGGCATTTTCGCCAACGCCTACTGGGGCCACCCCGCCTACAAGCTGCCGCCGGAAGCGAACCTGATGGCGGTGTGCGGCTCGCATCCGGTGAGTTCGGTGGTGCGCATCGGCGGCGCCGAAAACGGCCTGCGCTATCTGCACTGCGCGCTGTGCAGTTCGGAATGGCACGTGGTGCGCGCCAAGTGCAGCAATTGCGACAATACCCGCGACATCGGCTACTACCACTTGGAGGGGGGCAATCGGGTCGTCGAAGCCGAGAGCTGCCCGGAATGCCAGACCTACCTGAAAGTCGTCCACCAGGGGAAGGACCCGCAGGCCGATCCGGTGGCCGACGACCTCGCCAGCCTGACGCTCGACCTGCTGATGGACGAAACCGGCCATGCCAAAAGCGGGATCAACTGGTATCTGATTCAGGGTCAACTATAAAAAGACTCAGCGGCGTCAAGCTGCTGCGTCGTCAACCCAAAGGGATTGTCTATCGTGCATAGCGCCCAAGCTCGTCCGCCTTCGATCGACCGCGTCCTCAACTGGGCCGCTGTTGCACCCCTGCTCGACGAATACGGCCGCGAACCGGTGCTCGCCGGATTGCGCAGCGTGCTCGACCACGCCCGCCAGGCGGCACGCCAGGGCGATCTGGTCGATTACACCGAACCCGCGCTGGCGTCGCATCTCGCGGCGCATCTTGCACAGCACTATGCGCCGCGTCTGCGCCGGGTGTTCAACCTGACCGGCACCGTTCTGCATACCAACCTTGGCCGCGCGCCGCTGCCGGACGAGGCGGTGGAAGCCTTGAGCAGGGCGGCACGCCATCCTTGCGCGCTGGAATACGACCTCGACAGCGGCGGGCGCGGCGACCGCGACGACATCGTGAACGACCTGCTGTGCGAACTCACCGGCGCCGAGGCCGCCACCGTGGTGAACAACAATGCCGCGGCGGTGTTCCTGCTGCTCAATACCCTGGCGCTGAGGAAACAGGTGATCGTCTCCCGTGGCGAATTGGTGGAAATCGGCGGTGCATTTCGCGTACCGGACATCATGAGCCGCGCCGGCGCCAGACTGGTGGAGGTGGGCACCACCAACCGCACCCACCTGCGCGATTTTGCCGACGCCATCGGCCCGCGCAGCGCCATGCTGATGAAAGTGCATGCCAGCAACTACGCCATCCAGGGTTTCACCGCCAGCGTGGCGGAAGCGGAACTGGCGCAGCTCGCCCACACGCATGCGCTGCCCTTCGTGGTGGATCTGGGCAGCGGCACGCTCACCGATCTGACGCGCTTCGGTCTGCCGCACGAACCGACGCCGCAGGAATCGCTGGCGGCCGGCACCGACCTCGTCAGCTTCAGCGGCGACACAGCGGCACGCTCACCGAGCTGACGCGCTTCGGTCTGCCGCATGAACCGACGCCGCAGGAATCGCTGGCGGCCGGCACCGACCTCGTCAGCTTCAGCGGCGACAAGCTCCTGGGCGGACCGCAGGCCGGCATTCTGGTGGGACGCCGCGATCTGATCCAGCGCATCCGGAAGAACCCGCTCAAGCGCGCACTGCGCGTCGGCAAGCTCACGCTGGCGGCGCTGGAGGCAGTACTGCGCTTGTATCGCGATCCCGACCGCCTGGCCGATCGGCTCACCACGCTGCACCTGCTCACCCGGCTGCCGCACGACATCCAGGCGCAGGCAGAGCGTCTGCTGCCGGCCATGCAGCAGGCACTCGTCGACTGGCCGGTGAAGGTGGAAGCCGAGCCGGCGCTGTCGCAGATCGGCAGCGGCTCGCTGCCGGTCGACCGGCTGGAAAGCTGGGCACTGGCGGTGCGACCCACCACGCGAAGAACCGGCGTGCTGTACGCCATCGAGGCCTCGCTGCGCGGCTTGCCGGTGCCGGTAATCGGGCGCATTGCAGACGGCGCACTGCGGCTCGACCTGCGCTGTCTGTCGGCGACCGACGAGACGGATTTTGAAACCCAGCTCGTGAAGCTGGCCGCATAAGCCTTGAGAGAAGGAGTCTTGCATGCAACGACGTGAATTCCTGTGGACGTCCGCGGCCCTCGCCGCCGGCGCGATGTGGCCCGCCCACCGGGGCATGGCGGCTTTCAACCCGTCTCCCGAGAACGGCTGGCGAAGCTTCGAAGTCAGCTTGCGGGTGGAGGTGCTCAAGCCGGAGGGCGCGACCCGCATCTGGCTGCCGTTGCCGTCGATGCAGGAACAGGACTGGATCCGGCCCATGGGCAGCCTGTGGCAGGGCAATGCCGCGCATGCCCGGCTGCTGCGCAATCCGGAATACGGCGCCGAGATGCTCTATGCGGAATGGGAAGCCGGCGAGAAACCGGTGCTGGAAGTGACGAGCCGCATCGCCACTCGCGACCGCGCCATCGACCTCGCCCGCCCCGGCCAGGTGGCTCCGCTGTCGCGTGCGGATCGCCGACTCTATACGCGGGCGACGACACTGCTGCCCACCGACGGCATCGTCAAGAAGACCGCGCTCGACATCACCCGCGGCGCCCAGAGCGACGAAGCAAGGGCGCGCGCGATCTACGAGTGGGTGGTGGACAACACCTTCCGCAACCCGACAACCCGCGGCTGCGGTCTCGGCGACATTCGCACCATGCTGATCACCGGCGACCTCTCCGGCAAGTGTGCCGACCTCAATGCGCTCTACGTCGGCCTCGCGCGCGCGGCAGGCTTGCCGGCACGCGATGTCTACGGCATCCGTGTGGCGGACTCGCGCTTCGGCTACAAGAGCCTGGGCAAGAGCGGCGACATCAGCAAAGCCCAGCACTGCCGCGCCGAGGTGTGGCTGTCGGGATTCGGCTGGGTGCCGGTCGACCCTGCCGACGTGCGCAAGGTGGTGCTGGAAGAACAGCCCGGCGG
>JAKBJA010000070.1 GCA_021836225.1 Pseudomonadota bacterium | reverse complement strand
GGATTGGCAGCAGTTCTATTTCCCGCCCTACGCCCCGGAGCTGAATCCGGTCGAATATGTGTGGAGCTACCTCAAGACTAAGCCGCTGGCCAATCTCGCTTGCCCCGACGTCGATCTGCTCGCCGCCCCCGGCCGCCGACACGTCCGCTCCCTCCAATACAAACCCGGCCTGCTGCGCTCCTTCATCCGGCACAGTCCGCTTTCTTTGCGCCTCTGCTAGGACATTACTTTTGTAGGTATCAATACCATCTGTCCACCCTGAACATTGGCTCGTGGGCGATCCCTTTTGTAATCCTGTCTTTCAGATACTGCGCGCGCGCATCATCGATATAAGCCAGCACGGTCGGAACGGCCCGTAGCGCCGAGTAAACGGGCGAATTTCGCACTCGGTCGTGGCGCGGGTCGGGATCGCGGCCAGCGCGGACGCAATAGGCAAGCAGATCGGCAGCCTGTAACGGGAGAAACTGCTGATCGTCCTCCCAATGCGGTTCTTTTCTTAGAAGCCGGTCCGTGATCTTGGCGGGCCAATATGCGAACATTCTTTCATATGCCCGCTTTGCCTGTCGACGTGTAACTAGACCGCGATCAAACACGAGATCAGCGTGCTCCTCGTCGAAATCCGGTAGCATCTGAAGTAGCGCCGCGAAGCTCAGCGCATACATGAGGTCATAAGGATCTTTAAAATAGACGCGGTCTACATCTCGTAAATTCTTGATCCGGTCGAACGGCGTGCGATCAACTACGAAGGCAAGACCTTTTCGCGAACAGTCAGCTATGGCAGTAACGAATTTTAGCAACCGAGCATCGCGGTCCTGTTCACTCCAACCGGCGAATTCCCGATTGAGGCCAAACGCTTCATAGCCCTTGATATAGGCGAGTTTCGGAGGCTCATCGAGTAGCCGTCGCCACTCACCAGCCAGCGTCGACATTTCATCTACGGTCGCAACGTAGCCTGCTATCGTAAACGCCACGCTGATCCCGTCTTTCCCGCTGTCGTCAAGCACAGGCTGAAGCACTAAACATCGCCGCCCTTCCCGATCCCGACGCGCCATTCCAGAAACAAGCGTCCGAATCCAGATACAAGGTGTTCCATCACTAGAACTTCTACGTTCCACACCCTTCCCCTATTATTCGGTTAGGGGCGATAGGTGTCAATAGTCACCTAATCGCCGAGGGCAAAGGGGGATAGTATGACGGCAAGCGAATTGCGCGAGGAACTCGAGAAGCGCCTAAGCGGGACGTTGGCCGATTTTGCTCCCCATTGCGCAATCGGCGGGGCGGCGTCGGAAATGGGAAGGGCACGGAAAACGTGTCGATTTATTTGGCGCAGCTTCTGTTGGTACGCGGCTTTGGGCGTATCGGCGGAGCTTGTCGTGATTGTTTGCTCCGCCGCCGGATTCTCCAATTGGGATTTTCAAAACTGCTTGCCTGTCACCGCCTTGAACGTCGTGCCGGCCGCGATCACGTAGCGGCCGCTCGGGGTCGCATTCGCCTTCGCCCAGACACCCCTAGCGATTTATCTTGGCTGGCGTTCGATGAGTGGCTTGTTCTGGAAGGAAACCGGCAGGCTCGCGAGGGTTGGTTTCATAATTAAGCTGGCCTTTGTAGTCTCAAGTGTTCTCGTTAATAACGCTGATTTCCCGACGCGGACGGCATTTAAGCTTGCTAGACATGCATGTTTCGGCGAAGGGCCGCCAACACGAAATTAGTCCACTACCGAAGGGCGAACAGTCTCCCAAGGCCGCTCATGGGCGGTGAGTTCCAGCGCCATCAGCAGCCCCGTGGCGGCGTGCGCAAGGTGCGGCTCGGACGTCGTCAACAATGCGTTCAACCGATTAACCGGTTCAATCCCGACAGTCCGCTTTAAAGGGCTCCTTGGGGGATGCCTTAGGCCTTTTTTTTTCGGCCGTGCGGGGCCTCCCGGCGCCCAGGGTAGAACCCGTCCCTCGCTGAGTTTTGGGATTCCTTGGCGGCCTCGATATGGGGATACCTTGGGGCATGCAAGACTTTGCCCGGGGGTGAATTTCCGCGCTGCTCAAAGGCCACGCGCTGCGCAACATGGGCGACCCGAACGGGGCGGGCGATAAGACTTTTTAGAAGCAGTAAGTATTCCACATCGTCCCGGCTTGAAAAGTTGTGCAGGCAACACTCGATTGAGCCGCCATGGTGCGGTAGACAAAATAGGCGGTGCCCACCACAGCAGCGGCTACCAAGGCCGTCCCTACAACCGAAACCGCTGCCTTCAAATAAGGGTGGACCTGCGGAATCGAGCCCGGGGCTAAGGCCCTGCTCCCTTGGCTGCCTGAGGATGCTGCAAGACACCCACTCTGTCGGGCCTGATTGGCAACCGAAGCTAGATCGGGCCCGGCAAGCGCCTTCCCGCAAGCGAAGGCAATAAAGACCCTCGCCTGCGTGGAGGTGTCGGTCACCCATAAAAGGCTCGACTCTAAGACCGGCAGGCCGTCGAACGTTTCAACCTCGTAAAGATGACCGCTGGGACTACACTGGTTCCAGGTTGGATTGAGAATAAAGGTCGCCCGCCGACAAGTGGTGAAATCCGCGCACTGTGGGGTTTGATAGGAAGGTTTTCCCCAGATCACATCCCCGGTATCGTAGTGCAATACGATGAACTCTGGCTGAGCCCTCGGCGGCCATCCCGGGTAGGCGTTTATGTGACCGGCGGCTAGATTGATCGTATCGTGCTCGCCTTTGCAACCGCGCGCAGCCCAGTGTTCGATGGTCGGTTGGAACGGCGGCAAGCTGATTCGCTGCGGGGTCGGTTGGACGGCAGCGCACGCCGTTAGCAGCGTCAGGCAAAGCCCAAAGACTAACGGCACCCCCCCGTTGGCGTTCATTGCGCCTCCCTTAGCGCGCGCTGCTCACTTGCCAACGAATCCTTTTACCACTGGTCGTTCCGCATTCGCAAGGCCGGCCTTACGGTCGAGGAATTCGCAAAGCTGCTTTGAGGCGACCAACCGACGGCAAGCGGCGCGCTGCATACCCCGAATCGGCCCGCTCACGCCGACCGGGCGCCCGCCCCGAAGGACGGAAACCTCGTTTTACCCACGAAGTTATCGGTAGCCCCCGAGAAAGGGCGAAAACGCGCCCAGACCGGCGGCCCATCCATACCCCGGAACCAGAAAGTTTTCCTGGGGGTGGCATATGACGGCGACCGTCGAATCCTGCGTCAGTCCTTGCAAGGTGAAGGGCGTTTGATCTAGAAGGAGAACGCAGTACAACCCACGGCCTACCCTCGGCTGCCGGAGCCGGCGCCCAAATAATTTGTGATCTCCAGTGACTCGAGGCGAACACAACTGTGCGTCATACGCGTCTCTCGGCGCCAAGGTTCCCAGATGGCACTTATTGAGGCTTACACATTATAGCGACCGTGCCCTTCTTGCCGCAGCACCTTGGTGCGCCGTTGCCGCGCGTGCCCTGTTGCGAGGCTGACTCTGCTGCCACGCGAAGCGTAATCCGGGATTCCCCGCGCGCGCCAGGCCATTGCATGGCGGCAGGGGCACGCGTCGCGCCTCCCCGTATTGCGCTCCCGCTGGTCGGGCAAGCTGCCGTGCGGTCAGCACCGCGCGCGGGAATGACAGAAGCGCAGGCACGCGTTTTTCCTGTCCCGTCGCCCGCTTGCGCGGGTATGGCGGCGCCAAGCGGCCAGCCGCACGGCGCTAGCACCCTCACCCGCGCGTCACGGCGCTTGCGCAGGGCGGACGCACCTAAGGGCGGCAAGGTGTGGCGCCAGCAGCCCCCCTCACCCTTCCCTCTACCCCCAAGGGGAGGGGGAGACAAGAACGAGTACCGCGCGCGGGGATGACAAACCGGAACGCTACTGGGCGAAGCCCGTGTAACTATATTGTGCAGTAGTCAACGATATTGGGTAATTTCTGTACGGCCTGAGAGCCTATCCGAAGCGGTGGCTACCGAGGAGCGGCGGAGGCACGGCCGGCCATCGCACAGAGCCGCTCAGCGATCAGCTCTCCGGCCAGCCGATGGCCTTCGGCGTTCCAATGGCCGCTGCCGTAGGCGCTGTTGGCAAAGCCGT
>JAKBJA010000151.1 GCA_021836225.1 Pseudomonadota bacterium | reverse complement strand
TGGAACGATGCCCAGGCCGCCTACTTCGAAGCCTGGCGCGGCGCGCCGGACAACGCCGATTACGCCTTCAATCTGGCGGTCAGCCTCGACCAGCTGCGCCAATATCCGGCGGCGCTGACGTATTACGAAAAAGCCCTCGCCATCGGCGGTGCGCACCGTTTCGACCGCGCCCAGGCCGGGCTGCGCGTGCAGCAGTTGAAGTCGGTTCGTTGAGTTTCTCCGCCATGGAAAGACGCAAGAAACTCCGCATGGGCGAAACCCTGGTCTCCCAAGGGCTCATCACCCTCGACCAGTTGCGCATCGGCCTCAAGGAGCAGAAAGCCACCGGCCTGCCGATCGGCCGCCAGCTGGTGGCGCTCGGCTTCATGACCGAAGCGGTGCTGCGCGACCAGCTCGCCAACGCGCTCGGCAGCCAGGGCATCGACCTCACCCAGGTGGTGGCCGACCCCGAGGCCCTGCAGCTGGTGCCCGAGGACTTCGCCCGCCGCCATCACCTGCTGCCGATCGCGCACGACGCCGCGCGCAATGTGCTGACGCTGGCGACCACCGACATGTTCAATGTGGTCGCGCTCGACCAGCTGAAAGCCGCGCTCGGGGGCCAGCTCGAGATCGACACCCTGCTGGCCGCCGAAGCGCAGCTGCTCGAATGCATCGACAAGTTCTACGGCTTCGATCTCTCGCTCGACGGCATCCTGCGCGAGATCGAGACCGGCGAGGTCGACTACGCCAGCCTCAACCCCGACACCGAGGAATACACCCAGCCGGTGGTGCGGCTGGTCGGCGCGCTGCTCACCGACGCGGTGAAGCGCGAATCCTCCGACATCCACTTCGAGCCCGAGCATGCGTTCCTGCGCATCCGCTACCGCATCGACGGCGTGCTGGAGCAGATCCGCAGCCTGCACAAGACCTACTGGCCCGGCATCCTGGTGCGGCTGAAAGTGCTGTCGGGAATGAACATTGCCGAGACGCGCGCGCCGCAGGACGGCCGCATGTCGCTGACGTTGAACGGCCGCTCGATCGATTTTCGCGTCTCCAGCCAGCCCGGCATCCACGGCGAAAACCTGGTACTGCGTATCCTCGACCGCGAAAAATCGATCATGCCGCTGGAGCAGATGGGCTTCACCACCGACGCCCTGCGCGAACTGCAGCTGATGATGGCGCGCCCGGAAGGCATCCTGGTCGTCACCGGCCCGACCGGCTCGGGCAAGACCACCACGCTGTACTCGATGCTCTCGCATCTGAACAACGAGACCGTCAACATCATGACGCTGGAAGACCCGGTCGAATATCCGGTCACGCTGATGCGCCAGAGCTCGGTCAACGAAACGCTCAAGCTCGACTTCGCCAACGGCATCCGCTCGATCATGCGGCAGGACCCCGACATCATTCTGGTCGGCGAAATCCGCGACAAGGACACCGCCGAAATGGCCTTCCGCGCGGCGATGACCGGCCACCAGGTGTTCACCACCCTGCACACCAACTCCGCGCTCGGCGTGTTTCCGCGCCTGATGGACATCGGCATCCAGCCCGGCATCCTGTCCGGCAACATCATCGGCGTCGTCGCCCAGCGTCTGGTGCGCAAACTGTGCCCGCACTGCAAAGAGGCCCACACGCCGGACGAAGACGAGGCGCGCATACTCGGCGTCGATCCCGCCCAGTCGCCGCAGATTTACCGCGCTATCGGCTGCCCTGCATGCAGCAACAAAGGCTACAGGGGGCGACTGGCGCTGATCGAGCTGTTGCGGATGGATCCCGAACTGGACGAACTGGTCGCCAACCACGCACCGCTGCACGAGATCCGTCGCGCAGCACTCGAGCATGGCTACCACCCGCTGGCTGAAGACGGCGTCAAGCGTGTGCTCGATGGCATGACCTCGCTGGCGGAAGTGGCGCGAGTGGTCGATTTGACCGGACGGGTGTAAGGGTGAGGCACGCCTGACCATGCCCTACTTCGACTATCGCGCCATCGACCCCACCGGCCGTACCGTCAAGGGCACGCTGTCGGCGGTCAATGATGTCGACCTCGAACTGCGCCTGAAACGCATGGGGCTCGATCTCATCACGCTGGCTGAACTGTCACGGCAATATGCTCCCAGCGGCCGCGAGCGCGTCACCCGTCGTGACCTGGTCACCTTCTGCATCCACATGCGCTACATCACCCGCGCAGGCATTCCCTTGCTGGAAGGCCTGCGCGACCTGCGCGACAGCATGGAAAAACCCGGCTTTCGCGATGTGCTGGCCGCGCTGCTGGAAGACCTGGAAGGCGGCAAGGTGCTGTCGCAGGCATTGGCTGCCCACCCGGCCGTGTTCGGCGCGGTGTTCGTCCACAGCGTGCGTGCGGGTGAGCAGACCGGTCTGCTGGATGCGGTGTTCGATCGCCTGGCCGAATCGCTGAAATGGCAGGAGGAAGTCGCGGCCAAGGCCAAGCGCCTGATGATTTACCCCGCGCTGGTGCTGGCCGTCGTCGGCGCGGCCATCCTGTTCCTGCTGGTGTACCTGGTGCCGCAGGTGCTCTCGCTGGTCGAGACCATGGGGGTGACGCTACCGCTGCCGACCTTGATTCTGATGGCGATATCCGAAGCGGTGCGTTCGTACTGGCTGATAGGCCTGGTGTTGGCGCTGGCGCTTGGCGTCGGCGTACCGTTATGGGTAAAAAGGAGTGAGGCGGGGCGCGAGTGGTGGGACCGCACCCAGCTGCAACTGCCTGTCATCGGGCCGATCGTGCAAAAGATCGTGCTGTCTCGCTTCACCAACACGCTGGCAATGATGTACCGCTCGGGGGTCACCGTCCTTGACGCGTTGCGCGCAGGCGAGATGATCGCCGGCAACCGGGTGATTGCCAGCGGCATCCACCGCGCGGCACAGCAGATTGCCGACGGCCGTGGGCTGTCCGAAAGTTTTCAGTCGCTGGCGCTGTTTCCGCCGCTGGTGATTCGTATGCTGCGGGTGGGTGAGACGACCGGCGCGCTCGACGAAGCGCTGGACAACGTGACGTATTTTTATAACCGCGAAGTGCTCGACTCGATCGAAAACGGCCTCAGGGTTCTGGAGCCGCTGCTCACCGCCATCCTCGGCCTGCTGCTCGGCGGCATCCTGGTGTCGGTGTTGCTGCCGGTTTACGACCTGATCGGGAACCTGCCGCTATGATCATGGAAACCACAGTAGGACGCGTCCGATGGTGCGACTGGGCAGGTGGCTGCCGCGAAGCAACGAGGCGGCAGGCTCGGGCCTGCAACGAGGCGCGACAAAGGCAGACGCATGAGCGGGCGTGCCAGCGGATGCGTAGCGGACTCAATTTCCCGGCAAACATAGTCGAAGGTAGAACATCCAGCTTCCATGCGGGAGTCCAGAAGTCTATGAGCGGTCTACTGCGGTTTTCCTGATCATGTTCGATCACAGCCTGATTCTGCTTGCCACACCACGCCAGGTCGGCGTGCTCGACTGGCGCCCGGGGCATATGCACTGGCTGGGCGAGTTTGCCGCCGACACGGCTGGGCTGGCGGCCTTCCGTCAGATCGTGGTCAAGCATGCGCGACTTCCGGTGCTGCTGGTGGTCGACACGGTGGACGAGGATTACCGCAGCGAGGTTCTTCCGCATGTGCAGGGGCACCCACGCGTCGAACTGCTGACACGCAAACTCAAACAGGTATTCCGCAATGCACGCTTCACCGGTGCCTGGCGGCAGGCGCGCGAAACGACTGGACGCCGCGACGACCGTTATCTGCTGGCTGCCTTGCCTGACGCCGACTGGCTTACGCCCTGGCTTAGCGAACTGCAACGTGAGCAGGTCCCCCTGGCCGGCATCACGCCGCTGGCAATGGCATGTCAGCACCTGCTGTCAAAGCTGCGGGTACAGGAACCGCACACGTTGCTGGCGTGCCGACTCAACAACAGCCTGCGGCTGTCCTACTACCACAATGGCCTGCTGCGTTTTTCACGCCTGATCGGCGGCGACACCCCCACCCAGCTTCCAGGCAGCGCAGCGGACGAAATCGCCAAGACGCAACTCTACCTGACCGGCCAGCGCATCCTGCCGCGCGAAGCCCGCTTGCATGTGCTGCTGCTTGATCCCGGTGGCCAGCTCGACAGCGCACAGGCACCGCTGAATGCCGACCCGGCATTCAGCGCGCGACTGGTCGACATGTCCAGCCTCGCGCGCGCGCTGCGCATTCCCGATGACTTCCTGGCCGCCACGCCGGAGGTTGCGCCGCTGGCCGCGATTGCCGGCGAGGCCGTACAGCTGAATCTGGCGCCGCCCGAACTGCTGCAACGCCATACCGAATTCCGCTGGCGACGCGGCCTGAATTTTGCGGCAGGTGTCGTTGCTGCGATCGGGCTGGCCCTGACCGCCAGCTTTTGGCTCCATGCACAGGACCTGCGCGATCAGGCGCAGCAGCTCCAGGGCGAGGTACAACGCGGAGACGCACGCCATGCCGCCATCGTGCGGAATTTCCCTGCGCTTGCCACGCGCCCCGACCAGCTCGGCCTGACTCTTGACCTGGCCACGCAGCTGACGCGTTCGCCGTTCGACGCCAACACCCTGTTCATGCCGTTGGGCTACGCGCTGTCGGCGCATCCTGAGATCGTGGTCAAGGCCTTGACGCTGCAAGACAGGACTGCCGGCACGGCGGACATCACGCTGGATGCGCAACTCGCCGACTTCGACGGCAACTACCGTGCCGCCATGTCGCGCATCGACAGCTTTGTCACGCGGCTGGGAGCCACGCCCGGCGTTGCTGCAGTCGAGCGCGTGAGCAGCCCTGTCGATACTGCACCCACCGCAACCCTGACCGGAAAAACCGCGGGCGAAAGCAAGCCAGAAGAGACCCGCTTCACATTGAGCGTGCAGGTGCGCACATGACCCGGCCGCCGATCGAATCGCTTAAAACCTCGATCCTGCTGCTGCTCGTCGCAGGTTCCCTGGCCGCTGCAGGTATTTTCTGGAGCCACAAGCTGAACACGGAAGCGCGCGCCGACCTGCAGCATCAACAAGCAGCACTCGATGCCGCCCACGCGCGGCAGAGACAGGGCCAAACCGAAGCGCGCCTGATTGCCCAACACATCGATGCCTACCACGCGCTGATTGCACGCGGCTTTATCGGCGAGGAAAATCGTCTCGCCTGGATCGAGGCGGCACAGCTTGCCAATCAGGATGCCCGGCTATACGGCCTCACCTATACCCTGTCACCGCGTGAAGCCGCCCCGGCCACCCTGGCGAGCGGCCTGCCGCTCAAGCAGACCCGCATGAAAGTGAACATGCCCCTGCTGGTGGAAACCGATCTGCAGCGCTTTCTCGATGCCCTGCACGCCAGCGCGCCCGGCATCTTCCGCGTCAGCCAGTGCGGCCTCACCCGCATCACCGATGCTCCGCCCCAGCCGGTCAACCGCCCCGAACTCGACGCCGAATGCGAACTGCTATGGTTCACCGTAGCGGCGGACGGCAAGGAGGAAAAATGAATCGGGTCACCGCCTGGCTGAAACGCCTCGCTCCCCTGCCCGCATTCCTGCTGGCAACGCTGGGCGTGGGGGGCGAAAGCCTGGCCGCACCGCCCACCGAACCGGGCCGCTTGTTCTATACCCCCGCCCAGCGCGCGCAGTTGGAAGCCGCGCGCGCGCGCAACGTCACCCAGCTCAATCAGGCAAGCTCCACGGCCGTCCCCGCGCCTGTCCGATTCGATGGCATGGTCATTCGTTCCGATGGCAGCAGCACGCGCTGGGTCAATGGCCGGCCGCAGGTCAGCGCATCCGGCGTATCCGGTCTGAAGCCGGGCCAGGTCCGCGCCGACGGCAGGGTTTACGAGCCCTACCAGGTGCTGCGCCCAGGCGCGGAACCGGCCATCGCCAAGGAGCCCACCCCATGAAACAGCGCGGTTTCACCCTGATCGAACTGGCCATCGTGCTGGTCCTCGTCACCATCCTGATCGGCGGACTGGCGATGCCGCTTTCGGCACAGATTCAGGCCCGGCGGATTGCCGAGACCAAAAAAACACTGGAAGAAGCGCGCGAGGCCGTCCTGGGTTTTGCGATGACGCATCCCATCGGTGCAACGGGAAAGCTGCATCTGCCCTGCCCTGACATCAGCAACGACGGTCTTGAGGATCGCGGCCTAGGCGGCCCGGAGGCTGAATGCGCAGCACCCTCAGGTCTGCTTCCCTGGGTCACTTTGGGTGCCGCCGCACAGGATGCATGGGGCAACCGCTTGCGGTACGCAGTCAACGCGGGAGAACCCTCGTTTGCCCACAGTTCCGCGGGGTTTTCTACCAGTACCGCGCTGGTGGGCGCACTCGAAATCTGCACAACACACACCTGCGCCACCCCTGTCGCATCGGACGTCGTGTTCGTTCTGTTGTCCGATGGCCCCAACAGCAGGGGGGCGCGCAACGTCAACCTGCCCTTGGGTACAGCCACTCCTAGCGCGCCGCCCGATACCGGCACCAACGAACTCGAAAACCAGGATGGGGATATTCGTTATGTCAGCAGCTCGCCCTACAAGCCCGCCGATAGTAGCGCAATAGAAGCCGCCAAGGAGTTTGATGATCTGGTTGTGTGGATCTCACGCGCCCATTTAATTGCCCGAGTTTGTCCTACGGGCTGCCTGCCGCCGTAGCCTGCAGCCGGAACGTCACCCGCCCCGCCTGATTGTCGGGGAGTTCCAAGCGGTATTCTGAACGCGCCGCCTGCCGCGCCGCCTGATACAGCCCCACCCCCAAGCCGAAATCGGACGCCACCGGGCTCAGAAACAGGTTGCGCGCCACATGCTCCGGCGCCGGCGCGCCGCTGTCGGTCACCGTCAGGCTGACCAGCGGATGCAGCGCCAGCCCCACTTTCACTGCGACACCCGGTTCTCCCTGGCGCTTGCGCAGCGCATTGGTCAGCAGGTTGTCGGCGACGCTGTCGAACAGGTCCTGCGGCAGCGGGGTGTCGTCAAGCGCATCGGCAAAGAACTGCACATCATCGTGTTCGTAGCGCGTCTGCAGGGCCGTCCACCAGGCCTGCGCGGAAATCCGAGCGACATCCATCTCAGCCGGCTGCTTGAGTTTGTCCACGGTTTGCGACAGACGCGCCGCCAGTTGCGGCAGTTGACGTTTCATCAGCGCCAGCAACCGATCGCTATCCTCGGGGGTGGAGGTGTCGGCGGCGGCCAGCAGGGTTTTCATCGACTGCAGGATGTTCTTCACGTCGTGGGTCAGGCGCGCGCCGGTATCGTGGATGGCCTGGCTGTAGGCCTGTTCGCGCAGGGTCTGTTCACGCACCTTGGCGGCGTAGAAGTAACCCAGCAACTGCGACAGCAGGCGCACATGCAGGGCCAACGCGGGAGTGAGCGGGCGTGGCGATTGCCAGGTCAGGGTCAAGCCATGGAAGGCGTGGGTGATGGCGTGCTCGGCGGGCTCGCCGAACGATCCCTCGCCGCGCTGCGCCTGCCAGCGTCCGCCGCGGATCCAGGTCAGTTCATGCAGATCGGCCAGCGCATCGCGCACGAAGGATTCCGGGTCGCGCTCGCGTTCGGCCAGGGTCGCCAGCCGCTGCGCCCAGCCTTCGAACGGCAGGCCGACCGACAGCAGATAGCGCGAGGTGACCTGCCCCAGCCCGGCAAACCCGGCGCGCGGATTCCACAGCCACGACAGGGCCAGCAGCAGCGCCGCCATCCCCAGCAGGGTCTGCACCAGCGCCCACGCATAGCTCACCTTGGCCACCGCCACCACGGCAAACGCGCCCAGCGCCATCACCATGATGAGCAGTGACAACATCAGGCCGTAAATAAAATCGAGCGTCGAAGAGGCGCCGCCCCGGCTCGCTGCGGGCAGAAACAGAATCGCCAGCGGCAGGAGCGGCAAGCCATAACGCACAGCCGTCCGAAGCTCGTCGGGCAAGGAGGTATCGCCCAGGCTTTGCGGCAACACCCAGGCCAGCAGCAGCGCAAGCAGATACGTCAGCGCAAACAGATAGGCCAAGCGTGGGCCGCGCTGGTTCTGCGACGTTGCCACCGCCCCCACCAGCCCCGCCAGAATCGCGAGCCACAACGCCATCACCCAGGTGCTGTCCACCAGCACCAGCAATGCCGCCATGGCAAACACCGGCAGCGCGAGGCGCGGCTCGATGCGCGCCTCGCTGCGCACCAGCGGCTGCCACAGCAGAAACAGTCCGTAATGCGCGAGCAAAAATGCCCGCGTCACCGTCGGCTCGGCGTCGAGCACCACCGCCGCGTGCAGCGCCAGCAGCATCAAGGCCAGCCAGCGCCCCGGGGAGACGCGCGTGAACAGGGTCGTCAGCGACGTCAGCCAGACGAGGGGCGGCGCAGTCTCGGTACGTTCAGTCATGGGAGGCGATGCACAATAAGGTGACGTTCAGCATGACACAGCTATCGGCATTCCATCCGGGAAATGGAGTCGGCAAACGCGCCCGCAGGTTAGAAGGCTGCCGAAAACGCGACGGCGGCGTCGGGTTTTCATCAATCCGCCCCTGAAGCAGACCCGTTTAACCGCTTATTTTCATTGCGTATCAGACACTTGATGGAAGCGTGCATGTGGTACATATTTTGCATAAGGCTTCAGACAATAACAACCGGAGAGCACCATCATGCCTCAACTCAACCTAGCGCGACGCCAGTCGGGCTTCACCCTGATCGAGATCGCCATCGTGCTGGTGATCATCGGTCTGCTGCTCGGCGGCATTCTGAAGGGGCAGGAACTGATCAACAGCGCAAAGGTGAAAAACCTCGCCACCGACTTCCGCAACACGCCGGTGTTCATCTACGGCTATCAGGACAAGTTCAAGTCGCTGCCCGGCGACGATTCCGCCGCCGATACGCATGTGTCAGGCACAGTCGCCACTACAAACGGCACGACAGGCAATGGGGTAATCGAGGGTAACTGGTACAGTACAACCACCACCGACGAATCCTACCTGTTCTGGCAGCACGTGCGGCTCGCTGGCTTGGCGCCAGGTCCTACAGTGGTCGGCGCTGGTTTTCTTCCTGTCAACGCGCAGGGCGGCCAAATTGGCGTCCAGAGTGCAGCGCCTTTTGCCAATATGAATGGCACCTATTTCATCTGCTCAACCGGAATCCCGGGTAAATTCGCCAAGCAACTCGACACCCAGTTGGATGACGGTAATACGGCTGCAGGATCGATGCGGGCTGGTACCACTGCTACCCCCTCTGTTGCCGTAGCCGCAACGCTTGATGACTCCACGAACTACACCGTCTGCATGGGCATTTGATTCAAGGCTCTGTAGACATCAGCCCGCTTCGGCGGGCTTTTTATTGCCTACTGCATTTCCGGCTTACCGCAGCTCACCCCTGTAGCACCCTGAACTCCGCCGCCGCCAGCCCATCGGCGGCGCCGCGCAGCACCAGCACGTCGCCGACCCGGATTTCGGTGTCAGGCTGCGGATCCACCCCCTTGATCCCCTGGCGGCGGATCGCCACCACTTCCACCAGCAGTTCGTCCAGCGCCAAGCTATCCAGACTGTGGCCGGCCGCGGCTGCACCCTGCGTGATCAGCACGGTATGCAGACGCGGCTGGGCGTGCTGGTCGAGTTCGTCGTCGGCGTCGGAGGCGCCGCGGAAAAAACCACGCATCATGGCGTAGCGCGTTTCGCGCACCTCGCGGATCCGCTTCAGCACCTGCGAGAGCGGCACCCCCAGCAGCATCAGCGCGTGCGAGGCCAGCATCAGCGAACCTTCCATCACTTCCGACACCACTTCGGCCGCACCAGCCGCTTTCAGCGCGTCGATGTGAGTGTCGTCGATGGTGCGCACCACCACCGGCAGTTCCGGCCGCAATTCGCGCACATGACGCAGGATGGCCATGCTGGAATGCACGTCGGCATAGGTGACCACCACAGCCTGTGCGCGACTCAAGCCTGCGGCGACCAGCACCTCGCGGCGGCTGGCGTCGCCATACACCACGGATACACCGGATGCCGCCACCGCGCGGATGCGCTCGGGATCCGCATCGAGCGCAATGAAGCTGATGCCCTCGGCCTCCAGCAGGCGGGCCAGGTTCTGCCCACTGCGACCGTAGCCGCAGACGATCACGTGCTGGGTCTTGCCGAAGGTCTTGACCGCGATGTCGTGCACCTCCTTGGCGCGCCCGGCCCATTCGCTGCCGGCAATCAGGCGGGTGAGCGCGTCCATGCGATGGATTAGCAGCGGCGCGATCAGCATCGATACCACCATCGCCGCCAGCACCGGGTGGGTGATTTCGGCGCCCAGCAGCTTCAGGTCGGCCGCCTGCGCCAGCAGCACGAAACCGAATTCGCCGGCCTGCGCGAGCCCCAGCGCAGTACGCACCGCGGTGGGACGGCTGCTGCCGAAGGCCTTTGCCAGCCCGGCCACCAGCACGGTCTTGCCGATGACGATCGCCGCCACCAGCAGCAGCACATCGGCCCAGTTCAGCATCACCTGCACCAGGTCGAGGCGCATGCCGATGGTGACGAAGAACAGCCCCAGCAGGACGTCGCGGAAGGGCTTGATGTCGTCTTCCACCTGGTAGCGGTATTCGGTCTCGGAGATCAGCATGCCGGCGAGGAAGGCGCCCAGCGCCAGCGACAGGCCAGCAGTCTCGGTGAGGAAGGCCAGCCCCAGGGTGAACAGCAGCAGGTTCAGCGTGAACAGTTCGGGCGACTTGTGTCCGGCCACCCACTGGAACCATGGGCGCATGATGCGCTGGCCGACGAACAGCAGGAAGCCCAGCACCACGACCGCCTTGAATATGGCGAGCCCGAGGGTGGCTGCCATCGCATCCGACTCCTTGGCGAAAGCAGGAATCAGGATCAGCAAAGGCACCACCGCCAGATCCTGGAACAGCAGCGCGCCGAAAATCTGGCGTCCGTGCGGGGTCTGGATTTCCAGCCGCTCGGCCAGCAGTTTCGACACGATGGCAGTGGACGACATCGACATGATCCCGCCCAGCGCCAGCGCCGCCAGCAGCGGCAGATCGAGCAGCCAGGCGATGAGCGCCGTGAGCGCGATGGTCAGCACAACCTGCGCGCCGCCGAACCCGAACACCGTCATGCGCATGGTCATCAGGCGCGGCAGGCTGAATTCCAGGCCGATGGAGAACATCAGGAACACGACGCCGAACTCGGCCAGGTAACGCGCTTCCTCGCTGTCCGGAATCCATCCGAGTGCGTACGGGCCGATGGCAATACCCGTCACCAGATAACCGAGCATGGTCGGCAGGCGCAGCGCGCGCGCGGCAGCGGCAACCAGCACAGCCACCGCGAGCAGAATCAGGACGAGCTGGAGGCTGGAATGCATCAAGGAAAAACGCAGTTGGTCAGGTAGGCTTAGTATACTTGCCGACCATGCAGCCCCAACACACCGCTCCCGAACATTTGCTCGCGCTTGCGCGCCAGGTCCTCGACATCGAAGCCGACGCCCTGCGTGCACTGTCCACCCGCATCGATGCCGGCTTTGCCGACGCCGTCCATCTGATCCTGGCCTGCACCGGCCGTGTCGTGGTGTCGGGCATGGGCAAGTCCGGTCACATCGGCAGCAAGATCGCCGCCACCCTCGCGTCCACCGGTACCCCGGCGTTTTTCATGCACCCGGGCGAAGCCAGTCATGGCGATCTCGGCATGATCGCCCCCAACGACGTGGTGCTGGCGCTGTCGAACTCGGGCGAGAGCAACGAAATCGTCAGCATCGTTCCGCTCATCAAGCGGCGCGGCGCCAAGCTCATCGCGATGACGGGCAACCCCAACTCGACCATGGCGCGCGAAGCCGATGTGCATCTCAACGCCAGCGTCGACAAGGAGGCCTGCCCACTCAACCTGGCCCCGACCGCGAGCACCACGGCGGCGCTTGCACTGGGCGACGCCCTGGCGGTGGCGCTGCTGGATGCGCGCGGATTTTCGGCCGACGATTTTGCCCGCACTCATCCCGGCGGCAGCCTCGGCCGGCGTCTGCTGGTCCATGTGCGCGATGTCATGCACAGCGGTGATGCGCTGCCGAAAATCGATCTCGACGCTTCGCTCAAGGTCGCCCTGCTCGAAATGACGAAGAAGGGACTCGGCATGACCGCCGTGGTCGACGCTACCGGCAAGGTGGCCGGCGTGTTCACCGACGGCGACTTGCGGCGTGCACTGGAACACGCGCTCGACCTGCAGCAGGCCCGGGTGACCGACCTGATGACCAAGAACCCCAAGACGATCCGCGCGGACGAACTCGCCGTGGCGGCGGTGGAAAAAATGGAAACATTGAAAATCAACGGCCTGCTGGTGGTCGACGTCGACAACACCCTGGTCGGTGCGCTCAACATGCACGATCTGCTGAAAGCGGGGGTGGTGTGATGACAGCCGACCTGATCTCCCGCGCGCAAAAAATCCGTCTGATCGCGTTCGACGTCGACGGCATCATGACCGACGGCACCCTGTTCCTGGCCGACGACGGGCAGGAATTCAAGGGATTCAATTCGCTCGACGGCCACGGTCTGAAAATGCTCAAGAACAGCGGCGTCGAACTTGCCATCATCACCGGGCGCAACTCACGGGTGGTGGAACACCGCGCCAAAAATCTCGGCATCGAAATCGTGCACCAGGGCGCGCACGACAAGCTGGTCGTGTATGAGGCGCTTTGCCGGGAGCTGAATATCGACTGCGAATCCACCGCCTACATGGGCGACGACGTGGTCGACCTGCCTGTGATGCGGCGCGCCGGGCTGGCGATCACCGTGCCTGCCGCCCCCGAGCTGGTGAAAGCCTACAGCCACTACACCACCACGCGCGAAGCCGGGCACGGCGCGGTGCGTGAGGCCTGCGAATTTCTGATGCGCGCGCAAGGCACCTTGGATGCGGCGCTGGCTCCCTATCTGATATGACCGGGTATGCGTCGAACGTCGCTTGCTCGGGGACGGCATGATCGCGCGAGGCTCGCTGTGGCTGCCGCTGGCGATTTTGCTGCTGCTGGCCGCGCTCAGCTTCTGGATCGAGCAGTCGGTGCAGGTGACGGCCAGCGGCAGCCAGGCGGCCCAGACCGATCCTGAAGGCATCATGGAAAATTTCGATGCGCTGCGCACCGATGCAGCAGGCAACCCGCACTACCGCTTGTCCGCCAAAAGACTCAAGCATTATTCCGGCAGCAAGCTCACCGAGCTGGAATCGCCGCGCTTCGTCCAGCTCGACGCCGAGGCCGGCGAAGTGAACACGGTGGCAAAGCAGGCCACCGTCTCGCCCGACGGTAGCGAGGTGGACCTGCTGGGCGACGTTATCGTGGAACGGGCCGCGCGTCCCGGACAATCTGCCATGACCCTGCGCACGGCGCAGCTGCTGGTGTTTCCAGAACGTGACCAGCTGCGCGCGCCCGGTACGGTCGATATACACGACGACACCCTGACGTTGCGAGCGGGTGCCATGGAATACGATGCGAAGCGACGCATCATCAAACTGACAGGACGGGTGAAGGCCCGTTACATTTCCGGAAAGACATGAGCGCCATGCAAACATTGAAAACTGGCTTTTATGCGGCACTGTGTGCCGCGCTGCTGACCTCGCCCGCCCATGCCGAAAAAGCCGACCGCGACAAACCGGTCAACCTCGAAGCGGACATGGTCACCCTCGACGACATCAAAAAGGTCAGCGTTTACCAGGGCAATGTGATCCTGAGCCAGGGCACCCTGATGCTGCGCGCCGACCACATGCAGGTGACGCAAAATGTCACCGGCCTCGACCGGATCAGCGCCACCGGGAGACCGGTTGCATTCCGCCAGAAAGTCGATGGCCGCGATGAATTCATCGAAGGCTATGCCGACCGCATCGAGTACGACAGCGTCAACAGCCAGCTCGAATTGATCGGCCAGGCCCGAATGCGTCGCGGAACCGACGAACTGCGCGGTGCGCAGATTTCCTACAACGCCAATACCGAGTTCTACAAGGTTGTCGGCCAACCCGGCGCCCAAACCCCGAGCGGACGCGTGCGTGCCGTCATCCGTCCGAAACCGCGCGCCGAGCAGCCCGCAAAACAGCCATGAGCCTGATTTCTGCCCAGAGCCTGCGCAAGACGTATGGCAAGCGCACCGTGGTCCACGATGTCTCGTTCGAAGTCAACAGCGGCGAAGTGGTCGGCCTGCTCGGTCCCAACGGCGCCGGCAAGACCACCTGCTTTTACATGGTGGTGGGGCTGGTCGCAGCAGACGGCGGCAGCGTGCAGATGGACACGCATGACCTCACCCACATGGCCATCCATCAGCGCGCGCGGCTCGGCCTGGCCTACCTGCCGCAGGAACCGTCGATCTTCCGCAAGATGACGGTGGAGGACAACATCCGCGCCATCCTCGAGTTCAAGCCTTACAGCAATGAGGAGCGCGAGGAGCATCTCGACAACCTGCTCGAAGACCTGCATATCGCCCACCTGCGCGACGCGAGTGCCGTCAGCCTGTCGGGCGGCGAGCGCCGCCGCGTGGAAATCGCCCGCGCGCTGGCGATCAACCCGCGCTTCATCCTGCTCGACGAACCTTTCGCCGGGGTCGACCCCATCGCGGTGCTCGACATCCAGAAACTGGTGCATTTCCTGATCGAGCGCGACATCGGCGTGCTCATCACCGATCACAACGTGCGCGAAACCCTGGGTATCTGCAACCGCGCCTACATCATCAACGAGGGTCGCGTGCTGATCGGCGGCACCCCGGACCTCATCATCCAGGACGACAACGCGCGCAAAGTCTATCTGGGCGAGAATTTCCGCCTGTAGGGGCTGCCACCGCGCCCAAATCGCGCTACACTGGGCTCAAGCCGGCACGATTTTTGCCGTAGTCTAGTCCCATGAAACACAGTCTCCAGCTCAAGCTCGGTCAGCACCTTACCCTGACCCCCCAACTGCAGCAGTCGATCCGGCTGCTGCAGCTGTCGACGCTCGAACTGAACCAGGAACTGGAGCAGATGCTGCAGGACAACCCGCTGCTTGAACGCGAGGACGAGGACGAAGCCAGCTTCAGTTCGGCTGAAGTGCCTGCCCATACCGCCGAGGCCGAAGCGCAGAGCACGGAAACGCCCCAGCCCGAGAGCACCGAATCCGAACCGGCCACCGCACTCGATGACGCCGACTGGAACGACTACAGCACCGCCGGCGGCGATGACGAAGACAGCGACTATGCGCAAGGTTCGATATCGGGCGCAACCCTGCGCGAGCATCTGCTGAACCAGCTGATCGTCAGCCCGCTCACCCTGCGCGACCGCACCCTGGTCGCCGCGCTGATCGACGACCTGGATGAAGCCGGCTTCCTCACCCAGCCGCTGGAGGACATCACCGCCAGCCTGCAGGGCGAGATCGAGGAACTCGAGCCGGAAGAGGTCGAAACCGCGCTCAAGCACCTGCAGAACATGGATCCGACCGGCGTCGGCGCGCGCAACCTGGCCGAATGCCTGACCCTGCAACTGCGCGCCCTGCCCCCCGACACCCCGGCGCGCGATGCCGCCATGCGGCTGACCGCGCATTATCTCGACCTGCTGGCCGCGCGCGATGTCGGCAAGCTGAAAAAGATGCTCGGCATCGACGATCCCACGCTGCGCGCCGCACGCGCCCTGATCCTGTCGCTGAATCCGCGCCCCGGCGCGGCCTTCGGCGCCGACGAAACGCATTACGTCATTCCCGACGTGTACGTACGCAAGGCCAAGGGCATGTGGATCGCCAGCCTCAACGCCGACGCCATGCCCAAGCTGCGCGTCAACCGCGTCTATGCCGATATCCTGGCGCGCCACCGCGAGGCTGGCGGCAGCCAGCTGGCCAGCCAGTTGCAGGAAGCACGCTGGTTGATCAAGAACGTGCAGCAGCGCTTCGACACCATCCTGCGCGTGTCGCAGGCCATCGTCGACCGCCAGAAGCATTTCTTCGAGCACGGTGAAGTGGCGATGCGCCCGCTGGTGCTGCGCGAAATCGCCGACGCGGTGGAACTGCACGAGTCGACTATTTCGCGCGTCACCACGCAGAAATACATGATGACGCCGCGCGGTCTGTACGAACTGAAGTATTTCTTCGGCAGCCATGTCTCCACCGACAATGGCGGCGCCTGCTCGTCAACCGCGATCAGGGCACTGATCAAACAACTGGTCGCTGCAGAAAGCAGCAAAAAACCGCTGTCCGATGGCCAACTGGCCGAAGTGCTCGGCCAACAGGGCATCGTGGTCGCCCGCCGCACTGTCGCCAAGTATCGCGAACTGCTGCAAATCCCACCCGCCAACATGCGCCGCGCACTCTGATCGAAAAGATGTTTCAGGACCGCCGGCGTTAATACTGCGCCGCGCTTGAATGTGCTCTGCTTTCGTCCCACAATGAAATCGAGCGTGAGAAACCGCTCCCGAAGCCAGAATGGAACTGGCATTCGGTTTTTCAAGCAGACTTAGGAGGCTCTATGAATTTGACGATTTCCGGTCATCACCTGGAAGTGACCCCAGCCATCCGCGACTACGTTTCCGATAAACTCGACCGCGTCAAACGCCACTTCGACCATGTCATCAACGTAACGGTCATCATGCAGGTTGAAAAACTGGTACACAAGGTGGAAGCCACGCTGCACGTCAAAGGCCATGATTTCCACGCACATAGCGAAGACGGCAACATGTATGCCGCGATTGACCTTCTGGCCGACAAACTGGATCGCCAGATCGTCCGGCACAAGGAAAAAACCTCCGATGTCCATCAAGGCGGCGGCGGCCTGAAGCATCAACCGACGGAAAGTGTTGCCTGACCTGGGTCGTACGTATTGACCAGCCCGCCCGGAGAAACTCCGGGCGTATAATTTGTGCGAATGCCGGCTCCCCTCCCCCGGCTTTGCAATCGGCATGAACCTAATCGCCCCCCTTATCACCCCCGACACCGCCTTGCTGGACCTGAGCTTCACCAGCAAGAAAAAACTGTTCGAGCACGCAGCCGATCTGTTCGCCCAGACCCACGGGCTCAAATCCACCGACGTCTTCACCAGCCTGTTCGAGCGCGAACGCCTGGGTTCGACCGCACTGGGCTATGGCATCGCCATCCCGCATGGCCGCATCAAGGGACTGAAAGATGCCTGTGGCGCGTTTTACCGACTGAAGAGCCCGCTCGAATTCGACGCCCCCGACAACCAGCCTGTGTCGCTGTGCTTCATTTTGCTGGTTCCCAAGGACGCCAACGAACAGCATCTGCAGATTCTGGGCGAACTGGCACAGCTGTTCGGCGACGAAGCGATGCGCAGAAAGATGCTGAGCGCTGCCACCCCGGCCGAACTGATTGCGCTGCTCGGCGCCTGGTCAAGCTAGGCGCGCTACCCGGCGCATGGACACGATCAGCCACGTATCGGTCGAGACCCTGTTCCACGACATGGCGGAACAGCTCGGCCTGGAATGGGTGGCCGGGCGCAATGGCGGCAAGCGCACCCTGTCTTCCGAAACCATCCAGAAGCCGACCCTGGCGCTGATCGGCCACCTGAATTTTGTCCATCCCAACCGGGTGCAGGTACTGGGGCCAGCCGAAATGGGCTATCTGCGCAGCCTGTCGGAGACCGGCCTGCGGGATGCCATTGATCACCTGTTTTCGACCGAGCTGGCAGCCATTGTCGTTTCCAGCGGCGAAGCCGTGCCGGCAGTCCTGCTTGACGGTGCCGAGCGCACCGAGACGCCGCTGTTCACGTCGACACTGGCGAGTCCCATCCTGATGTCCTATCTGGGGCATTACCTGACGCAGAGCCTGGCCGAGACCACCTCGCTGCATGGCGTGTTTCTGGAAGTACTCGGCACCGGTGTGCTCATCAAGGGCGATGCCGGGGTCGGCAAGAGCGAGCTGGCACTGGAACTCATCACGCGCGGCCACCGGCTGGTCGCCGACGACGTGGTCGACCTGAAACACGTCGCACCGCAAACGCTGGAAGGCGTCTGCCCGCCGCTGATCCGCGACTTCCTCGAAGTGCGCGGCCTCGGCATTCTCAATATCCGTTTCCTGTTCGGCGAAATGGCGGTCAAGCCGCAAAAGAACCTCAGGCTCATCGTCGAACTGGTGCACCCGCATGAAATCGGCGAAGTCGGCCTCAACCGGCTCGACATGGTGGCTTCCACCGAAACCGTTCTCGGCGTTGCCATCCCCAAGGTGCGCATCCCGGTTGCCGCCGGCCGCAACCTCGCCGTGCTGGTCGAAGTGGCGGTGCGCAATCATCTGCTCAAACGCCGCGGCATCAATCCGGTCGAGCAATTCATCAAGCGCCAGCAGGCCGCCATCGACGGGAAGGCCTGATGCAGATCGTACTGGTCTCCGGATTGTCGGGCTCGGGCAAAAGCATCGCCATCGCGGTGCTGGAAGACATCGGCTATTACTGCGTCGACAACCTGCCTCTGGCCATGCTGCAACCGCTGGTCGACTACCTGAAGCAGGAAGGCCACCAGCGCATTGCGATTGCCATCGACGCGCGCAGCAGCGCCAGCTTTGCGCAGCTGCCCACGATCGCCGAGGCCCTGCGCGCGCAGGGCGCCGACCTCAGGGTGATTTTTCTCGAGGCCAAGACGCTGACGCTGGTGAAGCGTTTTTCCGAAACACGGCGGCGGCATCCCCTGTCCAGCGACAGCGTGTCGCTGCAGGAAGCCATCCAGCTCGAACGCGAGATGCTCGGCGACATCGCACTGCTGGCGCACCGCATCGACACCAGCGATCTGTCGGCCGCGGCCCTGCGCCTCTGGATCAAGGATCTGGTCGGGCAGGACCGCTCGCGCATTACGCTGCTGTTCGAGTCCTTCGGCTTCAAGCACGGCATTCCGCTCGATGCCGACCTGGTGTTCGACGTGCGTTGCCTGCCCAACCCGCACTATGTCGCCGAGCTCAAGCCGCTCACCGGGTGCGACCAGCCGGTGAAGGACTACATCGAGTCCAGTCCCAACGCCATGGCGTTGTTGGCAGACATCCGCGGCTTCGTCGAAAACTGGCTGCCGTGTTTCATCCGCGATCACCGCGCCTATCTCACGGTCGCCATCGGCTGCACCGGCGGCCAGCACCGCAGCGTCTACTTTGCCGAAACACTGGCCGATGCGTTTCGCGAACGCGAGCAGGTGCTGGTGCGCCACCGCGAATTGGCCTGATGAGGCTGCTGCGCGCCGGTGATGTAAGCGTGCTGCTGGCGGGGTGCGGTCTCGTCATCGCGCTGACGTGGTGGGCCTGGGGCGGTGATCGCGGCGACAGCGCCGTCATCCGTGCCGCCGGCCAGGTCGTGAAAACCGCCGCGCTCACCCATGCGCAAACCGTCTCCGTCGACGGGCCGCTCGGCACCACCCGGATCGAGATCGAGCCCGGCCGCGCCCGTGTCGTTGCCGACCCCTCGCCTCGCCAGCTGTGCGTGAAACAGGGCTGGCTCACGCAATCCGGCCAGGCGGCTCTGTGCCTGCCGAATCAGGTCAGCCTCGAAATCCGGGGCCGCACGTCCGCCTATGACACGCTCGGTTATTGAATTGCCGGTCAGCTCGGACGACCGTCGCATCGCGCGGCTGGCTGCGCTGGCGATCGGCCTGACCCTGGCCGAAGCGGCGATTCCCAGCCCGGTTCCCGGCGTGAAGCCGGGGCTGGCCAACATCGTCATCCTGCTGGTACTGCTGCAAGTCGGCTGGCGCGCAGCGGCCTGGGTGTCCGCCCTGCGCGTGCTGGCCGGCGGCATTCTGCTGGGCAGCCTGTTCGCGCCGGGCTTCTGGCTCTCAAGCGCCGGCGCGCTCGCCAGCCTGTTGGTGCTGGGGGCAGCACGCCATCTGCCGAGCCGTTATTTCGGACCGGTCAGTCTGTCTGTGCTGGCCGCCTTCGGCCATATCGGCGGTCAGCTTGCGCTGGCCGGCTGGTGGTTGTTGCCCGGCGCCGCACTCTTCAAGCTGTCGCCGCTGTTTGCCGCCGCTGCCCTGATTTTTGGCGCGGTGAACGGTGTCATCGTGGCGCGTTTGCTTGCCGGTCCCGCACCATCCGGGGGACAATCCATGTCATGCATTCCCCCATCCACACCGTAACCCTCGCGCTGTCCGGCGCCTCCGGCATGGCCTATGGCCTGCGTCTTCTCGAATGCCTGTTGGCCGCCGATATGCGCGTCTACCTGCTGGTGTCGCAGGCCGCCCACCTCGTCGCCAAGCAGGAGCTCGGCGTGGCCTTGCCCGCCCGCGCCAGCGATCTCGAAAAACAGTTGTCCGAAGGACTGAACGCACGCGACGGCCAACTGCACGTGTTCGGCCGCGAGGACTGGAATGCTCCGGTCGCCTCCGGCTCCAATCCGGCCGATGCCATGGTGGTGTGCCCCTGTTCGATGGGTACGCTCGCCGCCATCGCCCACGGCCTGTCCGACAATCTGATCGAGCGCGCTGCCGACGTGATGCTGAAGGAGCAGAGGAAGCTCATCCTCGTTCCGCGCGAAGCGCCGTTTTCCACCCTGCATCTGGAAAACATGCTGAAGCTGTCGAAGATGAACGCAGTGATCCTGCCCGCCAACCCCGGTTTTTATCATCACCCGCAAACGGTCGAGGCGATCATCGATTTCATCGTCGCGCGTATCCTCGACCAACTGGGCATCCAGCACACCCTGATGGCACGCTGGGGAGACGAGCGATGAGCCCCGCATTCGAACACGCCAGCCTCCCGTTATTTCCGCTCAACACCGTCGTGTTTCCCGGCGGGCAGTTGCCGTTGCGCATTTTCGAACAGCGTTATCTCGACATGGTCAAACAGGCCATCGCCGACAATACGCCGTTCGGCATCTGCGCCATTCGCGAAGGCAGCGAGACCGGCACCCCCGCGGTTCCCTACGCCGTCGGCACCCGCGTGCGCGTCACCGACTGGGACATGCCGCAGACTGGCATCCTGCACATCGACACGCAGGCGGAGGAACGCTTCGTCATCCGCAGCACCCGCACCGAACCCAGTGGCCTGCTCATCGGCACCGTCGAGGCGGTCAGCCATGAGGCTGCCACAGCCATTCCCGACGATCTCGAACTTGCCGTGGAGATCCTTCGCCATATCATCGCCGAATACGGCGACGCCCATTTTCCTGCGCCGCACGAATTCGATAATGCCGTGTGGGTGGGCTACCGGCTGTCCGAAGTGCTGCCGCTCAAACTCACCATCAAGCAGAACCTGCTGGAAATGAACGACAGCGTGACACGGCTGCGCATCCTCGCCGAGTTTCTGAAAAAGCAGATCAACTGATGGATGCCTCTAGAAATCGTAGCGAGCGACCATCAGCCGGATGCGCCCGGAGCGCAGGAACCGGAATGTACATAGAGGTACATGAGGATTCCGAGCACCGGACGCGCCCGGATCATGGGTGCGCAGTGGATTTATAGGGGTATCCAGATGGCGCGCTTCTATCCTGAGCTTGATGCACGGCACCGCGACTTCATCGCCGCGCAGAAGATCTTTTTCACGGCCACCGGCACCGCCGACAGCCGCCTCAACCTGTCGCCCAAGGGCATGGACAGCCTGCGCGTGATCGATGTGAGACGCGTGGCCTATCTCGACCTCACCGGCAGCGGCAACGAAACCGCCGCCCACCTGAAGCACGATGGCCGCATGACGCTGATGTGGTGCAGCTTCGACGCCGATCCGCTGATCCTGCGCCTGTACGGACGCGGCCGTGCCGTGCGCCGGCAGGACGCCGAATGGAGCGAATTGCGCCGCCACTTCCCTGCACTCCCTGGCGAACGCCAGATCATCGTGCTCGACATCGACTCGGTGCAGACCTCGTGCGGCTACGCCGTTCCGATGTATGCCTACCAGGGCGAGCGCGACACCCTGGCACGCTGGGCCGAGAAGAAAGGCGCGGTGGGGCTGCTGGATTACTGGCGCGAGAAAAACCAGGTCAGCATCGACGGCCTGCCCACCGGACTCCTGGAGAATGCGCGATGAAACGATTCCTGATTCCGCTTGGGTTGATCCTGACCGCCTGCGACCCGACCCCGCCGCCCCAGCCCGAAACCGAGCGCCAACCCAATGCGGTGTTCGAAACGCAGGTCAAGGCGATGGAAAAAGCGCGTGCGGTGGAAGGCCAGGTGAACTCGGCAGCAGAGGCGCAGCGCAAGCAGATGGACGAGGCGGCTCAGCAATAGGCTATGTTGAAATGGTTGCTCACGCTGGTTGCGGCCCTGCTGGTGCTGGGGCTGCTCACCCCCTGGCTGAATCGCCTGGGCCTGGGGCGGCTGCCGGGTGACCTGCGGATAAAGCGTGCACGCGGCACGTTCTACTTTCCCTTCACCAGCGTCATACTCATGTCGCTGCTGCTGTCGCTGCTTGCGTATTTATTTGGCCGATGAACAAAGCCTTCGTCAAGGAATCCGACACGCCTGACGTCGACGAGGACGATCTCGCCGCACCGGCGCTGCCCGCCGGGTCGAAGAATTACATGACCCCGGCCGGCTACGCGCAGCTCGACGCCGAGTTCAACCAGCTGTGGAAAGTCGAGCGCCCCAAGCTGGTTGAAACCATCTCGTGGGCGGCGAGCAACGGCGACCGTTCTGAAAATGGCGATTACATCTACGGCAAGAAACGCCTGCGCGAAGTCGACCGGCGCATCCGCTTTTTATCCAAGCGGCTTGAGCACGCCGAGGTGGTCGACCCCGCCATCCGCGAAGGCACCGACCAGGTGTTCTTCGGCGCCACCGTCACGGTCGCGGATGAAAGCGGCAAAGAATCCACCTACGCCATCGTCGGCATCGACGAGGCCGACGCCGGACGCGGCCGCATCGCCTGGATTTCACCGATGGCGCGCGCGTTGCTGAAGGCGCGCGAGGGCGACACCGTCAGCGTGCAGACGCCGGACGGACGGCGCGAGGTGGAAATCGTCGAGGTCCGCTACCAGGCCATCGATTGAGCCGAACTCAGTACAGCAGGCTGGAAAGCATGCGCCGGTAACGGCTGACCCGTTCGTCGCCATCCAGCAGACTGAATACGGACAGCAGGGTTTTGCGGCCGATGTCCTCCTTGAAGCCGCGATCGCGACGGACGATTTCCAGCAGCTGATCCATTCCC